>JANXZG010000080.1 GCA_025355645.1 Gammaproteobacteria bacterium | reverse complement strand
TGTATGCCAACACAGCATCCATCAATCAGATCTGCAGCGGCGCAGGTATCAGCACGAACTTACCCACGTGCTTTTTTTCGAGGAACTCGCGTTGCGCATCGGCTATCCGCTCGAGCGGAAATGTCCTCGCCACCAGGGGACGCAGCTGCCCCTGCTCGATGTACGAGATGAGATTCGGGAACACCTGCTCGTCCCACGCGGTGCAGCCGATCAGCAGCAGATCCTTCAGGTAGAAGGTGCGCATGTCGAGCGTCACCAGTGCTCCGCCAATCGCGCCGGAGGACACATACCGGCCGCCTCGCTTCAGGGCATTCAACATGTTACCAAATGCAGGCCCGGCAACGTTGTCGACGACCACATCCACGGAAGCCTCCCCTAGTGCTGCCACCACATCGGCATCGCGATCGATCATCCGATCTGCTCCGATCGATCGGACCTGATCGTGCTTGGCTTTTCCGGCAATCGCCGTCACGATCGCGCCGCGCCGCTTGGCCAGTTGCACGGCCGCAGCACCGACGCCGCCGGAGGCGCCCGTGATCAAGAGGTGCTCCCCCGAGGCCACTTTGGCGCGATGGATCATGTTTTCAGCAGTCCCATAGGCGCAGGGAATGGAGCCGAGTTCAACATCGCTCAGCTCGCTACTAACCGGGAATATTTCCGATGATCGCACCTTGACGAACTGCGCGAACGCGCCATCGAAATCAGAACCCATCCAGATGTTCTCCCTGGAGCCAAAGCCAGACGGGCGCATGCAGGGCCGCACCAGCACGCGCGCGCCGCTGAGGCTGGCATCGACTCCCGGACCGACCGCAACAACACGGCCGCAGCAGTCGGTGCCCTGGATGAACGGGAACGGCGTCGCGGCATTCCAGCCGCCATCCTTCTTCTGGACCGCGTCCTTTTCCTCGGCAACTGCGGCGCTCCCCGTGTCTGTCATGACGGTCTTCGAGTACCAGCCGACGCGCGTGTTGATCTCGGTGTTGTTGACGCCAGCGGCGAGGACCTGCAGCAGGACTTCCCCCGGCAGCAATTGCGGCACAGGCACGTCGCAGTACACCAGCTTGTCGTACCCGCCATTGCCGGTCGTGACGATCGCTTTCATCGTGGTTCCGCGGCCTGACCGGTTTTCAGCTGCCATGGGTGCCCTGAGGAGTCCGCCTTGCGGCGAGCGAATGCGTGAAAGGGTACTCCTAAACCGCGGGCGCTATAGCGACCATCCAGGATATACGATAATTTGCGAGACGCTCTTTGGCTGACGACGGAATTTCCATGAAACCAGTCCTCTTTGCCTTGGTGCTGGCTCTTTCCGGCATGTCCTATCCGGGAATTGCGGCCCCACGCATCATGATCGAGAAGGACGCGGTCCGGGATGATCCGTTGGAGGCGCTGCATCCGCCGGCATCGATGCAAGAGATCCGGATTCTCAGCCACGGGGCCACGATGAACGGCCTGATTTACCTTCCCGGGGGAGCGGGTCCGCACCCGATTGTCCTCTTCCTGCATGGCTACCCGGGCAATGAGCGCAACCTTGATATCGCGCAGGCGGTACGGCGTGCCGGCTACGCGGCGCTGTACTTTGACTATCGGGGCGCCTTTGGTTCAGGTGGCACCTTCACGTTCATGCACGCGCTGGAGGACGTCAACGCGGTCCTCGCCTGGATCCGCAATGGCAAGAATGCGGCCAAATATCGCATCGATGCCTCGCGTATCGCCGTATTCGGCCACAGCTTCGGCGGCTGGCTCGCGCTCACGGGCGTGGCGCATGAGGCCGCCGGGGTCTGCATCGCAACGCCCGCGGCCTGGAACCCGGGATGGGTCGCCCAGCGCTTTGGCGCGCACCCGCAGGAACTGGCGGAGGTACTGGCGTATTACCAGGCGACGACCAATGCAAACAGTGGCCCCATCAGAGCCAACGCCTACTCGCTTATCCGAGAGATGCATGATCACGCGCCGGAGTGGGATTACGATTCGCAGGCGAGTGCACTGAAGGATCATGCCCTGCTATTGATTGCGGGGATGGCTGATACGCCAGATGAAGGCGTGGAGCGCGAGACGCAGCTCGCGAATGAGATCCGCGCGAAAGGCGGCAAACAGGTGCAAATGGTGACGTTCGAGGATGACGAATCATTCTCTGCGCATCGCCTCGCATTGGCAGATGCGGTGGTGCAGTGGTTGCGCTCGGACTGCGATCGATCGCAGTCTGGCCAGGCAAAGTAAGAAAAACCGACAAGGGTGGAGTAGCGGCGCCGAAGATCAGCATGAACCCACGAACTCTTCCGCTGAACGGATTCCAAAGATCACGCGCCAGATCGAACGCGAACGACCGGTGGACCGGTATCGCAGACCGCGGCGGGAAGGTCGCGATCTGCTAAGGCGTTAGCTGCAGTTTTCAGCATGAATGAGGTTGCGATGTCGAGCAGATGCCCGTTCGGCAGCACCAAAAGACGAGCAGCGTGAGCGGCGTGAAGTACAGGAAGCCCTGCCCAACCTTCGAGGAGCCGCGGCAGTAACCGTTGCCAAGGGAACTCCTACGGCTTGCTGGGGATCGCACGTCCCGCCGCGTCGGCGCGGGTCAGAATGACATGGGTGGCCGCGGGCGTTGCCACGTGCTCGGTGCAGCGATAGCCGAGCGATACAAGGTCAAGACCCGTGAACAGAGCCTCACCGACGCCGAGCACCACTGACGAGACCGCCAGGTGCATCTCATCTATGAGCCTTGCGCGCAGGTAGGCGCGGATAGTCGCAACCCCGCCGCCGACGCGAACGTCCTTGCCTCCCGCCGCATCCCGGGCCAAATTCAATGCGGCTTCGATGCCATCGGTGACGAAATGAAACGTCGTGCCGCCGGCCATCTCTATCGATGCGCGCGGATGATGGGTCAGCACAAAGACCGGCACGTGATAGGGCGGATTTTCGCCCCACCAGCCCTTCCAGGCATCATCGGGCCAGGGCCCACGAAGGGGACCGAACATGTTGCGACCAAGGATCCAGGCGCCGATGTTGGCAAAGCCTCGCTCGGCAAAATCGTTGTCGACACCGGTGCTGCCCCCGTCGCGCCCGAACATCTGGTGGAACATCCGGGTGGCAAAGACCCATTCATGCAGCGCCATGCCGCCAACGCCGAGCGGATGATCGAGGCTCTGGTTAAGACCGGCGCCGAATCCGTCGATCGAAATACCCAAGGCATGGGCGCGTAACCTGGACATGAACCGATCTCCCGCTAGTACGCACTGACGGTCTTACATTGCACCCGCGCAGGCAACGCCGCGGCGCCTGCCGCGAAGTTCATCGCTGCCATTCTGTCAGCATCCGACGCCTACCTGCCGACGGAGCGGATGATGTTTTACGGCTTCAAGCCAAGCGACGGATATGCCTTTCGGTCGCCCGGATGGCCGACGGAGTAGTAAATGGTCAGGGGGTGGCGAAGCGCGAGGCGAGCGGAGCGGTGGCAGTCGCATTACCTGCAGGGCGCACGGGTACCCGCATGCCGTGGGCCGTCGAGAACAGGTGATCGAGCAGGCCGCGTGATGCCCCGCCCCGATTCAGGGAATGGCTCGTCCACTGCAATGAGGCACCACCATGTTTTCCCTGCAGCACGGCAAGCGTGCTATCGGCGGTTTGCCACACAGTCAGCAGCCTGATTCCATCGTCAGAACGAAAATCCCCGAGCCTCTGCCAGGCATTGGTCTGCGGCAGGTCTGCGCGACGCTCCATGACGCCTGAACTATGCAGGCCTGCATCGGGCGACCAGCCAGATAAAGAGCGGGCGCGCGGCTGGAATTCACGGGGCGGCTCCGGTGTGGCAGACCAGGATGCCAGATCCGGATACATATCACGCAGCGACAGCAGGGGGTCCGGCATGCGCAAGCCCGGGGCCGTCGCTGCGCAGTCCCAGTCGGCAGCCCTTGCGGGCGCCATGCCGATGACGGCGATCCCCACGAACGCCACTAGCGCGCGGCGCAGGCCGGGACCATTCTCCGGATCGACAGGGCAAAAAGTCGCGAACATCGTCCACCTTGCCGTCCAAGCAGCGGGATACTGCAACTACAGCCTGCGCCCAGTTGTCCGCCGCGCTTGAGACCAGTCTCACGATTTTCTGCAGTAGCGCGGCGCGCAGGGCACCGCACGCGACGGTCGTCGTCGCGCCGCGACGACCGCTTAACTTATTAAGGGGGAGCGGTTAACGGAAATCCCCGCGCCCTTGCGGGAACGCTTTTTCCCACTGCCGGCCATCGACCGGGTGGACCTTTATTTTCTCGATCGTTCCGGCATCGATGCAGCGTACGTTCACACTGAATCCGTCAGGATGCGAACGCGGTATATAGTATGCCTTGCTGCCGCAAGTGCTGCAAAACAGGTGTTTTGCCGTGCCGGTGTTGAACGTGTAGGTGGTCAGAGCGTCCGCACCGCGCAGCAACTCGAAATGCTCTGCAGTAACGATCAGATGCAGGAAGCCCGACATGCTGCAGATCGAGCAATTACAGTCCTCGATGTCGAGAATCGCCGGGGCGAGCACCGCAAAGCGCACGCGGCCGCAATGGCAGCCGCCCTGGTGCCTGACGAGCGCGCTCACCGCTTGTGTTCGGTTGCCGCCAGGTCAGTTATCAGCGAGAGCAGCTTATCCTCGCCCTTCGCGGTGGCGATATCGGCAATGAACTTGCCATTGATGACGAAGGTCGGCACGGCCTGGATCCGGTAGCGCTGCCACAGCTGGTCGCCGCGCTGCATGGCCGTCTCGACTGCGAAAGAGTGATATGCGCTCTTGAAGTCCGCCGCTGATATTCCATGCTTGACCACGAACGCCGTCTGCATCTCCTCGCTCTTGTGCTCATCGTTGCCGGCGTCGGTCAGCGGGCGCAGGTTGACATGGAGTTCCTTGAAGACCTCGTTGTGCATCTCATCGATCTTGCCCATGCTCTGCAGGGTGTAAAACAGCCGAGCCAGCGAGCGATCGCTATCATTCCACATGACATGTTCACGCGAGAAGCTGATATAGGACGGCTTGGTCTTTTTCCACGCCTCGACCAACGGATCGAGCGCGTAGCAGTGCGGGCAGGCGTACCAGAAAAACTCCAGGACCTCGACTTGCCCCGCTGGCGCGGACGTGGGCTGCGCCGGGACCAGGCGCGTGTAGTTCACGCCTTCCTGCCACAGTGTGGGCCCGGCGAGGGTCGTTGCTGCCGTGGCCGTCGAGCTGACGGTCGAAGCGACTGCCGCGAGCATCGAGTTGCGCGTGCCGTTGTCACTGCTGGTATCTTCGACCGATTCCGATCCATCCTCGTTGATGCGGGTGATCGTTGAGGATTCCGTCTCCCTCGCGCCGGCTGGCCGCTCCTTGGTCGCGGCGGGCGCAGGTGCCGCTTCGGCGACAGCCGGGACTGAGCGCGCCGCCGTCGTGCTAGCGGTTGAACTGCTTGCCTGCTGCTTGCCGCAAGCGGCTAATACGAGGGCAAGTCCTGCAAAAACGGTGAGGCCAGTAATCCTGCGGATCATCGTATCCCCTGTACATAGGCTGCGACATTGCGCATGTCATCTTCCGACAGGCGCTTGGCAATGGTTTGCATGATATTGCCAGCGCCCGTCGTGCGGGCCCCCGATGCATAATCATGCAACTGCTTGGAAACATAGACCGACTGCTGGCCGTGCAGGGACGGGAACTTCGCCGCTTGCGCGCCGCGACCCGTCGCCCCATGACACGCCATGCAGGCCGGAATTGCGCGTACCGGATCGCCGCCGCGGTAGAGTTTCTCGCCGGCCTTCCAGTAGGACGGATCGGCTTCAAGGCTGGGGCTGGGCTGGCTGTCAAAGTAGGCGCCGAGGTCGGCCATGTCATCGGGCGTCAAAGCCGCGGCATTCGGCATCATCACGGGGTTCGCGCGCTTGCCATCCTTGAAAAGCTGCAACTGCTGGGCGATGTAGTCCGATCCCAGGCCCGCCAGGCTCGGCCATATGGGATTTTGGCTCGCGCCGTTGGCGCCGTGACAGGCCTGGCACACCACGGCTTTCGTGGCGCCTGCCTCGACATTGCCGGCGCCTAGGCTCGCGCTGCCCCCGAATGCTCCGCTGACAACTGCGGCGAGTGCCAAAAATCGCTTCATCATCGCGCCCGACTCCATGTTTACAATGAACGACATAAGCTTGCAAATTGTACACTAAGGCCCGAAATGTCGACGTATCCCCACGTCAGGTTCCTGACCAGCGCCGCCGAGCCTCATCAGCTTGCGGCAGACAGCGGACGTGAGGTAGCTTTTGCCGGCCGCTCGAATGCGGGTAAGTCCACCGCTATCAACGCGATCACGCAGCGCTCGGGCCTGGCCCGCGTCAGCCGCACACCCGGGCGTACACAGCTGATCAATTTCTTTGAAATTGCGCCCGCGCGACGCCTCGTCGATCTGCCCGGCTATGGATATGCCAAAGTGCCGGAACGCGTGCGCTCCAAGTGGCTCGCCCTGCTGCAGCACTATTTCAATGTGCGCGAGTCCCTGGTCGGCCTCGTCCTGATCGTCGACAGCCGGCGGGGGCTTGGAGAGCAGGATGTGGCGATGCTCGAATGGGTATTGGCGCGCGGGCGAGCAGCGCATGTTCTGTTGACCAAATCCGACAAACTAAATCGCCAGGACGGTGTCAGGGTATTGCGGGGCACGGCTGAGGCCTGCTCGGATACCGTCGTGACTTCGCAGCTGTTCAGCGCCCACTCGAAGAAGGGAGTCGAAGAGGCGCGGGAAGTCATGAACCGGTGGCTGACGGAGGCATAAAAAAGCCCCGGTGGGCGGTTTTTAAACCAGCCACCGAGGCAGACCAGCCCGGCATGGGGATGACAAACCGGGACTGCCCGCTCAGGGAGTAGAGCAGGGAGCGAATTACTCGCTCATGGGATTAGATGAGGGGGGAATGCAAAAGTTCCAGCCGCGGAAGTGCAAAGTTATGTAGTTTGCCTAAGCCTTGTTTCTAGTGCGCTTCGTCCCAGTTATTGCCAACTCCGACATCCACTTTCAGGGGTACTCGCAGTTCGCCGCTGCGCACCATGATCTCGCGTAACCTCGCGACGACGGTTGGGATTTCATCCGCGCCAGCCTCCAGGACGAGCTCGTCGTGGACTTGCATGATCAGGCGGGCCCGCAGGCCCGCACCCTGCAACCAGGCATGCACTTCGATCATGGCGCGCTTGATGATATCCGCGGCGCTGCCCTGCATGGGTGCGTTGATCGCACTGCGCTCGGCGTATTGGCGCAGCGCCGCGTTGCGCGATTTAATTTCCGGCAGGTACAACCGCCGTCCATAGACAGTTTCGACGTAGCCCGCTTCACGGGCCAGCGCCCGTGTCTCGTCCATGTATCGCTTCACGCCGGGATAACGCTCAAAATACAGGTCGACATATTTTTGCGCCTCGCCACGCCCGATTCCGAGTTGCCGCGCAAGGCCAAAAGCCGACATGCCATAGATAAGCCCGAAGTTAATCGCCTTGGCCGAGCGCCGCTGGTCGGCCGTGACCCGATCAAGCGGAGTGGAGAACACTTCCGCTGCGGTCGCCTGGTGGATATCGCGATCCTCGGCGAAGGCGGCGAGCAGGCTCGCATCCGCAGACAGGTGCGCCATGATGCGCAGTTCAATCTGCGAGTAATCCGCCGCCACTAGCTTGGCGCCTGGCGGCGCGACAAAGGCCTGGCGGATGCGCCGCCCCTCGGCCGTGCGAATTGGAATGTTCTGAAGGTTCGGATCGGTTGATGACAAGCGCCCGGTCGCCGCCACTGCCTGGTGATAGGAAGTATGGATGCGGCCATCCCCAGGGTCGATCTGCCCGGGCAATTTATCCGTGTAGGTTGACTTGAGCTTGGTTACCCCCCGGTATTCCAGAATCAGCTTCGGTAGTGGATATTCCTCTGCCAGCTCCTCGAGCACATCCTCCGCCGTCGAGGGCTGGCCGGTAGGGGTCTTGCGGGTAACGGGAATGGCGAGCTTACCGAACAGGATTTCCTGCAGCTGTTTGGGCGAGTCGAGGTTGAAGGAGCCGCCCGCTTCGATGTGGGCCTGTTGCTCAAGTTGCACCATGCGCAGGCGCAGCTCCTCGCTCTGGATTTTCAGCAGCTCGCGATCCACGTAGACGCCATAACGCTCCATGGCGACCAGCACGGGCACGAGCGGCTGCTCGATGCAATCGTACATGTCCCGCAAGCGTGGCAAGGCCTCGAGCTGCGGCCACAGGACCTGATGCAGGCGCAGCGTGACATCCGCATCCTCGGCGGAATAGTCGGTCGCCTTGTCGACATCGACCTGGTTAAACGTCAGTTGCTTCGCGCCCTTGCCCGCGACATCCTCCAAGCGAATCGTGGTGATACCGAGCAAGCGCGCCGCGATGGAATCCATGTCATGCCGGCTCGCCACGCTGTTTAGCACGTAGGACTCGAGCATTGGGTCGTAGCATCGGCCTGCCAGGAAAATGCCGTAATTTGCGAGCACATGCCGGTCGTATTTGAGGTGGTGCCCGACTTTGTCTATGCGCGGATCCTCCAATAGCGGCTTCAGCGCCGCAAGAACCCGTTCGCGGTTCAATTGTTCCGGCGCGCCGGGATAATCATGGGCAAGCGGCACATAGGCCGCGCTGCCCGCCTCGATGGAAAAGGAAATGCCGACGATGCGCGCCTGCATATAGTTCAGGCTGTCAGTCTCGATGTCAAAGCTCACGAGCGGCGCGCCTCGCAGGCGCTTGAGCCACTGATCGAGTACTGCCTGCGAAAGTATCTTTTGATAGTGGCGAGGCAATGTATCCGCCACCGCCACCGCCACCACCGCCACCGGCAGCGTTGCGGCAGCGGCAGCCACCGCGGGCACTGCGATGCCCTGCGCGGCGGGCATGCGGGGCGGGGCGACCGCAAGTGCGACGGCCGGATCCAGCGATTTCAGCAGCAGCCGCAGTTCGAGCCGCGTATACAGTTCACGCAGGCGCGGCAAGTCTGCAGGGCGCGCAATCAGTTGCTCTGGGTTCAGTTCGAGCACAACGGCGGTATCGATCGTCGCGAGCTTGCGCGACAGCTCAAGCATCACCAGCTCCGCGCGTAGGTTCTCGCCGACCTTGCCGGAAATGGCGGCCGCGTTTGCAATGAGTCCATCAAGCGTTTGATATTGGTTCAACCATTTCGCGGCCGTCTTGGGCCCGACGCCGCTGACGCCCGGTATGTTGTCCGAGCTGTCGCCAACCAGTGCCAGGTAGTCGATGATCTGCTCGGGAAAGACGTCGAACTTCGCCTTGACGCCAATCCGGTCCATGCGCGTATTGCTCATGGTGTTGACGAGCTCGATGCCGGGGCCGACCAGCTGCGCCATGTCCTTGTCGCCGGTGGAAATCAGCACGCTGAGCCCGGCCTTCGCGCCGCGCGTCGCGAGCGTGCCGATCACATCGTCGGCTTCGACTCCCGCTATACGCAGCAGTGGCAGGCCCATGCCTTCAACCGCGTCGAGCAGCGGCTGGACCTGCGCACGCAGGTCATCGGGCATCGGCGCGCGGTTTGCCTTGTAGGCTTCAAAAAGGTCGTCCCTGAAGGTGCGGCCGGGTGCATCGAATACCACAGCGATATACCCCGGTGCTTCCTCCTTGACGAGTTTTTGCAGCATGTTCAGCACGCCCAGCACCGCGCCGGTCGGTTCACCGCGGGAATTGGTCAGCGGCGGCAGCGCGTGAAATGCCCGGTACAGATAAGACGAGCCGTCGACCAGCACGAATTTGCGTGCACTCACTTAAGGCGCCGCAAGGTCTTGCTTGGGCTCAGTGGCCGGCGCCGGGATGGGCGTGTCCAGCGGCTGGGCAACAGAGGCTCCGACCGGATGTTTGTCGGCATGCACCAGCGGGCCTTTCTGGCCACACCCGGAAATCCCTGAAGAAAATGTAATGACGGCCAATGCCGCGAAAAGTTTCATGTGGAAATTATAACGCCTGCGGAGCATGGCGCGCAGGCCGGAACTTTGCTGCGTGGCGCCCGGTCTGAATTGCACGAACGGACAACATGGAGATTCGCATGCGTATTGGCACCACCGCGCTTGCCGCAGCGCTGGCTTTTGGCAGCTGCTTCACGATCGGACCTGCGCTGGCTTCGGACTACAACCCGGCCGGCGTCTACGTAGGCGCGGCAGTCGGCCAGTCAAATGTCCGCAATAATGGCTATTATTCGAACGATTATTACGGCTTCGACAATCGCGATACATCGTGGCAGCTGACCCTGGGTGTAAGACCCATTCCCGTGGTTGGCGTGGAATACGACTACATGAATTTCGGCAGCCCGAACGACACCTATGGGTCGTTCTATAACAGGGGCGGCAGCAGTACGCGGGCCAACGCCGTCTTCGGGGTTGGCTACCTGCCGTTGCCGCTGCCATTTCTCGATATCTATGGCAAGGCGGGCGTGGCGCGGCTGCAAGCCCACACAATGCTCTATGGGGCGGGTACGCCCTTTGACCTCGACTATTCGAACACCGACTTTGCCTACGGCGCCGGGACCCAGTTCAAGTTTGGGAATTTCGCGGTGCGCGCTGAATACGATCGCATCCGGGATACCAATGGGGATCCTGACATGTTGTCGGTCGGCGTGAACTTTATTTTCTGACGAGCGCCGGGCGCTGCGACAAGGGGCGCCGGGACTTCTGTTGAGTCCCGGCGCCGATGTCCCCGAAGTTACGGCGACTGCGGTTTGGGCGCCGCGGGCGGTACAGAGGGCGCCGGCGGCGCCGCAGTCTGCGGCGCTGAACCCATGGCAGGATTCCGGGCCGGCCCCGGCGGCTTTGGCGCCACAGGGGGCGCCGCAGTGGCGCCGACCAGTTCCACATCGAACACCAGCGTCGATCCGGCCGGAATTCCCGGGCGCGGACTGTTGCCGTAGCCAAGGTCCGCTGGTATCCATAGCTGCCACTTGGCGCCCGGTTTCATCATGACCAGCGCTTCCTGCCATCCTTTGATGATGCTGTTCACCGGGAACGTGGTTGGCGTATTGCGCGAATAAGAACTGTCGAATTCCGATCCGTCGAGCAGTTTTCCGCGATATTGCACGGTGACCTGGTCGGTCGGCGCGGGAAACGCCGCCTTCTTGTCGCCGGATGACAGAATCTTGTATTGCAGGCCGGACGCCGTGGTCACGACGCCCTTCTCGTGCGCGTTCTTGTCGAGGAAATCCTTGCCGGCTTTCACGTTGCGTTGCGTGATGGAATCCATCAGTGAGTGAATGAACGCCTGCAGGCTGCGCTGCTCCGTCGGATCAATCTTCTTGCCACCCATGCCGTCGTTCAGACCGCGCACGATCGTATCAACGGACACTTCGTTCGTGATGCCGAACTGGTGGATCGACTGCCCGAAATTGACGCCTATCAGGTAGCTCGCCTCCTCGCTCGTCAAGGGCGGCGGCGGCGGTACCGCGGGCGCGGCCGGGGTCGGCGCGGCGGTGGGGCCCGCATGCGCAGGCGCCTGGGTCGATTGCGCGTTAGGCGCGTTGGTCTGGTTGGAAGCGGGCGTCTGGGCGCTGGCATACAGGGAAGCGCCACAGAGCGCGATAAGGCTGCAAGCCGGCAGCAATTGGCTTAAGGGTTTGTTCATGGCGCGAACAATACGCGAACCCATGGGCCGATTTCCAGCCCTTGATCACGGTTTTTGCGGCTTAAACGTCGCCGCCACGCGACGATACGCCTCTCGAAACGGAATTCCTTCGCTGGCGACCAGCGCATTAACTTTGCCCGCCGCATGGATGTCCTCGTCGAGGTGAATATTTTCGGGCAGGAAATGCACTGCATCGATCGCGGCTGGCAGGATATCGAGCGTTTGCCGGCAAGAATCTATTGCGCGGAATAGCGGGGGTTTCAGCAACTGCAGGTCGCGATGGTAGCCCGAGCCCAGCTTTTGCGTGATGGCGAGCACTTCGCCAAGCGCCGCCTGCGCGACCGCGCTACGCCCGCGCGCCAATTCGAACACGTCGGGATTGCGCTTCTGCGGCATGATCGAGGAGCCCGTGGTGAACTCCGCGGCCACGCTGACGAAGCTGAATTCCTTTGTGTAGAACAGCAGCAGGTCCGTGCTGAGTCGCCCGAGATCCTGCGTCAGCAACGTGATCTCGAACAGCAGGTGCGCCTCGGCCTTGCCGCGCGACAACTGCACCGCCGTCACGGGCTCCTGCGTTGCGGCGAACCCGAGGCGCGCGCGGGTGGCCTCGCGATCCACCGGCAGGTTCGGCGTGCCGTAGCCGGCCGCCGAGCCCAGGGGATTTAAGTCAGCGCGCCGCGCCGAGGCGCGCAAGCCCTGCTCATCGTCGCGGATCTCGGCTGCGTATCCGCCGGCCCACAGCGCCACGGTGCTCGGCATCGCCTGCTGCATGTGGGTGTAGCCGGGCAATGCGATCGCCCCGTCGCGCGCGCCCAGCCGATCAAGCGCCGCCGCGACGGCCAGGGCGCCGCCGGCGATGTCGTGCGCGGTCTCGCGCAGATAAAGCCGAAGCGCGACCAGCACCTGGTCGTTGCGCGAGCGCCCCGCGTGCAGGCGGCCGCCAGTGGCGCCGATCGCCTGCGTCAGGCGCGTTTCAAGGGCCGTCTGGCCGTCCTCCTCCTGCAGGTTGACTCGCCAGTCGCCGCTCGCATGAGCCGCACCGATCTGCTGCAAAGCGCCGCGGATGGATGCCAGGTCGGCCGCCGCCAGCAGGCCCTGGGCGTGCAGCATCTCGGCGTGCGCAAGCGAAGCCGCGATGTCGTACGCGACCAGCCGGTTGTCGAGTTGATGATCGTCGCCCGCGGTATAGGCGAGTACCCGCGCATCGAGCGGCGCACCCTTGTCCCAGAGCCGCGTCATGCCGTTGCAGCCACAGAGCCCTGTTGCTCGGCCGGACTCAGTGCGTTCAGGTCGGCGACCACCAGCGTGCCGGTACCCTCGTTCGTGAATACCTCCGCCAGCAGGCTGTCAGGGGAGCGATAGCCGATCACGTGAACACGGCGCACACCGCCGCGGATCGCATGCTCAATCGCGGCGGCCTTGGGCAGCATGCCGCCCTGCAAGCTGCCTTGCTGGCGCAGCCGTTGCAGCCCCTTGAGATCGGTGTAGGAAATCACCGAACCGGCATCATCGGGCCGCTCCAGGATGCCCGGCGCGCCAGTGCATAACACGAGTTTCTCGGCCGCGAGCGCACCGCCGATTGCCGCCGCGACCGTGTCGGCATTGATATTCAGCATGACGCCGCTCGCATCCGCTGACAGCGGGCTCACGACCGGCATCAGCCCGTCGGCCAGCAACTTCTCGATGACGCCGGCATTGATATGATCGATATCGCCCACGAAGCCATAGTCAATCGCTGCGCCGGATGCCGCCGTCACCGGGGGGCGCCGGTGAGCGTGCACGAGATCAGCATCGATGCCGCTGATGCCGATCGCTCCGATGGTCAGTTCCTTGCAGATCGCGAGGATCCGGGTATTGATCAGCCCGTTAAGCACCATCGCGGCCACATCGATGGATTGCCGATCCGTTACACGCCGCCCTGCCACCATCTGGGTCTGTATGCCGAGCGCATTTTGCACGCTGTCAAGCTGCGGCCCGCCGCCGTGCACCAGCACCACTTTGATGCCGACCTGGTGCAGGATCGCGACCTGCTCGATCAGCGCATGAGTGGACAGATCATCGGCCAATGCGCCGCCGCCTACCTTGACGATGAAAATCTTATTCTTGTACATGCGTATGTACGGTGCGGCGCTTTTCAGCGCGCGCACGGCAACGGCGGGATCGGGCCGGTTCTTGCTTATCATAAGTAACTCCGCGACATCAGCCGTTCACGCTAGCATGCGATGCAGAACGGCCATCTGCACCACCAGACGATTGAAAGCCTCGCGGCGTACCACGGCGCGCGTTCCATCCAGCACCTCGTCGGCAACGGCGACATTGCGCCGCACCGGCAGGCAATGCATCAGCCGGGCTGCGGGCTGCGCCGCGTCGAACCAGCTTTCGCGCACGCACCAGTCGGTCAGTCCTGCGCGCAGGCGCGCATCGCCATCCGCATCGCCGTAATGGCGCGTCGAGCCCCATTCCTTGGCATAGACGACGTGGGCGCCCCTCAGCGCCGCGCCGCGGTCGGCCGTCTCCGACACCTCACCGCCGGACATGCCGGCGGCCGCTCGTGCCCGGGCCATTAGCTCCGATGGCAAGGCGAATCCGTCGGGACGCAACACCACGACTTCCATGCCGCGCATGGCGGCCATTTGCAGCGTCGCGGCCGGTACCGCGAGCGGCAGCGCGCGCGGATGATAGACCCAGCTGAGCACGAACTTCGCCCGGCGCGGTACGCGCTCCTGATCGAGCGTGCGCCAGTCCGCCAGTGCCTGGCACGGATGGCCGCGCGCCGATTCCAGGTTGATCAATGGCTTGTCACACAGCTCATCGATCATGCGAAACAGCGTTTCGTTCATGTCTGCGGCGAGATCCTTGCCATCGGCAAACGCGCGCACTCCGAGCGCGTCGCAATACGATGCGAGCACCGGGATGCCTTCGCGGATGTGCTCCGCAGCCGCGCCATCCATGGTCGCATTCATACCTGTCTCGAGCTGCCAGGTTCCCTGGCCAGGCGTGATCACGAACGAGCTGCCGCCGAGCTTCGCCATGCCAGCCTGGAAGGAGGCAAGCGTGCGCAGCGATGGGTTCAGAAACACCAGTCCGAGGATCTTGCCGGCAAGTGCCTGCGGTTCCGGATGATCCTGCAGCCGTTGGGCAAGCGTGAGCACGTCCAGGATTTCGTCACGCGAAAAATCGGCGAGGTCAAGAAAGCGCCTCAAGGGGCGACCTGGGCGAGGGCGGCGGCGAGCTGGTCGACGTGCGCCTCGTTCATGATGTATGCGGGCAGCAGCCGCAGTATGTGCGGATCGGCGCTCGTGCCCGTCAGGATATTTTTCGCGAGCAGCGCGGCGTGCACCTCCTTCGCTGGGCGCGTCGTCCTCAGTCCCAGCAGGAAGCCGACTCCCTGCATGCCGGTGACGGGCCCCACCAGGCAGTGCGCACGCAGATACGCCGACACGGTGCGCACGTTCGCGAGCAGCGACTCGGTCTCGATCGCATCGATCACCGCTTCGGCGATTGCGCAGGCCATGGGACCGCCGCCGAACGTCGTCCCCATGTCGTCGACACGCAGCTGGCCGGCGAGGCGGCGCGACAGCAGCAGGGCCGACACCGGGAAGCCGTTGCCCAGCGCCTTGGCCGTCGTGATCATGTCGGGCGTGACCTCGTAGTGGTTCGCGCCAAAGGGCGCGCCGGTGCGCCCGACACCGCACTGCACCTCGTCGAATATCAGCTGCGCGCCAGTCTCATCGCAGCGCTGGCGCAGCGCTTGCAACATCGGCTTGCCGACGTCATAGGCGCCGCCGACGCCCTGCACGGGCTCGACGATCACGGCCGCCGTGTTGCGATCGATGAATCGCTCCAGCCCATCGGGCTCGTTGCGCGGCACGAAGCGCACGTCGAACGGCGTGCGCGGAAAGCCGTACCATTTCTCGAGCGCACCCCAGGTCACGGCGCCGGCCGCGGCGGTGCGACCATGCCAGCCGTGCTCAAGGGCGACCGCATGCGTACGGCCGGTCACCTTGAAGGCGAGTTTCAACGCGTTTTCGTTCGCTTCGGCACCACTGTTGACCCAGAAAACCGTATCCAGGCCGATACCGGCAAAGCGCGCCAGCCGTGCCGCGGCACGCTCGCGCACCGCCATTGCGAGCGCATTGGTCTGGAAGGCCATTTGGCGGGCTTGGCGCTCGAGCGCGGCGAGCCATCGCGGATGACCGTAGCCCAATCCGGCGACGGCATGGCCGCCGTAGAAATCCAGGATCTTGCGTCCATCACGCGTATGCAGCCATACGCCGTCGCCATGGGCTATTTCCAGCGGGTATTGCGCGAACACCTGTGCGAGGTGACTGGTATGCGCTGCGCTCATCGAGTTGGCGGTGGTGGTCATGGGTCGCTCGCGCTTCAGGTCCAGCCCGGTGCCAGCGCGGTGAGCCCCGTGCTCTCCGGAATCCGCAGCAGGCGGTTCATCCATTGTATGGCACCGCCGGCCGCGCCTTTATTCAGGTTGTCGATTGCGGCCATCACGGCGAGCGTCGCGCCATTGGTGCTGGCACTGAGATGGACGTAGTTACTGGTCGCCACATTTTTGACATGCGGCGGCGACGGGTTGACCTGCACGAAGGGCGAGAGGCGGTAGTAATCCTTAAGGGCCGCGCGCACGCCCGCCGCATCGAGCGGTCGCTTCAGGGTCGCCTGGATCGTGACGTAGATGCCGCGCGCGTAGGGTCCGGAGTGCGGCACGAAATTGTATTCCGCGTCGACGCCGCTAACCGCCTTCGCGCAGGCCGTGATTTCCGGCGTGTGGCGGTGGCTCAGCGCGTTATAGGCATACAGGTCGCTGTGGCGCTGCGGATGATGCGTGCCTTCGATCGGCTTGCGGCCAGAACCGGTACTGCCGGTGATGCCGGTGACAAACAGCCGCGCGTCCGTCAGGTTCAGGGCCAGCAGCGGCACGGAGGCGAGCAGCGTGGCAGTAGCGAAACAGCCGGGGTGCGCGATATGCGGCGTGGGCGCGCTTTCGAGGTGCTCGGGGACTGCGCAGGTGAACTGCGCAATCCGCTGCGGCGCGCCGTGCGCACGTTGGTAGACCGATTCATAGGCCGCGGCGCTCGCAAAACGGAAATCGGCCGACAGGTCGACGCAGTGCACCTGCCGGCCTGCGGCAGCGGCAACCGTCAGCAGCCGGTCGATCAGGCCTGCCGCAACGCCATGGGGCGCTGCGCAAAACAGTGCGGTCTGCGCCGTGACGCGCACCAGTTCCTCGATTGTGTCCAGGCTCGCGAACAGCAGATCCGGATAGGCCGCTTGCAGATGCGGGAAGGCCTCTACGACGCGCGTCTTGGGCTGGCTCTCGGATAACACCGCCGCGACTTCAAGGTGTGCATGGCCGGACAGCAGGCGCAGCAGTTCGCCGGCCACATAGCCGGTGCCGCCCAGCACGATGGCCTGCACACTCATTCCGCGGCCACCTTCGCGATAGGCACATTGGAAATGCCTAGCCTGGCGATAATATGATCGCCCAGGTCGGCCGGATGGCTGATCGCGTTGAAGGCGGCGACTCCCATCTGTTCCTCGATGATCTGTACCCCGACCTGGTTGTCGGTCGCCGGTCCCGTCACGGCGGCGGGTTCAATCTCGAATCGCTCGCGCAGCAGCTTGACCCCGCCCCAGGCCGCCACCGGGTCATTCGCCGAGAGCACCACCGCGGTCAGCACTGTCTTGATGTCGGGCTGCATCAGGATGGCTTCCACGCCATAAGTACCGAGCAGGCCATCGCCCAGCTCGAACACGATCGCATCGGGGCTTCCGGCTGCCATCTCGCTCAGCATGGTGCGCGTCAGTGCCGGGCCGCAATTCGCGGTCGTCGTGACCACGCCGTGATCGGTGAAGATCGTCGTGCGGCGCGCACCGGCGTCCTCGAACGCCAGGATGTCGCGGCGCAGTGAGACACCGGTGGCCTTGAACGCATCGACAACGAGACCGCGGTGGCGCATGCGCGCGATGATCGCGGCGGCGGCGGCGGTCTTGCCCGATTCCATACAGGTGCCGGCGAGCGCTACCACGGGCACGCCGCGCGCGTCGAGCAGCGCATCGTAATTCAGGGCCTTGTAACCGGCCCGCGCGGGCACGCCGATACGCTCGCCGAGGTACGGAAATGTCAGCACCGTACCGAGGACTTTCGCATCGAATGGCTTGCCCTTGTCCGGTGTCGCCGAATCGCAGATGCCCAGCACGCCGCCGATGTTCAGCATCTGGATGACATCGCCGGGTACAAGCGTTGCCGGAATGTGTCCCGCATAACCGAACAGCGCCTTGCGATGACCGAGCGCGCCGACCACGACGTCGCCCCGGGTGATCTTGGCCATGCGCCCGCTGGTCAGCTCGAGCGTATTGTAAGTCGATTTGTTGTTCAGGATTTCGACGACCAGGACCACGCCTTCCTCGCAGACGATGTCGGGCGAGATCCGCAATTCATGCTTGAGGCCACAGGCCTGCGTGACGGATCCGATCTTGTCGACGACGACGCTGCGCATTGGGCTCATGGCTCTTGCGCTCCGGCGCGCTGGTGGAATATGCCTGGCAGCGCGAGCATCCGGGAGAAGCCCAGCGCATCGGTTGGCGTCCATTCACCCGCGGCTTCGCCGTAAACCCCTTTCGACGCAGCCATCAGCGAGTAGGAGGAGCTCACGCCCTCGATGAACAGCGAGCCCGCACGCAGCAGCAGCTTTACGCTGCCGGTGACGCGTGCCTGCGAGGCGCTGAACAGCGCCTCGATGTCGCGGCACACCGGATCCAGGTGCTGGCCCTCATGCACCAGGTCGCCATAGACCTGGGCGACCGACTCCTTAACGCGCGCCTGCCGCGCCGTGAGCACGAGCTTCTCGAGTTCGCGATGCGCCGTCAGCAGGATTTCCGCAGCAGGCGCCTCGAATGCAACGCGCCCCTTGGTGCCGATAACCGTATCACCTACATGGATGCCACGCCCAATTGCGTAGGGACCGGCGAGCGCCTCAAGGCGCTCGATGATCGTGACCGCCGCAAGCGCGACGCCGTCCAGAAGCGCCGGAATGCCACGCTCGAAGCCGAGCGTGTGGCGCACAGGGTCCAGAGGCGCAGCGAAGGCGTTCTTCGACAGCACCCAGGCGCTCTCGGGAATGCTGGCCTCCGAAGTCAAGGTCTCCCTACCGCCGATCGTCACGCCCCACAGGCCGCGATTGACCGAATAGGCAGCTCCGAATGGCGGTATCGGCAGTGCGTGGTCCTTCAGGTACTGCAGTTGTTCAGCACGTTTGAAAGCACGGTCGCGCACCGGCGCCAGGATCTCGAGTTGTGGTGCAAGCGTGCGCAGGGCGACCTCGAAGCGCACCTGGTCGTTGCCCGCGGCAGTGCAGCCGTGTGCAACCATCGTCGATTTCAGCCTCAGGGCCATTTGGGCGATCGTCTGCGCCTGCAGCACGCGCTCCGCACCGACGCATAGCGGATACATCGCGCCGCGACGCACGTTGCCCATGATCAGGAACTTCAGCACCTGGTTGAAGTAGGCCTCGCGCGCATCGATCTGGTGGTGCGCGATCGCGCCGAGGGCGCGCGCGCGCTCCGCGAGCAGGCGCGCACCCTGCGCATCGATGCCACCGGTATCGACCGTCACGGTGATGACCGGGCGACTGTAGGTTTCCTTGAGCCATGGCACGCAGAAGGATGTGTCCAGGCCGCCGGAGAATGCGAGGAGGATGGGCTCGGTGCCCGATGGCGCAGCGTGGGTCATGGGGATTTCAGATTCCGAAGGTTTCATGGAGTTTCTCATGGAGCCGGCGCTGGGCCTGGACGCTCGACGTGGCGATGAAAATCGTGTCATCGCCCGAAATCGTGCCGACGACTTCCTGCCACTGGGCGCTGTCGATCGCGAGCGCGACACTCTGCGCCGAGCCGATGCGGGTCTTCAGCACCACGAGGTTGCCGCCAGCCGGAAGAATGGCCGTGACGAATTGCCGCACTGCCGGGAATTCCGCCTTTGGTAAAAGCGCAGCCGCTGGCAGCACGTAACGATCGCCCATCTTTGCGACGCCCAGTTCTCGCAGGTCACGGCTTACGCTCGATTGCGTCGCGGGATGCCCCTGTTTGCGCAGCAGTTCGACCAGCTCGGCCTGCCGGCCGACCGCGCGTTCGCGAATGATCTTCGCGAGCAGGCTGCGGCGCGCAGGCGCGCTGTGATGCTCGGGCGGCGATGTGATCATGTCATCAAGACTCGGTGCATAAAAGTGCAACGAGGTTGCATAAAAATGCAAGTATTGTCAAGGACCCGGTTCCTTGTACCCTTGGCCGACCTTGCTCGAGACCGTTGAAATAGAATCCGCCTCCTCCGTCGACGCAGCCATCATCTGGCTGCACGGCCTTGGCGCCGATGGCCACGACTTCGAGCCGGTTGTGCCCGAACTGCTGCCGAAACGCGAACGCGCCTGGCGCTTCGTGTTCCCGAACGCACCGGTGCGCCCGGTCACGATCAATGGCGGCACGCGCATGCGCGCCTGGTACGACATCCGCAGTTTTGATCGCAGCGCGACCGAGGATGCGGATGGCTTCGCCGACAGTGCGCTTAGGGTGGGCGAACTGATCGCGCGCGAGGTCAGCCGCGGCATAGCCTGCGAGCGCATCGTGCTCGCCGGTTTTTCGCAAGGCGGCGCCCTGTGCTTGTACCTGGCCCCACGCTATCCGCAGCGCCTCGCCGCGGTCCTGGCCTTGTCCTGCTACCTGCCCCTGGCCGCGCGCCTGTTGAAGGACCGCCAGCCCGAGAACGATGCCGTGCCCGTGTTCATGGCCCACGGGCTTGCTGATGCCGTCCTACCGGCGCCGCTCGCCATGCGTTCCCGCGACCTGCTGCGCACTGCCGGCTACCAGGTGGAATGGCACGAGTACCCGATGGCCCACTCGGTGAGCCCGCCGGAGATCGCCGCGATCCGGGAATTCCTGCTGCGCGTGCTCGGTTAAATGCCGGCGCATCGCGGGTGACATCATTGTCGCCCGCGCTTATGCTGCCGCCATATGGCAACGAAAACCATTTCAAAACTGCAGCGCCTGGTCGGCGTAGCGGCCAAAGCCGTTGCGCGCGCAGATCTGGCCAAGCGGCGCGCCCGACTTGCAAAAGTCCAGCTCAAATTGGCGCGCAAGGCGTCGAAGGCGGCCAAGAAGGCGGCGAAGCAGGCGCGCAGGCTGGTGCTGGACACGAAGGCAACCCTGATTGCAGCGCGGCTGCGGCGCCGCGCGCGCAAAAAGCCGCCGAAAGCCGCCAAAGCGAAGGCCGCTTTGCCAAGCAAACGCGCCGTTCGGCGCAAGCGCCCTGTGCGCACGGTGCGCGCCGGCTCGCCAGCGGCGGTCGCCAGGTCAATCATCAACCGCATGGATGGCGCGGCGCGCGGATCGGCGCATAGCGGCTCGCCGGCAGCGCCGGCCAAAGCGCCGTTGCCGCCTGCTCAGGGCGGCGAGGGGATATCGGGGCCGTAGAGCGCGACGATCAGGAAAATCACCGCGCAGAGAACCAATAATTGGCCGATGACCCAGATGCCGAACGCCCGCTTGACGGCCAGCCCCTGGACCTCGCTGAATCCCATGACTTGGATCAACAGGCTCCAGCCGATCAGCACAACATGCGCCACGGATTGGAATTTCAGCAATAAGCCCGGCAACAAATCTAAGTCGGGCGGGGCTTTATCGATGAACGCCGCCGTCCCCAATAACAGCCCGGTGATCGCCCAGATGCCCAAGGACGCGACCAGGGGCACCCCGCCGTAAGCAAGTACATGAAAGACTTGGGATCGCGTAGCACTTCCGCCGATCCGACGCCCGATTTGCCCGTAGATGGCGGTCATCAAGAGTATGCCGAGAATCCCGGCGATGGGTCCCACGATCAGTGACTTGCCGAAGATCTCCGCGATGCTGCTATGCAGCCCTGCCGATTGTGCACGGCACAAGGCGAGCCAGCTGACCATGCCTTGTGCGGCCGCGAGCAGGTAGTCGGTGCGCGTGACCGGTGTTGCGGCCAGCTCCCGAAATACGCGCCTTGGTTTCAGCCAGACGTCGACGAGCGGGCGGATGGGCCGGGAAGTATTTTCATCTGGCATCCGCCTCAGCCTATCGTAACAACCGCTAGATGACAGCAGACTTATTCGGGGCTACTCTCGCACTCGTGTATTGACCTGTTCCGTTAGGAGAAGTCTGACCATGGCTAAGAAGAGAAAATCTAAAAAGCGCCCGATGGCAAAAGCGAAGATGCGCGCGTCGCAAGCGCGTTCGGCCAAGAAGCGCTCGGTAAAAAAGAAGGGTCGCGTTGTTCGCAAGGTCGCCAGGAAGGTGGCCAAGCGTGCGGCACCGAGGAAGAAGGCTAAGGTAAAAGCCAAGGCCAAAGCGAAGGTAGCAGTCGCTGCGAAGAAACCAGCGGCCCGACGGACGGCGGCTGCTCCGAAGGCCGCGCCGAAGAAGATGCCAAAGCCGATGATGACGCCGATGGTGAGGTCGATGTCCAAGCCGACTACCGCGCCTGCTGCCGCGCCCGCGACCCCCGCACCGGTTGTTGCGCCCATGGCCTCGCCTGCATCGCAGCCATCTACGATGGATCTGGGACTTTCGTAAGGGTTGGCGGCGCTTCGCGCGCATCGCGAGGCGCACCCACAGGGTCAGGATCAGCGCGTCCCGTGCGCAGGTACGGGACTGCTGGCTGGCCAGGCGCTTTGCGTTCATGGGGCTTTGCCGTCAACCCCTAGGGCGGTTGGCCGTTTGTTCGGGATGGATGGTCGCGCAAGCGCCGGAGGGTCTGGTATGCAATTCACGTCAACTGAAAAGCTGGTCAGGACATTGACGCTCGGGCTGTTGCTTGCAACGGCGATGAGCGCGTGCGTGGTCGCCACTGAGCCGCGGCACTACGCCGCTGGCGTTGTGCTCGTTGCGCCGCCGCCACCGCGCGAGGAGGTCATTGGGATCGCGCCGGTACCGGGTTATGTGTGGATCGGCGGCTACTGGAACTGGGTCGGCAACAACCACCGGTGGGTCCCTGGATATTGGGCAGCACCGCACCCGGGTCACGTCTGGGTCGCACACCAGTGGGTACGCCAAGGAGGCGGCTGGCGTCTGGTTCCGGGACATTGGGCGCGCGAAGGACGCTAGTCAGGAATCCTGCCAGCTCTGCACGACCTGTCGCAGTGGACTGCCATGGCCCGCGTCAAACCAGTGCTCTATCAGGCGATAGGAAATAGATAGCCCGGTCGGCAGCAGGAACCGGCGCTCCACAATGTCCTGGCGCGAGAACCAGCGGGCATCCTCCAGTTCCTGGTCCTTGCGATGCACATGCGTTGACAGTGCGTGCGCCGTGAAGCCGAGCATCAGCGATGCGGGAAAGGGCCACGGCTGCGACGAGTGATAGCTGATCTGGCTTACCGGCACACCGGTTTCCTCCAGTACCTCCCGTTTGACCGCATCTTCAAGTGATTCGCCGATCTCGACAAACCCGGCAATGGTCGAAAAGCGTCCCGCCGGCCACGATGCCTGGCGTCCGAGTAAAATGCGCTCGCCATCGCTGATCAGGACAATGATCGCCGGGTCGATCCGTGGAAACTGTTCGACTCCGCAAGCGCTGTGGGTACATTGCAGAACATGGCCGCCTTTCGACGGGCGGGTCGGTGCTGCGCAGGCGCCGCAGTAAATATTCCGCAGCCGCCACGACACCATGGCGCGCGCATAGCCCAGCAGTCCCGCATCCTCTGCAGGCATTGCCGGCGCCGCCGTGCGCAAATCCTCGAATGTGGCGCCGTCCAGCAGGCGCGGCGCGGGCTCATCCTGCAGCGCGCAGGCAAATAGGTACGCTTCCCCCTCCCGCCCCAGCAGTATCAGCTCGGCGGCATTCAGCTTCGATTGCGCCAGGCGGGCAAGATCAAGTCGGGCTGCGCGCGGCGGATTGCCCGCCGCGACCAGGTTGCGGGTATTCCATACGGGTATGACGCGGCTGCGCGCATCGGCAATCGCTGCTTCGATGCCCGTCGGATCGTCGCGCAAATGGGTGCTCCGGTCGAGGTAGGCACCGGCGAAGACATGCTGTCGCTCCATGGCACAATTCTAGCAGGGGGACGGTGCGCATCCGGCGCAACCCGTGCCGCGCCGGCGGTAGATATCGCGCAATTCCAGGGCGCCGCACTGCGGACACCCGCCGATGGAAAGTTCGTAATGCCGGCCCAGCGCAAACAGCAGGAACCATGCATGTTCGAATGAGATCCAGGCCGGTGCGTGCAGGTCGAGGTAAGCCTCGTAGGTCTGGCATAGCAATTCGCCGGAGTCCAGCGAGCCCAGCCGAAATCTCGCTTCGATGCCCTGGGCAGTGCCTTCCAGCAGGCCGTGCATGACATACAGGCCCGCCAACTGGGTTGCTTGGAAATGCAATTCCGGATTCCTGAAGAAAAAAGCCACGCGGCGCGGCGACTTGCCGCGATGTCGTAACACCTTGTTCACCTGGTTGCACTCAACGTAGCTGCGATAGAGCTTACGGATTCGATCGTCGCTGAGGCCGGTCCACTGCCGGATCGTCAAGGTGCGGGCCTCATGCCCTATCAGGCGCCATGCCAGGTCAATGCGCAGCCGGTCGCGCGTGTAGCGGTCGTCAGAAATTCTCATGGGGTACTCCTGGTGCGTCAATTGTTGCGTTTTGTGTCGAAAAAGAATTTGACAGAAATTAATCACAAAGTTAGCGTCTATGCCAAGCGATATTTTCTGTAAAACCATTGTGCAAACGCACAGGAATGCCATGGAGGGCAGGTCATGGACGGCGAAAAAAAAGCTTTGAATGTTCGAGATTCGCTGCGCGAGCTCAATCGCCGCTATCTGGGGCTTGCCGCCCTGGCGGGTGCCAATCCGCCGCTCGCCAGGGCGGCGGGCCTCTCGCCGGACCAGTTGGCTGCGGCAGCGGATTGCCCCTATGCATTATTTGACCTGCGCTTTGGGGACGGGGCACATTGGTCGGCGCGCCTGCAAGGGGCGCCGCAATGGTATGTAGCCGATTCACCGCAGGTCGGCGGCGAGGCGGTCGAGTTTGTGCGGCTCGCACTTTTTTTTGTGTGGCATGTTGCCACCAGCGCGCCGCTCCATGCCCAGCTGTTGCTGGGAATGCCGCGCAGCGTCGCAGCTGCATTTGCGCTGCTCACCGTTGATCGCCTTCCTGGGATTGCGATCGCCGAAGCCGGCAACCTGGCGCCGCGCTGGCAGAGCTGCAATGCCTATTGGAACGCGCTTATTGATGCGGCCGCGAACCCCTCAGCGCTGGGGCTGCGCCGCGCCCAGCTGCGTGGCATCCAGTTCGCGGCCGCCGTCCGGTTGCTCCAGGGACCCATTGCGGCTGGAGGCCCATGAGGTTTAGGCTACGCGGCTTCTATGCATGCCCTAGTCCTTCGCCAGCTCACAAAAATCTACAAAAATGGCATCCATGCGCTGAAGGGCATCGACCTTGTCGTGGAAGAGGGGGACTTCTTCGCCCTGCTCGGGCCGAATGGCGCGGGCAAGACCACCGCGATTGGCATCGTCACTTCGCTGGTCAACAAGACCAGCGGTTTCGTCGAGGTCTTTGGCCACGACATCGATCGCGAACTTGCCGTCGCGAAATCCTGCATCGGGATCGTTCCGCAGGAAGTCAATTTCAACCAGTTCGAGACGGTGCACACGATTGTCGTGAATCAGGCCGGCTTCTATGGGATTCCGCGGCCGCTCGCGAAGCAGCGGGCGCAGAAATACCTGCAGCAGCTGCAATTGTGGGACCGGCGCAACTCGATAGCGCGCTCGCTGTCCGGCGGCATGAAGCGGCGGCTGATGATCGCTCGCGCCCTGATGCATGAGCCGAGGCTGCTGATCCTCGATGAACCGACCGCCGGGGTCGACATCGAGATCCGCCGCTCCATGTGGGAATTCCTGCGCGATATCAACGGCAGCGGCACCACGATCATCCTGACGACACATTACCTGGAAGAGGCGGAAAACATGTGCCGCAGCGTCGCGATCATCGATTGCGGCCAGATCATCGAGCGCGACAGCATGGCGAACGTTTTGCGCAAGCTGCAGGCAGAGACCTTTGTGTTCGACCTGCGCAAACCCTGCAGCGTCGCGCCGCAGATGCCGGGCTTCACCACGAGCCTGCCGGACAGCCATACGCTGGAGATCGAGGTCACGAACAAGCAGAGCCTGAACGCAATCTTTGCCCAACTGACTGCACACGGCATTGAGGTGGCCAGCATGCGCAACAAGGTCAACCGGCTCGAGGAACTTTTCGTTCGGCTGGTCGATGCGGGCACGAGGAAGTAGCCGCATGACCGTCTCCCGCGCAGTCACCGACT
The DNA here is from genome assembly GCA_025355645.1 of Gammaproteobacteria bacterium. Taxonomy (GTDB): domain Bacteria; phylum Pseudomonadota; class Gammaproteobacteria; order Steroidobacterales; family Steroidobacteraceae; genus Bog-1198. The sequence continues at coordinate 67,368 of JANXZG010000080.1, read as the reverse complement.
GGATAGGATTCAAGACGATCCTGATCCGGGAAACCAACCGGATCGTCCGCATCTGGGGCCAGACAATCGTGCCCCCGGCAGTCACCGCAACGCTTTATTTCATTATTTTCGGCAGCCTGATCGGCCGGCGTGTCGGGCAGATCGGCGGCTACGATTATATGCAGTTCATCGCGCCTGGCCTCATCATGATGCAGGTGATCACGAATTCCTACGCCAATGTCGTGTCCTCCTTCTTCGGCGCGAAGTTCGGCAAGCACATCGAGGAGCTGCTGGTCTCCCCGCTGCCGAACTGGCTGATCGTGGCCGGCTATTGCATGGGCGGGATAATCCGCGGCTTGCTCGTGGGGCTTGTCGTCACCGTGGTCGCGCTGTTCTTCACGCACCTGCGGCTGGCGCACGTGCCGGCCACGATTGCTGCCGTGCTGCTGACCAGCATTGTTTTTTCGCTGGGCGGCTTCATTAACGGCATGTTTGCCAAGAACTTCGACCAGATCTCGTGGTTCCCGACCTTTGTGCTGACCCCCCTGACCTACCTGGGCGGCGTATTTTATTCAGTGACCATGCTGCCCGACTGGGCGCATATTGCTACCCACGCCAACCCGATTCTGTATATGGTCAGCGCTTTCCGCTATGGGTTCCTCGATTCCTCCGACGTCGACCTGCGACTTGCGTTCGGTATCATGATAGGGGCCGCTGCGGGGATGTTCACGCTGGCGGTCGTGCTGATGAATCGCGGCAGCGGCATTCGGGATTAGAGTCGTGTATCGTGACGGCAAGTCCACCGGCGGATACTTAAGGAGTTGAGCAATGTCCGATGAAAAGCAGCAGAAATTCACCGCCAAGGTCCGCCGCGGCCTGGTATGGATCCATTCGGTCTCTGCGGCCGAGCTGGCCCGCAAGAAAGCCGACTCGCCCGGTGTCAGGGTGCAGGGCTTCACGGCGAGCGAATTGGCTGATGTCGAATCGGCGCTGACCTGGATCGCGCAGAACCAGGACTCGTCGCAACCCGCCGAATAAGAGCGCATGGCCCGCAAGCGAGCCCTGGTCGTCGATGACTCGAAATCGGCGCGCATCATCTTGAGCCGCATGCTCGAGAAATACGATATCGAAGTGGACATGGCGGAGTCGGCCGAACAGGCGATTGAATATCTGAATCGCCATCGCCCCGACGCCATATTCATGGACCAGCAGATGCCGGGCATGGACGGGCTGCAAGCCGTAAAGGCCATCAAGGAAAATCCGCGCACCGCGACCATCCCGATCATGATGTACACCTCGCAGGAGGGCGAGTTGTACGTCAGCCAGGCGCGTGCCCTGGGCGCGATGGGGGTGCTGCCGAAGCAGGTTCGCCCCGTCGACGTCTCGAAGGTGTTGTACGAGCTGCACCTGCTTGCTGACCGGCGCGACCACGAACAGCCCGTGCTGACACCGGTCGAGCTCGACACGCCATCGAGCGCCACCGCGCCGCCGGAGCTCATCGCGAGGCCCGGAGCCACAGAGTCGGGGCAGCGCATCGACGCGCTGCTGCGCGAGCAGAGTTCGGACCTCAGGCGCTTCATCGTTGCCGGCATGGACAGCCTCGCCACCCGCATCGTCGGCGACTTGCGTGGAGCATTGCCCAGCTCCAGACCGGTAATGGAATCCCTGCCACCGATCGCGCCGGCGCCGCCGAGCAGTCGTATTCCGTGGCGAACCCTGGCCATTGCCGCCTGCTGTGGCAGCTTAGGCTTCGCGATCCTTGCGATGCTGGCACGCGGGGAGCTCGCCAGGGTGCGCGCGGATGCCGCTGGCCTGTCCGCCGCCAATGCAGAACTGACGCGTTCTCGCCAGGAACTTGCCGACACGGTCAAGGATCTGTCCAACGCACTTGCGGCCGGTCCGCCTCCGGGCGCGCCCAGCACCCCGGGCAGCCCGTCGCCGCCTTTGCACATCGAGATCGTGCCCTATGGGGAGCTGCCGCTCGATCGCAGCCGTCTCGACGTGCTGCGCGATCTGCTCACGAAGCTCGAGGCACAAAGCGCGCACGGCGTCGTCAGGATCACGAGTTACGCCGGGCTCTTTTGTCTTTCCGGCAATGCCACGGACGGCTATCTGCCCGCGGCACCCACGCTGCTGCTGGCCAAGTGCGACCTGATCGGAAACCCCTCCGAAGAATCCTCATTTGCCCAGCAACGCCAGTCACTGGCATTCGCAAACCTGACTGCCGGGGTGCGCCAGCGCACGGCGGGCGCGATATCCGTCGCGATCGAGACCAGTGCCAACGTCAGGATGTCCGCCGCCTACCCGGCGCGCTCGGATACGTTGACGGCGGGCGACTGGAACAAGGTCGCCGCGGCAAACAACCGAGTGGAATTCTCGTTCGAGCCGGCCGCCCCCTAAGCGGGCACTCCTAGAACGCGACGCGCACGAAGAACTGCGGCCCGCGCGCGGTAAAGTCGGCAAATCCCTCGCTGCCTGGTTTTCTCGAGGTAATGTCGGAAGTCAGGCTGCTGAAGCCGAGCGCGAATGAGACATTGGGTCGCAGCCGGTACAGGGCATGCAGCTCGTACTGTCCGGTCGAGGCGCTGAGCTTGTTGATTGAGGCCTTCAGGTACTGCGCGTGCGCGTCGATGTAAAAGCGCCTGCTCAGCACCCAGGTCACCTCGAGTCCAGGGGTCGGGAAGGGGCCGGCGAAGCTGTGGATCAGGTCAACGTGGCGAGTCGCCGTGGCCACCGTGATGCGCGAATTGATGTCCACGTCGCTGACACCGAGCGTGGCCGCAAGCTCAAAGCGGTCGTTGCGCACGAACGAATATCCATAGGTCAACCCGAACGCGCGGATGCTGAGGTTGGTCTCGACGGGGTCGTTGACCAACAGCATCGTTCCGCCATAAAGCAGCGGTGCGCCGGTCAGTGTACGGGTGTCGTCGCGATCAAGGGCGGCGTAGTTGATGCGCAACCGGTTACGCTCGCCGGCGCGCACCTCCACTTCGAATTCAGGATCAATCTGCTTCGGGTCGAGTCCCAGCGTGTTCTCGCCGTCAATGACCGTGCCGGGAGTGCCGTCGCTTGCATCCAGCTGGAAGGATGTCGTGGCATGGGTCTGGCCCAGGCCGAGCGAGACGCGTATCCGGTCGAGCGTCGGGCTCTGGTACGCGTCATCGGCGCGCGCGCTGCAGGCCCATGCCGACAGCAGCACTGCGCCAATCAGAACCTTCCTCATTCGTTCCTCCGCAGCGGCAATTGTGACGTCGAGGCACGCGCGATCCGTGCCGGCAGCGATGGGCGCAGCGTCGCGAGTACGTGTGCCGCAGCCGCGCGCCATCCGGTGAGTTTGCCGCCATAGATGCCGACCACGCGCGGACCTGGATCACGATCCGTCGTGAAAATCGTTTCGCGGGAACGGTTGAAGGCCGAGGCGTCCGCGGCCGGCAGCACCCGCAGCCCCGCGAACCGCGCGCTGATGTCCGCGCGCGTGAGGCCCCGACATGTCGTCATATAGCGACGCGCAACGGCCAGCAGGTACTCCTCTTCCTGGGGCAGCGGCTGCACGCGCGCAGGATCGCCGGAATAAGGCGTTTCCGTCGTGCCGATCAGCATGGAGCCTTTCCATGGCATCAGGAATACCGCGCGTCCATCCGTGGGACTCTCAACATAATAGATGCCCGCCGCAATGGAGCGCGGCACGACAATGTGGGTGCCTTGCACGAGGTCGACGGCCGGGATCGGGATCGGGGGATGGACCTGTGCGGCAACCAGTGGCGCCCAGGGCCCCGCGGCGTTGACCAGCGTCAGGGCACGGCATTCGACTCTCGCGCCCTTGAACTCGTAGGCGATAAGCACGCTGTTCTGATCCAGGCTCGCCATCAGGAATCTGGCCGGCACTGCGATGTGGGCGCCGAGGCTGAGCGCGGAATTGACGACCGCACGCGTCAGCAGCGCATCGTCCGTCTGCGCGTCGTAATAGCGGATCACATCCTGCAGCCCCGTGGTGTCGAGGCCGTCCAGGGTGGACCATTCTCGGCGCGGCACCGCGCCAAAGCCGGTACCGGCAGCGAATCCGCCGAGCAGGGCGTAGACCGACAGCCCTATCCGCAACTGCCAGGGCCGGCGCCGGGTCTTTTTGTAGACCGGGATGAAAAATGGCCTGAGCCTGACCAATTCAGGTGCGATGCGCAGCAGTATGGCCCGCTCATGCAGGCTCTCGCGCACCAGGCTGAACTGTCCGGACTCCAGATAACGAAGCCCGCCATGGATCAACTTGCTGGACCGGCTCGAGGTGCCGCTGGCAATGCCGAGCTGTTCCAGCAGCAGCGCACGGTAGCCCGCCGCGACCGCGGCCTGCAGCACACCCGCCCCATGTATACCGCCACCGACGACAACGACATCGTATTCCTGCATGGTCCATAGGATGCAGTAGAATGGCGCCGGGCGAAAGCGTGGAGTGGACGGACATGAACATAGCTAAAGTTTTCCTGGGCATGGTGTGTGCAACTGCGATCGGGCTTGCCGGCTGTAGTGGCGAGCAAAGTGATTGGGAGAAGGCGCGCGCCTCGAACAACGCCGATTCTTACGAGTCATTCGTCAAGAAATACCCGAACGGCTCCTTTGCTCCGCAGGCACAGCAGCGCCTGAAGGAACTGAATGAGGAGCGCGACTGGCAGAAGGCCCGCGATACGGATACACCGGAGTCGTATCAGGCTTTCCTGAAACAATATCCAGAAGGCAAGTGGGCCGAGGAAGCGCGTATCCGCGTCGAGAACTTCAATCTCGCCCAGACGCCCGCAGGCACTGCTGCACCGCCGGGCGCGACCGCCCCTTCCGCGACAACTGCTGGCACGGCGCCTAGCCCGCCTGCGGCTGCCGGTTCCCAAAAGCTTGCTGCTGCGGCGCCCCCTGCGGCCACCGCCGCCGGCACCTACGGCGTGCAGCTGGGGGCGTTTAACTCGGGTCCCGCGCCTGCGGAACGCCATTGGGACAAGCTCGTAAAGAAAAACCCTTCCGCGCTTTCCGGCGTGACGCACCAGGTGCACAAGTCCAAGACTACGAAGGGCTCCGTGTACCGTCTGCAGGTCACGGGCCTTACTCGGGCGAACGCGGAATCCATCTGCAAGCAGCTCAAGGCCGCCCGAGATGCCTGCACCGTGCTGCGGCCTGCGCACGCGAAGCACAAGGGAAGGTCGAGCGCCGCGAAATAATAGCGCGCTGCAGTGCCGGCGAGATACTCCGCGACCCAGCAGGTCCTACACTGGCTGACGGTCGCATTGATGTTCGCGGTGCTGCCGGCGGCGTGGATCGCGAAAGCCAACCCGGAGCACACAAAGGAGTTCTATTTCTGGAGGCGCTCGACGATTTCGCCAAGTCCGTTCACCTGTGGGATCGCCGGATTGGTTACCTGCTGATTGCCCTGCACCTGGCTGGCGTCAGCTATCACCGGGTATTTCGGCGCGAGCGGCTGCTCGAGCGGACGCTGCCGCGCCAGAATCCGCAAATCGATCCAGGATAAAGGCGTATTCGCTGGCGATGTCGCGGTAGCGCTGGAAGCGGCCGGACTTTCCGCCGTGCCCGGATTCCATCTCTACGCGCAGGTACAGCGGGTTCGCATCGGTCTTCAGCGTGCGCAGTTTCGCCACCCATTTTGCGGGCTCGAAATACTGCACCTGGCTGTCCCACAGCCCCGTCGTGACCAGCATCGCCGGATAATCCTGCGCGCGGACATTGTCGTACGGTGAATAGCCCAGCATGCACTGGTAATACAACTGCTCGGCTGGATTGCCCCATTCGTCGTATTCATTGCTGGTCAGCGGAATGCTCTCATCCTGCATGGTCGTCACCACGTCGACAAACGGGACCTGCGCCACCAGGGCGCAGTAGTCCTGGGGACTTAAGTTGGCGACAGCGCCGATCAGCAGTCCGCCGGCGCTTCCACCCATTCCGAATACGCGGGCGCGGTCGGCATAACCCCGGCTCACCAGGTCGCGGGTTGCATCGATGAAGTCGGTGAAGGAATTCATCTTATGCAGCAATCGCCCCGCGTCGTACCAGCCGCGACCCATCTCCTGACCGCCGCGCACATGTGCGATCGCAAACACGAAGCCGCGGTCCAGCAGGCAAAGCCGCGCCGTCGAGAACGCCGGGTCCATCGACAGGCCATAGGCGCCGTATGCGTAGAGCAGCAGCGGCGCCGAGCCATTGGGGACAAAGCCGCGCCGATAGACGAGGGAGACCGGTATGCGCGCGCCGTCGCGAGCGGGGGCAAACAGGAACTCTGTGGCGTAGTCCTGCACGTTGAAATCCCCCACCACAGGGTCGCGCTTCAGCAGGGTGCTGGTCCCGTCGCTGACATCGTAATCGTAGCGGCTGGTCGGCGTCGTCAGCGAGGAATAGGCATAACGCAGCACCGTGGACTCGAACTGCGGATTCGCATCGATGGACATGCTGTAGGCGGGCTCATCGCTCGCAATGAAGAACTCTGCCGCGTCCGCCTGGGCGAGCGGCTTGATGCTGATCTTGGCGAGGCCCCCGGCCCGGACCGAGAGTGCCACGAAAGAACTGAAGACCTCAAAATCCTCGAGAAGCACGTCTTCGCGATGCGCGATGAGCTCGCGCCACCCGGCCGGCCCTGACGAGGGACCCACGGGCGCGCGCAGCAGCCGGAAATTGCGAGCCTGCCAGTTGCTGCGGACCAGGAACTCGGTGCCGACGTGTTCGATCTGGTATTCATGGTCACGCTGGTGCGGCAGGAACACCGTGAATTCCAGGTCCACTGCGCTGGCATCCGCGTAGTGCCATTCGGACTCGAGCGTGCTCTCCATGTAGATAAACAGATACTTGCCAGACTTTGAGCGGCACACCCCCGTATAGAAGCTGTGATCGGTCTGCTCGAACACCAGTGGATCCTCGGCGCCATTCGTGCCCACTACATGCTTGCGAACGTAAACGCCAAGCAGCGTCTGCGGATCCTTCGCCACGTACAGCAGGGTTTTGTTGTCATTCGCCCAGGCGATGTCCGGCTCGACCCCGTCGATCACGGTTGCCAGCGTCTGGGCACCGGGCAAATCCCGGAAGCGCAGTCGATACTGCCGCCGCCCTACGAGGTCCTCGCACCAGGCCAGCCACTTTCCATCGGGCGTGACATCGAATGAACCGATCTCAAAGTACTCATGGCCCCTGGCCAGCTTGTTACCGTCGAGCATGACCTGTTCCGGCGCATCGAGGCTGTGGGCGCGCCGCGCGAAGATCGGATGTTCCTCGCCGGCCTCATATCGCCGGTAGTACCAGTAGCCATCCTTGTAATAGGGGACGCTGGAATCATCCTGCTTCACGCGACCGATGATCTCAGCATATAGGCGCTCCTCCAGCGGCTTCGCGGCCGCCATGCTCAGCTCGCGGTACTCATTCTCGGCCGCAAGGTAGGCCAGTACTTTTGGATCAGAGCGCTCGTCATCGCGCATCCAGTAATACGGGTCGTCGCGCGCGCCCCAGGGCGAGCGCAGGATATGCGGCAGGCGCGGTGCAACAGGGGGCTTTGGACTGCGCGATGGCATGGTGGCGGAATGATACCGGAGCGCGCGGAGGCAATTGACGCTGCGCGCGGCCCTAGTATCATGGCTTGCATCAGGCGCGCGTTAGAGCGTTCGCCCCAAGAACCGGACGATAAATGTTTTGCAAGGCTTTGCGGAATGATTCCGTGAGGCATGGGGCGGTACGGGCGATGCGATGGTAGAGGGTAGCAAGAACGCTATTGCAGGGACGGGTGCGCGACTCGAAAACGGCGCGGATCCGCGCGCCCAGGATTGGGGCCTTTACCGGCAGTCCTATGAAAAGGACTCCTGCGGCTTCGGCCTGATCGCGAACCTCGACGATGTCGCCAGCCACTGGCTGCTGCAGACGGCGATCAGTTCGCTCAGTCGTCTGACGCACCGTGGCGCGATCGCAGCGGATGGCAAGACCGGGGATGGCTGCGGGCTGCTGCTCAAGATGCCGGTGCCCTTCCTGCGTGCGGCCGCCAGCGAGGCAGGAATGCGGCTCGCTCCGCTGTTTGGCGTGGGGCTCGTATTCCTGAGCAAGGACCCGGCAGCCGCTGCACATGCCCGGGAGTTGCTGACCCGCGAGCTCTTGCAGGAGGAGTTGCCGGTGGCGGGTTTTCGCACGGTGCCGACTGACCCCGCGGCCTGCGGCGAGGAGGCGCTGAAGAGCATGCCTGCCATCATGCAGGTGTTTGTGAACGCGCCTGGCGACATTGACGCGGCTACGTTCAACCGCCGGCTGTTCCTTGCGCGGCGGCGCAGCGAAAAAAAACTAGAAGCACGGGACCCGATGTTCTACGTGCCGTCCCTGTCATCGAACACCATCGTCTACAAGGGCATGGTGATGCCGCAGTTCCTGACGCAGTTTTATCCTGACCTGAAGGATCCGCGTATGCAGGCTTCGGTCGTCGTGTTTCACCAGCGCTTCTCGACGAACACGCTGCCCCAGTGGCGCCTTGCGCACCCATATCGCTACCTAGCCCATAACGGTGAGATCAACACGGTGCAGGGAAATCGCAGCTGGGCGGTCGCGCGCGGCCCGCTGCTGCGCTCGCCGCTCTTACCGGACATCAGTGACATCCTGCCGATCGTTTCGCTGAAGGGTTCGGATTCGCAGTCGCTCGACAACATGCTCGAGCTGCTGCTGATGGGGGGCCTCGACCCGATGCACGCGATGCGCATGCTGGTGCCGCCGGCGTGGCAATCGGTCGATATGATCGATCCCGACCTGAAGGCGTTCTACGAATTCTACGCGACACACATGGAGCCCTGGGACGGGCCGGCGGGCATCGTGCTGACCGACGGACGCTACGCCTGCTGCACGCTGGATCGAAATGGCCTGCGCCCCGCCCGCTGGGCGATCACGACTGACCGGCACATCACGATTGCCTCTGAATCCGGCGTCTGGGATTACCGCCCTGAGCAGGTCATCAGCAAAGGCAAGCTCGGGCCGGGCGAGATCCTGGCCCTTGACCTGCAGACGGGCGAACTGATGAACACCGCGCGCGTCGATGAGCTGCTGAAGAGCCGGCATCCGTACAAGGCCTGGCTCAAGAAGGGGGTGCGCTACCTGCAGACGGACCTGATCGATCCCCGTCTGGCCGCCGAGCCCTTTGACCTTGACACGCTGGCGACCTACCACAAGATGTTCAATATCTCGGCCGAGGAGCGTGACGAGATCATCCGCGTGCTAGCGCAGGATGAGAGCGAAGCGGTCGGCTCCATGGGCGATGACACGCCGATGCCGGTCTTGTCGCGCAAGGCGCGCCCGCTATACGATTATTTCCGGCAGCAATTCGCGCAGGTCACGAACCCGCCAATCGACAGCCTGCGCGAGGGCATCGTGATGTCGCTGCAGACGCAGATTGGCCCGGAGTGCAATATCTTCGTGCCAGACCAGGCGCATGCTGAGCAGATTGTGCTGACCTCGCCGGTTCTCTCGCAGCGCAAGCTGCGCCAGATCGTCGCGTTGCACGAGGAGGGCGTGCCGAACGAATTCATCGATCTGCAGCACGACGAGGGCCTCGACCTTAAAGCCGCGATCCTTGCAGTGTGCGACCAGGCTGAGGCGGCAGTGCGCGCCGGCAAGCTCGTGCTGCTGCTCTCCGACCGGTACCTGGTCCGGGGCAAGGTGCCGATTCACGCGTTGCTCGCGACCGGCGCCGTGCATCACCGGTTGGTGGCGGCCGGGCTGCGCTGCAAGTGCAACATCCTGGTCGAGACCGGCACGGCGCGCGATGCGCATCATTTCGCCTGCCTAATCGGGTTTGGCGCAACCGCCGTGTACCCCTATCTCGCCTACCAGACGCTGTTTGACCTGTTACGCAAGGATGCGCTGACGATGCATGCGGATACGCGTGTCGAGCTCGGGCGCAGTTACCGTCGCGGGATCCGCAAGGGCCTGTACAAGATCATGTCGAAGATGGGTATTTCCACGATCGCGAGCTATCGCAGCGCCCAGCTGTTTGAGATCGTCGGCCTCGCCGACCAGGTCGTCAGCCTGTGCTTCGACGGCACCGACAGCCGCATCCAGGGAGCCGATTTTGCCGACCTGCAGCGCGACCAGGCGTTTCTCGCCGCACGTGCCTGGGATGCTGGCGTCAGCATCGAGCAGGGCGGACTGCTCAAGTACATGCATGACGGCGAATACCACATGTACAACCCTGACGTGATCGCCACGCTGCAGGCTGCCGTCATGAGCGGCGATCAGGCGATCTACTCGCAGTACGCAGCGCTGGTCAATGAGCGCCCCGTATCCTGCCTGCGCGACCTGCTGAAGCTCGCGCCGCAGGCCGCGCCGATTCCGATCGATGAAGTGGAACCGGTCAGCGCGATCTTGAAGCGCTTCGATACCGCGGGGATGTCGCTGGGGTCGCTATCCCCCGAGGCGCACGAGGCGCTGGCGGTCGCGATGAATCGGCTGGGGGCACGCTCGAACAGTGGCGAAGGGGGCGAGGACTCAGCGCGCTTCGGCACCGAGAAGAACTCAAAGATCAAGCAGGTGGCTTCGGGGCGCTTTGGCGTCACGCCGGAGTACCTGGTCAATGCCGAGGTGCTGCAGATCAAGATCGCGCAGGGAGCCAAGCCCGGTGAGGGCGGCCAGCTGCCAGGCCACAAGGTCAACGAGATGATCGCGCGGCTGCGGTTCGCGCGCCCCGGAGTGGGGCTGATTTCCCCGCCGCCGCACCACGACATCTACTCGATCGAGGATCTGGCGCAGTTGATCTACGACCTGAAGCAGGTCAATCCGGAGGCCTTGGTCTCCGTCAAGCTGGTCGCCGAGCCCGGCGTCGGCACGGTCGCCGCGGGAGTGGCCAAGGCCTATGCCGATCTGATCACGATCAGCGGCTATGACGGCGGCACCGGCGCAAGTCCCCTGTCCTCGATCAAGTACGCGGGAACGCCGTGGGAGCTGGGCCTTGCGGAAACTCACCAGACTCTGCGCGCGAACGAATTGCGGCATCGCGTGCGCTTGCAGGCCGATGGCGGCCTGAAGACCGGACTCGACGTGATCAAGGCGGCACTGATCGGTGCCGAGAGCTTTGGCTTTGGCACGGCCCCATTAGTCGCGCTTGGCTGCAAGTACCTCAGGATCTGCCATCTGAACAACTGCGCCACCGGAGTCGCGACGCAGCACAATGTGCTGCGCACGAAGTATTTTGTCGGCCTGCCGGAGATGGTCATGAACTACTTCAGGTTCATTGCGCAGGAATGCCGAGAAATAATGGCTGCCAACGGCCTGCGCAGCATCGGCGAGATCATCGGCCACACCGAGCTGCTGGAAATCGCCGAGGGCCAGACGGCGAAGCAGCGCAAGCTCGATCTGTCCCCGATACTCGCCAACAAGGGTCTCAGTTCCGACTTCCCGCAGTTCTGCGTCGATCCCCGCAACACGCCCTTCGACCAGGGTGCGCTTGCGGAGCAGATGCTTGCCGACATGCATGCGGCCATTGAGTCGCGCTCGGGGGGCGCATTCGCGTATTCGATCAGCAATTACCATCGCTCGATCGGGGCGCGCATTTCCGGCGCGATCGCCCGGCGCTGGGGCAATTACGGAATGAATGGCGCGGCTATCGTCGTTACGCTGAAAGGCTCGGCCGGCCAGAGCTTCGGCGTCTGGAATGCCGGCGGCCTTGAGCTTCTGCTCGAGGGCGATGCGAATGACTATGTGGGCAAGGGAATGGCGGCCGGCAAGATCGTGATCAAGCCGCCGGCGGGCGCCCTGTATGTCGCAAAGGATACCGTGATCATGGGAAACACCTGCCTTTATGGCGCGACCGGCGGGGAACTGTATGGTGCGGGAGTCGCGGGCGAGCGCTTCGCGGTGCGAAATTCCGGCGCGCTTGCTGTCATCGAGGGCACCGGCGATCACTGCTGCGAGTACATGACCGGGGGGATCGTGTGCGTGCTCGGGCGCACCGGCGTGAATTTTGGCGCCGGATTCACCGGCGGCTTTGCCTACGTGCTGGACATGGAGCGGGACTTCGTCGATCGCTATAACCATGACCTGATCGACATCCACCGGGTCTCCCCCGAAGGGATGGGGGTGCATGTGCAGCACTTACGCCGCCTGATCGAGCAGCATGTCGAGGCCACGGGAAGCCTCTGGGGCGCGCAGCTGCTGAACGATTTCCGCTCGTATATCGGCCGTTTCTGGGTCGTCAAGCCGAAGGCCGCGGCAATCGGCTCGCTGCTCGAGAACCTGCGGCGCGCAGCTTAAGGCCAGGCGGAAAATCATGGCCGACAAGCACCTGCAATTTCTTGACATGCCACGCAAGGAGCCGGACAAGCTTAGCCTTGCGGTGCGTACGCGCGAATTCCGGGAAATCTATGCGCAGTACAGCGCCGAGGAAGCCGCTCAACAGGCGGGCCGCTGCATCTCCTGCGGCAATCCCTATTGCGAGTGGAAGTGCCCGGTCCACAATTACATCCCGAACTGGCTGAACCTGATCAACGCGGGCAAGCTGTTCGAGGCGGCGGAGTTGTCGCACCGGACCAATTCCCTGCCGGAGATGTGCGGACGCATCTGCCCGCAGGACCGGCTGTGCGAGGGCGCGTGCACCCTGAACGACGGGTTGGGTGCGGTCAGCATCGGCGCGATCGAAAAGTACATCACGGACGAAGCCTTCCGGCTAGGCTGGAAGCCCGACATCTCGGCCATCAGGTCGTCCGGCAAGCGGGTCGCCATCGTCGGTGCGGGTCCGGCGGGCCTCAGCTGCGCTGATGTCCTGGTGCGCAACGGCGTCAAGCCAGTCGTGTTCGATCGCTACGCGAAGATCGGCGGGCTGCTGACCTTTGGCATTCCGCCATTCAAGCTGGAAAAAGAGGTGGTGGAAAAGCGCCGCGAGATCATGGAGTACATGGGTGTCGAATTCCGGCTAAACACCGAGATCGGGCGCGATGTCCCATTTGACCGGCTGACCGAGGAATTCGACGCCGTGTTTCTCGGCATGGGCACGTACTCGTATGTCAAAGGCGGCTTCGCCGGCGAGGAGCTGCCCGGCGTCGTCGAGGCGCTCCCTTATCTGATCTCGAACATCGACAGGGAGCTCAGCCTGTCGAATGATCCGGCACACTTCATCGATATGCGCGGCAAGCGTGTGTTGGTGCTGGGCGGCGGTGACACGGGCATGGACTGCAATCGCACGGCGGTTCGCCAGGGTGCAGCGAGCGTCGTCTGCACCTACCGGCGCGACGAGGCGAACATGCCCGGCTCGCGCCGCGACTATAAAAACAGCAAGGAAGAGGGCGTCACGTTCCTGTTCAATCGCCAACCAGTTGAAATTGTCGGTGCTGACCGGGTCGAGGGCGTCAAGCTGGTCGAGACCCGCCTGACTGAGCCCGACCGGCGCGGCCGTCGCGTACCCGAGGCAATACCCGGTACCGAAGAGACGGTCCCCGCGGACGCGGTGATTATCGCATTTGGCTTTTTACCAAATCCGCCGGACTGGTTTGCACCGCACGAAATTGGGCTGCATGCCAACGGCCGTGTACGGGTCAGTGCTAGTGCCGCAAGTCCATTCCAGACCACGAATCCAAAGGTATTCGCGGGCGGCGACATGGTGCGCGGATCGGATCTCGTCGTAACGGCGGTATTCGAGGGGCGCGAGGCGGCACAGGGAATTCTGCGGCACATCGGCCTGCATAACCAAGCCGCGACCGCGGCGTAGTTCGCATGACTCCATGGCGGCGCAATCGGCGCGCTATCCTCGCGCATTCCGTCAATACGAAATGCCGTGGCTTTTATCCAGTGCCAATACCGGTCTATTCGTTTACGGGCGTGCCAGCAGGCGCTTGATCTGCGTTTCCACCGCGCTCAAATCGGTGCCACCCAGATAACGGCCTTCGACCTTTCCCTGCGGGTTGATCAGGTAGGTCAGCGGTAGCCCGAGCACACCACCATAGAGTTTCGCCAGTGCCGTATCACCCATGATCACCGGATAGTCGAGCGGGGTTTTCTGCAGGAAGTGTTGCACGGGTATCTGATCGTCATCCATTGAGATACCGAGAACTTGCAAGCCCTGCGGGCCATATTGTTTTTGCCAGCGGGCGAAAACCGGAATTTCAGCAAGGCAGGGTCCGCACCACGTGGCCCAGAAATTCAGCAGTACAACCCTGCCGCGATAATCCGCCAGATGAACCGAGTTGCCATTCAGGTCGGCGCGCGTGAAGTCCGGCGGTGGCTCTGCAGCGGCTGCAGCGCCGGCACCGGCCAGCAGCAGCGCCGCAAGCATCGCAGCGAATCGGGTCATGGGCTGGTGATCGTGGCGTAGCCTTTATCGACCCAGTCAGTGCCAAAATTCTCGGCGATATGTAGCACCTTGACCTGGCTGAAGCCCATGTCCTTCAGCTTGGCGAAAGCCGCGGCAACGTTGGGGCAGTGGCCCCACGGACAGCAGCCGCAATAGATGATGATGGAGGTGTCCTTGGGGAGCTTCTCAACGCGTTCGCTTAAAGACTTCAGGCCGTCCTCATCGCCCCCGGGGCCGGCATAATCGGATCCCGGAATATGTGCCTGCGCATAAAGCTTGCGAAACCCGACATGCAGGATGACGGGCTTCGGCAATGCGGCTGATTTTTTTAATTGGTCGGCAAAATCAGCCGGCTCGATCAGATTGGCCTGCGGTATCGAATCGGCGGATTTGATCTGCGCGTGGCTCGCGCTGGCGGCCAAGGCGAGGATGCAGAATAAACCGGACAATAAAATCAAGCGGCGGTCGACGGCGAGCATGAAGCGATTTCCCTTTGGCGAAGTCGTTTAAGAGTCTGCCTGAGTTTCGCATTTAATGTAATTGCAGGTCATTAAATGGGGAGTATTTGGCGCTGCGCAGGGCTAATCTGACGCATGATTCTTAAATTCGACGAAGCGTCAGGGACGACGCGACCCACCGATGCGGGTGCTGCAATTGCCCGATGGCTTCCCGAGTGGACCTTATGCCGCCAGCGTGCCCCGCACGAATGAATCGTAATTACGCGCTTAGGCGGAGGCTTAGCATCCCTGGCGCTGCCATCCGGCGCATTATTTAGGATCAATGGCAGGAGGCATGAAGTGAATTACGTTATCTATCTCGAAAGCCCGATAGGACGCCTGTGCCTTTATTCAGACCGGCAGGCATTTGACCGGCCTGTACATGGAAAAGCGGGGGCCACAGACCGATGCGCTGCCCGGGGAAAACATCACGGTACTGCAGTCAGCGGCGCGGCAGCTTGCCGAATATTTTGCCGGCGCCCGGCGCGATTTTGACCTGCCAGTAGCACCGCAGGGCACGAAGTTCCAGCGCAAGGTCTGGGACGAGCTTCAGGGCATTCCCTGCGGCGGGACCCTGAGCTACGGGGAGCTCGCGAAGCGCATCCAGCAGCCCAGCGCGTCGCGCGCCGTCGGGCTTGCGAACGGCAGAAATCCTGTGCCCATAGTCATTCCCTGCCATCGCGTGATTGGCGCTGACGGTTCCATGACCGGCTATGGCGGCGGCCTGGAGCGAAAGCAATGGCTGCTGCAACATGAAAGAGGCATGCATGCCTGAGCGTTCAGCAGGGGGTGCCCATGCGCCGCTAAACGCAATCGCAGGTTCAGCCAGGATTTCCTTGCGACGGGTCCATTTGCCGCGACCTCGGTCCCTGCGCCGGCATGCCCTGGGGACTCAGCCTGCCCGCGGACCGTGCGGGCGCGTCTGGGCGGATCATCGGCGCGACGGGAGCAGGCGCGTCTGCGGCGGTATCGCCGGCCCTGCGCTCGATCAGCAATACGGCCACGCTGATCGCATACGTTACGACCATCGTGATGGCAATCGCCCAGGTCTTGTCGATGGGTAATTTCATGCGATCAGAACGCGGAGATGCCGGTCAGTTCACGCCCGACCGCAAGCTGGTGAATTGACTCGGTTCCTTCATAGGTCACGACGCTCTCGAGATTCAGCATGTGCCTTATCGGTACGTACTCGGCGCTGATGCCGGCGCCGCCGAGCATGTCACGACAATCGCGGGCCACGTTCAGCGCCGTGCGCGTGTTGTGCCACTTTGCCATCGAGACCTGCGTCGGGCTCATCGTTCCCAGGTCCTTGAGCCTGCCGAGCTGCAAGGCAAGCAGCTGCGATGTCGTGATCCCGCGCGCCATATCCGCCAGGCGCGCCTGGATCAATTGCGTTGCCGCCAGCGGCTTGCCGAACAGTACCCGGCTCTTGGTGTAATCCAGCAGCTGTCCGAGACAAGCCTGGGCTGCGCCAATCACGCCCCAGGCAATACCATAACGTGCCTGGGTCAGGCAGGAAAGAGGCCCCTTGAGCCCGATGACACCGGGGAGCCGGTTTTCATCGGGTACCACGACATTGTCGAAAAAAAGCCCACCGGTTGCCGAGGCACGCAGGCTGAACTTGTTGTGAATCTCGCTGGCCGCGAAGCCGTGCATGCCTTTTTCCACCAGAAAACCCTGGACGCCGTCATCGCTCATCGCCCAGACGATGCAAAGGTCTGCAATGGGCGCATTGGTGATCCACATCTTCGAGCCATGGATGACCCAATCGCTGCCGCGCCGCTTCACATGGGTTTTCATGTTCGCAGGATCCGAGCCGCCATGGGGTTCGGTCAGGCCGAAGCAGCCGATGATGTTTCCCTGCGCCATACCGGGCAGGTATTTCTGCCGCTGCTGCTCGCTGCCAAAGGCCGAGATCGGGTACATGCACAGGCTCGATTGCACGGAGACGAAGCTGCGCAGCGCTGAGTCGCCGCGTTCGAGTTCCTGGCAGATCAGCCCGGAACTGACGGCATTGAGGCCGGCGCAGCCATAACCCTGGATCGAGCTGCCGAGCAGGCCCATCGAGGCGAGTTCCGGAATCAGTTCCTTCGTGAAACGATGCTCCTCAAAGGCCTTGCCGATAATCGGCAGGACCTTGTCATCGACCATGCGGGCGACCGCATCCTGAACCATGCGTTCGTCCTCGCTGAGCGATGCGCGAACATCAAATAAATCGAGTGGGTTCAGGCCAGTGGCAGCCATGCCGGGGACTCCTATGGACTGGTTGGAACCAGCTCCTCCATGATAAGGCATTCCGGCGGCCGGTAATGCATCGCAGAAGCACCGCGACCGCAGTGCGCCGAAGTATTAGTCACTCGGGGGCGGAGTGTTCCCGTATCCAGTGGGCTAGCGTGCGTTCCTCTAGGGTTCCGCTGGCGAGCGCAAGAAAAGTATTGATTGCTTGCACTTGGTCCACGCGCAAGCGCGCCGAATCGACGTGCATACCCACTGCAAGCGCTTACGCCGCCATGAGCCCTTTTAGCTTGGCAATAGCGTTGGCTTCAACCTGCCGGACACGCTCGGCTGAAATGCCGTACTCATCGGCAAGCTCGTGCAGCGTGGCCTTGGCATCGGTCATCCAGCGCCGCTTCAGGATATCGCGGCTACGCTGATCCAGTCGCTCAAGCGCGGCGTCAAGGCGGTCGGTCGAATCCTCTTCCCACTCGGCACGCTCGACCAGGGTAGCCGGATCCGCGTTCGATGCCGGCAGGTACATGGCCGGGGAATAGGTGTCGTCCTCATCGCTTTCCGGCGTCGGATCGAAGGACATGTCGCGTGCGGACAATCGCTGCTCCATCTCGCGCACATCTTTCGCCTCGACCCCGAGATCCTTCGCCACCGCGTTCGTCTCCGCCTCGGTTAGCCAGGTCAGGTTCTTCTTCATCTTGCGCAGATTGAAGAATAGCTTGCGCTGCGACTTGGTCGTGGCCACCTTCACGAGGCGCCAGTTGCGCAGCACATATTCATGGATTTCCGCGCGGATCCAGTGCACGGCAAAGGATACCAGGCGTACTCCGACAGCCGGGTCGAAGCGCTTGACCGCTTTCATCAGGCCGACATTGCCTTCCTGCACGAGATCGCCCATCGGCAGGCCATAGCCCAGGTAGCCCCGGGAAATGTGCACGACAAAGCGCAGGTGCGAGAGCACCAGCTGGCGCGCGGCATCAAGGTCGCCCTCGGCGCGAAATTTAATGGCGAGCGCGATTTCCTCCTCTTTAGAGAGAACGGGGATCTGCGATACGCGGTCAATATAGGCATCAAGACTGCCGACGGGACCCGCGGGTATCAAACTCGTTGGCTTGACGATCAAGGCTGCGGTCATCAGACGAAACCTCCTAAAAACATGGCGCAATTATAGCACTCCAAACCGCAGAGTGCTAAGCCTCGCGGGGGTTCGCCTGACTTAAGAATATGATATTAAAACATCAGCTTATGACGGATTAATCGCCCGAATATGCTGCGATGCAACGATCCAGGAACCGACCCAGCCGAGCACCGCGGCCGCAGCCATTGCGGCCAGTGAAATTTGCCAATCCAGGCCCTTCAGCGTGAAGCGGCTGCCATACAGGGCCGCAAGCCGGGCGACCGGATTTGACAGGATCGCAACCGCAATAGCGACGAGCCCAAGTGCCAGCGATGCGCCGCCGAGTCCGTACCAGAGCCCGCTATACAGGAACGGTCTGCGGGCAAACCCGTCCGACGCGCCGACCAGTTTCATGACCTCGATTTCATTGCGCCGGTTCAGGATATCAAGCCGGATCGTATTCCCGACGATCAGCATGACCGCGACACCGAGCAGGCCGCCGGTCAGCACCACGACGCGCTTCAGCAGATCCAGTAAGCCGTTCAGCCGCTTGACCCAGTCGGTGTCGATCTGCACCGTGACGACATCGGGAATCGCAACGATCGCATTCCTGAGCATGACAGTTCCGTCGTGGGTGCTCGCGGCCAATGCCGGCGTCACGATCAGGCTGTTCGGCAGCGGATTCTCACCCAGCGCATCGAGCGCAGCGCCAAATCCCGAATACTCCCGAAATTCAGCAAGGGCCTGGGCCGCGGCGATCACCCTCACCGACGCGACATCGCCGCGCGCCTGCAATTCGCGCCCGACTGCTTGCGCGCGGGATAGGCTTGCGCCCTTGTCGAGGTACACCGACAGATCGTAGGCATTAGCCCAGCCCGAAGACAGTTCACGCGCATTTTGCAGCACGAGGTGCAGACATAGCGGCAAGGCAATGCCGATACCGATGACGCCCATCGTCATCAGAGCTTCGAACGGATGCGCTGCGATGCGGCCCAGCGAACCCACCAGAGTCTGCGCATGGCGCGCGACATAGGCGGAAATACTCATTGGGACGTGACTCGCCCGTCGTCCAGGGTAATGCGCCGTGCGCCCACCACGTCGATCAAGTGGACATCGTGCGTCGCGACGACAACCGTCACGCCCACGTCGTTGAAGCGCTTGAACAACTGCATGACCTCAAGCGCGAGCGCAGGATCGAGGTTGCCGGTCGGCTCATCGGCAATCAGCAACGGCGGTTTTGCGATCACGGCGCGGGCAATGCCCACCCGCTGCTGCTCGCCGCTCGACAATTCGAGCGGGCGGCTCAGCTCCTTTCCAAGCAATCCGACCTGGTCCAGCGCGGCGCGCACTCGCTTGTCGATTTCCCTGCGCGCGACGCCCGCGATGATCAGCGGCAGCGCGACGTTATCGGCAACGGGCCGGTCGTGCAGCAGCTTGTGATCCTGGAACACCACGCCTATGTCCCTGCGGAACCGCGCAATGCCGCGACCCTTGACGGCATTGGTGTCCCTGCCGTCCACGTGTACCTGGCCGCGGGTGGGACGCTCGAGCAGGGCGATCAGCTTCAGGATGCTGCTTTTGCCCGCGCCGGAATGACCCGTCAGGAATACCATCTCGCCGCGTTCCACCGCGAAGGAAACCGCGGATAGCGCTTCGCGCCCTGTGGAATAGCGTTTGGTGACCTGGTCGAAGCGGATCATCCGTTGCCTGTATCTGCGGTCCGAAGCAGCGCCGCGACGAAATCGGCGGCCCGGAACACGCCAAAGTCCTCGATCTGCTCGCCAACCCCGATGAAGCGAATCGGGATCTTCAGTTTCTCCGCGATTGCCACGACGACACCGCCCTTGGCTGTGCCGTCGAGCTTCGTAATTGCGAGTCCCGTGACGCCAATATTTTTATTGAATTCATCCGCCTGCGCGATCGCGTTCTGCCCGATCGTACCATCGAGCACCAGCAGCACCTCATGCGGCGCCGTGGGATCAAGCCTGGCGAGAACGCGCTTGACCTTCTTCAGCTCATCCATCAGGTGGCCCTGGGTATGCAGCCGGCCCGCGGTGTCCGCGATCAGGACATCGATCTTGCGCGCGCGCGCCGCCTGCAGTCCGTCGAAAATCACCGCCGCAGGCTCGGCTCCCTGCTGTTGCGAGATCACGGTCACGCCGTTGCGCTCGCCCCATGTCTGCAGCTGTTCCCGTGCCGCCGCACGAAAGGTATCGCCGGAGGCCAGCATGACCTTCAGCCCCTCGGCCATAAGCCGGTGTGCGAGCTTCCCGATCGTCGTAGTCTTGCCCGCGCCATTGATGCCGATCACCAGGATCACGTAGGGCCTGATCAACGGATCGATGCTGAGCGGCTGCTCGACTGGCTTTAAGATCCCTTCCAGCGAATCCTGCAGCGCTTTCAACAGCGCATCTACATCGCCAAGTTCCTTGCGCGCGACTTTCCGGTGCAAATCCTCCAGGATGCGCGCGGTCGCGCTGACCCCGACATCGGCCAATATCAATCG
This sequence comes from Gammaproteobacteria bacterium, assembly GCA_025355645.1. Taxonomy (GTDB): domain Bacteria; phylum Pseudomonadota; class Gammaproteobacteria; order Steroidobacterales; family Steroidobacteraceae; genus Bog-1198. Next base: position 46,759 of record JANXZG010000080.1, on the reverse strand, counting down.
CGTCTCAAGCTCCTCCAGGATTTCAGCATCGATCCTGCGACCCGGCAGAATTTGCCTCAGGTCCTGCGTCAGGCGCGAAGTGCCAGCATGTAGCTTGGCGCGCAGGCGCTGGAAAAAGCCGCCGCTGCCGGGTTCGGAATCGTTCGCCATGGGGCGCACACTTTAGCGGGTATGATGCGAAAGTGCCTACCCCTGTCTCCCGTAACTCGGTTCGCATCGTCGGCGGAGCATGGCGCGGCCGGCGCGTCGCATTTCCGGATTTGCCATCCCTGAGGCCGACCCCCGACCGGGTCCGCGAGACCTTGTTCAACTGGCTGCAGTTCAAGGTCCAGAGCGCGCGCTGCCTGGACCTCTATGCCGGCTCGGGCGCGTTGGGGCTCGAGGCCTTGTCGCGCGGTGCAGCGGAAGTGGTGTTCGTCGAGACGGCGCCCGTGGTCACTCACTTCCTGCGCGCGCAACTGAAGCTTCTGGGCGGCGAGTCGCGAGGACACGTGCATGACCTGGGCGCGGCGCGTTTCCTGCGAACTCCGGGAGAGCCTTTTGACATTGTCTTTCTTGATCCGCCGTTTGGGCAGAACGCCCTGCCGGATTGCCTTGAGCAACTTGCTGCAGCCCAATGGCTGAAAAATGGCGGTCTCGTGTACCTGGAAAATGAACGCACCGCGGGCTTGCCGACGCTGCCCGCAGGCTGGCAGGTGTTGAAATCGAAATCGGCCGGCGAGGTCGGATACCATTTGGTCCAGGGAGTATTATCAGACCCATGAACTCGCGGCTCGCCGAACAGGCGCGACAGGAACGACTGCAGCAGGAACAACAATTGACGCCAGAGCAACGGCTGGTTGCATTCATGCACCATAGCCGGCTCGTCACTCAGCTGTTTCTGGCCGGACGCGCGGCCGCCACTCCCCGGGTCTCGCCGGTTAAGTCCAATGCGAGCCAGTGAGGCTGGCCAATCGGTGCTGCTGATGCTGGACGTTGCCGACACACTCGCTGCCCGGCAGGTTCGATATGCGGTCATCGGCGCCCTGGCCGCCGCGGTGCACGGTGCCGTCCGCGCAAGCATGGACGCCGACGCGATCGTGGCGATTCCCATTTCAGAGGCGCAGAGTCTGCGCAGCGAGCTTGAGACACTGGGCCTAAAGGCACAGCTGCGCATCGGAGGTATCGATGATCCGGTGGGCGCCTTGCTGGCTGTCAACGATTCTTTCGGGAATCGGGTCGATCTCGTGATGGCACTGCGCGGGGCGGACCCCGGTTTGTTTGGACGCGCCTCGATGGTGCGGTTTTCGGGCGAGAGCTTGCAAGTCGTTGGACGGGAGGACTTCATTGCCATGAAGGTCTTCGCCGGCGGGCCGCAGGATCTCGGCGACGCGCGCTCGGCAATTTCCGCCAATCCGCAATCGCTTAATCTAGAATTGCTGCGTGGCTTGGCACTGCGATTCGGACGCCACACGGCCCTAACGCTGGAAGCATTGTTAACATGAACAGCAAGAGAACCGCGATTTATCCCGGCACTTTCGACCCGATCACGAACGGGCATCATGATCTTGTGCGCCGAGCCGCCAGCATCTTTGAGCGCGTGGTGGTGGCGATCGCGGCGAATCCCAACAAGGCGCCGATGTTCTCGCTGGACCAGCGCGTTGACATGGCGCGCCGAGTGCTCATCGAGGTCCCGCGCGTCGAGGTCATGGGCTATAACGGCCTGACCGTCGATTTTGCGCGGCAGAACGGACTGTCTGTCATCGTGCGGGGCCTGCGCGCGATCTCGGATTTTGAGTTTGAGTTCCAGCTTGCCAACATGAGCCGGCATCTGTCGCCCGAGATTGAGTCTGTGTTCATGACTCCGCAGGAACAATACACGTTCATCTCCTCGACGCTGGTGCGCGAAATTGCGGTGATGGGCGGGAATGTCTCCGAATTCGTGCATCCGCTGGTCGAGGCGGAATTAAAAAAACATCGCATCATCCAGAGCCCGGTCAAACATGCCTAAAAAAGATCGCGGTTCCGCAGTGCGCCTGTCGCGCCTTTTTGCCAGCGCGCTGCTGGCCGGCGTGGGCCTCGCGCTTAGTTATGCGGCGCTCCCGGCGTCCGTCCAGCATCCGGTTGCGCTTGCGACCCCGGCCGCGGGCGCGCCCACGGGCATCATCGCCCACCCGGCCGCGATTGCGAGCGGCCATCCGCTCGCGACCCGCGCGGGGCAGGAGATTCTTGCCGCGGGCGGCAACGCCTTCGATGCGGCCGTTGCGGTGTCGGCGGCGCTTGCCGTCGTCGAGCCCTGCTGTTCGGGCCTGAGCGGCGGCGGCTTTTACCTGTTGCACCGGGACGCGGACCACCTCGACACCGTGATTGATGCGCGCGAAAAAGCCCCAGGGGGCGCCACCCGTGACATGTACCTGGACTCGGCCGGTAAGCCAATACCGCATGCCTCGACTGGCGGGCCGCTGGCTGCGGGCATTCCCGGCGAGCCCGCCGCATTCGAGTACCTGGCGCGAAAATTCGGCAAGCTGTCGCTGAAGCAGAGCTTGCAACCGGCAATCCGTCTCGCGCGCGACGGCTTCCCGCTGGATGAGCGCATACATGGCGTCATCGGCTTCAAGCGCGACGTGTTGCTACGCTCGCCCGATGCCGCGCACGTATGGCTGACGCCGAGCGGCGCTGTTCCGGATGCCGGCACGATCATCAAGCAGCAGCAACTGGCGGCAACGCTTGAGGCGCTCGCGAATGACGGGGCGCGCGGGTTTTATACGGGGCATGTCGCTCAGGATCTCGTCGCCGGCGTACGCGCCGGTGGCGGCATTTGGACGCTTGCCGACCTCGCGGCCTATAAGGTGGTCGAGCGCAAGCCCATCATCGGCAGCTATCGGGGCGCCCGTATCGTATCGGCCTCGCCGCCAGCATCGGGCGGCGTGGTGCTGATGGACGAGCTGAACATCCTGTCCGGATTTGACCTGCAGAAAGCGAACCCGGCGTTGCGCAAGCACCTGGTGATCGAGGCGATGCGCCGCGCCTATCGTGACCGGGCCATTTACTTGGGCGATCCGGACTTTGTGCAGATTCCGGTCGCGATGCTGACCAGCGCTGATTACGCGGCCGGGCAGCGAGGCAGCATCCGTCCCGACAAGGCGATGCCGAGTGAGATGCTGCCGGGAGTCGAGGAGCCATCCTCCGGGCCGCATACGACGCATTTCTCGATACTGGATGCCGCCGGCAATCGAGTCGCAGCCACGATTTCCCTGAACCTGTACCTGGGCTCGGGGTTCATGGTGCCGAAGACCGGTGTGATGCTGAACAACACCATGGATGATTTCTCGATCAAGCAGGCAACCCAAAATGCCTTCGGCCTCGTGGGCGGGACCGCCAATGCGATCGCGCCAAACAAGCGCAGTCTCTCCAGCATGACGCCGACCTTCGTCGAGACGCCCCACGGAGTGATGATCGTCGGCACGCCGGGCGGCAGCTACATCATCAACATGGTGCTGCTCGGCACGCTGAATTATCTCGATGGTATGAGCGCGGCGGACATTGTCCGTTATCCGCGCTACCACCATCAGTATCTGCCGGATGAGGTGGATTATGAGAAAGGTGCGCTGAGCGCCGATGAAATCCGGACGCTGGAGGGCGAGGGGCACCAGCTGCGCGAGTCTTCCCGGCAGTGGGGCAACATGCAGGTGATCACCTGGGATTTCGCGAGCGGGCGCGTTGAAGCTGCCTCAGATCCGCGCGGCGCGGGCGAGGGACTGGTTTACTGAAATCCGGCTGCAGCACATGAACCACGACACCTATTTTCGGCTGCTGGACGGATTTCACTCGGCCCGCGTATTGGTCATCGGCGATGTGATGCTGGACCGGTTTGTCTACGGTTCGGTCGAGCGCATTTCCCCGGAGGCGCCGATCCCGGTTGTCCATGTCGAGCGGCAATCGGACATGCCCGGGGGAGCCGCGAACGTTGCGCGCAACGTCGCTGCCATGGGGGCCCGTGCAATTCTGCTCGGCGTCGTGGGTGACGATGCGCACGCGGCCGACCTGCGTACGCAGATCGCCGCCTCGCCTGAGATCAGCGCCGAACTACTGGTGGATGCATCGCGCCCGACCACCGTCAAGACGCGCTATGTCGCCGAGGGGCAGCAAGTCATGCGGGCCGATCGCGAAAGCCGCGCGCCGCTTGGTACGGAGGTGCAGGGGCGCCTGCTCGCCAGTTTTGCCCGCGCGCTCGATGGCGTCAGCGTCGTCCTGCTGTCGGATTACGCCAAGGGTGTGCTCAGCGATGCGGTAACCCGCGCCGTGATCGACCGGTCGCTCAAGGAAGGGAAAATTGTCATTGTCGATCCGAAGACCCGGGATTTCATGAAATATCGCGGCGCGACCGTGATCAAGCCCAACCGGGCGGAGCTGCAGGTCGCCTCTGGGGAGCCCTGCTTGACGCAGGAACAGGTCATCGCCGGGGCGCGCCACGTGCTAGCGCAGGGCATTTGCGGCACCCTGGTCGTCACGCGCGGCAAGGATGGCATGTCCGTGATCGACGCGGCTGAGACGGCGGTGCATTTGCCGACCGCCGCGCAACAGGTCTTCGATGTCTCCGGCGCCGGCGATACGGCCATGGCGGCGCTGGCTTTGGGGCTCGCGGCCGGAGGCCGGATTGTCGACGCCGCCGCGCTTGCGAATATCGCCGCGGGCATTGCGGTCGGCAAGCGGGGCACGGCAACCGTGAGCACGGGCGAGATGATCGCCGAACTGCATCCGGCCGATCCCGGCCAGAACGCGCAGAAAGTATTTTCACTCGACTCAGTGCTGCACCTGGTCAGCCGCTGGCGCGACCAGAACCAGAAAATCGCCTTCACGAATGGTTGCTTTGACCTGCTGCATCCCGGGCATATCGCCTTGCTCGAGCATGCACGCCGCGCGGCCGACCGCCTGGTCGTTGGCCTGAATGCCGACTCCTCGGTGCGGCGCCTGAAAGGACCCAACCGGCCAGTGCAGAGTGAAGTGGCGCGCGCTACGGTGCTCGCCGCGATGGCCTCGGTCGATGCGGTGGTGATATTCGCCGAAGATGAGCCTCTGGAGCTGATCGACAAGATCTCGCCCGATGTGCTCGTCAAGGGCGCTGATTACCGGCCCGACCAAGTGATCGGCGCAGACTTGGTCACCGCGCGCGGCGGCCGGGTGCTGCTAGCGCCCCTGGTGCCCGGACACAGCACGGCAAGCACCGTGCAGCGCGCGGCATCCTCGGGCTCGTGAACACTGCGCCTCGGCACGGTCGAGTGGTCCTGCTGGATCGCGACGGCACGATGGTCGTGGACCGCGGCTACCTCGACAACGCCGCTGGCCTTGAATTCCTGCCGGGGGCCGCCGAAGGTCTGCGCCTGCTGTATACGCAGGGCTATCGCCTGGCGGTCATCACGAACCAGTCCGGCATCGGCCGCGGAAAGTTTCCGCTCGCAAGGCTGAACGAAATGAATGCGCGCCTGGCGGCGATGGTGAGCGAGGCGGGCGCGCGACTGGACGGAATCTACTTTTGCCCGCACACGCCGCAGGATAAGTGCGATTGCCGCAAGCCCGCGACAGGACTTATTACGCAGGCCGCGGCCGAGCTCAACTTTGATCCCAGCAGCGCAGTCGTGATCGGCGACAAGAACAGCGATATTGAATGCGGCCTGCGCGCAGGTGCCACGACGGTGCTGATCGCGGCCGCAAGGTCAACGGGCCGCACGCGCATCAAGGCCGATGCCGTCGCCGCGGACCTGATCGGCGCGGCCTGCGCAGTCTTTGCGTTACACGCGGCGCGAGAAAACCCCTCCACCTGACCTCAAGGCTGGCAGCCGGCACAGTAATAGGTCGAGCGCTGGCCTTGTACGATCTGCCGGATCGTAGTCTTGCAGATGCGGCACGGTTCACCGCTGCGCTCATACACGAACAATTGCTGCTTGAAATATCCCGGGATGCCGTCGGCGTTGACATAGTCGCGCAAGGTCGTGCCGCCGATTGCGATGGCTTCGGCGAGCACCTCCTTGATGGCTTGGGCGAGAGCTGCCGCCTGCGCACGGCTCAGGCGCCCTGCCGCGCGCGTGGGGCGAATGCGCGCCCGGAACAGCGCCTCACTCGCGTAAATATTGCCAACGCCGACGACCAGCTGGGAGTTCATGATCAGATTCTTGATCGCGACCTGGCGCTTGCGGGTGACGCGGAACAGGTAATCCGCGTCAAAGGCATTGCCCAGTGGCTCCGGGGCGAGGTTTTTCAGTAATGGATGGCGTTCCGGGTCCGCCGCCGTCCACAGCAGGCAGCCGAAGCGCCGTGGATCGTGAAAACGGAGCAACAACCCATTGTCGATCACGAGGTCCCAGTGATCGTGCGCGAGCGCCGCAGTTCCCAGCTTCAAAACCCGCAGGCTTCCTGACATGCCGAGGTGCAGGATCGCCGTCCCGCGGTCAAAATGCAGCAATATGTATTTGGCGCGCCGCTCGATGCGCCGTACGACTGCGCCACGAACACGGCTCGCAAGGCTCGACGCGATCGGCCAGCGCAGGCGCCGATCGCGCACGACGAGCTCGAGCACACGCTGCCCGAGCAGCGCGGGCGAAATGCCGCGACGCGTAGTTTCTACTTCGGGGAGTTCGGGCATCTACCCGCCGGCGAGCGGGCCTGCCGACTACTTGATCTTCGATTCTTTATAGGGGACGTGCTTGCGCGCGACCGGATCGAATTTACTCATCTCCATCTTGTCCGGATGCAGACGCTTGTTCTTGGTAGTCGTGTAGTAGTGGCCGGTGCCAGCCGAGGAGACGAGTTTGATCTTGTCACGCATGGGATCAGACCTTCACGCCCTGGCTGCGCAGGTCCGCAACCACCACGTCGACGCCGCGCTTCTCGATGGTGCGAAGTCCGCGAGTCGACACGCGCAGGCTGACCCAGCGCTTTTCGCCTTCCAGCCAGAACCGGTGCGAATGCAGGTTAGGCAGAAAACGACGGCGCTTGCGATTGTTCGCATGGGAAACCGTGTTTCCGGTTTTCGGGCGTTTACCCGTGACCTGGCAGACTCGCGACATGACGTTAACCCTTGATCGATAATTGAAATGCGGGGCCGCGCTTTATACCAGCATCGGTGCGCACGGGCAACCAGCCACGGGACGCAGCGGCGTTCGCGCATGTTCTCCATGGTCATTATAATTCGTCTTAAAACAATGAGTTATGATATATCCGCCGTCCCAATTTTGCAGGCCCGGTTCTGCGAGCGACCCGATCGGACCAGCAAACGCCCAGCGCGACGCGCTCCGATCGACTGGAGACCCTGAGGGTCCCACTAGATCACCCCGCGTTCCGCCAGTGAGACGCTCGCCCCGTCGCCGACGATGATGTGATCAAGCAGGCGGATATCGACCAGCGCAAGCGCATCCTTCACGCGCAGCGTGATGCGCTCGTCGGCAAGACTCGGCTCGGCGATACCGGATGGATGGTTGTGCGCAATGATGACGGCGGCGCAGTTCCATTGCAGCGCCTGCTTGACGACCTCGCGCGGATAGACACTGGCCCCGTCGATGGTGCCCCGGAACAGTTGCTCGAACTCGATCAACCGGTGCCGGTTATCGAGATAAAGGCAGCAGAACACCTCATGCTCGAGGTCCCGCAAGCGTGAAATCAGATACTCACGCGTTGCCCTTGGGCTGGCGAGCGAGGGCCCTGTACGCAAGGTTTCAGCGAGTTGCCGGCGCGAGATTTCAATGGCGGCCTGGAGCTCTGCAAAACGCGCAGGCCCCATGCCGGGTGCGGTGCAGAATCGCTGACGGTCGGCCGCGAGCAGCTTTCGCAGCGACCCGAAATTCCTGAGCACTTCACGCGCAAGATCGACCGCCGACTGCCCCGGCCTGCCGGATCGCAGCCAGATCGCGAGCAGCTCCGCATCGCAAAGGGCGCCCGCGCCGCGCGCGAGCAATTTCTCACGCGGTCGCTCGTCGCTCGGCCAATCCTTGATACCCATGCGGCCGAGCATGCCGCGAACCCTGCTTCGCTGACAGCCGCATATCGTGCGGGAGCGCGAAGATTCGCGAAGCTGGCGGGGGGCCTGGCTAGCGCTGGCCGGAGCTGCCGAAGCCGCCCGCGCCGCGCGTAGAGGCGGAAAAGTCCTCGACCACGTCGAAGTCGGCCTGCACGACTGGCACCAGCACCAGCTGCGCGATCCGATCGCCGGGGTTGATCGTGAAGGGTGCTTCGCTGCGATTCCAGCACGACACCATCAGCGGACCCTGGTAATCGGAGTCAATCAGGCCAACGAGGTTGCCGAGCACAATGCCGTTTTTATGGCCGATTCCGGAGCGCGGCAGAATCACTGCGGCAAGCCCGGGATCCTCGATGAATATCGACACGCCCGTTGAGATCAATTCGGCACGGCCAGGCCCCAGTATCAAAGGCGCATCGATGCAGGCGCGCAGGTCCATGCCGGCCGATCCGGTGGTTGCGTGCTGAGGCAGCGGGAATGTCGTCCCAATGCGCGGATCGAGCACGCGGAGCTTGATTCTGCGCCTCACCGCGGACGCACGCGCCGGATGCGCGCGCGGCTGCGCGGCGCGCCGGCTGCCGGCCGCCGCTGCCGGGAAATACGCCGTCCGCCGCTACCGGGCGGGGGCAGGCGCTGCGCGATCAGGGCCATCAGTTCGCGCGCGACACTAAGCTTCGGCCCCTTGGGGATTTCCATCTTGCCGCCGGGCCACAGCACCGTCAGTGCGTTATCTTCGCAGTCGAAGGCGAGGCCATCGCCCACCTGGTTGGCGGCGATCATGTCGAGTTTCTTGCGCTTGAGCTTGTCGAGCGCATGCGCCTCGACATTGCCAGTCTCTGCGGCAAAGCCGACGACGAAGGGGCGTCGCGACAGTTCGGCGACGGACTGGATGATGTCCTGGGTCGGTTCCAGATCCAGTTGCACGGCGGCGCGCTGCTTCTTGATCTTGTGCTTCGAGACCGTGATCGGCTGGTAGTCGGCAACGGCCGCGGCGGCGATGAACACATCGGCCTTGATGACGTGCCGATGCACGGCGGCATGCATTTCGCGCGCGCTTTCGACATCGAGGCGGGTAACCCCGGGCGGCGTCGCGAGACTGACGGGACCCGCGACCAGCGTCACGTGTGCGCCGGCTTCGCGGGCCGCGGCCGCCACTGCGAAACCCATCTTGCCGGAGCTGCGATTCGTCAGATACCGCACCGGGTCGAGTCGCTCCCGGGTCGGGCCCGCCGTGATCAGCACGTTCAGGCCTGCCAGCAATCCCATGTTGGGAGGCGGTGCGAGCACCGCATCGGCAAGTTTCTGCGGCTCCCACATGCGCCCGGGGCCTACCTCGCCGCAGGCCTGGTTGCCCGAATCAGGCCCGAGGATGCGGATTCCGCGCGCCTGCAATGTCTCGATGTTCGCCTGCGTTGCCGCGTTCGCCCACATGATGCGATTCATGGCCGGAGCGACAACGATCGGCGCTTCGGTAGCGAGGCAAAGCGTCGCCAGAAGGTCATCCGCGCGGCCCACCGCGAGCCGCGCGAGAAAATCCGCACTGGCCGGCGCCACCAGCACCATTTCGGCCCAGCGCGCGAGCTCGATGTGACCCATGGCCGCTTCTGCGGCACTATCCCATAAATCGCTGCGCACCGGCCGCCCGGATACGGCCTGAAAGCTCGTTGCGGAGACGAACCTTTGCGCCGAGGCGGTCATGACTACCTGCACCTCGACGCCGCGCTCGATCAGCCGGCGCACGAGATCGGGACTTTTGTAGGCCGCTATTCCGCCCGAGACGCCCAGCACGATGCGTTTCTTCAGGGTCAATTGATTCCCTTCAATTCCTTGTAGCGGGCGATATCAGAGATAAATTGCGCACGCAGATCGGCCTCCTCACTGCGCTTTTGCCGCAAGTTGTCCTCCTGCGTGTGAATGTCACCACCCACACGCGCGAGGTCCTCGGCCATCAGATCCGGCATCTTGGCCGCGCCCGGCTTGTCGCTGTAGGGTTTGAATCGCATGGCATCGCTGCGCAGTTTGTCGAGCCGGCTATGCAGAATCTCCAGGAACTGCGTGGCGACCTTGATCTGATCAGCCAGCAACCCGAGGCGCTGGTCGCGCAGGCGCTCTATCTCCTCGACGGACCCGAAGGTCGTGACCAGGTTTCGGTCACGACGGTGGCCCTCCTCGGTGGCCAGGTTTTTCTGGTCATCGATCGCCGCCTGTTCGGGAGATTTCTGTGCCTCCACCTTGCCGACTTCGACGCCCTGTTTGTTGAAAATGCGACGTTCCTGGTTCGCGTACTCATCTGGCACATGGTCGCCGTAGTGCACCTGCCCTTGGCTGTCGGTCCACTTGTAGAGCTTGCGCCCGGCATCCTGCGCACCCGCGGGCGCGCCAGCGCAAATCAGCATCAAAACCAAGGCATTTGCAGCGTAGTACTTCACAGACCTGATTCCTGGTGATGTAAGGGGCATTGTGAGGCGCAAGCGCGGCGTTTCCTAGAGCTTCTTCCTCAAATTGCCACGCCGTACCGGTCCCGGTAGGTGTGCATGCCAGCCAGCTCCATCGCGCGTCCCAAAGACCCCATATGCTCGATCAGGTCACCGAGGCCAATGATCGGAATGACCGGGAGGGCAAAATTCTCGCCAATTTCCTGCACGGCTGACAGCGGACTTTGCACACCGCGTTCCTGCCGGTCGAGCGCCAGCACGACGCCGGCCGGATGGGCGCCGGCGGCGCGAATGATATCGATGGATTCCCGGATTGCCGTTCCGGCCGTGATCACATCGTCGATGATCAGTACCCGGCCCTTCAGAGGGCCGCCGACGATTGCGCCACCCTCGCCGTGGTCTTTTGCTTCCTTGCGGTTGAAGGCGTAGGGCAGCGACAGTCCGTGATGCTCCGACAAGGCTGCCGCACTCACCGTGACCAGTGGGATGCCCTTGTAGGCGGGCCCGAACAGCATGTCGAAGGCGACCTCGGAGCTCACCACCGCGGCCGCGTATGCGCGCCCGACTGCGGCGATGGCGGCACCCGTGTTGAACAGACCTGCATCGAAGAAATAGGGACTTTCGCGTCCCGACTTGAGTTTGAAACTGCCGAAGCGCAGCACGCCGAGCTCGATGCACAAATCGATGAACTCGCGTTGATAGGCGCTCGCCATAGTGGCGGAAGTCTCGCAAGTGCGGCGGCGGCGCGCAAGCGCCGCTGGTATCATCGCGGGCCATGCGCATCGTCACCTTCAATGCGAACGGCATCCGCTCGGCAGCAGTCAAGGGGCTGTTTCGCTGGCTGGCGGGGCAGGACGCCGACGTAGTCTGCGTACAGGAGACCAAGGCGCAGGTCGAGCAGCTGACCGATCCGATTTTCTGGCCCCAGGGCTATCACACCTATTTTCATGATGCGGAGAAAAAAGGCTACTCCGGCACGGCGATTTATTCGCGCAAGAAACCCAGGAAAGTGATCCGCGGGTTCGGAATCATGGAGTTCGATCGTGAAGGGCGGTACTTGGAGGCCGATTTTGGTCATTTGTCGGTCATCTCCCTGTACTTGCCGTCCGGCTCCGCAGGGCCGCATCGGCAGGCCTCGAAATTCCGTTTTCTCGAGGGCTTCATGCCGCATCTAACTGCGCTCGCGCGCCGCAGGCGCCCCACGATCCTGTGTGGTGACTGGAATATCGCGCACAAGCCCATTGACCTGAAGAACTGGAAATCCAACCAGAAGAATTCCGGATTCCTGCCCGAAGAGCGCGCGTGGCTCGATGTCCTGTTTGGCGCCGGCAAATTCATCGATGCTTTCCGCGACGTCAACACCGAAGAGCACCAGTACACCTGGTGGTCGAACCGCGGTCAGGCCTATGCAAAGAATGTCGGGTGGCGCATCGATTACCAGATTGCCTCCAGCGCCATGCGCGGCAAGGTCCTGAAGACGCATATCTTCAAGGAGCAGCGATTCTCCGACCATGCGCCGCTGATCATGGACTACGACTTCGAGTTCTGAGCCGTTGCCCGGGCCTGCCAAACTGACGCTGATGCAGGCGCTTGCCGACAAGCGCATGACCGCGATCCTGCTGCTGGGGTTCGCCTCGGGCCTGCCTCTCAACCTGACCGGCTCGACACTGCAGGCCTGGCTCGCGAGCGATGGGATCGACATCAAGACGATCGGCTTTTTCTCGCTGGTCAGCTTTCCGTACGTGTTCAAATTTTTGTGGGCGCCGCTGCTCGACCGCTATCTTCCGCCGCTGCTGGGACGCCGCCGCGGCTGGATATTGATTTACCAGGTCGCCCTTGCGGTCGCCATCGCGATCATGGGCTGGAATTCGCCGACCAAGACGCCGTACCTGCTCGGCATGATCGCCGTCGTCGTCGCCTTCCTGTCGGCCTCCCAGGACATCGTCATCGACGCCTACCGGGTCGACGTGATTCCGCCCCCGGAGCGCGCGCTTGCCGCTGCCGCGACCGCGTTTGGTTATAGGTCAGCGGCGATGTTCGCTGGCACCTTTACACTGATCCTGGCGGACTACCTGGGCTGGCGAGTGGCCTACGGCCTGGTCGCGCTGGTGATGGCGACGACGGTGTTCGCGACACTGTGGTCGCCCGAGCCGATTGTGCCCGGACGCCCGCCGCGCACGCTGGCCGCAGCCGTGATCGAGCCGCTGCGGGATCTGCTGCGTCATCGCGGCGCCTGGGGATTTTTGCTGCTGATCCTTCTTTATAAGATCGGTGATGCATTCGCCTTGAGCCTGTACAGCGCCTTCATGATCAAGGGCGTCGGTTTTTCGATGACGCAGCTCAGCATCGCGGGCAAGCTCAACATGACGATATCGACGATGATCGGCACGTTGCTCGGGGGCTGGGCGTACATGCGCTGGGGGCTTTTCCGCTCGATGCTGACCTTCGGGATCGCGCAGGCCCTGACCAACCTGCTGTACATGTGGCTTGCGCTCGCGGGCAAGAAACTCTGGCTCATGGTGCTCGCAACGAGCGTCGATAACCTCGCCGGCGGCATGGGCCAGGCCGCGTTCGTCGCGTTCGTGATGGCCCAGTGCAGCGTGAACTTCAGCGCAACCCAGTACGCGCTGCTCTCGGCGCTATCGGCGATCCCGCGCGTGACGATCGGCGCACTGGCCGGTCAGGTGGTCGCCGTGCTCGGGTGGGCAAAGTTCTTTATCGTGACCTTCGCTACCGCGATGCCTGGACTCTTGTTACTGGTGGTGCTGCGCGAGAGCATCCTCGAACTCGAGCGGCACGGCCGCAGCAATGCTACGACCTGACGGCCGGATGCGCGGTCCAGTTGGCCTTGGCGTGGTCTTCTGGCTCTAAATCCAGCTCTTCGCTGTCGATATCAATCGACCCGGTCCAGTCCTCGGGCGCATCGGCCGTCTCGATGTCATTGTCGAGCAACTGCTCATTCCATGAATCAAATTCCATTTCGGTGATGGAACCGTCGAAGTACTGCACCTCGATTGTCTGGTCCTCATGGTCAATCGCGACGACCTCGAACAACTCGTTCGTCGTCCCCCGATACCATTGGCCTACGATCGGCTTGATGAAATTCATGGGCACCTCCGTCTGGGGTCATCGCGATTATTCAACTCCCAACGGCCCTAGGACGCAATCGGAAAATTTGCTGCGTCGCGCTTGGTATACGCGAGGTCCCACACGCCGTGCCCCAGACGCTCACCGCGACGCTCAAAACGGGTCGGAGAGCGAAATGCGGGCCTCTCGGCATAGCCCGTACCCGGATTCAGCGAGACGAGCTGATCTTCGGCGTTACAGACCGTCAGCATCTGCTCGGCGTATTCCTGCCAGTCGGTCGCCAGGCGCAGGATGCCGCCCGGACAAAGAACCTGAGCAAGGCGCCGCACAAATATCGGCTCGATGAGCCTGCGCTTGTGGTGCCGTTTCTTGTGCCAGGGATCCGGGAAGAATACGAGGATCTCCTGGCAGGTGTCAGCGCCTAACTGCGTCGCGAGGACCTCGACCGCGTCATGGCAGATCACGCGCAGGTTGCTGAGCCCGGCGCCTTCTGCACGCAGCAGCAGCTGCCCTACACCAGGCCGGTGCACCTCAATCCCCAGGTAATCCGCCTCCGGATGCGCGGCAGCGAGCGATCCGATAACCTCGCCGGTTCCAAAGCCGATCTCGAGGCACCTGGGAGCGCGACGACCGAACACCGCGTCGAGGTCAAGCGGCGCTGGACCGTAATCGATGCCAAAGCGCGGCCACAGCTCCTTCAGGGCGCGCTCTTGCCCGACCGTGACGCGACCAGCGCGCAGAACGAAGCTGCGGACTTGTCGCAGGGTTTGCATGGCGGACAAGTGTGCCTGATATGATCATTCGATGCGCATCAGCGCGATCGCGTTCCTCATCCCCTTGCTTGGTATTGCTGGCTGCGCGAGCCTGCCGCAGCATGTCGCAAGATCGCGCACCGTCGCGATCGAGTACCCATCCGGCACCCACCTCGGGCGACTGGTCGATGCGAGCGCAAGCGCGGACCCGGCGGCGAGGGCCGCTGGAAGCATCAGCGAGCTATCCGGTATCCGCCTGCTCGCCTCCGGCGAGGAGGCCCTGCAGAGCCTGATCGCGCTCGCGGATCGCGCCGAGCGTACCCTCGACGTGCAGTATTACATCATCGAGCAGGACGAGTCGGCTCGCCTGCTGCTGCGCCATATCAGCGCGGCGGCGGATCGCGGCGTGCGCGTGCGAATCCTGGTCGATGACCTGAATACCTCGGGCGAGGACCGGCGCTTCCTTCGCCTCGGCCGCAATCCGCACATCGAGGTGCGTCTGTTCAATCCCTTTGCCGGCGGTCGGCTGGCGTTGTGGACACGGTTCCTGTTCGCCTTGCACGATATTCCGCGCATCAATCACCGCATGCACAACAAGCTGTTCGTCGCTGACAACGCGCTCGCGATCACGGGCGGGCGCAACATCGGCGACCAGTATTTCGTGCGCGACGACCAGAGCAACTTCATTGACCTGGACGTGATCGCGGCGGGCAGTGTCGTGCCACGGCTCTCAGATTCGTTCGACGCATTCTGGAACAGCCGCTATGCATACCCGATCGCCTCGCTGACGCAAGAGCCCGGGGACGCGCCAAAGGCGCATACCGCGGTGGCCACAGCTCCCCTGGACGGCTCAGACTGGCTGGCGCGCAGCCTCGATGCCGGCACGCTGCCGCTGGAGTGGATATCAGCGGCCGTGCTCGCAGATCGACCGGCAAAAATCGCCTCTGACAACAAGGATAAGGCCGCCGAGACGATTGCCGACAACATCGCCTCGCTGATGCGCTCAGCCAAGCAGGAGGTGATCATCATCTCGGCGTATTTCGTGCCCGGCAATGACGGCATGGCCCTGATGCAGGAACTCGCGCAGCGCGGCGTGCGGATCCGGATCCTGACAAATTCGCTCGCGTCGACCGACTCACCGCTCGTGTACAACGGCTACTCGCGCTACCGCAAGCCGCTGTTGCGACTCGGTGTGGAACTCAATGAAGTCAGGCCGAAGCTTGGCGAGTCGCGCCCGCGGTTTCACCCGTTCCGCCGCTCGCTCGCAAGCCTGCATGCCAAGGCGCTGGTCATCGACCAAACCACCGTCTTTATCGGATCGCTGAACATGGACGAGCGCTCGCGGCGAACCAATAGCGAACTCGGCCTCGTCATTCGCAGCGCCACCATCGCCCACCAGGTCAGCAGCCTGTTCGAGGACATCAGTGCGGACGGCAGCTACCAGCTGCGCCTGAGCGAGCCCGGTGCAAAGCTCGAGTGGCATAGCGTCGAGAGCAGCGGCGAGAGGGTCTGGCGCTCGGACCCGCTCAGCAATCCGATGCAGCGATTCTGGCGGCACCTGCTGGCGCCATTTGCCCCCGAAGAGATGTTATAGCGCGGGCTGCGGCCCGTTCACTTCGGCACCGCGTCCTGGAATCGGCGCACGCCCTGCATGATCTCGGCGTGTGCTTCTGCAATGCCGACCCAGCCAATGACCTTGACCCACTTGCCGGCTTCCAGATCCTTGTAGTGCTCGAAGAAATGCTGGATCTGCCTAAGGCGGATCTCCGGCACGTCGGCAATCGAGCGCCAATGCGAATATAGCGGGCATATCTTGTCCGTCGGTACTGCCAGCAACTTGGCGTCCCCGCCTGCCTCATCTTCCATGCTCAACATCCCCACCGCCCGGCAAGGCACGACCACGCCGGGTAATAGCGGAAACGGCGTATGGACCAGCACGTCGACCGGGTCGTTATCGGCCGAAATGGTCCGCGGCACATAACCATAATTGGCCGGGTAATGCATCGCGGTCATCATAAAGCGATCGACAAACAGCGCCCCGGATACCTTGTCGACCTCATATTTGATTGGATCTGCATTCATCGGGATCTCGATGATCACGTTGAACTCGTCCGGCACGAGCTTTCCGGCGGTCACTTCGTTGATACTCATCTTGGGGGCTGTTTCCTTCGGTTTGGTAGCTCGGGCGCAGGCGCCGATCAGGCATCGGTTCGAGTTTTACATAATTGATTTCAAAACGGTTTTCCTGACTTTTTCCTAGGCCGTTTTTCGCTATAATTGTCGCGCGCTGTGGATTTCCGGCGAAACGTACTAGGAGTGATTTCAATGTCCAGGATATTAGCGGCTAGTGTCTTTTCTTTGCTGATGTCGGGTTACGCGGTCGCGCATGGCCATGTCGGGCAAGTTACTGACTTTGACGGCTTCGGCAAGAAGCATAACAAGGCTGTCGCGGCGCCTGAAATGGACTCGACCTCCGCCGGTGCGGCGATGGTGCTGCTGGGCGGCGGACTGATCGTCCTGTTCGGACGCAAGACGGTCAAGAAAAGCTAGTCATTTTCAGGGCCTTACTGATCCATCGGCTCGCTACCACCACTGCCACTGGTCGAAAAGGAGTACGGCTGCGCCAAGCAGCAGGTTGCTCGTGGCGTGCGCGGCCACAGATTCTCCGAAGCGATTCGTGCGCATGGCAACCAGCCCATATACCAATCCGGCGATGCATCCGGCAATCCACAAGCTTCCATGCATGGCCCCGAACAATGCAGCCGAGAGCACAAGTGCGCTCCAGCGGGCCTGGGTGAACGTTACGGCTTCGAAATTCGCATGTCCGATGCGCCGCAGCAAATAACCGCGATAAGCGAGTTCCTCGGCGAGCGGAACCGTGACGACCGCTGCGCCGATCCGGCATAAAATCCAAATCACACGCGAGAACGGCGAGAGCGCCGAGATCTCCTGGGGCATCGCCTGAACAGGCAGCACGTGTCGACCGATCGCCATCCACAGGCCGAAAACGGCCGCACCGGCTGCGACGCCGCGCCATGTAAAGCGCCACGCGAGTGTCCGGTAGCTATCGCGGTAGAGCCACAGAACAAAACCCGTCCCCAGCAGGCGCAACGGATATAGCAGGTCAAACCCCGCAGACATCGCATGGACCAGCATGCCAATCGCGAGCAGCGTCAATAGTGGCACCAGATACGGATTGGCCGGGTTGGTCGTGGCAGCCTCTGGAGCCACAGTCGCGCTGGCGGTTCGGTTCAGCCAGGCACTGCGCCGTGCGAGCAGTGCGACCGCAAATGCGACCAGGTTGAACGCGATCCATCCGGCCTGGGAATGAAATCCGATCATTGCGATGCGCTCGTAACCGGCATCGCCGATCAACACGATCGCGGCGATCCGCAGGGCGTTCAGCAGGAATACCAGGACAAGGGCCGCCGGAATTACCAGCAGGACGCGCGGAAACCGGAATTCGCGCCTGAAGTACCACAGCCACGCACAGCAGAAGATGAGCATCAGGCCGACACCCTCAAGTCCAGAGCATTGCTCAGCGATGGATACCGCGAACCGGCTGGTTCCTAATATTCTTTCGTCGGGGTCCGACACCAAGTGCGGCACCAATGGCTGCAACAACATCTCGACCAGCGAAAAGGTGACCTTTGCGGCCGAAATCCACAGCCGCTGACTGCCCTGAATTGCGAGCACTGCCAAAAACGCGGGCAACGCGGCGTAGAGCGCAAGCGCGCCCGAGCCACGCAGCAATGAAACCCATGCGCGCAGCGGCGCCATGACCCGTAAGAGCGAGACTACGGCGGCGATGGCCAGCACGTGCCAGGCGATCGCGATGGGCAGGAAGGGCAGGTTCAGCCAACTGCCGTACAAGGCGGCTGAGAAAAATGCCAGCGGGCCCAGTATCGCGAGGTGCACCGTCAGCCAGCGCCATCGCAGCGGCATAACATCTTGCCGGGCGCCGCTGGCGAAGGCCGAAGTGCCTGCACGCAGGCACAGCAACATGCAGCAGCTCACCGCGTAGGCAATCAGAAAGCGGAACAGCCAGTGTTGTATGGTGTGAATCGCCGCCGCCCAGCCCACGAGTTCACTGATCGTTGCCTGGATCAACATCGAGAGCAGCACGGTCTCGACGGTCAAAACCGCTGCCAGCGCGATGATGCGCGGACCCATGCCGAAGCGGCGCTGCCAGTGCGGCAGCGCTTGCGGAAAAGTTGAGTTCACCGCCGTAGTTTAGCTGGCTCAGCGGCCGAAAGCCTCGGGCGCACACGCCAGGGGTGACGCGTGTCGCAATAAGCCGTTAGAATCCATGGCGTGAAATCCCTGCAGCACCTGATCGACAGCAACCGCAGTTGGGCTGCGAAAATCGTCGATCGGGATCCCGAATTCTTCCTGAGACTTTCCCAGCAGCAGTCCCCGCGTTATCTGTGGATCGGCTGCTCGGACAGCCGGGTCCCGGCGAACGAGATCGTCGGCCTGCCGCCCGGCGAGTTGTTCGTACATCGTAATGTCGCCAACGTCGTCGTGCACACTGACCTGAACTGCCTCTCGGTCATGCAGTTTGCGGTGGATGTGCTGAAGGTGGGGCATATCATCGTATGCGGACACTATGGTTGCAGCGGTGTGCGCTCGGCGTTGTCAAACGAACGCCTCGGCCTGTGCGACAACTGGTTGCGGCATGTGCAGGATGTGCGCGAGCAACACGAAGGACGCCTCGGGCTATACAGTGAAAAGGCCGAGCGTGAAGATCGCCTATGCGAACTCAATGTGCTGGAACAGGTGATGCATGTCTGCCAGACATCGATTGTGCGCGATGCATGGGAGCGGGGCCAGGCGCTTGAGATCCACGGTTGGATCTACGGGCTGACCGACGGCCTGCTGGGCGACCTTGGATATTCCGCGGCCAGTACCGCGGATGTGCAGGCCGGATACGAACGCGCGCTGCGCGGTTTGCAGTCCCGCTAGAAAGCGACGTAAGGGCCTTCTGCCGCCGCCGTCGCCTTCCCTTCAAGTGCAAAATAGACATTGCGGCCGTAGAAGAATGGCATGCCCCAGTCGAACATGGCTGGGTCGGAAACGCTGCCCGCCAGGTTGCTGAACGCGACCAGGGTTGCGCCGCCTGACAATAATGAATCGGCACTCGCAACGCTGAAAGGAATACTGAGGGGTACGTTGATCGAGCTTTCGGCGCTGGCTGTAAGAATTTGTGAGTTTGTCGGGCAATAAAGGGTCGAGCGGGCGCTGTCGGCGCACAAGGGCAGATTGGTAAAAGTGGTGGGAACGTCGAAGTAAAGGCCATTCGATCCCGTGTCGAATAAACTCTTTGGATATGCAGCGTTGTCGAAATCCGTAGAAACATAACCATGGATGGGGTCGACCGTCAGCACGATCGCAGTGGCAGCGGAGGTATTGTTGCTTTGCGTATCGATGCCAAAAACGAGAGCGCCTGATGCGGAGGTTTGCCCAGTCGCACTGACCGTGGGCATTTCAATAATCAGGCCGTTCTTGTTCACCGCAAACAATGAGACCGGATTTTGTACCTGTTGCGGCCCCGACCCGCTGGTCAGCGGAACGGTGGTCACGTTGCAGCTAGTCGACGACGAACACGCGAAATAAAAGCCGGGGTTGGTAGGCGTTGAGAGCGTCAGTGCGCAACCGGAACCGCAGTCCTGCGCGAAGAAGGAAACGCCCAGGGTACCCTTCGCGCCAAAGCTTGCCACCGTGCCGAGCTGTGGGCCAGTACCCGCGCAGGGGGCCGTAGCAGGCGCCGACGGGAATAGCGAAGTGCCGAAAACCTGGATGGGTAGCGAAGTTGCCTTTTCGCCGCTGATGGCCATGTCGACGCTGACAATAGGACCCCAGGCGTAGCCGTCCGCGTATTCCATGCATTCGACGATGGCGTTGTTGTTGGCATCGACAGTCAACGGCAATGCCGCCGCCAGGGTGGGTGAGAGCACCGATGCGACGATGCGCAGTCCGCTTGCGCCCGTGTCAACCGCGATATGATCGATGGTCTGGCAATTAGTCGTGCTGCCCGGCGCGCAAATGGTCACCGAGGTATAGGGCGTATTGATGCGCGGGGAGGGGCCGGGACCGGCATCGACGATGATCGTCGCCACGTTGCTGGCGGCGCCCGCTATCACGTTGCCCCCCGTGGTGCTCGTCGCAGTACTGGCACCGCTGTGCCCCTTGCAGGCCGCGAGGATAATCGCCGCGCTGCAAATCAAAATCGCCGTTCCACGCTTCATGGCAAACACCTACCGTAGCTCGTCGATCGAGACACCGGGAGGCACCGCGCTGGCGAGGTACGCGCGCCCGGCGAAAGCGCGCATATGGCCGCTCGAGACCAGCACCAAGTCACCCCGTTGCGCTGCCAGATGCTGATGACCGCCCTGATTTTCCTGGGCCGCAGCGAGGTACTCATTGTAACTGGCGCCTAGCACCTGCCGCAGGTCCGGCATCGCCGCGCCATCCCAGCCAACGGCAAATACCATACCATCCGGCGCTGCGTATTCACGCACGGTGGTGCCCGAGGACAAGGTCATTTCATGGATATCGTAGAGTGCGCGCGACGTGACCTTCACGGAAGCCTGGAAGGCGGCCCGGTCGGCGCTGATCGAGGCCGCATAGCTGCCAAGCGCGGCCCATGCCGGGGAGGCAGCGTAGCAGGCGCCGCCGACCAGTATTATGGCGCCAAAAAGCCTGAGCGGTCGCGGTCGATTCCGACGAATAGTGTCCATTGCAAATGCCCCCGTGCCCAGCTTTATACGTCAGGCTAGATCGTCATGCCTAGTTATCGTTCCAAATAATTTCGCGGAAAACGCCAATCTGACGCGCGTCGCGGGGCCGCATGTTAATCTTTTATCCGCCGTCCTGCGTGTAATTCCGGACTTCTGGACCCCCACATGAACAAACCCTCTGCCGCCAGTGTCACCCACCATCGCTGGGCCGATATACCTGAAGAATCCATGAAGGGGACCATCACGCGCCGGCTGATCACCGCGGAGCGCATGATGATTGCGCACGTGTACCTCAAGAAGGGCGACGAGGTGCCGCGTCATGCGCATGAAAACGAGCAACTGACGTATATCCTCAATGGCGCGCTGCACTTCTGGTTCGGCGAGGACGGCGAACGCGAAATCATCGCGCGCGCGGGCGAGGTGCTGGTGATCCCATCGAATGTGCCGCACCGGGCCGTCGCGCTCGAGGACACGCTGGATGTCGACGTCTTTAACCCGCCGCGGCAGGACTGGCTAGCGGGCACCGACGCATACCTTCGCAAGTGAGCCCACAATCGTTCAGCGTGGCGCCGGGTGTTGCCGAAGCGCTCGGCCGCTTCACGGCGCCGGAACCGCTGGGCTTCGGCAACGTCACGGCGCCCGTGATGTTTTCTGCCCAATTTTCCGGCGGACGCTGGGGCAGCGGGGAACTGAAGCCTTACGGGCCGATCGACTTGCTGCCAGGCTCACGAGCGCTGCAGTACGCCGAATTGGTGTTCGAGGGACTGAAGGCCTATTGCGTTGGCGTCGCACCGTGGCCTAATCTTTTTCGCCCGCTGGATAACTGGCGTCGCATGGTGCGTTCGGCCGAGCGGCTCGCGATGCAGCCCGTACCCGTGGATTTGTTTTTGCAGGGACTCGATGCGGTCGCCGGCGCGTGCGCCGGGATCGTGCCGCGTTGTTCGAGCCAAGCGCTGTACCTGCGGCCGTTTCTATTCGGTACCGAAGCGGGCTATCAGCTGCGAAATTCGAGCAGCTTTCGCTTCATGGTCATTGCGAGCCCAGTTGGCATCTATTCAAACGAGCCCATGCGCATCGCGATCGAGCGCAGCGACGTGCGTGCCGCAGTCGGTGGGATTGGAGCGGCGAAAGCGGCAGCGAATTACGGGGCTGCGCTGCGCGCATCAGCGGGGGCGGCGGCGCGTGGCTATCCGATGACGCTGTGGCTCGATGCGCAGGAACACCGCTGGATTCAGGAATTATCCGGCATGAATGTTTTCGCTGTGATTGGCGGTGAGCTGCATACCCCGGCGCTCGATGGGGCGATCCTTGCCGGGATCACCCGCGATTCCTTGCTGACACTTGCCCGGCACCTCGGCTACACGGTGCACGAGCGGCGGATCGCGCTGGATGAATTGCTGGCCCAGGTCAGAAGTGGCGAGTGCACGGAGCTGCTCGCGTGCGGCACCGCGGCGATTGTCAGCCCGGTGGCTGTCCTTGCCGATGTGCAAGGTGACGAATATAGGCCGCAGCGCGTCGATGACGTCGCCTGTCGCCTGCGACAGGCGCTGCTCGCGATCCAGGAGCGTCGCGCGGTGGACCCCTTCGGGTGGACACGCGATGTCGCGCCATTTGCGGGGTTGGCAGGCGGCAACGCCCCGTGGCACGCCCATATCTACTACGCGCCGGATCAGCACGGCCGCGCGCAAGAACTTCAAGGACGCCTGCGCAGGCTCAAAGACTCCGGCCAGTCCCCGGTGCTGCGGTTCATTGGTGAGTTGCGCGACGGTAAGGTAGGCCCGCACCCATGCCCGCAATTTGAGATTCATTTCACTCAGGAGCAGCTAGCCGCGGTCCGGGACATTGTGCGCGAGTCGGGACTTACAACGCTCGTGCATCCCCTGACGTACGACGACCTCGCAGACCACACGTACCTCGGTACCTGGGTCGGTACGCCGATCGAACTCGACCTCTCCTGCATGGATCCGCCCGGCATCAACCAGGGATTTGCGCGCTTTGGCAGAACGGATTTCTAAGCGTCATGACCCCGTAATTCGCTGCCCGAACGATGGCGGCTGGCGCCATACCGATCGGTTAGCCCGCTTGTTGGGAAGCTGCAATTCTACCATTGAACTACACCGGCATAGCGCCCGGATTGTATTCGCCTACTGTCCAGGCGGGCAACCGAGCCGCGCTGGTTATTGTGGTGACCATCGCCCGGGCTGCGAGGGCAGCCCGCTGGAGATGGCATCGAGTCTGAAACGATGCGATGATATTAGCGAAAGCGCGATCGAAAAATAACCGCCTGCCCGGTACGCCGGAGCAGGGCATCGCATTGGGAGATAACCGTTGGTTTTTAACACCCTGACGTTTGCGGCGTTCTTTGCCTGCGTCCTGTTGCTGCACTCGCTGCCCTTCAGCTGGAGAGTGCGAAAGATCAACCTGCTCATCGCGAGCTACATCTTTTACATCGCCTGGAACCCGCCGTTCGTGCTGCTGTTGTGGATCTCCACGGTAGTTGATTGGTACGCGGCGCTGGGCCTGGTGCGCGCCACGCGTCCCGCCAACCGGCGCGCCTGGATGCTGCTATCCGTGGTGGCGAATCTTGGCATGTTGCTGTTCTTCAAGTACGGCAATTTCCTGCTACAGAACTTTACCGCGCTCATGGCAGTGGCCGGTGTGCAGTACCACGCTCCGAAAATGGACATCGTGCTTCCCGTCGGCATTTCGTTTTATACCTTCGCGACGATGTCTTATACGCTTGATGTGTATCTTCGCCGTGCACTTCCGGCCCGCAACTTTCTTGATTACGCATTGTTCGTGACGTTTTTTCCGCACCTAGTAGCCGGGCCGATCATGCGGCCGACTGAACTGGTGCCGCAGTTTGAGACGCCGCGGCGGGCCAATGCCAGGCAGTTGTGTTTCGGACTCGGGCTGATGACGCTCGGTCTCTTTAACAAGGTGGTGCTTGCGGACACCTTTTTATCCGGCGCGGCCGAGCGGGTCTTTGACAAGGAGATGCCACCTGGGCTGTTGGATGCGTGGACCGGGACACTCGCATTCAGTGGCCAGATATTTTGCGATTTCGCCGGTTATTCGACCACCGCGATCGGCGCCGCTCTGTGTCTTGGTTTTTTCATGCCGGACAATTTCCGTTTTCCCTACGCAGCGGTCGGCTTCTCGGACTTCTGGCGTCGCTGGCACATCACTTTGTCGTCGTGGTTGCGCGACTATCTTTACATTCCGCTGGGCGGCAACCGCCACGGGCCTTTGCGGCTGAACGCCGCATTGATGACCACTATGCTGCTCGGCGGCCTCTGGCACGGCGCAAACTGGACCTTTGTTGCCTGGGGCGGATTGCACGGCACCTATCTGGTCGCCGAACGCCGCATCCGGGCGCGTTTCTCCGGCTACCGGCCCGGACCGCTGGCGCTGCTTGGGCTCGGCCTTCTGACCTATATGCTGGTAAATCTTACCTGGGTGTTCTTCCGCGCCAAAGATTTCTCGACTGCCTGGCGCGTGCTGCGTGGCATGCTCGGACTGAATGCGGCGGCCAAGCCAATTTTGCCAATCATTTTTATCGCCTCCGTGGCGACCATTATGCCGGTGCTCGTGGCGGTGCACTGGTACATGCGGGAGCAAACCCTTGAGGCAGCCATAGCGCGTGTTCCTCCTGCGTTGATTGCGCTGGTGTGGGGCCTGATGGTGTTTGCCATTGTGATTTCCCAGGGAGCAGGCAATGCCTTCATCTATTTCCAGTTCTAGGCGCCTGACGGCTGCCGATCGGCCCGGTATCGCCCAGCCGGTGCCGGAGCGCGATATCCCCAATCGGCCCTGGCTGGCAATGCTGCTTGGCGCACTGCTGTTGGCCGTTGCGCTCACCGGCGCGTGGGAGTGGTACTGGCGGGCATTTGGCGCCGTGCCTGGCTTCATTGACGATGACGCGTTGTGGGCGCAACAGCGCCGGCGGATTGACGCCGGCGATGGCAATGCAACTGTGCTGATCGGAGCGTCGCGGACCTTGTTCGACTTGCAGTTGCCGGTCTGGGAGCGCCTGTCGGGTGCGCGGCCGATTCAGCTTGCGCTCGTCGGGACGTCGCCCCTGCCGGTGCTGGAAGACTTAGCCAACGACAATGCCTTCACGGGCCGCCTGTTGGTCGGCATCGCGCCGGATCTGTTTTTTTCCGGCTACGAGTATCGCGGCAGTGCCTTCAGCTACTGGCGCAAGGAATCACCGTCGCAGCGTGTCGGCAAGCGGCTGTCGATGCATTTGGTCGAACCGTGGCTTGCCTCTTACGACCCGGACTTCGCCCTGTTCACCGTTTTGCGGCGTCAGTCCTGGCCACATCGCAAGGACCTGCGCGAATTCACCGATGTACGCAAGCTGTCGGACACGGAGGCCGACCGCAATACCCACATGTGGAGCAAGGTAGCGAAAGACTCCGTCTATCGCGCCCTCTGCCGCTTTGTCTGGGCGCAGGAATTCAACGCTCCGCCGCCAACACCCGAGGAAGCCGCTGACAATCAGAAGACACTTGATGAGCAGATCACGCGTGCCGCGGCAGCCGTGGCTAAACTGCGCGCCCGTGGCATACCGGTCATCTTCGTTAGAGATCCAAGCGCGGGCGAGTACCTCGCGTTCGAGAACCGCGTGGTGCCGAGGGCTGAAACGTGGGATCAGCTGCTGTCGAAGTCGGGAGCGCCAGGAGTGTACTTTGAAGATTACCCGCAGCTGCGCAGTGGCTATGAGATTCCGGAATGGTCGCATATGACTCAGGAGTCTGCGCAACGTTACACCGCGGCGCTGTATGACATCCTCGAACGAGACTTTTCGCCCGCTGACGGCAAGCGCTGGTAAGCGCTAAGCGCAGCGTCACCCGATTTGTGCTGCGACCTGAAGCCCGCTAGCTTCAGCTGAATTAATCGGGGGAACTGACGCGTATGATGCGCCGCCGCTGCGTCAGGCAGGCAATCGGCGTGATTATCCTATGGGCACAGGAGCCATGTTGCTGAAGTTTGCCGGCATCAGCAAGTTCTCAAATCGAGGAATGCTTCGAGTCGACAACTGCGTGTTGATGAAGCCGAGGAAGTCTATGAAGTCGTTCATTGCTGAACGGACATGCTCACGCCAAAGGGGATCTTGGCCTTGGCGTTGAAGTTCTTTGATTCGGTTAGAGCAGGAGCGCAGGCGGCGGCTTCGAGCTTGGTATTATTCTTCATCCGTGGAAAATGGCATCAACGGACCACATTGTCCACTTGACATCGTGACAACACGTCTGACGTCCTGACTGTTGATATGTTGGCAGCGGGCCGAATACAATCGGGCTTCAGTGCGGGTGTAGTTCAATGGTAGAACGGAAGCTTCCCAAGCTTCATACGAGGGTTCGATTCCCTTCACCCGCTCAACCTATTTCGAGACCATCCAGACGGTTGGGTAGTTACCCGGTTGGGGCCGTTGGCGGTCGGGTCGGAATCGTCACCGCAGTTGTTGGGGACAGTGACCACAGGTGGGATACCATCGGGACGCCACGTGTGGATCGATGGGTATCAAACACGCGGAAGTAGCTTCCCAAGCTTGAGCCGTGCGTTCGATTCCCCTCGCCCGCCCCACTCTCCAACCATCGCTGGCAATTGCCAGCCAGTTCGGCGCAGACCGCGTGCCGCGCGGCACGTTGGCTGAGGTTGGCTAGCATGGGCCGAGGCTTCACACGCAGTGCAGTTCGTGGGACGCGGGTCGATCCGTTTCCGCCTTTTATCACCGACCGCACTCGCGGCGTGAAATTCTGGCAAGGTGTATGACCAAACGAAGTCTGCTTGGCAGTATAGATGTTAGGTCGAGACTGAACTGGAGCCGTTACTAGTGACTGCCCGGTGTCGGGCGGTCTCTAGGTGTCGGCCTACCTTGTCTCATTACACCCATCAATGAACGCTACCGTCAGAGCGGCAATCAGCCAACATGGTAAAAATGCGGGGATTGTCTTGAATCGACTACTGGGCACACAGATTTTCCGAGTCTGGATGATTTTCATCGCCTGTCTGCTGGTGTACCCATTTACGGCGTTGGGTCAGACCGAACTCACTTCTGACCAGCCACCCGCGGCTATGGCACCACCAGACTGGCTCTTTCCCGTCAATCCGCCAGACGGGGCAAAGCCGCCCGCTTACCGCGGCGCCGTCCGCGTCCCTCACAGTAGGATCACCTTTTCACCAGGCCAATTGTCGGATCTTTTCAGCGCGCCAGATTGGCACCCGGCCGATCATCCGGCAATGCCGGAGGTGGTCGCACATGGCAGAAATCCCGGTGTCTTCGCTTGCGGCTACTGCCATCTTCCCGATGGGGGCGGCCGACCAGAAAATGCCAGCTTGGCGGGGTTGCCTGCAACCTACATCGCGCAGCAAGTCGCTGATATTAGGAATGGCACAAGACGTAGCGCCGTTCCAACGCGAGTTCCGCCGAAGCTGATGACCCAGTTGGCAGCGGTTGCAACAGATACCGAAATCAAGGCGGCGGCCGATTACTTTTCAAAATTGCGGCCGCAGTTCCGCATCAGAGTGATTGAAACCGATACTGTGCCGCGCACCCACGTCGCCGGCTGGATTCTCGCCGTCGATAAGGCTGGACCAAGGGAGCCAACTGGCCAACGGATCGTAGAGGTGCCGGAAGATGCAGAGCAATTCGAGCACCGAGACTCGCATACCCGCTTCATTGCCTATGTTCCGGTTGGCGCAATCAAGGCCGGGAAGGAGCTGGTTAGCAGCGGTGGAATGGGCAAATCCATCGCGTGCAACGGTTGCCATGAAGCAGACTTGAAAGGCGCCGGTGATGTTCCTGGCATCGTCGGGCGCTCGCCCAGTTACATCATGAGGCAACTGTTTGACATCCAATCAGGGCTGCGCGCGGGTATCACGATCGCGCCCATGGTGCCGGTGGTCAGCCGATTGACCATTGCGGAAATGATCCAGATTTCCTCCTTCCTGGCCACTCTGCACTGAGCCGCACGCGCTTAGCATTTCGGTTTCCCGCGGTGCGGTTGCGCGGGAGTTCTTGGCGCGGTCGTGACGAGCAGGTGCGTCGGGCAAGGCCCCGGCTCGGGGCGCGCGCTCAGCGCTAGGGAGAGCTGATAGCCTTGCCTCGCCGTGCCGACTCGATCGCCGCGATGTCTATCTTTTGCATTGTCATCATCGCCTCAAACGCGCTCTTTGCCGCTGCCGGGTCGCTATCGGTGACTGCAGCGAGTAGGGCGCGCGGCGTGATCTGCCAAGATATGCCCCATCTGTCTTTGCACCAACCGCATTGGCTTTCCTAGCCGCCGTTTCCCACGATCGCATTCCATAAGCGGTCGGTTTCGGCTTGATCGTCGGTTGCGAACTGAAAGGAGAATGCTTCGTTATGCTTTAATTCTGGGCCGCCTTTTAGGCCGATGCAGGAGATGCCAATCGCAGTGAATTCCACCATCAAGACATCGCGCCTCTTGCCACCAGGATAATCGCCAGGCACGTAGTGGACTTTGCCTACGGCGCTGTCGGGCAGGGTCTCGGCGCAGAAGCGGGCATAACCGTCATACCAGAGACAGATTGAGTTCTTGCCAGCTGGGGGACGACGATGGCTGACCAGGCTCGCTTGCAGCGCGGTTCGCCGCAGCGAAGGAGCGCGCTGAACGTTGTTAATTGCCGATCACCAGTACCTTGAATGAACCCTCGAGAACCGCAGGACGCGGGTGCGGCTGGTCAGGCGTTGCAGCAGGCGCGGGGCCAAATTCGGCGGCAACTGAATATATAAGGTGAGTCTTTGCATCGAGCTCGAGCGTGCGCGCGCTTTTCTGGGTGGCGACGGTGTCGAGCACGGAATAATGGTCGGGATCATCCTCGTGTATCACGGTCAGCGTGCCATCCTCGCCGTTGGAACTGAACAGCAGACCGCGCGCCGCGTCGAACGCCGCCCCATCGGGACCATTGCCGATCGGAACCGAGGCGACGTGCCGACCGCTTGCCGCATCCGTGACAACCAGGGTGCGATTGCCGCAGGTGGAGAACAGGCGTTTATGGGCGACGTCAAAGGCAAGGCCAGTGGGCTCCTCGCATTTCGGCAGGGACCAGGTTCCGATCCGCTTTGCGGTCGTTGCGTCGATCTCGCTGATCTGTGCAGTGTCCTCGATGTTGAAGAAAATATGCCCGGCACCATCAGCCTGCGCAAACTCCGGTTTGCCGCCCGCCGGTATGGTGGCCACGATTGACCCTTTCACGGCGTCGATCACGCTGATGTCCTGGCTTCGGCCATTGAAGGTAAACACACGGCCGCTGAACTTGTCGTACAGGATCGCATCGGGATTGTGGCCGGGGACGGCAATGGTTGCGACCGTTGCGAGCGTCCCAAGGTCGAACTCCGTCACGGAATCCGCGCGCCCGTTGCTGATGAACCCCTTGCCAAGATCGGGGGCGAGCGCAATGCCATGCACGCCCTCGGTATGGGCTATCGTCCCCCGCAGCGATCCATCGACCGTGCTTACCACCAGAACCCGATCGGCGCGCGAGATGAACAGCCTGTTCGAGGCGGAGTCGACGGTCAGGTAGTCCCAGCCGCCGGGACCGGCGATGGGAAATTGCTGCTTGACCGCATAGTTGCCTCCGGCGCCAGCGATGCCCGCAGCAAGCACCAGGCAGGTGAGAGTAGAGCGCATGTGATTAACCTCTGCAGCCAATTGCCGCAATAATATCGTCAGGATCCATCAGGCGATTAATGTACATGACTATGGTGCTCATCGGGCACATGCGGGTGCGAATGGCGCATCGGCTCATGGCGATGGGGGTGATTGTGGGGTCCGGCTGGCATCGAGTCGTGCGTATGGGTGTGGTGCCCGTCGTCATGGCTGTGCGCATGTTCGTGTTCGATCGCCTGATGATCGTGGGCATGGGAATGATTTTCGGTCAGGTGCAATAGAATCCCGGTGATCATCAATCCGGCGCCCGCGATCAACCACGCGCTGCCGCTACGATCGCCCATTAAAAACGCGGCGATTGCACCGGCGAATGGTGCAAATGCGAACACCGAACCGGTCCTTGCCGCGCCGAACGATCTTTGCGCAAGCAGGTACAGGCGCAGACTCGCGCCATAGCCCGCGGCGCCAACGCATACAAGCCCAACGGCCGGCAAAAAATCCGGCAGCTGTTCGCCAAAGCCGACGGCAAGCAATAGCGTGGCCGCGACGCCGACGCCGCTCTTGATCGACACCACCTGTCCCGGGTCGCGCGCGGCAAGTGTGCGGGACAAGGTGTTATCCATCGCCCAGGCGCCCGTGGCAATCGCGACAGCCAGTATCCCCGCCAGCTGTCCGACGCCCTGGGATGCCCGGTCGAGGACCAGCATGATCGCGCCGAGGGTGAGCAGCAGCATCCCTGCCAGGACACGGCGGTCCATGACTTCTCCATACCAGAGGCGGGCGAGCAGCGCGGTGAACACCGCCTCCAGTGTCAGCATCAGCGATGCGCTGGTGGCGCTGGTGTGCTGCAGCCCCCAGACGAGGGCGACAGGCCCGAGGACCGC
Source organism: Gammaproteobacteria bacterium (assembly GCA_025355645.1). Classification (GTDB taxonomy): domain Bacteria; phylum Pseudomonadota; class Gammaproteobacteria; order Steroidobacterales; family Steroidobacteraceae; genus Bog-1198. The sequence continues at coordinate 16,235 of JANXZG010000080.1, read as the reverse complement.
GCCAAATACGGCGACCGCAACGAGGCGCAGCGCATCACTGCGCCTGACCCCGGCTTCGCGGTCAACTGGTCGTTGCACCAAGATGCCGGTGATAGCGGCCCCCGCGTACAAAAGACAGGCCGTGGAGAAGCTTCCCATTCCGCTGCCGAAGAGTTGCACCAGCGGCGTGCTGACGCCAAATAGCAGCGCGGCCAGCAATGCGAGCAGGGCGCCATGCCGCGCTGGAGATCCTTGACCTGCGATTGCACCGTTCGCGCCCATGGGCAGTGAAGTCTACTACGGCAGCGCGCGCAGCTCGGGCGTGACCCACCCGAGGCGCGCCTCGCTGGAGAAAAGCCTCTCTCTGGAGTAATACTGCAGCGGTAGCTCCTTATCGCCGTAACGCTCGATCAATTCCCGCTCGAGTTCGTCGCGTGGGCGTAAGGGATCGGCCGACGCGAGAAAATGCCCGATGACATGCACGCAAAAAGCGGGTGATCGTTTCATGGTAGCCCGCGCTTGCCGTGTTCTCGCCGCCCTTCGCCTGGTTGAACGCGCTGATCCGGGCACGCAGCAAGTCCAGGCTCTCGGCGCGCGGGTAGCGCATTGCGTGCCATAGCCCCACGCGCAGGTGCGCATAATGGGTCCAGTTCTCCTTTGGCAGCGAGAGGTCGATGAATCCGCCCGCCAGCTGATCGGTTGTCACGGCAGGCATTATAGATCGACGCTCGATCCAAGCTGATCTTGAGTTGCAGCCCGATCGGAGGCAGACTGGCCAGCGTGTCCAGGAGTCCGCCGGTCATCGTGATCGACGGGTGAAACGGGAAGCCGGTGGCGCTCTGCTGATGAGCCATTCCGGCACTGCCCCCGCAACGGTCAGCGAGCCAATCCGTATCAACATGCCACTGCGCCAACGCGCGGGAAGGCGATGCGGCCGGGGAACCCCACTCGCGAGTCCGTATACCGACCTGGCGCGCGTCCTGAGTGTGCACGGCGGGTGCACTGCGGAGGGATGAATGTTTAGCACCTGCGCTGCGCGCACTTTCTTGTCAGTCCTGATTGCCGCAACGGCCAGCCAGCTGCTAATTAGCGCTGAGGCCTCGGCCGAGATCACCGTGCGCGACGACCTTCAGCGCGAGGTGACGATTGCGCGCCCGGCGCAGCGCATCATCACGATGCTGCCCTCCCTAACTGAAATAGTCTGTGCCTTGGGGGCCTGCGAGAAAATTATTGCGACCGATCGATTCTCGAACTGGCCGGCATCAGTCAATCGCCTGCCGAAAGCGGGCGACCTCGACGATGCCTCGATCGAGCTGATCGTCAGCCTGAAGCCTGATCTCGTGCTGATCAGTTCCGCGCAGCGCATCAGTGCAAGGCTCGGCGAGCTGGGCATCGTGACATTTGCACTGAATCCGCAGAGCTATGCCGATGAGGAGCGCGCGGTCGCGCGGACCGGGCAATTGCTGGGTGTGCCGGGCGAGGCGGACATGCTAAATGCAGCGACACGCAGCCGCATTCTCAGCATTGGCGCCGAGGCGGTTGCCCGGCGGCATGGCGCAAGTCCGCGTGTGTATTTCGAGATCGACCGTACGCCCTATGCTGCAGCGCCCGAGTCCTATATCGGCGAACTGCTCGCGCGGCTGGGCACGCACAATATCGTCGCCGAGGGCCTGGGCGCATTTCCGCGCCTGAATTCCGAGTACGTCGTGCGCCATGATCCGGACATCCTGTTTGTCTCGCCCGCGGATGCCGCGGGACTCGCGCTGCGGCCCGGCTGGGGTGCGTTGCACGCGGTGCAAGATCGGCATATTTGCAGTTTTTCACCGGAGATCGAGGCGACGATCATGCGCCCGGGTCCGCGCATCGCGGATGGCATGCAGGCGATGGCCGGCTGCATCGAACGGTTCACGCAACCCGCGCCGGGGGCGCCGTAATGGCGCGCCCATCGAATCTCGCGACCTGGGTCGCCTGTTGCCTCAGTATCACGCTGGTGTTGTCGCTGGCGGGGCTGCTAATCGGCACATCGAACCTGCAGGCGTCGCTCCACTGGATTACGTCGGGGGATGCCCAGTTCAGCGTCGTGCTGTATGACATTCGCCTGCCGCGAACCCTGGGCGCGTGGTGTGCCGGTGCGATCTTGGGCCTCGCCGGGGCAATCGCGCAGGGGGTATTCAGGAATCCGCTGGCGGAGCCCTATCTTTTGGGCACCGCTTCGGGGGCCGCGCTGGGAGTGACCTTCAGCCTCATTGCGGTGGACGCATCGATCGGGAGCCTCGCCTGGGCCGGTAAATTCGGCATCACCGCGGCTGCAAGCGTCGGCGCAGGGATTGCTACCGCATTCACGCTCGCCCTGTCGCGCGGCGTGGTGCAGACCTCGCGCCTGCTGTTATCGGGCATCGTCGTCGGTTTCCTGTTAAGTGCGGTCACTTCGCTCCTTTTGCTGGCACGCCCCGAGACCTGGCGCACCATGCAGGTTTTCCTGCTGGGTAGCACGGGATACCTGGGCTGGTCCTCGACGCTGCTGCTCGGCGTGATTTTTGTCGCCTGCCTCGTGCCCGCGATCCTGCTATCGCGCGGGCTCGATGCGCTGACCTTGGGGGATGACACGGCAGCCTCGCTCGGGCTTTCGCTGCCGGCGCTTCGCCTGTCACTGCTTGCGGTCATGTCTGTAGCGACCGCCGCCGTCGTCGGGCAGGTGGGGCTGATCGGATTCATCGGGCTCGTCGCACCGCATCTCGTGCGGGAAGCCTTGACCGTCAATCATCGCCAGCTGTTGCTGGCGGCGCCGCTTTGTGGCGGTGCTCTGCTGCAGGCTGCGGACTTGATCAGTCGCTGGGTCGTTCGCCCTGCCGAACTACCGGTCGGTGCTATCACAGCTTGCATTGGCGGGACGTACCTCGTGTTGCTGCTGTGGCGCAGGTCGCGTGATGGCTGATCTCGCGCTGGCCTGTCGCGATCTGTCGGTCGCCTATGGCTCCTATACGGTATTCGAGGGCCTCTCGCTCGACATTGCGAAGGGCGCCTGGACCGCGATCGTGGGCCCAAACGGCTGTGGCAAGTCCACGCTATTGCGCGCGCTAGGCGGCTTGGGATCCGTGCGTCACGGATCGGTCAGCTTGCATGGGCGACCGCTGAACGGCTGGTCGCGGCGCGAGCGTGCACTTCGCCTCGGCTGGCTCGCGCAAACGGCAATACCGAGCGACCTGACGGTGGCCGATGTCGTCGCACTCGGCCGTTTTGCGCATGGGGGCTGGCTCGGGCAGCTAGGCGGCCAGGACGAGGCCGCTATGACGCGTGCGATGCAGGCCACGGGGTCACTCGCATGGTCCCGGCGCAGGCTCTCGACTCTGTCCGGCGGCGAACGCCAGCGCGTGCACCTGGCGCGCGTGCTGGCCACAGAAGCCTCGGTGCTGTTGCTTGATGAACCGACGACCCACCTGGATCCGCCACACCAGGAAGACATCGCTCAGTTGCTGCGCCAGCAGGCGCATAGCTGCGGGGTGTGCGTGATTAGCTCGATTCACGATTTGTCGCTCGCACTGATGGCTGACCGACTCATCGTCCTCGGCTTCGGTGGATTAGTGGGTCACGGGACAGTGCCTGAGGCACTCGCCCAGGATTGGCTTTCCCGCGCCTTTGGCAAACCACTGCGGATCGTGCAGCATGAGGGGCTGTATCTGTGGCAGCCCGCGATGTCGCCTTTAGAACAGTGATCGTCGCGATATAACAAGTCCCGGGGGTCGTTGGGACTTACCATGAACGCTTACCCAAGGCCGGAGAGATCCCATGGTGGAGCAAGCGGAAGGCGAATTTGATTTAGCCTCCCTCAATGACGAGGAACTCACCGAGCAAATTCATGACGACCTGTACAACGGACTCAAGGCCGAGGTCGAGGAAGCCACCCATATCTTCCTGAAGCGCGGCTGGTCGGCCGAGCGCACGCTCAACGATGCGCTGGTCGAGGGCATGCGCATTGTTGGCATCGATTTTCGCGACGGCATCCTGTTCGTCCCGGAGGTGCTGCTGGCGGCGAATGCGATGAAGGGCGGCATGGAAATCCTGCGTCCGCTGCTGGCCGAGACCGGCGTCGAGCCGATCGGAAAGATCGTCATTGGCACCGTCAAGGGCGATATCCACGACATCGGCAAGAATTTGGTCTCGATGATGCTGGAGGGCGCCGGATTCGAGGTCATTGACCTCGGTATCAACAATCCGGTGGATAAATACCTGGCGGCGCTCGAGCAGCACAAGCCGGACATACTTGGCATGTCGGCGCTGCTGACAACGACCATGCCCTATATGAAGGTCGTCATCGACACACTCAAAGAACGCGGCATTCGCGAAAATTTCATCGTGCTGGTGGGCGGTGCGCCACTCAACGAAGAGTTCGGCAGGGCCGTCGGCGCCGATGCCTACTGCCGCGATGCAGCCGTCGCCGTGGAGACAGCCAAGAGCCTGATAGCAGCTCGCCGCGCAGGCAGAGCCGCGGCCGCGAACTAGACGGGCATCTGGCCAATGAGCGCAGTGATCATTGCCTGCGGCGCGCTCGCCCACGAAATCGCCGATCTGCGCCGCGCCAATGGCTGGCAGCATCTGGATGTGCAATGCCTGCCGCCGGAATTGCATAACCGGCCGGAAAAAATACCGGGGGAAGTCCGTGCGGCAATCCGCGCCGCACGCGCGCATTACGAGTCGATATTTGTCGCCTATGCCGATTGCGGTACCGGCGGCATGCTCGACAAGGTGCTGGTTGAGGAGGGCGTCGAACGGATTCCCGGCGCCCATTGCTATGAGTTCTATGCGACCGGCCCGGTGTTTGTGCAACTGGCCGACGCCGAGATCGGAACGTTCTACCTGACGGATTTCCTGCTGCGCCATTATGATCGGCTGGTCATCCAGGGCCTGGGGCTTGATCGCCACCCGGAATTGTTTTCCAGCTACTTTGGTAATTACCGCAAGCTTGTCTACCTTGCGCAGGCGCCGGAGGCGGGAGCGCGCGAGCGGGGCGCCGCAATTGCGATGAGCATGGGCCTGCAGTATGAGTACCGCGAGACCGGTTACGGACAGCTCGGCACTTCCGTGACGACGTTCGTCAGCGCGGCCGACCGGATTGGGCAGCGCTCGCTCGGAGAAGTGACATGGGCTCATTGACCGTCATTGCCTGGCGCGATATCCCGGCCCAGGTGGTCGTGAAGCGCGGCCGGGAAGTTGCCAAGGTGCAGTTATCGCATCGCTTTCAGGAAGCGGTCGATCGTGCGGCAATGCGCGCGGGCAAGGGCAGCTCGGATGCGTACCTTGCCGACTGGAAACGCAGCGATCCGACTCCCTGTGGCGATGAGCTGCAGGTGGAGGCCGACGCGGCAGCGGCAAAGATCGAGGCGAAATACACCGATGCTGATCTTGAACGGCTGATCCGCGCGAAGGGCCTGGAGCCCCCAATCGGCGCCGCGGTCGACCCGGGCGATGCGCCATCCGGCGGGAATGGCTGATGTATTCGGTGCGCTTGTGGTCCGTGCGACATGCGCGCGGCCTGAATTCCTTTTATCGCAGCTTTGAAGCGCTGCTGTTGCGCCTGAACCCGCTCCTGCGCGCGATAGGCCATGATCGCCTCGAGCGCCCGGTTGCGGCGGTCGAAAAGGCGGTCAAGGGGTTGCTGTTCGACTGCCGCATGTGTGGCCAGTGCGTGCTCAGTTCAACCGGCATGTCATGCCCGATGAACTGCCCGAAAACGCTTCGCAATGGGCCCTGCGGTGGCGTGCGGGCGGATGGCAACTGCGAGGTCAAGCCGGAGATGAGGTGCGTCTGGGTCGAAGCCTACAAGGGCAGCGAGCGAATTCCGGGCGGCGTTGCGGCCATGCGCGAGATGCAGTTCGCCGTCGACCAGCGCCAGCAGGGCAAGTCCTCATGGTTGCGCGTGGTGCGCGAAAAGTCCGGTGGCGCGTGAAGTTCGAGGATGAGCCGGTCCCGGGCTACCCCCTGCCCATCCTGCCCGGCCATACTTCGCCGGGCCGCTTTGAGCGTGTGTTGCGCGCCGGTGGGTTCGCGGTAACGACGGAGCTTGCCCCGCCAGACTCGGCTGATCCGGAAGATGTGTACCGGCGTGCCCGCGTATTCGACGGCTACGTCGATGCGATCAATGCGACTGATGGCAGCGGCGCGAACTGCCATATGTCGAGTATTGCGGTGTGCGCGCTGCTGACGCGCGTCGGCTATGCGCCGATCATGCAGATATCTTGCCGCGACAAGAACCGCATCGCGATCCAGGGCGATATCCTGGGCGGCGCCGCCATGGGTGTCTGCAACATGCTTTGCTTGACAGGCGACGGCGTGCAGGCGGGCGATCATCCGCAGGCGAAGCCCGTGTTCGACCTGGATTGCGTGTCGCTGCTCGATATAGCGCGCACTCTTCGCGACGAGCATCATTTCCAGAGCGGCCGCAAGATCACCTTCGCGCCGCGCGTGTTTCTCGGCGCCGCCGAGAACCCATCCGCACTGCCGCACGCCTGGCGCGCCCAGCGACTTGCGAAAAAGGTCGCGGCGGGCGCGCAGTTCATCCAGACGCAGTATTGCTACGATCTCGCGCTGCTGCGCAGTTTTATGGTGCAGGTCGAGGACCTGGGACTATTCGGCAAGGTCTTTATCCTCGCGGGTGTCGGGCCGCTGCGCTCGGCGAAGACCGCTGATTGGATGCGCAAGAACGTGCCCGGAATGTTCGTGCCGGATGCGCTGGTCACGCGCCTCGCGGGTGCCAAGGACCAGGCGGCCGAAGGTCGCTCGATCTGCGTGGAACTTATCCAGAAAATGCGCGAAATACGCGGCATCAGCGGAGTGCACATCATGGCCTACCGCCAGGAAGAATCTGTACAGGAAATCGTCGAGCGCACCGGCGTGCTGAGGGAGCGGCGACCCTGGTTCCCCGCGCGCGACGCCGCATAACAGTTTTACAAGGACAACATCATGACAGATACGGTCATCAGCTCCGCCACCAGGGAAGTCGTCATCGGCTTCAATCGGCCGTTTGTGCTGATTGGCGAGCGCATCAACCCGACCGGCCGCAAGATCCTCGCCGCCGAAATGTCGGCGGGCGATTTCTCCCGCGTCGAAGCCGACGCGCGCGCGCAGGTGGAGGCGGGCGCACATATGCTCGACGTGAACGCCGGCATCCCGCTTGCGGATGAACCCGCGATCCTTGCCAAGGCCATACAGCTGGTGCAGTCGATCACGGATGCGCCCTTATCGATCGACTCCTCGATCGTCGCGGCGCTGCAGGCGGGCCTGGCCGTGTACAAGGGCAAGCCGCTCGTAAACTCGGTGACCGGCGAAGAGGAGCGTCTCGAGCAGGTGCTGCCGCTGATCAAGAAGTACGGCGCCGCGGTCATCGCGATCTCGAACGATGAGACCGGCATATCCGAGGATCCTAACGTACGCTTCGCAGTGGCGAAGAAGATCGTCGAGCGCGCCGCCGATTACGGGATCCCGGCCTGTGACGTGGTGGTTGATCCGCTGGTCATGCCAATCGGCGCAATCAACCAGGCTGGCGTGCAGGTCATGCGACTGGTGCACCGGCTACGCACCGAGCTTAAGGTGAACACGTCCTGCGGCGCTTCGAACGTGAGCTTCGGCCTGCCCAACCGGAACGGCATCAACAGTGCGTTCCTGACGATGGCGATGGGGGCGGGCATGACCTCCGCGATTACCAATCCGATGCATGAAGAAGTCATCAAGGCGATCATGGGCGCCGATGTCATGATGGGTCATGATCCGGATTGCGCGCGCTGGATCCGCCGCTTCCGTGAAGCCCCGGCGGTAATACCCGGCTCGGCCGGCGAGATGCAGCGTGGCCGCCGCGAAGGCGGACACCGTCGCCGGCCTGCATGACGACCCGCGATCCGCTCATCGTATTCACGCCGTCCGGCAAGCGCGGCACGTTTCCGGCTGGCACGCCCGTGCTGCAGGCCGCGCGCAGCCTTGGTGTCGATATCGATTCGGTCTGCGGTGGACGTGGGCTTTGTGGGCGCTGCCAGGTGCTGGTCTCGGAGGGCGAGTTCGCCAAGCATGGCGTGACCTCCTCGCAGCAGAGCCTGACGCCCTTCAGTGAGCCGGAAGCGCGCTACTCGCGCCGCCAGCCCCTGGCCGCGGGTCGCCGCCTGTCGTGCTCGGCGAAAATTGTGAGTGATGTGGTCATCGACGTGCCTGCTACCAGCCAGGTTCATCGCCAGGTCGTGCGCAAGGAGGCGGATGTACGTGCGATTGAGCTGCATCCGGTGGTGCGCCTGCACTACGTGCAGGTGCAACAGCCCGATATGCACGATCCGGCCGGCGACCTGCGCCGGATGTACGACGCGCTGGAGCGCGAGTGGCAGCTAACCAACCTCGCTACGGACCTGACCGTGCTGCAAAAATTGCAGGCGACCTTGCGGGCCGGGGCCTGGGAAGTCACCGTTGCCGTGCATGCAGGCAAGCAGGTAGTAGAAGTGTGGCCTGGGCTGCATGAGCGAATTTATGGCCTTGCGATCGATATTGGCTCGACCACGATCGCCGCGCACCTGTGCGATCTGACCAGTGGCGAGGTGGCCGCCTCCGCGGGTTTGATGAATCCGCAAATCCGCTTCGGCGAGGACCTGATGAGCCGGGTCTCCTATTCAATGATGAACCCGGGCGGACACAAACTGATGACTGCGGCGGTGCGCGAGGCGCTTTGCGGCCTTGCCATGGAAGTTGCGAATAGCGCGGCTATTCCGCTCGACGATATTCTCGAGGCGACCTTGGTCGGCAACCCGATCATGCACCACCTGCTGCTCGGCATCGACCCGGTGGAGCTGGGCGGTGCCCCATTTGCGCTCGCGACCGATCATTCGCTCACGCTGCGGGCCTCAGCTATCGACCTGAAGCTGAATCACAACGCGCGGATCTACGTGCTGCCCTGCATCGCCGGGCATGTCGGCGCCGATGCCGCTGGTATGGTGCTCGCGGAGCGGCCAGATCTCGGTGAGGAGATGACACTGCTGGTCGATGTCGGCACCAATGCGGAGATCGTGCTCGGCAACCGGCACCGCATCCTCGCCTGCTCGAGCCCGACGGGGCCCGCGTTTGAGGGCGCCCAGATCAGCTGCGGCCAGCGTGCCGCGCCCGGCGCAATCGAACGCGTGCGCATTGACCGGGACACGCTTGAGCCGAAGTTCAAGGTCATTGGCAGCGACCTGTGGTCCGACGAGGCTGGGTTCGAGGCAGCCACCGCGGCAACCGGCGTCACCGGCGTCTGCGGCTCCGGCATTATCGAGGTGATAGCCGAGATGTATCTTGCGGGAATCATCAACCAGGACGGCGTCGTCGACGGCCGCCTCGCGACGCGTACAAAGCGCCTGGTTGAAAATGGCAGGACGTTTGCCTACGTGCTGCACCCGGGCGCAGTGGAGCTCAAGATAACGCAGAACGATGTACGCGCCATCCAGCTTGCGAAGGCTGCGCTGTACGCCGGCGTTGCGTTGCTGATGGAACGCCTCGGCATATCGCAGGTGGATCGGATCCGGCTCGCCGGCGCATTCGGCAGCCACATCGACGTCAAGTACGCGACGATCCTCGGCATGATCCCGGACTGCGACCTCGCGCAGGTGCGCTCGGCCGGTAACGCGGCCGGTACTGGCGCACGCATTGCGCTGCTCGATGAGACGTCCAGGACAATCATTGAGCAGCTCGTGCGTCGCATCGAAAAAATCGAAACCGCGATCGAGCCGCGCTTCCAGCATCACTTCGTCGAGGCTATGGCTATTCCGCACAAGGTCGCGCCTTATACGCATCTTCGCAAGGTCGTAGACCTGCCAGCGCCAAAAGAATCGACGAGCCAGACCGAAACGCGCGGGCGGCGGCCGCGGCGCGGAAGCTGAGCCGCGGGACGGTCTGGATAAAAATACTTTTGGCGTCGCGTGCCGGAGAAATTGCATGTCACGAAGCAGGGCAATGAGGCGAATTCGCCAGTCGATGAACCGCCAGATTGTGCGGACTTCAATGCAGGATCAATTATTCAGCCGCCGCGCCGCGCATCGCCATTGTCGGGGCCGGCATCGGCGGCATGGTGGCTGCGCTCACTTTGCAGGATGCCGCAATTCCCTGCGAGGTTTATGAGTCATCGGAGAGAATAGGCGGGCGCATGCATTCCAATGCCGGGTTCTGGGGAGAACAGCGTCGTCGGCGTTCAATCGATCATGGCCATAAATGGCTATTACCGGGCGGGATCAGACCTTCGGAAGGACGGCCAGGCGGTCGGTTGGTGAGCAGGTCCCAACCTGATGGTCATGGGGCGACAAACGTTGCCGAAGCACTAATCCGGCAGTCTCATCAAGATCACGCCCGATAGCGTCGCGATGGCGCTGCAGACATTCAGCTCTGGCAAAGGCAGCAGAACGAACATTAGCGCAGGCAGGCACGACCCCAACAAAGGATTCGTCAGACGTTCGAGTCGGGGGAGGCTGCCTTTCTTTTCGCCATGTATTCGAGCAGTGCCTCATCGATGCCCTCATCCATGGGCGGCGCGACATACTCGGCCAACATTTTTTTCCACAAGGTGTTCGCGCGCTTGGTCATGTCGGAAGAGCCTTCCGATTCCCACTGTTCATAGCTGTTGTTGTCAGCGAGCGGCGAGCGGTAGAACGCATTCTCAAAATTCGCCTGCGTGTGCGCGCAACCGAGGAAATGCTTGCCCGGTCCCACTTCGCGCATCGCATCGAGCGCTTGACCGTTCGGCGAGAGATCGATCCCCGCGAGCAGCGTGTGCATCATGCCCGCCTGGTCCACGTCCAGGACAAATTTTTCGTAACCCATCGACAGGCCGCCCTCGAGCCAGCCGGCGGTGTGCAGTACGAAATTTACCCCCGCGAGGCAAGTCGGCAATAAAGTATTGGCTGATTCGAATGCAGCCTGCGCATCGGCAATCTTCGATGCGCACAGGCTCCCGCCGGAGCGAAACGGTATCCCTAGGCGGCGCGCGAGCGCCGCCATGGTGTAAAGCACCAGCGCCGGCTCCGGGGTGCCGAAAGTCGGCGCACCGGATTGCATGGAAATCGACGAGGCGAAGCTGCCGAGCACGACCGGGGCGCCCGGATTGACGAGCTGCACGAACGCAAGGCCCGCAAGCGCCTCGGCAAGGGTCTGCGCGACGGTGCCTGCAACGGTAACCGGGGACATTGCGCCAGCCAGGATGAACGGGGTGATGATCGTTGCCTGGTTCGCGCGCGCATAGACCTTGGCGGCGCCGAGCATCGTCGCATCGTAGGTCATCGGTGAGTTCACATTGATCAGGTTGATGATCATCGTTTTCGGCCGGCCAGTCTCCGGATCGTTGGTGTCGGGTCCGAATACGATCTTCGCGAGTTCGACGGAATCCTCGGCGCGATCCGGCGCGGTCACCGATCCCATGAACGGCTTGTCGCTGAATTTCAGGTGACTGTAGACCATGTCGAGATGGCGCTTGTTGACCGGCAGATCCACCGGTTCGCAGATCGTGCCGCCCGAGTGATGCAACGAGTGGGCCATGTAGGCAAGCTTGACGAAATTTCGGAAGTCCTCGATGCGTGCATAACGGCGCCCTTCGTCAAGATTGCGCACGAATGGCGAGCCATAGGCCGGGGCAAATACGGTGTTCTTGCCGCCGATACGCACGCTGCGCGCGGGATTTCGCGCATGTTGCGTAAATTCGCGTGGCGCGCTGCGCTGAATGATGGAGCGGCACATGCCGCGCGGGAAATGCACGCGCTCGCCCTGGACGTCGGCGCCGGCCGCCTTCCAGATCTCGAGCGCCTCGGCATCGTCGCGAAAATCGATGCCGATTTCCTCGAGTATTGTTTCCGCGTTCTGCTCCATCATGACGAGGCCTTCCTCGCCTAGCACCTCGAACACGGGAATCTTGCGCGTGATGTAGGGGACGGAGGACGCGGCGCGGGCGGCGCGGGAGGCTCGCTTGGCATCACGGCCGCTCGGGCGTCGAGCATGAGCGGTAGCCGTAGGCTGATCGTCCATCAGTTTTTCTCCTTGCTTTAGCGCCCCAGTATGGTCATCGGCGACCGTCACGGCTGATCAATTTGCGTCATCGACTTGTCTCGATGCGCCAAATTCGGGCTGCAGCCCTTCAGATCAGTTTAAGGCGCTCAGCCGCCGGCCCGGCGAGATAGCCTTAATGGAGGTCAGCAATTCGATCAGCGCCGGGTCGTCCGGGGCCCGTCAGCAGCGCGGGGTTTATTCATAGTGTGCGCATTGTAAAGGGCATCAATGCACAACATTCACATAGTGATCGAACCACGCCGAGACTCGCTCGATCTCGTCGCGCATGAAGCTCGGACGCGTCAGATCGTGATACTCACCGGGATAAATGACCAGTTCTGTTGGCACGCCGAGAGTTCGAAGTGCCTGGTACATCTGTTCGGCACCCGCGACGGGCACGTTGAAGTCCTTCGATTGCCCTATAAATAGGGTCGGCGTATGGATATGGTCGGCGTGGAACAGCGGGTATGAGACCTTCATCCATAAGTCAGGATCTCGCCACGGCGGCCCAAGTTCCCAGGTGCTCGGCAGGAAATATTCGTCCGTGCCATACATTCCAATCGGGTTGCCGTCGCCCGCGATACTCATAGCGGCCTTGAAACGCCCATCCTTTGCGATCATGTAGTCAGTCAGGATGCCGCCGTAGCTTCTTCCGCCAATGCCGAGCTTGTCAGGGTCGGCAATGCCCCGTGCCACGACGTGATCGACGGCAGCCTGAAGGTCTTCGATTTCCAGATGACCCCAGTCGGCAAAAATCGCTTTTGCGAAATCGCTGCCGCGGCCACTGCCGCCGCGGTAATTGATTCCAAGGACGACATAGCCCTTAGCCGCGAACATCTGCCGCTTGAACTGCCACTGATCGTAACTGAAATAATGTTCGTCCTGGCCGCTGGGGCCCCCGTGGATCCAAACTAAAGTGGGATACTTCCTGCCGGGTTGGTAGTTCGGTGGCTTGACCATCAGGCCATGGATTTCGGTCCCGTCCCGGCTGCTGAACTTCAGTTCCTCGACGGATCCAAGATTGATCTCGGCCATCAGGGCATCATTATGCCGGGTCAGTTTGCGCAGCCCCCTTCCTTCAAGCGCATATAGTTCGACCGGAGAGCGGTCGTCCGTATACATCACCGCCGTGTGACCGGCGGCGGAGCTGATCCCGTCAATGACCGAGGGCAGGGTGTATAGACGCTTGATCGAGCCGGTTTTAAGGTCGAGACGCGCCGGATATTTCGTCATGTCATCTTCGATACTGACGAGGATCGAGCCTGAGTTTTCGAACGTGTATGCGACGATCGCGCGATCCAGCGCGTTGCTGAGGGGCCGCACGGCGCCGCCGCCGGCGGGAATCACCGCCAGCCGGTCCAGCATGTAGGAGACATACTTAGGTTCCTGGCCCTGCAGGAACGCGAGCAGGCAACCGTCGGGGCTCCACGCCAGGTGCTGCGCATTGGGCGTGAAAATTCGCACCAGCGTCGACGCCTGCGCGCCGACCGCGGCGTCGACGACATCGACATCGCCCATGCCATCGACGTCCGCCTCCCGTTCGTGCGTCCTGACAAAGGCAATGTGCGACCCATCGGGAGCCCACGCGGGATGATCATCGTTGAATTGCGGATCGCTGGTCAGCGCATCGATCTTGGCGGTGGCGATGTTGGCGAGGTATAAATGCTGCCGCTGGCCTTTTTCAAAATAGCCGAATTTGTCTTCCTTGAAATACGCGGCGTCGATGACAATCGGTTGCGGCGGAGCACCTTCCTTGGGCGGCGGTTCGGCGCCGGTGACCATCACAAAGACCAGTCGCCTACTGTCTGGCGACCACACAAAATCGCCTATATCGCCGGTCACATCGGTCAATACGCGGGTCAGACCGCTCTGCCGATCGAACAACATGATCTGCGATTCGTCGGGGTCCGTCGCCGAGCCGTTAAATGCCAGGTAACGCCCGTCCGGACTCCAGCGCGGGGTGCCGGCATGCTTGAGGGAGGCGGTTACCAGCTCCTGTTTGGTCCCGTCCCACCTGACGATCCAGATCGCGCTGCGCTGCTCATCCGCGGCGCGGTCCACGGTTCCCACCACGTATGCTACCCATGCGCCGTCTGCGGAAATTTGCACCTCGCCAATATCAGCGAACCGATCGAAATCGTCGACGTTTAGCGGGCGGGCCGGTGTGGGTGGCGCCGCGAGTGCCACGAGTGTCATGGCGCCAGAAACAAGCAATATCTTGAGGCAATTCATAGGATGGCAAACGGTAGCACATCATCCATCGTTTCGCGCACAGGTCCGCGCGCTGTACGAGGCTCTCGATTGGGGTGCCGTGAGGCAACGCAAAGTGATTAACCTGCCGCACGACGATCATCTGCACATGACCGATGAAAAATGCGTGCGAAGTAGTCGTGGGCATCATTGGCGGAGCGAGCGGCTGATGCCCGAGGCCGGCCCGCACCTACCCCTCGGCAGTGGGGGCGGCGTGTCGACTCGTCCCCACTCTGCCTCGGTGAAGCGCCCCTGCCCGCAAGGTACAATGCGACCATGTCATTAGCCAACGTCATTATTCTGGCGATAGTGCAGGGCCTTGCCGAGTTGTTGCCAGTCTCAAGTTCCGCGCACGTGGTGGTTGCCGAGAAGTTGCTGGGCCTCGACCCGTCCTCACCCTCCATGACGTTGCTTCTTGTGAGTTTGCATACCGGCACCATGTTTGCGGTCATTGTTTATTTCTGGAAACTGTGGCGGCGGACTTACTTTCGCAGTATGGCGGCGTTCGGGAGCGCGGCGCTGCTGGTTGTGGTCGCGACTGCGTTTACGGCGTTGATAGGGGAGGGGATCATCAAGTTGCTCGAGATGACAGTGTTGAGCAGCTTGCCCCACGGTGAGATCGAGGACCTTTTCGGTCGCCTGGAGTTCATCGCGCCCGCGCTAGTCGCGGCCGGAGTGCTGATTCTGGTTGCCGGACTGCTCGAGAAGCGCCACCAGCTGCGCATGTCCAGCGAGACGTCAAACCCTACCCTTGGGCAGGCTGCGTTGATCGGTTCCGTACAGGGTCTTTGCCTGCCGTTCCGCGGATTCTCGCGCTCGGGAGCAACGATCTCGGCTGGAATGCTCGCGGGGGTCGGCAAGGCACGCGCCGAGGCGTTCAGTTTCGCACTGGCGGTCGTGCTAACCCCGCCCGTCGTGCTGCGTGAGGTGTTGCGGCTGATTCGCTCCGCACATGAGACGGGCGGCCCTGATCTTGCGTCGATCGGGATGATGAGCGTGATAGGAGCAGTGGTGGCGTTTCTTGCAGGGCTACTCGCGCTCACCTGGCTCAGCCGGTGGCTGGAGACCGGCCGCTGGTATCTGTTCGGAATCTACTGCCTCATCGCCGGTGCCGCAGTCGCCTACCTGCACAGCGCAGGCTATTGAGAATGCCCCGATATCAGGTCGCGTAGTCCGGCTCGGTACGGTCCAACATGCGTTTTAAGGCTGCGAAATGCAGGTCCGCGCGGTCGACCCCGCCGACTTCGGCACCCTCGCTGAATTGCCTGACCGTCGCGCGAACCACGTCGTCCGGGATATCGTGCAATGGCTTTCCCGTTGACATCGCAAGAATCTGTGCCTGCGCCGCGCGCTCAAGGTAATAGAGTTGCTCGAACGCATTGGGCACTGTATTGCCGATCACCAGTACGCCGTGGTTTCGCATCAGCAGCACTGATTTGTTGCCTAGCGCCTGCGCTAGGCGTTCTCCCTCGGATTGGTCGTACGCGAGCCCGTTGTAATCGACGAACGCGATGTCCTCATGGAACATCACGCCGCTTTGCACGGCCATCCTAAGCGCGGGCTGCTCCAGCATTGCAAGCGCCGTCGTAAATGGCATGTGCGTGTGCAACACGCAGCGCGCGCGAGGCGCCAAGCGGTGGACCGGGGCATGTATGTACAGGGCGGTCGGCTCGATCGGCCCCTTGCCCGCAACTAACCGGCCAGTCAGGTCGACCTCGCAGAAATCGTTTGCCCTGATCTCCGACCAGTGCATGCCAAAGGGCGCCAGATAAAACCGATCCGTGCATCCTGGCACCAGCAGCGTCATGTGATTGTCTATTGCTTCGTGCAGCTCGAAGCGAGCGGCGATACGGTGACAGGCGGCCAGATCGATTCGCGCCTGCCGCTCGAGGTGGGCTTGGTTCTGAATGGGCTTGATGTTAGTGCTCATGATTGCTGTCTCCTGCGGCCAAATTCTAC
Organism: Gammaproteobacteria bacterium; assembly: GCA_025355645.1. Classification (GTDB taxonomy): domain Bacteria; phylum Pseudomonadota; class Gammaproteobacteria; order Steroidobacterales; family Steroidobacteraceae; genus Bog-1198. The sequence goes on along the minus strand of JANXZG010000080.1, from coordinate 14 downwards.
CGTAGTGCCATCCG
>JANXZG010000058.1 GCA_025355645.1 Gammaproteobacteria bacterium | reverse complement strand
AATGCCGAAGTGCGGCACCGGCACCTGGTCGCCATCCACCGGATTGTAATGCGAGCTGATTCGCCCATACTTTCCGAGGCCTGGATTCAGATGACAGACCAGCTGATGGCCATAGAGGTTGAAGTCGACCCAATGGCTGCTGTTGCGCCCTTCCGGGCATCCCATCAGGGCGCCATAGAACTGGCGAGCCTCGCCGATATCGCGCACTTGAATGGCCAGGTGAAATGGTGTCAGTGGCATAAGCGGCGGCTAATCTGCCCGCCGCGCTAGCGCGTGTCAAGGTCCGGGCGGGATGTGCTAAATTGACGCCCGCAAAACTATAACCATGAATTCTTCCATTACCCAGCGCATGCCCGTAACCACGCTTGACGAAGACGCGTGGGACGACCTCCTTTCATTCATTGAGGAGCGCCGCGTTATCCCCATCGTGGGGCCGGACCTGCTGCAGGTTGCGACCGATTCGGGGCCGCGCCTGCTGCTGGACTGGGTCGCAGAAAAACTCGCCGCACGACTTAACGTGAATACCGCCGAACTTCCCGAGCACTACACGCTGAACGACGTGGTGTGCTGGTTTCTCGCGGCGCGCGGCCGGCGTGAAGAGGCCTACGTTCGGCTGCGCAGCATCGTGAAGGAAGCGAACTTCGTGCCCTCGGTGGCGCTGCGGCGCCTGGCGGCGATCACGGATTTCGACCTATTCGTCTCGACGACCTTCGATTCGCTGCTCGAGACGGCGCTGAACCTGGAGCGGTTTGGCGGGGCTCCGACGACCGAAGTGCTGTCCTATTCACCTAACCGTATCGCCGACCTCACGGGTGAGCGCGACCAGCTGCAACGCCCTGTTGTCTATCATCTGTTTGGCAAGCTCTCCGCCTCCCCGACCTATGTGATTTCGGATGAGGACCTGCTGGAGTTCATCTGTGCGCTGCAGAGCGAGCACCTCGCCCCCGAGAAGCTGTTTCATGAGCTTGAGCACAACCATCTGCTCTTTATCGGCAGCAATTTCACCAATTGGCTCGCACGCCTGTTCCTGCGCATGGCGAAGCGCCAGCGCCTCTCCGACCCACGCGACGTCGGCGAAGTGCTCGCCGACAATCACACGAGTGAGGACAGCCGCCTGATGGCATTCCTGCAGCAAGTCAGCGTCCGCACCCGTGTCTACGTCGGCGCCGAGCGCTTCGTCGAGGAGCTGCACGGGCGCTGGCAGGCGCGCCGCAAGCCAGCCAATGCGGCAAGCGCCACGGGCGCAACCGGACCGGCGCGTTTCATGCCGCCGTCGCGCGAGATGCCAGATCACGCGGTATTCATTAGCTATGCGCGCGAGGACCTTGCCGCGGTCCAGCTGATCAAGGCCGGGCTTGAGGCCGCCGGCATCACGACCTGGTTCGATATCGATCGGCTCGAAGTTGGCGATGACTACGATCGTAAAATCCAAAGCAACATCGCACGCTGCTCCTATTTTATCCCGGTGATCTCGGCAACGACGCAGCGCCGTCATGAGGGTTATTTCCGGCGCGAGTGGAGCTATGCGCTCGATCGGGTGCGCAACATGGCCGATGGCGCGCTGTTCATCCTGCCAATCACGATCGATGCAACTCCGGCGGCCGACGCCGTGGTGCCGGACCGATTCAAGTCCCTGCATTTCAGTCAACTGCCCGACGGCGAAGTGCCAGCAGAGTTCGCGCAGCGCCTGAAGGGCTTCATGCGGCAGGGCTCCTCATGAACCAACCGCAGGTCGATGCGACGACCATAGATGAGCGAAATCCGTGGCTGGGCCTCGCCTCGTACACCGAGGAGACCCGCGCGTATTTTTATGGCCGCGACGAGGAAGTCGCCGAGCTTGCGAGGCGCGTTCAGCGCAAGCTCCTGACGGTCCTGTTCGGCCAGTCGGGCCTTGGAAAAACATCCGTGCTGCGCGCAGGCCTAGTCCCGCGCCTTCGCGCCCAGGGCTACTGCCCGATCTACGTGCGCATCGACTATGGCCGGGACTCACCGGAGCCCGCCGAACAGATCAAGCAGGCAATCAGCCGCACGGCACGCTACGCAGGCCAATGGACGCAGGCTGGGGTGGCGATGGAAGGCGAGTCGCTCTGGGAGTACCTGCATCATCGTGACGACGTGCTGCGCGATGAGGCCGGCACCACGTTGATCCCGCTGCTGATCTTCGATCAGTTTGAGGAGATCTTCACACTGGCGCAAAGCGATGAGTTCGGCCGCGCGCGCGCCGCAAGATTCATCGAGGAGCTGTCCGACCTCGTCGAGAACCGGCCGCCAAAGGCGCTGGAGGCGAAGCTCGACAAGGATGACTCTGCCGCCGAGCGCTTCGATTTTGGCCGCAGTGATTATCGCGTGCTGATCGCGCTGCGCGAGGACTACCTTGCGCCGCTGGAGAGCCTGAAGCGGGCCATGCCGAGTATTTCGCAGAATCGGCTGCGTCTTGCACCGATGAACGGCACCCAGGCGCTCGCGGCGGTGCTGCAACCGGGCAAGAGGCTTGTTTCGGAAGAAGTCGCCGCGGCGATCGTGCGGTTTGTCGCGGGCGGCGCGGAACTCGCGAACGCCGAGGTGGAACCCTCCCTCCTGAGCCTGATCTGCCGCGAGCTGAACGATACGCGCCTCGCCGCCGGGAGAAGCGAGATATCCCTGGACCTGCTCGCCGGATCCCATGCCTCGATCCTCAGTAACTTCTACGAGCGGGCGCTCGCAGACCAGTCGCCCGCGATTCGCCAGATCATTGAGGAGGACCTGCTGACGAGTTCGGGCTATCGCGAAAACGTCGCCGAGGAACGAGTGCTCAGCCGCTTAAAGTCCGTCGGCGCAGACGCCGCGACGCTTGCAACACTCGTGAACCGACGCCTGCTGCGCATCGAGGAGCGCCTCGATGTCCGGCGCGTGGAGTTGACCCATGATGTGCTGTGCCCCGTCGTCAAGGCGAGCCGCGATGCGCGCCATGAGCGCGAGGCGCGCGAGGCGACGGAGAAGACTCTCGCTGCCCAGCGCGACCGGGAGCTCGCCGCGCGACGCGCGCTAGTGCGCGCACGCCAGGTCGCAAGTGGCTGCATCGTACTTGCCGTTCTCGCCGTGGCGGCGGCGATTTTCGGCTTCTTCAGCACCGAGCGGGCGCGCCGGGCCGAACATAAAGCCGAACAGACCCGTCTGGAATCGGAGCGCGCGCGCGCTGGCGCGGAACACCTGCTGGGCTACTTAGGCGGCGATGTCGACCGGGAGCTCGAGAGCTTCGGGCAGCTGGAAGTACTTGCCGAGTTCCTGAAGCGGCAGATCGATTATTTTCACGCTTTGCCGCCCGAGCTTCGCGATGACGAGTCGACCCGTAACGGCGCCCTTGCGATGGTGCGCTATGCGCGGGCCAAACGCTTGATCGGCGGAGATCTCGATGCCGCCGGGGCGGTAGCGACCGAAGGTATTGACCTACTTGAAGCTTTGCGTGTTCATGGTGACACCTCGGTTGGCACTGCGATTGCGCTGGCACGGGGATACAGCACCCAGGGATTGATACAGCTGACCGGCAACAATCCCAATGGCGTCACCACCAGCACGAAGGCGGTTGAGGTGATGCAGCCATTGGGCGAGGCGCCCGGTGCTTCGCCAGAAATCCGCCAGGCCTACGCGGAAATCCTGGTGTTTTTTGGCTACGGACAGAATGGCGAGAACCATCCAGCCGATTCCGTTCGCACCGAGCAGAAGGCTATGCATATCTTATCCGCGCTTGGCGCGGAGGATCTGTCGAATATTGACGCCGCTGCCCTGTTTGCCGAATCGAGCGGTCGCAACAGCGAAGCGCTGCAGTCGCTCGGCCGCGATGACGAAGCACGCCAGTCGAGCCTGCACGCGCTCGACATAGTTGACAAAGTTTTGGAGCGGCGGCCCGGCAACCGCATGGCATTGCACGCGCAGCAGATGAATATTGGGATGCTTAGCGCCGTGGCGGCCGATACCATGCAAATGGATGAGCTGCAAAAACTGGTCCGACGCCAGTTAGACGTCTCCACGGCCCTGCTGAATCTGGATCCGGCCAACGTCGCAAGCCAGTTCAACTTAGGCGCCTCGCTGTATGCCATGGCCGATGTCAACGTTAGCATCGGCCACTTTAAGGAATCGTTGCCTTACTACCAAAAGGCGTTGGAGTACAGGCTCAAGACTAGGCAATCCGGCACAGCATTTTCGATGATTTATCTCACTGACCTTGCGCAGCATGCCGATATTGTTGCGCAGATTGGGGAGATGGACGCGGCCGCGAAGATGATGGAGCAGGTTCCCGCGGTTGCTGCTCGGTTAATCAAGGAAGATAATAATTCCACCATGATGTCGGTTCTCGCCGCTGCCACGCCAAAATACGGATCGGCCGCGATCGCGTTGCAAAAGGACGATCTCGAACGCGCGCAGAAAAATGCCTGGGATGCCGTGGGCGAAACGACGGCGCGCAAGCCAACGCCCGGATTCGAGCAAGCCTGGACCAATTTGGCCGTGTTCCTTGCCGCCCACATTGCGGGCCAGTCCGAGTACCGCCTTGGCAACTTCAGCGAGGCCGAAAAAGCCGAGCGTATCGCAGTCGACGCGCGCCACCGCTTTCAGGACCAAGCGGCGCTGGACCGGCGGGACATCGGCATCAAATCAACCTGGCTGGCGATGGCAATCGCGCGGCAGGGGCGAACTGATGAGGCCGCGACAATCATTGCGCCGGTCGTGAAATACGATCGCGAGATCGCCGCGCGCAATCACGGCGATCAATGGCTCCCGGTGGAGTTCGCCGGTGCTCTGTACGCGCAGGCACTGACAGACAAAGCGCGGGCGGCGACGCTGCTACGCGAGGCCGCGACGCTGATCGACTCTGTGGCCCCGACCGTACGGGCAACCCATGATGTGCGTCAGTGGCGCGAGCGCATTGCGGCTGGCGTTCCAGCACGCTAGAGCTCGTGAGTCAGGAGTGCACGCATGATGGCAAAAGAAGTGGACAGCAGGGTTGCTGTTGCCCCACGCGGCCGCGGCCTACGCGTGCTGCTGTCATTGGTTCTGCTGCTGGCCGCGGGCAGCGCGGGCTGGGCCTGGCTCGCGCTCAACTGGTCGTATGCAGACGGCGAGCGGGCCGGCGTACTACAGAAGTTCTCGCACAAGGGCTGGATCTGCAAGACCGATGAGGGCGAGCTCGCCATGTACATCGTGGCAGGGGTTGCGCCGCAGATCTGGGATTTCACGGTGCGAGACCCCGGCCTGATCGCGCAGATGAACAGCCTGGTCGGGCGGCGCGTGCAACTGCACTACACCGAGCATCGCGGCCTGCCCTCCTCCTGCTTTGGCGACACCCGCTATTTTGTAGACAAAATCACGCTAGCGCCGGATGGCGCGGCTGCGAACTGACGCCGCGAACTCTCGACCTGCTCGGTGATGCTGATCGCCATGCGCAGCGCCGCCAGTCCATCCTCGCCACTGACCGGCGGTTCGGTGCCTGACTCGACGGCCTGCAAAAACGCCTGGACCTCGCTCATCAGGGCATCCCCCTGCTCGAAGTTATTTTCTTCGATCGCGACCTGCGGCATGCCATCGAGTCCGACGCCTGCGCCCTTGCGTATCACGGTCAACACCTTCTGATGCAGGTCGACCGAGACATAGGCATCATCCTGGAACATGCGCAGCTTGCGCTCGGTCTTCAGGCTTACACGGCTCGCGGTGGCGTTGGCAACGCAGCCATTGGCGAAGCGCAGTCGGGCGTTGGCGATGTCGATTTCCTTCGAGAACACGCTGCTGCCGATCGCATCGACCGCAACCACGGGCGAGCGCACGATACTGAGGATCAGGTCGATGTCGTGGATCATCAAATCCAGCACGACGTCCACCTCGGTGCCGCGAACCTTGAACGGCGCGAGACGCGCCGACTCGATGAAGCGCGGCACGCCCATGATCGGCTGCAGCGCCTGCACCGCGGCGTTGAAGCGCTCCAGGTGCCCGATCTGCAGCACCAGTTTCTTGCGCCGCGCGATCCCGATCAGGTCCTCCGCCTGCGCCACCGTGACGGTCATCGGCTTTTCGAGCAGCACGTGTGCGCCGGCCGCGAGGAACTCCTTGGCAATCTCGTGATGACTGGGCGTAGGCGTCACGATGCTGACGGCATCGACCTTGCCGAGCAATTCGCGGTAATCGGCAACAGGCTCAGTGCCGAGTTCTGCGGCAAGCGCATCGCGCGCCGCAGCGCTCGAGTCCGCGACTCCGATCAATTTTGAATTCCGCAGGCTCGCGTATTTCTGGGCGTGGAAGCGCCCGAGGTACCCAACGCCAACTACGGCCGTTCTGATCAACGGGACATGGTCCGGCGCCACTTGCTGCGCGCGCGATAGTGCTGGCGCTGCTGCAGGATGGCGCCGCCGCCAATGACCAACCCGGCGCCTGCGATGCCTGTCACGGCGAGCCAGAACCCCCATTCCCCGGCGTATATCGACCAGGCGGTCGATCCGGCACATATCGCG
>JANXZG010000033.1 GCA_025355645.1 Gammaproteobacteria bacterium | reverse complement strand
TGATTGATCAGCAGCGCAGCGCAGGCTGAGGTGTCGCACGCATCGCGGTCATGCGATAGAGATTCAAACCAGGAACCATCGCCAGAGCCCATGCGGCACGGAATATTCGTGGAGCCGGTCATGCAGACATCGCCAGTCGTCATGCATGTATCGCCAGAGCTTGATTCCGGCGCGTCAGACGCGCGCTTCTTCAACTCCATCGACCGGTAGAACAACCCGGATCGACCGAGTGAGGAAACCAGCGCAAGAGGAGTGACAGGGTCGGACATGACGCGGACTGTAAACCATGCGGTTCAGGTCTGCAAAACGTGTATTACACGTTTTATTGATTACGCGAAATGTCCGTCTTTGTCGCGTGGACGATCTGAGCCATGCGAGGAATTGCCCCCCCCCGCTGCTTCGGATTCGGCTGGATCCTCCAGCGCCATGCCGCCGGTCGGATCCTTGATGTGGAGGTCAGCCGCTTCGATCTCCTTGCGCTGAGCCGCCAGTCGCTCCCAGACCTTCTTGTAGTCGCTTCCGCGCTTCCCGATCTCGGTTTCGAAGTCTGAGAAACCGTAGGCGACGGCGTACGCTGCGGCCTGCACGTCCTTCAGCGGGTCGACGTAAGGCTGACCATCGGGCAGAAGGCGGTAAGATTCCGACTTCATCGGCACGCCAGCACGAAGGCAAAGGTACGGAAGTATTTTTTTGTAAATTTTGCCGATGGTGCCATGACCAAAGTCCTCGCGGACCGGGACAGATAGGCGCTCCTGATCAAGCATATCGGCGCGCATTGACGAGTAGTTGGCCTGCGAAACGTCGCGATTCAGCCAGCGCTTGCCGATGCGCAGGCATGCGGCGATGTCGCCGTTGAGCATGTCGCGGAAAGGGCTGATCTGCTGCGATGGGCGGGTGTGGCTCAGGAGCTGGACGCCTTCACCCGGAGCGCCTTCAATAATGGAGCCGAGTTCCAGGTCGCGGACCGGGCTTTGTTTCTCATCCATCTGTGGGGCAGTGCTTCCCTGCGTCGTGATGAATGCCGAGAACGAGGCGGTATTCTTCGCCGCCTCAAGTTCAGCGGTCACCAAGTCTTTGACCTGGCGCAGCGTGGTGAGCAACGGCGCGAACCACGGCTCGCCGCGCACCTGTAGGCCACGGCGGCGCTCAAACCAGTGAATGATGGAATCGACAGGGACGTTTTCATATTTTCCAGTAGGGCCCTGGAGATTGTATGACACTGGGCGTCCGAATGTATCAAGATCAATACCTCCAATTGTCCCATTGCCATTATTTGGTGTATATGACCCATCTTGGCCGAGCCATTCCGGCTGAATCGGCATGATAATGAGGGGAATCTTGCCCTTAGCGCTGCGGGCATCATCAACCACGAAGCGCCATAGCAGCTCGCCAGCAATCACCGCGTCGCGCATCCCGATTGATTGCAGCGCGTAGATATTTTGCCCGGTGGTGGTGCAGTCGTTGATATATTCGACCCAGCCGCGCCGGATCAGAGCGTCCCAGACAGAATCCCCCGAATCCGGCTCCAGGGCGATGCCGCTGCCGACCGTGAGGGCAACAATAGCCTCCATGCCAGCGCGGACCGTCGGGTTGTTGCGCTCGTAGTTCCGGCAGAGGTTGCGGATGTACGGCAACGATGCGACGAGAGATGGCTCGCTTGCCTGTGTGCCGATGACCCCACGCATTGCCTTGTTGCGCGGGTCGACGGCGTCATAGGTGCCGAGAAAGCTGCCAAGACTTGACCATGTAGACGAGAAAACAGCGGAGAAATAGGAGCGTTTCGCCTGGACTCTGGCCTGGTTGAAGGTGTGCCGGAAAACCGATCCGGCCAACTGACTTCGCGACCAGAGGTTCATGGGCTATTCGTGCTGACCGGGCCGCCGGCGAGGCCCACGACCCGCCCACGGTTGATCATCCCGCCATTGGTGATGCGGTCCATCTGCCGATAGAGGAACTCCAGACGTTGTTCCAGCTTCTGGCGATCGGCGAAGCTGATGCTGGTAGCGCCCGCGCTCATCTGCGATGCCAGTCCGCCGGCATTGCCGGTCGAGCCCGACAACTGCCCCTCAATCAGGGTGATTTCCGCCTGAATGGGACCGGTGGAGCGTGGCATGCACCTCCGACCGTAGGATCAGAGGGAGCATTCGCTAAACGTGTATTACACGTTTTTACGGGCGATGACTGATCACCGGTGGCGTGTAGAGGAACGCCTGACCGCAGAGGGAGCACGCGCACTCCCGGATCTCGGATCCCTTCCGGCGGCGCAGCACGCGAGGCTGCATGCCGCGTCCGCAGCGCGGGCATCGTAGGGCCGGAACCACATCAAAGAGGAGGACGGGTTGAGCCGTCTCATGGATGAGCGGCGGCGCATCCGAGGGCGGACGACCCTGGGGCAGTCCGCCATCCTCTGATGGCGCTTGCTCGTCCATGGGGATGAGCGGGGGGCGGGTGCTCATCTGTGGCGGGTTGCGGTTGAGGGAGTTCTTGATCATGATGCTTATTCCTTGCCTCGAATGGAGCCCACGCGGCGGCGGACTCGTTGGTGAGCTGATGGGGCGATGGTCTTGTCGAGTCCGAAAATGTTGGCGATCGCGGCGAGGCCTACCTCGCAGTCCCACCAGTGATTATCGCGCCGGTAGGTGACGGTCTTGCCGTCTGTGCTCTTGGATGGCTCCCACGCAACAACCTCGCGCATTCCGAGGCCAGTCACCTGACGCTGCACGACGACGCGAACCTCAGAATCCCAGACGGAGCGCAGGTAGTAAGCGGGGACCGCATCAGGAAGCCACCAGCCGGGCGCGCCGATCACCTGACGCCGGCGCTCGTCAACGCGATCGCGCCAGTAATTGGAGGCTATCGCATAACCACGGACGCCCTGCGGCCAGGGTTGCTTGGCCCGCTTTCCCGGCACGTAAAGGCGGAACGGTTCCTCGCTGGTCAGGCGATGGTTGCCCCAAATTAGCACACGGCGCTGCGGCTGCCGAGCGGCCCATGCGCGCACCTTCTCCGCCATCGTTCCGTTTGCACCGTCCATGATGACGAGGTTAGGCTTCATGTCATCCATCCCATCGGCACGCTTCCATGCACGCTCCGCCAGCAGGTCGACGCCAGCGAATCCGCCGACCTCGTCCTCGCCGGGCTTCGGCACTTGGCCGGCATCCACCAGCCACGATTCGCCGCCGGGGCCGATTGCCCGCAGCACCCATGGAAACCACGCGAGGCGCTCGGTATTGCCCTGCTGGTCGAGCATCAGCAGGAGCCACTTCGCCCCGGCTGGGATTATCCCGTGAGGCTGCGTTGCGTCGACCACTGCGGCGCGCTCGTCCATGGTGGCGGCGTCGGTGAAGCGCGGGAAATACGGCTCAGCGCGG
>JANXZG010000032.1 GCA_025355645.1 Gammaproteobacteria bacterium | reverse complement strand
ATGGGCGACTTGGACGCCGCGCTCGGCCATCATCTCAACCAGGTCCCGGTACGAGAGCCGGTAGGAGATATACCAACGCACGCACAGCTCGATGATGTCGGCGTCGAATACCCGCTTGCGATACATCGAGTCACGGGCGATCGGCTTCGTCATTCAGCACCTCGGCAGACAAAATCCGGCAGTCTACCCGATGCCCTAGATGCACCAGAGCCCGGCTGAATCGGAGTGATGCGTGCGGGCATGGCGTTGCGCGAATCGCCAACGCCGCTGACTGTGCACCCGTGTCGCATACATCTGCCAATACCGTTGCACATGCAGATCCTGAGCCGGCAACGTAACGCGCGAGAACGATGCGACCACTGACCGTGATGCCGCGTCTCATCGGCGTCGGCATTGGGAATGCATGCGCTTTTGTTCCATCGTTTGCCTGAGCAATTCTGTCAGCATATCCGACATATCAAGGCTCCCAATGCCCATACGAAACTGAGATAAGTCGTTACCGTCACCGTCAATTTGGCTGTTCACCTGCATTGCCGCCGCAACACACAGAGATGCAAAATAAAGCATCAACGTTTTGTACCCAAACCAGACGCCGCTGTGGCCATAGGCCGTGCCTAGTGCGGTCTCGTATCTGAAAATACCGGCGCCGTAGGCGAGTTTCCCGGATGACGCGGGAAGGGGCACGAAGTGCGCTGTCATGTGATTGAGTTCCTGCTGTCCTATCAAGTGAGTCGCGAACACGCTGTATGTGAACTTCGCTAGATCTGGGGAACTCGTGGCAAATCCCCCACCGCCGCCTTCAAAAGCGGGGTTCATAAAGAGCCGCCCTGATTCCGCGGTTTTATTGGGCAGCTTGATGTTTTCATACTGCGGTTTTGAGGTTGGCCCGGCATATCCGCTGGCCAATCCCGGAATAAATCTAGCCGTAGCAGGTGTCGTGTCGAGCATGCGAAGCGGGCGTATGATCCGGGTCTCCGCGAGAAGACCAAAGTATTTTCCCTCAATCGACTCAACGACAGCAGCGAGAATCTGATAGTTGAGGTCGCTGTAACTAAAAGCTGTGCCCGGCTTGAAGAGTAGCCTCGTACCCAGTGCCGCCTTGAAGCGGCGCTCGTTTGTCCAGGCGCCAAGCGAATTCCTCATAGCCGCAATATCCACCGTCCCATCGACGAGACCGGTTGAGTGAGTCAGCAGCATTTCTATTGTGAACTGCGACGCGCCGGGGAGCCGATTGTAGTAGCGATCTCGGCCTAAGAAATGCGCGACTTTATCGGAATAATGTAGACGGCCTTTCTCGATATCCTGGTAGGCCAGTACCGCCACAAGTACTTTGCCGGTGCTTGCTCCCATCATCACGGCACGTGGTTGCATCGGCGTTTTGCTCTCACGATCCGCCAATCCCGCGGCGTAGCTTTGCCGTGAATTGGGCCCGTAGAAAGAAAACGTGATGCCTGGAATCCCCGTCTGATCGATTAAATCGGATAAGGTTTCAGTTATTGCATCATCGGCCAGCTGGGGTTCGCATGTTGCTGTTGCAAACGGAATGGTAGACAAAATCGCAGCGAAGCTAAACGCGATATTCAATCTGGCAGGACGACAAGATTTTCCCACGATATTAGCAATTCCTCGCAAGATAAACCTCGTAGTATTTCCAAGGACGACTAATTAATGGTGCGCTTGAACTCGATGCCGATCGTGCGCGGCTGCGCGATCAAGAAACGGGGCCGGCCACGCAAAGCCGCGATTTCCGACTGCTCGTCGCCTAGATTGGCTCGCACATCGAACAGATTCTTGGTAAAGATCGCCGCCTCCCAGGGACCCCTTGCAACGCCAAAGCGCAAGTTGACTAAGGAATACGCGTCTCGAACTAGTCCCGTAGGGTCGTTAGCGAAGCTGATGCTCTGCCCCGTGTAGCTGTACTGGCCGCGAACAAATGCCGAACCGAAAGCGGTGGGTTCGGTGAACTCGCCAATTAGCGACGACGACCATTTGGGGACGCCGTTGAGCGGCTGGCCGGCAACGAATGCGGAGCCGGCGGGCGACTCCGTGATCTTCGCATCGTCGTAGCCAAGGGATATCGTGAGGTTCAGGCCGTGCAGGGGCGCTATGTCCACCTCCACTTCCGCACCCGTACTGGTCGCCGCGCCCGCATTTTCAATAAGGTGATAAGTACACGGCAGCAGTATAATCTGCTGAATTTTGCTCCAATCAATATGGAATGCCGCAATGCGCGTGTTCATGCGCCCACCGAACCACGTATTCTTCGAGCCGAGTTCGTAGCTCCACAGCGAATCGCTGTGGTAAGACGAGGTCGTGCCGGGAGTATGTCCTGCTGCTATGAGGTCGGCGTCACAAATGGGAGGAAGCACGCCATTTGTTCCGCCAATGCGATACCCCTTCGCCGCATCTGCATAGAGCATGGCATTCTCGCTGATATGGTATTTGGCTGTGTATCTAGGCGTGAGCGCATGTTCGCTATGAGCGGACGGCGAATTTGACGCGCCGCCGTTGATCCAGCCGTTCGCGACATAGGAGGAGGAATTTCGCAACTCTGATTCTCTGACACCGGCGGATAATTGGAACGCTGCAGTGATGTTATAGGTCACATCGACAAATCCGGCGAGTTCACGATTGTTGATGGGGATATTCTCCACAAAAGCCGGCGCCCCCATGCTGTCGTAAGGAGTATTTTCTTCCTGGATAGTATGACCGCTCTCATAAGTGTAGAAAGCGCCCGCGACGAATTGCACCGGCCCGAGGAACGCGGACTCAAAACGGACTTCTTGGGTAAATGACGTCCTATTGACAAAGCTCGGCGACGGCGAGGCGCAGTACTGGTTCGTGGGACACGGTGCGGCGCCGAACGTTCCAGTTGACACGACCTCGGTGCCGTCTTCGTTGTCGAAGGCCTGTCGATGAAACCAGGTGCTCGAAGAAATGAACGAGCCGAAACCAAGCTGATACTTGGCCGTCAAACTGCTGAAATTCCATTCGTCCCGCGTGCCTTCGGAGACATTGAGTGGCCGGATCTGTACCAGGTTACTCGGCGAATAGTCAGCAAGCGGCAGGCCGTTTGAGCGCGCCGACTGGAAGATCGCCATCGGCGTTAAGGTCAGTCCGGCAATGCTCTCGGGCGTATAGGTCAAAGTGGCCATGCCGCCGAACTCGAAATCATCGCCGACATGATCGATCCGCCCGGCTCCTTGTGCAGGGGTTACGATGAAGCCGGGCGTAGTTGCAACGCCATATTCGTGAGTAAAAATGCCGGGCTGAAAGAAATTATAAGCACTGACTTTGAGGGCAAGTTGGTCCGCTATGAGGGGAATATTGTAGGTACCCGACACATTGTAGCCGGCACCACCATGATTGACGTCGAACCCCGACGCGTCCACAAAACCTCCGCCGCTCTTGGTATCGGCTGCATGCGTAATGACGCGAACCGTACCGCCCATCGCAGATGATCCAAACAGGGTTCCCTGCGGACCGCGAAGAGATTCAACGCGTTCGACATCGAGGATTCTGGGATCGAGCGACAACGGAACGGGCGTATCGTTGATGTAGAAGCTGGTGGTGTTCGCGCCGGCGACGCCGCGCAACGTGACTGTGCGTGCGGTTGTCACGCCGAAGCCATTGCCTGTACCAAAGGACAGATTCGGGATCGTGCGTGCATAGTCGTCAAAGCGCATTGCGCCGAATTTTTCCAACGTTTCTCCCGAAATGGCGGTGACGCTCACGGGCACGTCCTGGATGCTCTCGCTGCGCCGCTCTGCGGTGACGATGACAGGTTCGAGAACGTTGGCCTCCGAGTTCACGGTCGCGGCGGAAGCATCCGAGGTACGCAGCACTGCGCAAATGGCAGCGGCCAAGAATGTGATTTCTCCACGCATCACATGCGCGGCGGGTTTTCTACGCATAGCTCTTCCCCTGTGGTTTTTGGTCGAACGCAGCGCTGGCCAGACTTGATTTGATCAGAAACTTGAACGTTGGTCAAATAAGCAATTACATGCCAAAATGTCTAAAAAAGTATGTCGTTGAATTTACTGAGATCCGAGGTCATCGCAGGATGATTGACGGCCACTCCCAGCGCGTGAATGATTGCTGCTGGTCGATACCCGCTGAGGGCGCGGGCCTTGCGCCAGTACAAATAGAGCGGTATGCCGAGACTCGCCATCCGGAGCCTGGCCAGGGATTCTAGCGGCCGTGCGGCTAACGTCGATATCAAGAAGCCGGTGGCCAAGGTACCCGGCGCAGCGGAACGGACATTCTTGTTCGCTACTTTAGCAAGGATTACCTCGGGAAAAAAAGCAGCAGCTTGACGTGATCAACGTGCTGTGATGTGATCATATGTTTTAAGTGAATGGAAACTCATGGCAAAGTTCGCATGGCGCTACTCCGACACCTTCGAGTACATGGAACAGACTCGCGCCGGATTTCCGCCGGCGATGATC
>JANXZG010000021.1 GCA_025355645.1 Gammaproteobacteria bacterium | reverse complement strand
AGTTCACCCGCTTCCACCAGCCCGCCTGGCAAAACCCAATACGGCGCGCCCTGGGGCGCGGCCTCCGGCCCGGCTTGCTGCTGGACCATAACCAGCGCCCCGTCGCGGCGCAGCACGCCAATCGCTACGTGATCGATGGTCACGCCGTCTGATGAGTGACTCATCCGCTTAACCCCCCACCAGTTTGTAGCCGATTCCAGTCACCGTCTCGATACTCACCCGGCTGCCGGCCAGGATCTTCCGCAGGTGCGCCACGTGCACATCGATCGTGCGCGTCTGCCCCAGAAAGTCGTAGCCCCACACCAGGTTGAGCAGTTGCTCGCGCGTCAGCACCCGGCCGCGGTTCTCGGCCAGCGTGTGCAGCAAGTCAAATTCCTTGGCGCGCAGCGTGGCCGGCTTGCCGGCCACTGTCACCTCGCGCCGCGACTGGTCAATGCTCACGTCGCCAACGTGGATCGGCCCGGCATCGTCCTTGGCGGCCCGCGGCCCGCTGCTGCGCCGCAGGATGGCTTTCACCCGCGCCACCAGCTCGCGCGGGTTGAACGGCTTGGCAAGATAATCGTCCGCTCCGAGTTCCAGGCCAACGATTCGATCAACGTCCTCGCCGCGCGCGGTCAGCATGAGCACAGGCGGTGCATTCGAGCTGCCGATTTCACGCAGCACGTCGAAGCCGCTCACCGACGGCAGCATCACGTCCAGTATCACGATCTCATAGGCCTTCCCGCGCAGTTCCTGCAGGGCCTGCCCACCGTCATGCACGCTGTTGACCTCGAAATGTTCCGCGTTCAGATACTCCGTTAGCATTTGGCACAGCTCGCGATCGTCGTCGACGAGCAGCACCCGGGCCTCGGTGGATGGGAATGGGATTGGAGGTACGGTGTTCATGGTCTCGCGGCCTTACTGTGGCACATCCGGAGCGCGTGATTTACGAAAAACACCGTGGATTCACACAACTTTGCATGGTCTTTCGCCAGCATTGACACAAGCCTATGGACGCCCCGCCTAGAATGCCCTCGTGGGGAAGATTTGCACTGAATGGAGTGCTGAACATGAAAGCGATCGGTAGCGTAATTGCGAGCGGGGTGCTCGCGTGCATGGCGGTAATCGTAGCGGCGGGACCCGCGGCCGCGGCAGATGCGGACGCGCCGGGCGCGCCGGCGGAGGGGCCACAGGCGCATGACCGCAACCATCGCGGCGAGGGCGAGCGGCATGATGGCTGGCGGCGCGACGGCGAGCGGCACGACGGCTGGGAGCAGGGCGGCTGGCATCACCATCATGGCCACGCGGGCATGTTTCGCGCGCTGGGCCTGACCGATGCGCAACGCGTCTCGATGAAATCGATTTTGGAAGCCGCCCAGCCGGCGATGACGGATTTGCACGAAAAACTGCACGCGAATTTTAAGCTGCTGCGGGAAACCGCGCCAGATGACAAGACCTACGCACAGCTGGCCACCAGGGTCAGCCAGGAAAATGGCGTATTGACTGCCAAACTAATTAGCGCTCGAACGAAACTTTATTCACAGTGCTATGCGCTGCTCGCACCGGTTCAGAAAACGCACCTCGCCGAACTTCAGGTGAAGCGTGCCAAGTGGACTGACGAGCGCTTGCAGCAGATGCGCGACGGGCATCGGCCGCGACCGGACGGCGCCATGGATAATTCCGCGCAACTATCCCCACCACCAATCTGAGACAACTGCCTTTCAGCCGCTCGCGGCGCGGCGTGCGGACACGGCCTCGAGCCAATGGATCTGCGTCTCGACACGTCCGTCGGGATGCAACCGAAAGCTTCTATACGCGGGTGGCCGCGAGTCTGTAGCGAATCGGTCGCTGCCGGGCAAGAACTGCGCACAGGTCGACGGCGTGGCGAACAAGCGCACCTTGCCGCGCTTGCCCTCGTAGGCCTGGTGGACATGTCCCCAGATGACGGCGCGCACATGCCGGAAGTCTTCGATCAGCCGCCAGAACTCGTTGGCATTCGACAGGCCAACGTAATCGAGCCAATGGCTACCCATCGGGACCGGGTGGTGGTGCAGGGCCACCATGACATGCTGGTCGCGCGCGCGCGCCAGTTCACGCTCGAGGCGGGCAAGTTCCGTGGCAGCCAGCCTGCCTTCGGCCCGGCCCTGCTCCAGGCTGTCAAGCATGATGATCTTCCAGTCGCCGAAACGATGCGCCCCGCCGATCGAAAAGGGCGCTGCGGACAATTCCCGTCGCATCGCCGGCAGGTCATCATGATTGCCTGGGATGCATAACACGGGCCGCTTGACGGCCTCGAAAATATGCCGAAACCGCTTGTATCCCAACGGGTCTTCATTCGCGATGTCGCCCGTCACCAGCAGCGCGTCATAGCGCGGGAACTGCGCAAAGGCCTCGGCCATGACTGCGCGCAGGCTCGCGTCCGTCTCGACGCCGCGCAAGGTGCCGTCCGCGTGGCCGTACAAATGCGTGTCAGTGACCTGCAGGATTCTCATGCCATAAATCCTAGCAAAGCCGCCGCAGAATAACGGTGAACTGGATCATGTCGATTCGTCGTTATACTGCACATAAGCTGTCAGAGGCCTCCTACCGACCCGTTGCTGGCAGCGCCCTCATCGGGGACAATACGCACCCTTATGCCAACACGTCGCCAGCTTGCTAACGCCATTCGCTTCCTGTCGATGGACGCCGTCCAAAAAGCCAAATCCGGACATCCGGGCGCGCCCATGGGCATGGCTGACATTGCCGAGGTCCTGTGGCGGGACGTCCTGAAGTACAACCCCGGCAATCCCCTGTGGTGGGACCGGGACCGGTTCGTGCTGTCCAACGGACACGCCTCGATGCTGCTGTATTCGGTGTTGAATCTCACCGGGTATCCGCTGTCGATGGAGGAGATTCGCCAATTTCGCCAACTCGGTTCACATACTCCGGGACATCCGGAACGTGAACTGCACCTCGGCATAGAGACCACGACTGGCCCGCTGGGGCAGGGGTTTTGCAATGCGGTAGGAATGGCGCTCGCGGAGCGCACGCTGGCTGCCACCTTCAACCGCCCGGGACACACGATTGTCGATCACCATACCTACGCGTTCGTGGGCGACGGCTGCATGATGGAGGGGATCACCCACGAGGCGGCATCCTTTGCCGGGACCCAGCAACTCGGCAAGCTGATCGTCGTGTACGACGACAATGGCATCTCGATCGATGGCAGGGTGAAGGGCTGGTTTACCGAGGATACCGCGAAGCGTTTCGAGGCCTATGGCTGGCATGTGATCGCGCAGCTTGATGGCCATGACTCCGGGGCAATTGCTGACGCCTTTACCGCGGCGCGCGCCGTCACCGACAAACCCTCTTTTATATGCGCCACGACCATCATCGGATGGGGTGCGCCCAATAAGCAGGGCACGGCGGCGATGCACGGCGAGGCGCCGGGTGAAGAAGAAGTCGCCGCCACGCGAATCAATCTGGGCTGGACATCGCCGCCCTTTGAAATACCGGCGGACATTCGGGCGGCCTGGGACCAGCGCGAGAAGGGTGCGCAGGCGGAAGCCGCCTGGCACCAGGCATGGACTGCCTACCAGAGTGCATTTCCTGCGCTCGCGGCCGAGTACGAGCGGCGCATGGCAGGGGAGCTGCCGCTTGTCCTTGCGGGGGCGATGCAATCATTCATTGACAAGGTACAGGCCGAGGGAGCGGTGCTTGCAACGCGGCAGTCCTCGCAGGCTGCGCTGAACGCCGTCGGTCCGATCCTGCCGGAGCTGCTCGGCGGATCCGCAGACCTGACGCCGTCAAATGGCACGTTGCGCAAGGATTCGCTGGTGCTTACGGCGGAAAAGCCGGACGGTAATTACCTGCACTATGGCGTGCGCGAATTCGGCATGTCCGCGATCATGAATGGCATGGCCGCGCACGGCGCCTTTGTACCTTATGGCGGCACATTCCTGACCTTCTCGGATTACGCCCGCAACGCGGTGCGCCTCGCATGCCTGATGCGCCTGGGCGTGGTGTTCATCTATACACACGATTCGATCGGGCTGGGCGAGGATGGTCCGACACATCAGCCTATCGAACACATCTCGAACCTTCGGCTTATCCCGCACATGGACCTGTGGCGGCCTTGCGATGGCGTCGAGACCGCGGTCGCCTGGCGCTGCGCGCTGACCGATCGCAGTGGTCCGACCTGCCTGATCCTGACGCGCCAGTCGGTGGTGCACCAGGCGCGCAACGCGGCGCAGGTGGCGATGATTGAGCGCGGCGGCTACGTGCTGATCGACTGCGACGGCGTGCCCGAGGCGCTCGTCATCGCGACCGGTTCCGAGGTCGGCATTGCCGCCGATGCGGTGCGGGCGCAGGCGGCTGGCGGGCGGCGCATACGCCTTGTATCCATGCCGAGCACGACGTCGTTCGACCGGCAGGACGCGGCCTACCGCCAGAGCGTGCTGCCGGATGGCGTCACGCGCCGTGTTGCCGTCGAGGCCGGTGCGCGCGGGTTATGGTGGAAATACGTGGGGCTGAAGGGGCAGGTCGTCGGCATCGACACATTCGGGCACTCTGCACCAGCCAAGCCCTTGTTCGAATTTTTCGGCTTTACTGCGGCGAACGTGGGTAAGGCGATTGACGCGACCTTCGCGGAGTGACTTTCAACCACTAAGGGAAGAATTATGGCGATAAAAGTGGCTATCAATGGGTATGGCCGGATTGGACGAAATATCCTTCGCGCGCTGTACGAAGGCAAGCGTACCGCTGAGATACAAATTGTCGCGATAAACGATCTTGGCGATGCCAATACCAATGCCCACCTGACCCGGTTTGATACCGCGCATGGCCGTTTCCCGGGCGAGGTCCACGTGGACGGGGACTCCATGGTCGTCAACGGCGACCGCATCCGCGTCGTCGCGCAACGTGATCCGTCAAAGCTGCCGTGGGGGGAGCTCGGCGCCGACCTGGTGATGGAATGCACCGGCCTCTTTACCAGCAAGGCCAAGGCCTCAGCGCATCTGCTCGCGGGCGCCCAGCGCGTTCTGATCTCGGCGCCCGGCGGCGACGATGTCGACGCGACAGTCGTTTTCGGGGTCAATCATGGGGTACTGAAAGCGAGCCATACCGTGGTTTCCAACGCGTCCTGCACGACCAATTGCCTGGCGCCGCTCGCCAAGGTGCTGCACGACAACATCGGCATCAATGCCGGGATCATGACGACGATCCATGCCTACACGAACGATCAGGTGCTGACCGATGTATATCATGTCGACCTGCGTCGAGCGCGGTCAGCGACGATGTCGCAGATCCCGACAAAGACCGGTGCCGCAGCGGCGGTGGGCCTTGTTCTGCCGGCCCTGAAGGGCAAGCTCGATGGCTTTGCCATGCGCGTCCCGACCATCAACGTATCGCTGGTCGACCTGTCGTTCATTGCCGCGCGGAAAACCAGTGTCGAGGAGATCAATGGCCTTGTGATGGCAGCCTCGAAGGGGGCGCTGAAGGGTATCCTCGCCTATAACGACCAACCGCTGGTGTCCGTCGATTTCAACCATGACCCGGCCTCCTCGACCTATGACTCCACGCTGACGAAGGTCATCGAGGGCACGATGGTCAAGGTCTGCGCGTGGTACGACAACGAGTGGGGTTTCTCGAACCGGATGCTCGATACCGCGGTGGCCTGGTCAAAAGCATCGTGAAGGTCATCAAGATGTCCGCCCTCGCTCTGGGCGGCAAGCGCGTGCTAATTCGGGAGGACCTGAATGTACCCGTGAGCGCCGGCCTCGTGACGAGCGATGCCCGTATCCGGGCCGCGCTTCCGACCATACGGCTGGCGCTGGAAGCCAAAGCTTCGGTGCTCCTCATGTCGCATCTGGGCAGACCCGTTGAGGGCGAGTTTTCCGAGGACTTTTCGCTCGCGCCGGTTGCGCAGCGGCTCGCCGAATTGCTCGGCGTGCCGGTGCCGCTGAAGCGCGACTGGATCGACGGGGTGGCGGTAGCTCCCGGGGAAGTCGTGCTGCTTGAGAACGTGCGCTTTAACAAGGGCGAGAAAAAGGACTCCGACGAACTCGCGAAGAAGATGGCCGCCCTGTGCGATGTTTACGTTATGGATGCCTTCGGTACCGCGCATCGTGCCGAGGCAAGCACGCATGGTGTCGCGAAGTTCGCCCCGGTTGCCTGCGCAGGCCCGCTGCTCGTTAACGAGCTCACCGCACTCGAAACGGCGCTTGAGAAGCCGGCCCGGCCGCTGGTTGCGATCGTGGCCGGATCGAAGGTGTCGACGAAGCTGACGGTGCTCGAGTCATTGCTTAGTAAGGTCGATCGGCTGATTGTCGGCGGCGGCATCACCAATACGTTTCTGGCCGCACTTGGATTCAATGTCGGCAAGTCACTGTATGAGCCGCAGATGCTGGACATCTGCAAGCGCCTGCTGAGCCAGTCAGAGAAGCGCGGCATCGAGATTCCGATGCCAAGCGATGTCGTGGTCGCCAAGGAGTTATCGGCGACCGCCGAGGCCGACGTAAAGGCCGTGGCCGCCGTGGGTGCGGACGACATGATCCTCGACATCGGGCCGGATTCAGCTGAACGGCTGGCGAAAATGATGGCTTCCGCGGGGACCATTCTCTGGAATGGTCCCATCGGCGTGTTCGAGTTCGAGCAGTTTGGCCAAGGCACGCGCACCCTCGCAAATGCCATTGCGCGTAGCAAGGCGTTCTCATTGGCGGGCGGTGGCGATACGCTCGCGGCGATCGAAAAATACCAGATCGAGGACAGTATCTCCTACATCTCGACCGGGGGCGGTGCATTCCTGGAGTTCGTCGAAGGCAAGACGCTGCCGGCGGTGGAGATCCTCGAACAGCGCGCTGCCTGAGCGCATGACGAAACTTGCCCTGGTACTGACCGGCGGGGGCGCTCGCGCGGCCTATCAGGTCGGGGTCCTGAAGGGCATCGCGGAGTTGCTGCCGCGCGGGGCCAATTGCCCGTTCCAGGTGATCACCGGCACATCGGCTGGTGCAGTCAGCGCGGTCGCGCTAGCCACCGATCCTACGCATTTTCGCCGCACCGTAGCCGGAGTCGAGGACATCTGGCGGGATTTCCATGTTCATCAGGTGTTCCGGGTCGACAACCGCACCATGCTGCGCTCCGGGATGCATTTGCTGCTCTCCTTGATCTCCGGCGGCTGGCTGGTCAGCCCGCCGCATGCGCTGTTCGACAACACGCCGCTATGGGAGCTGTTGCGCCAGAAAATCGATTTCTCGCGGGTCGGGCCGGCCGTCGCTGGCGGGCAATTGCACGCGGTAGCGGTCTCGGCGACGAGCTTTACCACGGCCAACTCGGTCACGTTCTTCGCTGGCGCCGACGAGGTCAAACCCTGGCGCCGCGCCTCCCGCTACGGGGCGCGCGTCGAGCTCACGCTCGCGCACTTGATGGCCAGCCTGTCAATTCCATTCCTGTTCCGCCCGATTGAACTGGACGGCGAATTCTATGGCGATGGCGCGATGCGGCAGACGACGCCATTGACGCCGGCGATCCACCTGGGCGCCGACCGCATACTGGTTATAGGCGTCGGCAGCCCGGAATCCTATGCCGCCAGTGCGCCGGCGGTGCATCTAGAGCCCGGTTTCGGCCAAATGTTCGGATTCATGCTGGATTCCTTGTTCTGGGACGGCGTCTTTTCGGACCTTGACCGGATTCGGGCCTTCAACCAGTTCAGTGGGGCGCGCCAGATCGAGCCCTTGGTCATCCAGCCCTCGGAGGATCCGTCGGTGATCGCGGCGCGCCATGCGCATGAGCTGCCGAAAAGCCTGCGAATATTGCTGCGGACGATGGGCGCCGGAAATCCCGGGGCCACCCAGTTACTAAGTTATCTGCTATTCGAGGCGGGTTACACCCGGGAATTGATCGAGCTCGGCGTGCGCGATGTCGCCACCCGCGCTCCGGAGCTGCGCGCGTTCCTGACCGAAAGGCCGCGCGCCGATGGCGCCTAACGGCCTGTCAGCGAGTTGTGCCGCGTCAGGACTTGCGGAAAGCTCTTGCGGAAGGCGGCGGCGAGCTGTTCGGCGACGTAGACCGAGCGATGGCGGCCACCCGTGCATCCGATCGCGATCGTCAGGTAGCCGCGATTGGCCTGCGCGAATTCTGCGATCCGCCGGTTCAGGAAATCGCCGATATCGGAAATCATGGACTGCACCTGCGGATAACCTGCGAGGTAATCGATGACGGGCGCATCTCGCCCGCACAGGTCGCGCAGCGCATGCTCCCAGAAAGGATTTGGCAGGCTGCGCACGTCGAACACAAAATCCGCGTCGCCCGGAATGCCGAACTTGAAGCCGAAGGACTCGAACATCAGTGACAGGCGTCCCTCCTGGCGGTTGTCGACGCGATCGCGAATCAGTTCGCGCAGCGCGTGCACGCCCATGTTGGAGGTGTCGATGACCATGTCCGCGGATGCCGTGATTGGCTCGAGCAATGCGCGCTCCGAGGCGATCGCTTCACGCAAGCCGGTGCCCCTGGTGATCAGCGGATGCTTGCGGCGCGTTTCCGAATAGCGCTTCAACAGGACTTCGTCGCTCGCGTGCAGGTATAGCACGTCGCAGCCGATCCCGCTGCGGCGCAGTTCCGCAACTAGCGCCGGCACCATTTCTATTTCCTTAGGGCGGTTGCGTGCATCGAGCCCGACAGCGGTTCGCGGATAGCCATCCCCAGTGCCGCGAATGGTATGGGATATCAGCGGTTTCAGCAGCGCGGCCGGGATGTTATCGACGCAGTAGTAGTCGATATCCTCGAGCATGTGCAGGGCCACGCTCTTGCCGGACCCGGAAAGTCCGCTGATGATGATCAGGTGCATCGCGCGGGCAGCAGCTGCCTTATCAGGGAGTGCGCAGCCGCACGGCCTCTTCGACGTGATGGTCGGAGGATTTCTCCTTGTGCTTCTTCACCCGGCGGTCGAGTTTGTCGGCGAGCGCGTCGATGGCGGCATACATGTCTCCCTCGGTCGCATCGGCATGGATCTTGTTGCCACGCAGGGTCACCGTTGCCTCGGCGATGTGGCGCAGCTTCTCTACGCTGAGCACGCAGTGTATGTCGATGAGTCCCTCGAAATGCCGGGTCAGGCGTTCGAATTTCTTCGAGACGTAGCTGCGCAATGCGGGAGTGATTTCCAGACGATGACCGCTGAGTTCTAGCTGCATGACCTTACTCCTGGTTTTTCTCTGCTTTTCAAGATGCACGTGCGGCGGCACGCTTGCGCTCGTTCGACGGCGCAATCTGCATGCCTTCGCGATACTTAGCGACGGTACGCCGGGCAACCGGTATACCCTCGCCGGATAAACATTCCGCCAGCTTGCTGTCGCTCATCGGGCAGTCCGGGTCCTCCTGCGCGATCAGTTTCTTGATCTTCGCGCGTATGGCGATGGAGGACATACCGGTGCCATCGGCAGCATCGACATGGCTGGAGAAGAAGAAGCGGAACTCAAACACCCCGCGCGGCGTATGCATGTACTTGGCGGTCGTGACCCTGGAGATCGTCGACTCATGCATTTGCACCTCGGCCGCCACGTCCTTCAGGATCAAGGGCTCCATTGCTTCCTCGCCATGCTCGAAAAAATTGTTCTGCCGCTGCACAATGCAGCGCGCAACCTTGACCAGCGTCTCGCTGCGGATCTCGAGGCTGCGCAACAGCCAGCGCGCCTCCTGCAACTGCGCGCGCAGCATGCCGTAGTCGGCTGATCGCGCAATCAGGCTGGCATACCCCTGGTTGACGCGGACTCGGGGTACCGTTGCTGGGTTGACCTCGACGATCCAGCCGCGTTCCGTGCGGCGCACGAAAACGTCCGGGATCACATACTCCGCATGCCCGGAACCGACGGCCGCGCCGGGACGCGGATGGCAGGAGCGCACCAGCGCCAGAGCCATCTCCAGCGCATCTTCGCTGCAGTGCAGATGCCGGCGCAGCAGCGCAGGCTGCTGATTCGCAACGAGATCCAGGTGGTCCTGCGCAATGCGGATCGCGAGGTCGCGCGCCGGCGTCGAGCTGTCGAGCTGACGCAGCTGCAGTAGCAGGCATTCGCTCAAGCTGCGCGCGCCAATGCCTGCCGGTTCGAGCGCCTGGACCGTGGCGAGGATTTTGTCTATCTGCGCCATCGGCGCATCGATCTCGGGCAACAGGCTATCGCGTATGGTGGCCAGATCGTCCTGCAGGTAGCCATCATCGGAAATGGCGTCGATCAGCACTCGTGCAATCGCCATGCCGATGGGCGACAGGTGCGCAAGCACCAGTTGCTCGGCCAGCAAGTCCTGCAAAGTCTGGTCCTGCCGGTCGCGATTCCCTTCCTCGCGGTTATCCTGGTCCGACCAGGGAGCCGCGGGTGCGGCGCTGGCCATCGCGCGCTCCTCCCAGGACTCATCGGCAATTTCAAGCTCCGGTCCGTCGGGCTGGTCGCCGCCCGTGGAGCCGCCATCGAGCTCGGCATATTGTGCATGGGTCGCTGTATCGCCTGTTTCCGGTATTCGCCCGGGTGCCGGTTCTGGCGCGCCTTCCTCGTCCGCCTCCAGCATGACGTTGGTTTCGAGGGCTTCGCGCACGTGCGCCTGCAGGTCGAGGGCGGGTAGTTGCAGCAAACGGATCGCCTGTTGCAGCTGCGGCGTCATCGTAAGCTGCTGGCCAATGCGAAGCTGCAAACTGGGCTTCATCATATTTATAAAAGATTCCGGTCCTACAGTCTGAAATCCTGGCCCAAGTACACCTCACGGACTTGGGAGTTGGCAAGAATCTGTTCCGCAGTTCCTGCAGCAATGACAATACCCTGGTTGACAATATAGGCGCGTTCGCAGATGCCGAGGGTCTCGCGGACGTTATGGTCGGTGATGAGTACTCCGATGCCCTTTTGCGACAAGTGCTTGATTATGCGCTGGATATCCAGGACCGAGAGCGGGTCTACGCCGGCAAAGGGTTCATCCAGCAAGATGAACCGCGGATCTGCCGCCAGGGCGCGCGCAATTTCCACGCGGCGCCGCTCCCCCCCCGAAAGACTGACCCCGAGACTGTCACGGACATGCCCGATCTGCAGCTCATCGAGCAGCTGTTCGAGCCTCTCATGGCGGGCGGTGTCATCGCCGCTCGGGCGCATCTCGAGAATCGCCATGATGTTGTCGGCGACGGACAGCCGGCGAAACACGGATGGCTCCTGCGGCAGGTACCCCAAGCCGAGCTGCGCCCGATGGTGCATCGGCAGGTGCGTGATGTTGCGATCGTCCAGCAGGATCTGGCCCTGCTCGCAGGCAGTCAGTCCGACGATCATATAAAAGGCCGTGGTCTTGCCGGCGCCGTTAGGTCCTAGCAGGCCGACGACCTCGCCGCTGCCGACCTGCAGTGACAAATCGCGCAGCACCTGGCGCGACTTGTAGCTCTTGGCCAGGTGACTAGCTTGCAGCTGGCTCATGGTTTCCCGCTCGCAGGTGGCGGCGTGATCGTGATGTGGACGCGCTGTGAGCTCTGGTCGGCGGCCTCGCCCACCATTTTCTTTTCCAGCACGTTGTACTTCAGCATCTCGCCGCGGATCTCGGTCTGGCCGTCGCTCAGCCAGGCGTTGCTGGAGAAGCGCACGACGCCCTTGGCGATATTGTAGTCGATGGTATTGGCATGTCCCTTCACCGGTTTGCCGGAAATGGCGTTATTCTGCACAAAGGATGCGGGCTTGCCCGTGACCAGCGCGGTCGCCACCAGTTTCTTAACGAATGTGACGTCGGCCTCATCCGACGTCATTTCGCCCTGGTCCATGGCAATTCGGACGTTGCCCTGAAAAACCCAGTGGCTGTTCTCGAAGTCCAGGCCCGTCGCGCGCGCCTGGTCGGAAGCAACCGACATCGCGCCCTGCGAAATCTTGACCTTGTGATACACCACTACGTTGTTGCCGTAGTCGAGTTCGAAGGACTGCGCGTCCAGGTGGATCGGTTCGCGCGTCGGCGCAAGGGCAGCCGCCGGCGTCACCGACAGCACTGCCAGACCCACGAGGCCGAGCAGGGTGTTACGGATGGAATAGGCCATTGACGCGGCTTTCAAGCTTGACGGTGTGCTCGCGCAGGTTTGCGACCAGGCCGCGCGCCGTCAGGGTGTGCAGCAGATAGTCGATCCGAACCTCGCCGTCGGTGCTGGCAACAGAGCGGCTGACATCATAGCTCAGCGCATCGGTGCGAATGATCGGCGCGCCGATACGCGCGTGTTCCGAGCCCTGCATTTCGACATTACCCGACAGGTCCACTATGTTGCCGCCGGGCCGCACATGCGCAAGGTCCCCCAACATGACCCATTGGGAGCCGTCCGGCGCCTGGTAATCGACGCGGATGTCGTGCAGTAAAACCTCGTCCCCGTGCTCGACCTGATCGATTCGTTTTGCGGCGATTCGGACGCTGGGGTCGCCATTGGCGTCGTACTCCGTCAGCACGCCGTCCTTCAGGTAATAGCCGGGGCTTGCAGCCCGGGGCGCGGTGCTGGGGGCGCCGGGCATGCGCCCCGGGGGACTCAGGAACCAGCTGCTGATCGCAAGGGCCAGCACGGCAATCAGCGATAGCAGCCGGAAACGCACGCTAACGATGCCTCGCGCGCGCGCGCAAAATCGCATCGCATAGTTCGCGCACCGCGCCCCGTCCACCGTTCGCGCCGGATACCCAGTGGGCCGCGGACAAGGCCACCGGGTGGGCGTCGGCGACAGCACCGGCAAAGCCCACGGCGGACATCAGCGGCAGGTCGACCGTGTCATCGACCAGGCAGGCGCAGTGCAGGGGCGGGATCTCGAGGCGGCGGCACAGGCTCTGCAAGGCGGCGACCTTATCGCTGCACCCCTGGACCACATGCCGTACCTTAAGTTCGCGCATGCGTGCAGTCACGGCGGCCACGCGCCGGCCGCTGATCGCCGCTACACCCACTCCGCTACCCATTAGCAGCTTGATGCCATGTCCATCACGGGCATGGAACACCTTCAGCGTCTCGCCGCGCGCACCAAAGTAGAGGCGCCCGTCCGTCAGCACGCCATCGATGTCGAGCACGAGCAATTTGATCCTGTCGAGCGCGGTGGGTTTGCGGGGATTCAAACGACCCCCGCGCGCATCAGGTCATGCACGTTGAGTGCGCCCACGGCTCGGTTATCAGCGTCAATCACCAATAGTGCGGTGATGCGGTGTTCTTCCATCATGTGCACCGCTTCCGCGGCTAGCATCCCGGCATGCACGGACTTGGCATTTTTCGTCATGACTTCCTGCATGCGCGTCGCATGCAGGTCCGCGGCGCGGTCCAGCGCCCGGCGCAGATCGCCGTCCGTGAATATGCCGGCAACACGATCCGCTGCATCCATCACGGCGGTCATGCCGAGGCCCTTGCGCGTCATCTCCATCAGCCCTTCGGCAAGCGGCGTGTCCAGGCGCACCTTGGGTATCGCCGCCCCGGTGCGCATCACGTCATGAACATGCAGCAACAGGCGTCGGCCTAGCTTGCCAGCAGGATGCGAGCGGGCAAAATCCTGCTCGGTGAAACCGCGCGCTTTCAGCAGTGCCACCGCCAGCGCATCGCCCACGCCCAACGCCGCCGTGGTGCTCGCCGTCGGCGCAAGATTCAACGGGCAGGCCTCTGCCGGCACCGCAATATCCAGGTGCACCGTTGCAAGGCGCGCGAGCGCGGATTGCGGGCTGCCTGTCATCGCGATCAGGGGCACGGCCAGGCGCTTAATCGCCGGCAGGATCGCCAGAACTTCATCGGTTTCGCCGGAATTGGACAGTGCGAGCACCACATCGTCGCGCGTGATCATGCCCACATCGCCGTGGCTTGCCTCGCCAGGGTGCACGAAAAATGCCGGGGTGCCGGTGCTTGCGAGCGTCGCCGCGATCTTGCCGGCGATGTGCCCTGACTTGCCCATGCCGGTGACGACAATTCGGCCGCGACAATCAAGACAAATCCGGCAGGCGCGCGCAAACTCCTGACCGAGGCGCGGCAGTTGCGCCTGCAGTCCTTCGATTTCCACGGCCAGGGCTTGGCGGCCGATTTCGATGAGATTCGTATCGGTAACCGATGAGGGCATGGATGAATGATACCCCGGTTGCTCCCCAGTGCGCGGATTGGGCTGGGCGGCACTTTCTTTGTACACTGGGTTGATTCTGAACCCCTCTCGAGGAGTGCCGCATGAATCCCGATCAGATAGCCCAGATGATCCAGGCCGGATTGCCGGGCAGCACCGCCAGGGTGACCAGCCCCGACAATGTGCATTTCGAAGCTGTCGTGGTGGCGCCGGCTTTTGCAGGCAAGCGCGCCGTGCAACGCCATCAGCTCGTCTACGCAACGCTGGGTACCTACATGGGCAAGGAAATTCATGCGCTCGCGCTGCAGGTGTTCACGCCCGATGAACATTCCGGCGCGGCAGCGCCTCGGGCTGCCCGCACCTGACCATGGACAAGTTGCAGATCCATGGCGGCATCGCGCTGGATGGCGAGATCCGCATTTCCGGCTCAAAAAATGCGACCCTGCCGATCCTGGCCGCCTGCCTGCTGGCCGACCGGCCGGTCATCGTGTCTAACGTGCCGCATCTGCAGGACGTCACGACCATGATCGAGCTGCTCGGTCGCATGGGCGTTTCGGTGACCGTCGATGAGAAGATGCGCGTTGAAGTCGACGCCTCGACAATCAAGGAATACTTCGCGCCCTACCAGCTGGTCAAGACCATGCGTGCGTCGATATTGGTGCTGGGTCCGCTGCTCGCGCGTTTCGGCAGTGCGGATGTATCGCTGCCCGGGGGCTGCGCGATCGGCGCGCGCCCCGTCAATATCCATGTGGCGGGCCTGCAAGCAATGGGCGCGGACATCCATATCGAGAATGGCTACATCAAGGCGCGTGCGCGTCGCCTGAGGGGCGCGCGGCTGGTGCTCGAGACCGTGACGGTCACCGGTACGGAAAACCTGATGATGGCGGCGACACTGGCGGACGGCGAGACCGTGCTAGAAAACGCAGCGCGCGAGCCCGAGGTCGTCGACCTGGCGAATTTCCTGAGGGCGATGGGCGCGCAGATCAGCGGCGCAGGCACTGACCGCATCGTAATCCAGGGCGTCGAGCGCCTGCACAGTTGCGAGTACGAAGTGCTGCCCGATCGCATCGAGACCGGAACCTACCTTGTTGCCGGTGCCATCACCGCAGGTCGGGTGCGCGTAAAGAATACCCGGCCGCAGCATGTGGAGGCCGTGATCGACAAGCTGCAGGAGGCGGGCGCCACGGTCACGAGTGCCGAGAACTGGATCGAGATCGACATGCGTGGGCGCCGACCGCAGGCCGTCGACATCCGCACCGCGCCGTATCCGGCCTTTCCGACCGACATGCAAGCGCAATTTGCGGCGCTCAATACGATCGCCGCTGGGGTCGGCACGATCACGGAGACGATTTTCGAAAACCGCTTCATGCACATGCTGGAAATGCGGCGCATGGGTGCCGAAATCAGGCTCGAGGGCAACACGGCGATCATCAAGGGAGTGGACCGACTGACCGCCGCCCCGGTCATGGCGACCGACCTGCGTGCATCCGCGAGCCTGATCCTGGCGGCGCTGGTGGCCGATGGCCGCACCGAGATCGAGCGCATCTACCACATCGACCGCGGCTACGAAGCGATCGAAGAGAAGCTGCAACAGCTGGGCGCGAAAATCCGTCGCGTCCCGGGATGATGCAGTCAGCGGCGCGCGGTCGGGTCGCTGAGCGGGCGCTCGATCACGCCCACCTTGTAGTGGAAGGTCTTGCCCGCCGGCTGACGTCCCTCAACCTCCACCTGTGAGCCCGGCGTCAGCGCGGCGACGCGGCTGACCACATCCTGCGAGGAATGCACGGGTTTGCCGCCGATGCCCGTGATCAGATCGCCCGGGCGAATACCTGCCTCAAATGCGGGACTCTTCACCAGGATATTCACGACCACGGCCGCGCCGCCGTTCGCGATACCCATTTGCGCGGCCTGATCATCGTTCAGATCCTGCGGCATCAGTCCGAGCCAGCCGCGCACGACATGACCGTGGGCAACGATCTGTTGCATGACGCCGCGCACCAGATTGACCGGGATTGCAAATCCGATTCCCTCCGGGCCGCCATTGGCACGGTTCAGCACCGCTGTGTTGATGCCGACCAGCTCACCGTGCGCGTTGATCAACGCGCCGCCGGAATTGCCGGGATTGATCGCCGCATCGGTCTGGATAAAATTCTCAAAGGTCGCGAGCCCGAGCTGGCCGCGGCCGGTTGCACTCACGATGCCCTGCGTCACGGTCTGACTGAGGCCGTACGGGTTGCCGATCGCCAACACGATATCCCCGACCCGCAGCGTGTCGGAGCGGCCGAGCGGCATCACTGGCACCTTGTTGGTATGCACGTCGAGAATCGCAATATCGGTATCCGGGTCCTGTCCGACGATCTTGGCATCGGCAATCCGGCCGTCGGAGAATTGGACCTTGATCGAGTCGGCGCCCGAAATCACGTGCTGGTTCGTCACGATGAGGCCCTGCTCATCCACGATGACGCCCGAGCCGAGGCTGCGCTCGATGCGCTGCCGGTAGCTCGGCCAGTAATCGCCGAACAGCTGGTCGATCGGGGCGACCCTGGCTTTCTCGGTCACGAGGCGTGCGGTGTAGATATTGACGACCGCGGGGGCTGCGCGTGCGACCGCATCGGCGAAGCTGTCGAGGACCACGGTGGGTGCCCTGGGAGCCGTCGCGACGGGCGCGGGATCCGGCTTCGCGGCCGGTGCCGGGCTCAGTGCGCCCAGCAGCGCGGGCTTCCACCACACCACCAGAAAGGCAACCGCCAGCCCCACAGCGACCGCTTTCGATAGAAACTTCAACACGGCGCGAAAGCGTTGCAACTGCGGTCTCCCCGTCAAGCCAGAGGGTCTCCCGGACCCCAGCAATTACGATGTACTGTGTATAATGCGCCCCGTTCTTAGTTACACCAACCTTGGACCTGCAGCGGCCGATGCAAAGATCTGGCAAAGTTTTGTCGAGGGATAACGCATGACTGATGATGTTGATCATAGCCGGCGGCGATTACTGACGGCGGCAACGGCTGGCACCGGCGCTATCGGCGCGGTGTTCGCCGCAGCCCCATTCCTGGCGTCATGGAAGCCAAGCGCTCGTGCCAAGGCGCTCGGCGTCCCAGTCGAGGTCGATGCCACCGCGCTCGAGCCCGGGCAGATGATGAAGGTGATCTGGCGCGGCCAGCCGGTATTCGTCGTGCGCCGTGCCAAGTCGGTGCTCGATCAGCTGGGTTCGCATGACGCGCTGCTGGCGGATCCAAAATCGGAGGATTCCGAACAGCCGGAGTACATCAAGGCGCAGGGCGCAGCGCGCGCGCGCAATCCGCAGATCTGGGTCGGCCTCGCCGTATGCACCCATCTCGGCTGCTCGCCGCTGAATGCGTTCGAGGCGAACAATTCGGCGCAATTGGCGGGGGTCGACCTCGGCCCAAACTGGCCAGGTGGATTTTACTGCCCCTGCCACGGTTCGAAGTACGACATTTCCGGCCGTGTATTCAAATCGATGCCGGCGCCCACGAACCTGCCCGTTCCTTCGTACGCATTCGTAGGGGAAACGATGCGCGTGATCATCGGCGTGGACGACGCCAAGCACGCCTGATCGAAGTGATGTCGTCCTGGCTGGAACATTTGCATGAGGGATTGAAGAATGGCCGTAGCACCTGAATCCGCCAGTTCCCGCCAGGGTGGTGGCTTGATCCACTGGATTGACCAGCGCTTCCCGCTGCTTTCCCTGTGGAAGGACCACATGGCTGAGTATTACGCGCCGAAGAATTTCAATTTCTGGTACTACTTTGGCTCGCTCGCGCTGCTCATGCTGGTGAACCAGCTGGTGACCGGCATTTTCCTGACGATGAGCTACAAGCCGTCGGCCGCAGAGGCGTTCGGCTCGATCGAATACATCATGCGTGACGTCGAATGGGGCTGGTTGATCCGTTACCTGCACTCGACCGGCGCGTCCGCCTTTTTCATCGTCGTGTACCTGCATATGTTCCGTTCGCTGATGTACGGATCGCATCGCAAGCCGCGCGAACTGCTGTGGATTTTCGGCTGCCTAATTTTTCTGGTGCTGATGGCCGAATCGTTCATGGGCTACGTGCTGCCATGGGGCAATATGAGTTTCTGGGGCGCCCAGGTCATCGTCTCCCTGTTCGGCAGCCTGCCCGTCATAGGCCATGGCCTGGTCGAATGGATCCGCGGCGATTACGTGATCGCCGATGCGACACTGAACCGTTTCTTTGCCCTGCATGTTGCCGCATTGCCGCTCGCGCTCGTGTTCCTCGTGATCGCGCACATCATGGCGCTGCATGAGGTCGGCTCGAACAATCCCGATGGCATCGAGATCAAGGAGCACAAGGGTCCGGATGGACATCCGCTAGACGGCGTGCCGTTCCATCCGTATTACACCGTCAAGGACATCGTCGGCGTGGCGGGATTCCTGGTGCTGTTTTGCGGCGTGATTTTCTTTGCGCCGGCCCTAGGCGGCGTGTTCCTCGAGGATGCGAACTTCGAGCCGGCGAATGCGCTGCAGACGCCGCCACACATCGCGCCGGTCTGGTATTTCACGCCGTTCTACGCCATGTTGCGAGCGATCCCCTCGTTCGGGGGAACCCAGGTCTGGGGTGTCATCGTGATGGGCGCTGCGATCGTGGTGCTTTTTTTCCTGCCTTGGCTCGATCGATCTCCGGTCAAATCGATCCGTTACCGCGGCCCGATATTCAAGCTGGCTCTGGCCCTGTTCGCGGTCTCGTTCATCGTGCTCGGTCTGTGCGGATTGAGGCCGCCGTCGGGTATTTTTCCATTGCTTGCGAGGATCGGTACCGGCGTATATTTCGCGTTTTTCCTGCTGATGCCCTGGTACTCGAGATGGGATACCGTAAAGCCCGTGCCAGAGAGGGTCACCTGACATGTTCAAGCGCCTTACCCTGATGGCGGCTTTGCTATTGCCTTGCGGGGCGGTGCTGGCCGAGGAAGGCGGCATGGAACTGATGCATGCCGGCACCGATATCAATAATATGCAGTCATTGCAGCGTGGCGCGCGCAACTTCATGAATTACTGTTCCGGTTGCCACTCACTGCAGTATCTGCGCTACAACCGCATGGGGGACGACCTTAAGATCCCGATCGCGCAGTTGCAGGCGGACCTGATGTTCACGTCGGAAAAGCCATTCGACATGGTTAACTCCGCGATGCCGGCAGACGCCGAGCAGTGGTTCGGCAAGCGCCCGCCAGACTTGTCCCTGGCGGCGCGCGCCAAGGGCGTCGACTACCTCTATTCGTTCCTGCACGGTTTTTACGCCGATAAGACGCGGCCCTGGGGCGTCAACAACCTGTACCTCTCGAACGCATCCATGCCGCACGTCCTGCAGAGGCTGCAAGGGCTGCAAAAGCCGGTCTTCAAGCACGAGGCTGGGGAGGGCGGCGAGCCAAAGATGGTGCTGACCGGGGTCGAAATGATGTCCCGCGGCAGCATGAGTCCAGAGGAATACGACCACTTCGTGCGCGATATCGTGAATTTTCTGGATTACGCGGCCGAGCCGGTCAAGGCGACGCGACAATCCATGGGCGTTTTCGTGATCCTGTTCCTGCTGGTGTTCTTCGCCTTCGCGTACCTTCTGAAGAAGGAATACTGGAAGGATGTGCACTAGCTAGACCGGATGCCGGCACGGCTTTGCCGGCGAGAGTGGGGTCAAGCGGGCCTGATTAGCGCAGTGGAGAATGTGGTAGTGGCACGTCGTGCGGTAATGACCTTGTTTTCGTCGCCGTCCGACCCCTGGAGCCACCGTGCGCGCCTGGTCCTCGCCGAGAAGGGCCTGTCGATCGAGATCATCGATGTCGACCCGGGAAAAATGCCCGAGGACCTGCTTGACCTGAATCCCTATCACAGCTTGCCGACGCTTGTGGACCGGGACCTCGTGCTGTACGACTCCCGCGTGATCATCGATTACCTCGACGAGCGATTCCCCCATCCGCCTCTGATGCCGATCGATCCGATCACGCGGGCGCAGTTTCGCGTGGCCCTCTACCGGCTGGAGCGCGACTGGTACGGCCTCGCGCGTGAGATCGAGGCCGACACTTCCAGCAAGATCGCAGCGCAGAGCCGCAAGGTGCTGGCTGAGGCCATCAGCGCGAGCGCGGAAGTCTTCAAGGCCAAGCCGTTTTTCCTTAGCGACGAATTCTCGCTGGTCGATGCGAGCATCGCGCCCATACTGTGGCGCCTGCCGACCTACGACATCGAGCTGCCCGTGCAGGCGCAGCCGATCGTTCGCTACATGAATGCGATCTTCGCACGGCCCACGTTTCGCGCGAGCCTGTCCATGGTCGAGCGCGGGATGCGCCGGTGAAGCCGCGGCGGCCCTACCTGCTGCGCGCGCTGCACGAATGGATCACCGACAGTGGGTCCACCCCGCACATCGTGGTTGATGCAACCGTCGAGGGAGTCATCGTACCGCGCCAGCATGTCAAGGACGACAAGATCATCCTAAATGTCAGTTTCACGGCGACCCAGATGCTGCAGCTAGGCAACGAGTTCCTGAGTTTTGAGGCGCGCTTCAACGGCGCCAGCTTTCCGGTAAACGTACCCATCCGGGCGGTGCTCGGCATTTACGCGCGCGAGACCGGCCAGGGCATGATCTTCCCCGAAGGCGACGCGGAGCCCGATCCGAACGACAAGTCACCGCCGCCCGCTGCGGGCCGAACGGACAAGAAAGCGCCTGCAGCCCGCAAACGGCCGACCTTACAGGTCGTCAAGTAACGCGGCATCGGGCCCGCCAGTACGCAGGATGACGGGCTGGAAGAGGGAGCGCGGGGGCGTGGTAGAGTACGCCATCCAGTGTTCATCCAGAGGCCGACATGAAGCTCTATTACCATCCTGCGTCCACGACCAGCCGCTCCGTGCAGATGTTTGCCCTCGACCAGGGCATTGCCCTGGACTACGAGCTCGTTGATCTTTTCACCGGGGCGCAACACTCGCCGGAATACAAGCGCGTCAATCCAAATTCGATGGTGCCGACGTTGGTGGATGGGGATTTCACGCTGACCGAGAGCTCGGCGATCCTGAAGTACCTGGCCGAGAAAGCGAGCAGTCCAGCCTATCCGAAGGAACTCAAGGCGCGCGCCCGCGTTAACGAACACATGGACTGGTTCAACGCGAATTTCAACAAGGACTTCGGCTACGGGGTCGTGTATCTGCAGGTGTTCCCACACCATAAGCGCCCGAACGAGGATTGCCATTCGGGCACGCTCGACTGGAGCCGCGACAAGTCGGCTGGCTGGCTCAAGATTCTCGATGAGAACCTGATCGGACCGAAGAACGCCTATGTTGGCGGCAACTCGATAACCCTGGCCGACTACCTGGGCGTCGAAATGGTTGCGATCGGGGACCTGATCGGTTGTGAGTTCGCACCGTACCCGAACGTCCAGCGCTGGGTCAAAAACATGAAGTCGCTCAAGAACTGGGGCAAGACGCATGAGGGGATCAACGGCTTCGCGGCCTCGCTCAAAGGCAAGAGATTTGCGACCCTCTAAATGATCCGCGGACTTCACCACAACGCCTATCGTTGCCGGGACTCGGAGCAGACGCGCCGATTCTATGAAGGCTTCCTGGGCCTGCCGCTTGCAGGAACGCTAGAGATTACCGAGACCAAGACCGGGCGCGCTGCCGAGGTGTTGCACACCTTCTACCGGCTCGACGATGGCTCCTACCTGGCCTTTTTCGAAGTGCCGGAAAAGGGCTTCGACTTCAAAGCGCAGCACGATTTCGACCTGCATATCGCCTTGGAAGTCGCGCCGGAGACGCTCGAGCCGATGCGCCAGAAGGGCATTGCCGCGGGGATCGAGACGCGCGGAATTTCTGATCATGGATTCATTCATTCGATATATTTTCGCGACCCCAATGGCTATGTCATTGAGTTGACGGCAAAGATGGCAGGCCATGCGAGCGAGATGGACCCGATGAAAAACGGGGCGCGCGAGAAGCTGCAGCGCTGGACGGCGGCGAGGCAGCGCGGCTGAGGCGACGCCGCCGGTCCCATGAGAGTCGATGAGTATGTGGCGATGGATGCGGTGGCCATCTCGACCGCGGTGCGTTCGGGACAGGTATCCGCCCTTGAGATAACTGACGCTGCAATCGCGGCCATCGAGTCACTTAATCCGCGACTGAATGCGCTGGTGCTTCAGGATTTCGATCGCGCTCGAGACAGCGCGCGCGCAGTGCAGCGTTCGGCGCCGCTCGCCGGCGTGCCGTTCCTGGTCAAAGATGTCGATGTCCAGGTGACCGAGTGGCCGACGACTTACTCGTCGCGATTCTTCGCCGCGGCGAAGCCACTGCCTGATAGCGAAATTGTCACGCGCTGGCGGCGCGCCGGCACAGTGTTGCTGGGAAAGACCAACACGCCTGAATTTGCCGACGACTTCATCACGGAGCCGGCATTTCGCGGGCCGACGCTCAATCCCTGGGATGCCAACGTCATTGTCGGGGGCTCGAGCGGCGGCGCGGCAGCGGCGGTGGCCAGCGGCATGGTGCCGGCGGCGCATGGATCCGATGTAGGCGGCTCCATCCGCGTGCCGGCCGCCTGCTGCGGCTTATTCGGGCTCAAGCCCTCACGGGGCCTGAATCCTCTGGGCCCGTATCACGGCGAGATGGGCGGCGGTCTGAATTGCGAGCATGTGCTGACGCGCAGCGTGCGCGACAGCGCCGCTTTTCTTGATGCCACCGCCGGACCCGAGCAGGGCGCGCCCTATCGTGTGGCCAGATCCGTGCCGTCCTATCTGAACGCGCTCCAGGAGCCCGGAACGTCTCTGCGTATCGCCTGTATTTCAAATCGCCTCGATGGGTCGGCGGTCGAGCCGCAGATCGAGGCGGGTCTTTGGGCGGCGGCCGCCCTGCTCGAGGACCTGGGGCACGAAATTATCCCGTCGCGATTTCCCGCTGAAGTCGCGATGGATGCCGCGGGCGAGGGCTGGGCGGCGCTCTGGCTGATCGACATAGCGGCGTTGATCGCCGAACGGACGCGCGATCTGGGATGCGAACCCGGCCCAACTGACATCGAGCAGCTACCGCGCTACATCGTCGCGCGCATCGCGCGCATGAGCGCGCTCGAGTACCTCGAGGTGCGCCGCCTGGCCCACCGGGTGCGCCTTGCAATGGCGCGCGAGTTCGATGCATACGATGTGATCATGACGCCCGCGACCGCAACCTTGCCGCCGCCGCGCGGGCTTATCGATGGCAATGCGCCGGATTTTAATTATGAACGGTGGGCGGCTGCGGCTTACGGCTTTGCGCCGTTTTCCGAGATCTTCAATGTGACCGGCCAGCCTGCGGCAAGCCTGCCAATGTTCGAGTCCGACGCCGGTTTGCCGATCGCCATCCAGCTCGTTGGCCGGCAGGACCAGGACCATGTGCTGCTGCGACTGGCGGCCGATCTTGAGAATGCGACCCGCTGGATAAGCCGCCATCCGCCAGTGTGGGCAGGGCGGCCCGCCCCGTAAATCTCAGGGATCCTTCTTGAATACCAGGACGAACTTGTCAGTCTTGCCCAGCATCGGGCCCTTGTACGTGAGCTGGTCGCGCTTGTCGTCGGGATGACGAAGCACATCCGAGGTGGCGACTACCTTGAACCCGCGGCTTTCAATGTCATGCCGGGCAAACTCTTCATCGATCCGGTGAAGGCTGCCCGCAACGCTGCTGCCGGTGCCAGGAGCCGCCGAATGATCCACCAGCAGCAAAACCCCGCCGGGCTTGATAGCGCGGGCGATTTCATCGAGCACCGCCCGCACATCGACCTTGGGCCAGATCGAGTCCGGTTGCACCCAGTACATGTCGTGGTAGACCTTGACCAGAAATACCGCGTCGAGCGACTTCTCGCCGAGCGGCATGTGCTCGAGCTCTGCCACCTGGTGCTCGACGTTCGATAGCCGCCCATTCTCGAGGCGTTTGGCCCAGGCTCCCTCGGACCATTTCTCAAATGCGGCGTTATTGATCAGCTGAACGTGCCCCTTGGGCCCGACGAGGTAGCTCAGCAGTTCGCTGTAATAGCCGTCCGCCGCGAGCACGTCCGCCACCTTCATGCCAGGCTTGATCCCGGC
This sequence comes from Gammaproteobacteria bacterium, assembly GCA_025355645.1. Classification (GTDB taxonomy): domain Bacteria; phylum Pseudomonadota; class Gammaproteobacteria; order Steroidobacterales; family Steroidobacteraceae; genus Bog-1198. The sequence goes on along the minus strand of JANXZG010000021.1, from coordinate 2,302 downwards.
GAGCCGCAGGATCTCGGCCGGGTGATCAATCGCGTCCCGGTCGCGGTCCTCCTTGGATCGCCCGGGCTGTGCAACGGCCGCATCGTAGGCGTCTGCGCCGCGAGCGCTCAACGTGCCGGCGCTAAAATTGAGGCTGCCAGCAAGCGCGAATAAAAAGAGCAATAGTCCGCTCTGCCACCGATTTAACGCATTGTCTGGTTTCGTCACTGACATGGCGCACTCCCTGGAAAATGATGGAGCATCTTGTTACCGGTGTTCCCGGCGTGTCAAATCGAGACTCTTTGATTAATGACCTGTGCTTCTGCCAACATGAAGCACCAATTACATCAGGATCGACGTGATGGACCAAAGCGGCGACAAAGCGGACAAAGTGGTACGTCCAAGCGCCACTGATGTATTTATTAGCTATGCATCGCCTGACAGCGCGATTGCCATGGCGGTATGCGCCACGCTCGAGCGCGAGGGGCTAATCTGCTGGATCGCACCTCGCAACGTTGTGCCGGGCGAGTTCTACGCTGACGCGATCGTCCGCGCCATTGATGGCGCCACGGTCATCGTGCTCGTGCTGTCGACAAACGCCGCCGGATCTCCGCACGTTCTCAGGGAAGTCGAGCGGGCGAGTTCCAAGCGTCATCCGGTCGTATCATTGCGGATCGATCTTGCGCCGCTGCCGGCTGCTCTCGAGTACTTTCTCAATACGTCGCATTGGCTCGACGCAAGAGCAACGGGCCTTGAGCAAGCGATGCCGAAGCTCGTGGAGGCAGTGCGGCACCTGCTCGCGCCAGGCAGTGGAAAGGTGGCCGCGGACGCTTCGCCTCGCGCTACAACTGCGGCGGTCAGCCGACGGCCAGATCGGCTTATCGCCGCCCTTTGCGCCGTGATCGCCCTAGGGGTCGGCTACATCGTTGTGGACAAGGTGTGGCTCGAGAGGCGCGGCGCGGCTGAACCTGCCGTCGCCCCGATTGATTCAGCGACTGCTCCGGCGACCCCGGCAATCCCCGAGAAATCCGTGGCCGTATTGCCTTTCGCCGACATGAGCGAGAAGAAAGACCAGGAATATTTCTCGGACGGCATGGCCGAGGAGATCATTGACCTGCTGGTCAAGGTGCCGGACCTGCGCGTCCCCGCTCGTACTTCCTCGTTCTACTTCAAGGGCAAGTCCGAGGACATCCCCACGATCGCGCGACGGTTGATGGTCGCCCACGTGCTTGAAGGCTCTGTGCGAACCGCCGGCAAGAACGTGCGCATCACGGCGCAGCTCGTGCGTGCGGACAATGGTTATCACCTGTGGTCCGAGACCTACGACCGCAAGGTCGACGATGTCTTCAAGGTTCAGGACGAAATCGCCACTGCGGTAGTCAAGGCGCTGAAAGTGTCGCTGCTTGGGGGATCGCTGCCGCAGGCTGAGAAGCCGGAGAACCCTGCTGCCCATGCACTCTACCTGCAGGGCCAGTACTATCAGGAACGCGACACCAAGGAGGACTTTGTTAAGGCGGTCAGCTTCCTTGAGCAGGCCGTTCATATGGCTCCTACCTCGGCAGCGTATTGGGCCCAGCTTTCGCGGGCCTACGCCATCGACCTAGGCAACCCCACAGTGTCCTGGAAGACAGTACGTGACAAGGCATCGCAGGCCGCCGACAAGGCTCTCGCGCTGGACTCGAAGCTCCCCGAAGCGCATATTGCCAAAGCCAAGGTCGCGCTCTACCTGGAGCTCGACTTTCCCACCGCCGCGGCCGAGGTCGCCAAGGCACGGGAACTCGATCCGACCAATATCGATGTTGGGGAATGGGGGGCGGCGATTGCCCAGGCGTTTGGTCTAAGGGAGGAGGCGCTGCGCCTGTCGCAGCTGACCGCGGCACGCGATCCCTTAAGTACGAATACACATAACCAACTTGCCTTGCTCTACTTAAACTTGGGCCGGTTTTCCGAGGCCGAAGCAGCCGCGCGTGAGGCGCTGAATCTCAATCCAGTTTCTGAGGGCGCCCACACGACGATCGGGCTCGCGATGCTGCAAAGTGGCGGTGACCCTTCCGCTGCGCTTGCGGAGATCGCGCGCGAACCCGATCCCGAAGGACGGGCTTACGCGCAGGCGCTCGCAAACCAGATCGTCGGACGTCCGGCGGAAGCCGAGAAATGGATTGCTGCCCATCAATCCCCGGATTCACGCACCGACCTATACAATATTGCGGAGCTGCATGCTGTTCGCGGCGAGCGCGATCTGGCATTTGCGTCGCTGGAGCGAGCCCGCAGCCAGCATGACAGTGGTATCGTCGCGCTAAAAATGGATCCCTTCATGAAAAAT
>JANXZG010000018.1 GCA_025355645.1 Gammaproteobacteria bacterium | reverse complement strand
CTGAAGATGGCGCCGGTAGGCCGCTACCGCGATCCAGTCCCCGAATATCACCAGCGGCAGCACGACGCCGCTCGATTGCTTCACGCTAGGCATGATCAAGGCGAATAGGCCGACGAACAGACCATTGACCCCGGCTATCCCGGCTTTGGCGATACCGACAAAAAATCCGCCGAGGATCGCTGCAGCCCATTGATATAGCCCGAGCGTACCGAGCTCATGGAGCATCGTACGGTGCCGTCAGGTTATATTGCATTGGCTATGATGGACATAAAAACCTCTAAAAGCGATGTCCGGGCCGCCTGAGTCCGTCGGTACGCTGGCGCAGGCGCTCGCCATGCCGCGCGCCTGCTTGAGAGGAATGCGGCGAGCTGCGGCGTGCAAGCAACGGAGATCCTGCAAACCCGGAGCTGAAGGGTAATGTGGTGGCGCGCTACAAGTTCGATGTCGCGAAAACCAGATGCTTGCGCAGGCAGCACTGCCGCACCAGAGTGCCTCGAATCCTTACCTCGAGGTCGGTCATGAAACGACTACCGGCGAACTGCCTTCTGTATACGTCGGTGGTTTTATCGGTCGGTCTCGCGCGCAACAGCTGGAATGTGGAGCTGTATCTCGACAATGCGTTCGACAGCCGCGGCGAATTGAATCGGACATTCCAATGCGACGCGACTTATTGCTACCAGAATTACCGGGTCTATCCGATCAGGCCGCAACAGCTGGGCATCAAGTTCGGCAATAAATTCTGAATCTGTACCGCGAAGGGGCCGAACCCGGCCCGCCCATATTGCCCGGAGGACAATGTGCGGGCCGACGTGCTCCGATCGGCCCAGACTAGCGCGGCTTTCGGCGGCGCTGCATCTGGCCTTGCGCGGAATCCTACCTGCGAGGCCCATCGCTCGTGACTATTTTCGCCCTTGGGGGTGATCCCAATGGCGAGTGCATCCCATTTTCGCACCAAATCCGGTGGGTCCCGGACGCGCAGGCGATATGCTTAAGTATATGAATGTACGCGCGAGCAACAGCTACGATTTTGTGCGCTTCGGCGCTGCTTCCGCCGTGTTGTTCAGCCATCAATTCGCTTTGTCCCTGCGTGCGGAACCCGCGGTACCGCTGTATGGCGAGGATTTCGGCAAGCTCGCGGTAGAGGTCTTTTTCTGTCTGAGCGGCTTCCTGATCTGTCAGTCGCTACGCAAAAACCCCGATTGGGCCGAATTCCTCTGCGCTCGGTTTTTGCGCATAGTTCCAAATCTTACGTTCTCGCTGGTCGTAACCACCGTCGGTACCATGATCTGGTATCACAACTACAGCCATCTATGGCAGCACATAAAATTTGTCATCGGAAATCTTCTAATGTTCGTCCGCGGAGTTACCTACATCATTCCGGGAGTTTTCGAAGATGCAGCGGGGGGACCCGCCGTCAACGGGCCCCTATGGAGCCTTCCGTCAGAGCTGTGGCTGTACATCCTTTTATTTCTGTTCTTTTTCATTGGCGGGCGCCGTAACCAGCTGTTGATCCTGATTGGGACCATCCTGTTGAGTATTTTGTGGGCCATTACGCCAGTGATCGGTGACAAATACCTGGGTCCGTTCACTGTCCTGCAATTTTCCGGACTTGGAACGTATTTTCTCTGCGGTGCGCTCCTCGCCACGTGCTGGGAGCGGATCAAGCGACAGGCCCTGCCGGTTGGCCTGACTTCCCTGGTGGCGATGTTGATACTGCGAAACGTTCTGCCGGTGAACACGATCCTTCAGGCATTGAGCCTGGCAATGACCATCATTTGCCTGGGTAGCTCAGGCGCGATGGCATGGTTCTCCCGCGCCGGCGATGCATCTTATGGAATGTACATATTTGCATGGCCCATCCAGCAGTTCTGCCTGCTGCTGATCGGATCTTTCTGGACGTCGATGGCGGTTGCATTTTTGCTTACAACGCTGCTCGGCTACGCAACCTGGCATGGCTTCGAGAAGCGTGCCATGTCGGTTCGAAAGCAGGCAGCCGCAAAATTGCGGACGGTAATCAGGCGTGTTTTCAGTCGAGCGGCGGCGGCGGCCCGCGGAGCTTAGTGGTCAGTATAGAAGCGTCGCAGGTGGTGCAGGTCGATGATCACATCGAAGCTCTGCCCGGCGGGTATCTTGGAGCCCGTTGCAAAATCGTAGCGCGCCTCAAGGTTCGGCATATTCGGGCGTAGGTCATGCATCGCGCGCTTGAACATTTCCTTGGGCACCCATTCCGAATTCGACGAGAGAGAACCGAATTCATCGTGATAGATGGATTCCGTTGAACGATCATCGAGGGTCGGGGCGACCGCGAAAATGCGCGCTTTATGTTCGCGCAGATGCACATGCGCGGCGCCCTCCACGATCAGTTTCCACTCGTTGCCTTGCGCAGCGGCAATCAGCGTATACGGGTGGTACTGCGCGCAGGCGAAGGCGACCAGCAGGACGGTGGCGGCGATCGCCTTGCGCACGCCTGCGCTTAGGTGTTCGGTCAGCGCGTTGGCGGAGGCGACCATGAAGCACAACAGCACAGCGGTCATTGCGAGAATTGTGCGATAAGTCGCGTAGCGCTCGGAAGCCACGAGGCTGATGGCAAATGCGCAGATGGGCAGGCTCAGAAGTCCGCTGAGCCAGACAAGCCCGCGGGCACGCCCATGGCGGCGCCATTCCATGACGACACCGCCGATCAACAGCAGGCCGGCGAGCGCTGCGCATGTGAAGTAAAGGCCCTGCTCGCGGTGGTTATTGTCGTTCAGCACAAACAGGCTCAGCGCATTTGGCAGGGCCTCGCGCAGGAACCAGGCCATCTTGTCGACCCAGTGCTGTTCGAAAGCGACGCGTCCGGATTTTTCGAAAACTCCGACTGCATAAAGTCCGCTCATCAGTGTGTAGGCACAGCCCAGCGCCGCGCCTACGAGCGCGAAATGTATCCCGGCCCAGCGCACAGTCTGCGCGGCGCTGCGCGCACGCTGCGCGATCAGCGCGGCTGCCAACGGGACCACGTAGAACATCGCGCTGGGCTGGTAAATCAGCACACTCGTGACCATGAGGCCGAGCGCTACTGCCCACTGGGCCGCTGTGCGGCCACGCGTATTGGCGGGGCTCATGGCTCCTTCCGCTGCAAAGAAGCCCGCGACGCCAAGCAGGGCCGCCAGTGCATAAGGCCAGCCTACCGCCCATGCCGCGATGACCTGCGAGGAGGGCAGCATGATGACCAGCAGCGCAAAACAGAGCCCTGCATTCAATGACCACCCGAGGGCCCGCACACTGCGATAGGTCACGACCGCGAGCGTGCCGAGCAGCAGCGCCGCAAGGAAGCGCATCCACTGCAGATTCTGCACGCTTGTCGTCTGTCCGTACGAGGCCTGCAGCAATAGCCCGTAGAGCGGCCGCGCGTGCGAGGCACAGAAGTTCAGGATCTTGCCCGGCTCCTCGTGCGCCTCACGCAGGTTCGAATAATCGTCGCGCAGGCCGAAGTCATGGAAAGTGGTCGGCGCATATATTAGCAAGGGCGCCAGGAACAGGCAGGCCGTGAGTGCCCAGGCGGGCCACGCTACGCGATGGGTCCGTGCCAGGGGCACGGCGGCGGAAACGGACGTAAACTCCGCTACGATCAGGGGGGATCGTAGGGGTAAGGCCTTCTCGGTGCTCAGATCACTCATATATTCATGCTGCGGCGCAAAAGCATACTGGTACTGTCAGAATAAGGGCACGATAGCCAAAAAACTGTGCCCCATTTAAACAAACTTCGTTAAATCTCCGTTAGTTGCGCTCATGTGGGGCCGCGTACAATCGACGCAAATGTGTGGTCGCTATGTCAGCCCAAGCGCGGCGTCAATTGAGCGCGAGTTCGATATTCCCGGGAACGAATGGCGGTTTCCCCCCAGTTTCAATGTCGCCCCCAGCCAGCACGTAC
>JANXZG010000137.1 GCA_025355645.1 Gammaproteobacteria bacterium | reverse complement strand
GCGTACCCCTTCGCCGCCTGCCCGCGGTCCTTGCCAGCGCGATACTTGCCGCCCCGTTTTTCGCAGGGTCCGCAATCGCCAGCGCCCCTCAGCAAAAAACACAGGCGCCTGGCTATTACCGACAGATGGTGGGCGACATCGAGGTGACGACGCTGAACGACGGCACGGCCAAAATGGACGCCGTCAAAATACTGAAGGGCATCAAGCCCGAACAGCTTCAGAAGGACCTGGCGCGCTCATTCCTGAAGGATCCGTACGACTGGTCATTCAATGGTTTTCTGGTCAATACCGGATCAAAGCTCGTGCTCGTTGATACCGGCGCCGGCACCTCGATGGGCGCGACGACCGGCAGGCTCGTCGCGAACCTGAAGGCCTCAGGCTACCAGCCGGAACAGGTTGACGAGATCTACATCACCCACATGCACGGCGATCACATCGGCGGGTTGACCGCGGATGGCAAGCGTGTTTTCCCGAACGCGATGGTTCGCGCCGCGCAGGCCGAGGGGGACTATTGGCTCAGCCAGGCGAAAATGGACGGCGCGCCAGCGGAGCAGAAGGACAGCTTCAAGAATGCGCTGGCGATGCTGAACCCCTACGTCACGGCCGGTAAGTACAAGCCCTTCAGTGCAGATATCGAACTTGTGCCGGGTGTGCATGCCATGGCGGCGGCGGGACACACGCCGGGGCACACGGCGTATGTCGTTGAGAGCAAGGGCGAGAAGCTCGTGCTGTGGGGAGATCTGATGCATGTCGCTGCCGCACAGTTCCCGGATCCATCCGTGTCCATCAGCTTTGATTCCGATAGCGAGGCGGCCAAGGCGCAGCGCGCCAAGGTGTTTGCCGAGGTCGCGGCGCATGGAGATATGGTCGGCGGCGCGCACCTGCCCTTCCCGGCGCTGGGGCATTTACGCAAGGCTGGAACCGGCTACGAATACGTACCGGTCAACTATTCCACGCTGCGGTGACCCAGCTCACGCGCCGGGATTTCTTCACGCTCGCGACCGGCGCGACAGCGCTTGGCCTGCAAGCTTCGGCGCGGGCAGGCGCGCCCGCGCTGCCGCACTCGGCCGCTGCGCCGTTCGACACCGTCGTCGTCTTGATGATGGAAAACCGTTCGTTCGACCACGTGCTGGGATGGATGCCAGGCGCAAATGGGAGACAGCAGGGCCTGCGCTACCTCGATACCAGCGGCGCGGTGCATGAGACCTGGCCGCTAGCGCCTGAATGGCAGGGCTGCAGGTTCAGCGACCCCGATCATTCCTGGCAGGGCAGCGCAACGCAGTTTGCGAACGGCCGCTGCGACGGCTTCCTGCAGACAGCGCCCAAGGGCGATCGGTTTCCGATCGGCTACTACCGACAGAAAGACCTGCCCATCCTGAGCTCGCTGGCGCTCGGCTATACGACTTTCGACAACTATTTCTGTTCGATGCAGGGACCGACCTGGGAAAACCGCCTCTATCAGCTGTCGGGGACCACGCAGGTGGACATGCCGGACGGCTTTCCAAAGACTGACTCAGCGCGGCCGTGCATCATTTCGACGACGATATTCGATCGTCTCGCCGCGGCCGGCCTGGGCGCGGCGTATTACTATCATGGCGAGCAAATGACCGGATTGTTCAAGAGCAAGAAATACGATCCTATCTCCCACCCGATCGAGCGGTTCTGGTCGGACGCGCAAGCCGGAAGGCTACCCAATGTCGTGTTCATCGAGCCGAACTACACGGATGCCGCCGAGGACAATGGCACCTCGAACGACTATCACCCGAAGGGCAGCGTGCTGGTCGCCGAGCAATTCGTCGCACGCGTGCACAACACGCTGAAGGACTCCCCGCAATGGGGACGAATGGTGTTCGTGCTTAACTTTGATGAACACGGCGGATTTTTTGACCATGTCGCCCCACCTGCCTGCCAGGACGACACCGTGCAGGTGGGCGCAGGTCCGCACCCAGACCTCAAGCGTCTCGGATTTCGGGTTCCCGCCATTGCCATGGGCCCGTTCGCGCCGCGCAAGATCGAGAAGGCGGGCCCGTACGAGCATTGCTCTGTGCTGCGGATGATCGAATGGCGATGGGGACTTGAGCCAATGCGCCTGCGCGATCGAACCGCGAAGAACCTGGCCGATGCGCTCGACTTCCATTCGCGCCGTGAAGCGATCACGCTGCCCGCCTTCAGCGCGCCTGATCCGCAGCTGTGCTGATTTCGCGACTGGCGCCAGCACCGCTTCCGAGCAGCTGTGCAAAGCGGCCCAGATCGACATTGCCGCCGCTGACGATGATACCGACGCGCTGACCCGCGAGCTGCGTGCCAGCGGCGCGCGCGGCGGCGAACCCCAGGCACCCCGTAGGCTCGACGATCATCTTCATGCGCGCTGCGAAAAAACCCATGCAATCGACCAGCTGCGCATCGCTTGCGGTCAGCACATCGGTCACGTCGCGACGGATAATCTCAAACGGATAGCGCCCGAGGGCCTGCGTCTGCGCACCATCGGCGATCGTGTCCGGCACGCCGATATGCACGATCGTGCCACTGCGGAATGACTGCTGCCCGTCATTGCCCGCCTCGGGCTCGACGCCATAGATCTTGCAACGTGGCGCCAACGCCTTTGCAGCCAGCGCCGAGCCGGCGAGCAAGCCACCGCCGCCGAGACACACATACAGGCTGTCGAGGGGCCCCGTGTCATTGAGCAGCTCCAATGCTGCGGTTCCCTGCCCGGCGATCACGTCGGGGTGATCGTAGGGTGGAATGACGCTGAGTCCGCGCGCTGTTGCCAGGCCTCGCGTGATTTCCTCACGATCCTCCCGATAGCGGTCGTAGGGGATGATTTGGGCGCCATAGGCCCGCGTCGCCTCCATCTTTGCGACGGGGGCATCAGAGGGCATCACGATCGTTGACTCCATGCCGAGCAACCGCGCAGACAGCGCCACGGCCTGCGCATGATTGCCGGAAGAAAACGCGATCACGCCTCGTGCGCGTGAGCCGGGGTCGAGCCGGGATAGTGCATTGAATGCGCCGCGGAACTTGAACGCCCCCATGCATTGAAAGTTCTCGCACTTGAAGAACAGCTTGGCGCCGAGCGCCGCATCGACAGTGCGCGAGGTCATCACGGGCGTACGACGCGCATGCCCCTCGATTCGCCGCGCGGCCGCAGCCACGTCCGCGAATGTCGGTGCGTTCATTAGGATCCCAACGGCGCGACGCCGAACAGCCACCGGTGTGCGCCGAACAAGAAGATCGCGTACACGGCCAGACCCAGGACCAGCGCCGCCGCATCGCTCCAGGGGCGCAAGCGCGCGGTGCGCAGGACCTGCGGCGGGCGGCGGCGCTTAAAGGAAATGCGGTCGATGACTGCCCAGGCGAGGAAGCTGCCGAATAGCAGGACATCGGCAAGCCCGCCATTGGCAAGCAAATGCGCCAGGGCCCAGAATTTCACGCCGGCCAGCAGCGGGTGCTTCATGGCGGTGCGGATGCGGCCGGGCAGAAACGATGCGAACACCAGCGGAAACACCGGCACCATCAGCAGGGCCGCCACGTACCTCAACCACGCCGGGGGCGCATAGAGCATGGTCGGCGAGAGGCGCGCGAGGACAAACCCCTTGCATATCAACACAAAGCCGATCAGTGAGATAATGCTGTAAGCGGCCTTCCAGGCCCCCTCGCCCCAGCGCGCGCGCAGCGAATCGCGCAGGCGCGGCAAGACAATGGCGATCGAGTGCGCGCCAAAAAATATTGCGAGGCCGGCAATCAACAGGCACATCGGCAGCGGTTCCTATTTCCTGCGGCGTGCCGCTCGGGCGGTCCTGGACTTTGCCTTGACCCTGGGCTTCGCCTTGATCCTGCGCTGCACCGTGATCTTGCGCTTCCCCCGGCTCTTGCTGTTCACCTCGAGCTTGCGCGCCGCCTTGGCTTTACGCTTGACCTTGCTGCTGGGCTTCGGCATGGAGGCGGCTGTGACCTTGCGCTTGGGCGCGCGCTTTACCCTGGCTGCGGGCGACGAAGTGCCCAGGCCCCGCAGCTGATCCAGGATCGCCGGGTTCTCGAGCGTCGACAAGTCCTGCGTGATTTCCTCACCGCAGGCGATCGAGCGCAGCAGCCGGCGCATGATTTTCCCGGAACGGGTCTTCGGCAACAGCTCGACAATGCGGATCTCATCGGGCTTGGCGATCGGGCTCAATTCGCTGGCAACCCAGTCGCGCAGTTCCTGCGCCAGTGCGCTCGCTTGCGCGCCTTCCGGACGCGAACCCTTCAGCACCACGTAGGCAAATACCGACTCGCCCTTGATCTCGTGCGGGCGCCCAACGACGGCGGCTTCGGCCACCCGCCGGTGCCCGACCAGTGCCGACTCAATTTCCATTGTGCCGAGGCGATGCCCGGCGACGTTCAACACATCATCGATGCGGCCCATGATCCAGTAATACCCGTCCGCATCGCGACGCGCGGAGTCCCCGGCGACGTAGTAGCGATTCTGGAAACGGCTCCAATAGGTCTTCAGGTAGCGCTCGTTATCCCCCCAGATCGTACGCAGCATGGAGGGCCATGGTCGCTTGATCACGAGGTAGCCACCGTCGCCGATCTTCGTGACCGCACCGCCGCGATCGTCGACGATGTCCACGAAGATACCGGGCAGCGGCTGCGTGCAGGACCCCGGCTTGGTCGGCGTGATACCCGGAATCGGCGTGATCATGATCGCGCCTGTTTCCGTCTGCCACCAGGTATCGACGATCGGGCAGCGCTCGGCGCCGATCACGCGGTGATACCACATCCAGGCTTCCGGATTGATCGGTTCACCGACGCTGCCCAAGAGGCGTAGCGATGACAGGTCGTAGCTGCGCGGCAATTCGTCGCCCAGTTTCATCAGCGCGCGAATGGCCGTGGGCGCCGTATACAGAATGCTGACCCGGTGCGTCTGGCAGATTTTCCAGAACCGGCCGCCGTCCGGGTACGTCGGCGCGCCCTCGTACATAAGAACCGTAGCGCCGGCTGCGAGCGGGCCATAGGCGACGTAGGAATGCCCGGTCACCCAGCCGACATCCGCAGTACACCAGAATACATCCGCATCCTTCAGATCGAAAGTCCAGCGGGTCGTGAGCTTCGCGCCCAGCAGGAAGCCTGCGCACGCGTGCTGTATGCCCTTCGGCTTGCCGGTCGAGCCGGACGTATATAGCAGGAACAGCGGATGCTCGGCATCAACCCATGCGGGTTCGCATTTCACATCCTGGTCCTGGACGAGGTCATGCCACCAGTGATCGCGGCCCTTGCGCATGGCGCAGCTGCCGCCCAGGCGCGCATACACGATCACGCTCTTGACCGTCTTGCAGCCTTGCGCGAGCGCCTTATCAACTGCGCCCTTCAGCTCGAGGCGATGGCCGCCGCGCCAGCCCCCGTCGGCCGTGATCACCATTTTTGCGCCGGCATCCTCGACGCGATCCTTGACCGCGTTGGCCGAAAAGCCGCCAAACACGACGGAATGCACGGCGCCGATCCGCGCGCAAGCTTGCATCGCGATGACCGCTTCCGGGACCAGCGGCATATAGATGATGATCCGATCGCCCTTGCCGATGCCGCGCTCGCGAAGCGCATTTGCAAAGCGGCAGACTTCCCGATGCAGATCCGCGTAGCTGAGCCTGCGCACATCCCCAGGCTCGCCCTCGAAGATAATCGCAGTGCGCTCGCCGCGATCGGCCAGATGCACATCGAGGCAGTTATAGCTGACATTCAGCTGCCCATCGGTGAACCACCGATAATTGGGTGCCCTGCTGTCATCGAGCGGGATCGTGAACGGCTTTTGCCAGGCGATCTCCACCGCCGCGAGGTCCGCCCAGAATCCAACATAGTCTTCGGCCGCCTTTGCCTGCATGGCGCAGAGCTGCGCATGGCGCAAGGTCGAGTGCGCGACAAATTCTTGAGCGGGCTCGAATACGCGCTTCTCACTCAGAACCGATTCGATGTTTTTCATTTCGGCTTATTCTATGGACAGCTTTTCGGCCCTGCCAGCGCTACCAGCAATGCGCCTTGCCTGCTGGCGCAGGATGCTGCCGAAGCCATGCAGGTCGAAGAACCGCTCCAGCGCCTCCGTGTCGGGCGGCCGCGGCAGCAGGTCATCGAGGGTCGCTTCCATCGGCACATCGCAGAAAATGCCGGTCAGGCGCCGCGCAAGATACGCCACTTCCTTGTGCGCGAGCAGGCTTGCCGCAATGCGGGCGGCGCCGCGCATTTTTAGCTGCGACACGCCTTCAAGATTCGCATATAGCTCATCCAGCGTCGCAAACACCGCGCACAATTCGCCTGCGGTCTTCTTGCCGACACCGGGAACGCCGGGAATATTGTCGACGCTGTCGCCGGTCAGCGCCAGGAAGTCGGCGACCCTCTCGGGGATAGCGCCGAAGCGCGCGCCGATATCGTGATAGTGGTACCGGACCTTGCCGGCATAGTCCCAGAAAGCATCGCCATCGCGCACCAGCTGCGACAGGTCCTTGTCGCGCGTGACCAGTACATTAACAAGGCCGGCCGTGCGTGCGCGCACGGTCATCGTGCCGATGATGTCGTCCGCCTCGTGTTCCGCGCTTGCGAACTCGGCCAGGCCCATATGCCGGCAGAATTCCCGGCACAGCCCGAACTGGCGCGCCAGATCCGCGGGGGCGGCCTCCCGGTTCGCCTTGTATGCCGGATAGATGGCAGTGCGCTGCGATGTTTCGCTGTTCAAGCTGTGATCGAACGCAATGCACAGGCGTTCAGGACTCACTTCCTCCATGAAATCCGACAGGAAGCGCGCGAAGCCATAAAGGGCATGCGTGGCGTTGCCATCGCCGTCAACCATGTCCGGAGGCATTGAATAGTAGGCGCGAAAGACGAAGTAACTCGCGTCGATGTGGTAGACGACACCACGGACCGAAGCGCCGCTCACATCGGCCAGCGCTGCATCCGCGCGTGCAGCGGACTCGAACGGGGGAAATGCGCTATCAGGTATTCCATCTGGTCGGCGAGCACGCGGCGCCCCTTCAGGTAAATGTACTCCGCATAGGTCGGCGTGAACGGCACGGCCAGCAACTGCATGCCGGCCTGTTCCGGAGAGCGTGATGCCTTGGCGTTGTTGCAGCGCCGGCAGGCCGTCACCACGTTGCTCCAGATGTCGCGTCCGCCGCGGCTGAAAGGCGTCACGTGGTCGCGCGACAGCAGGCTGTAGACGAAGCGCGCGCCACAGTACAGGCACAGATACGAGTCACGCCGAAACAGCGTCTGGTTGTTGAGCGGCGGAACATAGGCGGAATTGCGCAGGTTGCCGGGATTTCCGGTATGGCCCACCGTTGCGATGATCGAATTGACATCCACGATAGTGCGCAGGCCGGTGCATGCGGAGGTGCCGCCGTAGAGCCGATATAACAGCGTGCCGCAGGTATAGGCAACCTGTTCTGTATGGTAAAGGCGGGCCGCTTCACGGTAATCGACCCATTCCAGCGGCATGCCGGAGACATCGGTGCGCAGAATCTGCTGAGACAGGGGATACGCGCGCCCAGCGAAAATCTCCGCTTTGTTTACTATCGCGTGACTCATGGATTGGTTACGATATGTCGGATCTAAGAATTTATCTGATATTTCAACGTTTATGGAGACTTCCGCATGCCCGTCGTCGTCGGTGTGGTCACTGAGACCACCGCCAATGAAACTCGCGTCGCCATCGTCCCAGAAATTGCCGCAAAACTAAAGGCGGCAGGCGCTGTCGTGCTGATTCAGCGTGGCGCCGGCGTCGCCGCACAATTCCCGGACCGCCTGTTTGCCGATGTCGAGTTTTTGGACGCCGCGGACATTCTCGCACGCGCCGATGTGTTGCTGAAAGTGCAGCCACCTACCCTGCAGGAAGTATCCGCACTGAAAAGCGGCGCCGTCGTGATTGGCTTCATGCAGGCCTATGCCCGGGCGGACCTGGTCCGGGCGCTCAAGGAGCGGCGGATCACGAGCCTCGCAATGGAGCTCGTGCCGCGCATCTCGCGTGCCCAGTCGATGGACGCCTTGTCTTCGCAGGCCGCCGCCTCTGGCTATAAAGCGGTGCTGCTCGCGGCTAACACCATGGACAAGTTCCTGCCGATGCTGACGACCGCCGCAGGCACGATCCGCCCCGCGCTGGTGCTGGTCATCGGCGCAGGTGTCGCCGGACTGCAGGCGATCGCCACCGCGCGGCGCTTGGGCGCCGTGGTCGAAGCCTACGATGTGCGCAGTGCGACCAGGGACCAGGTCAAGTCCCTGGGCGCCAAGTTCGTCGAGACCGGTGTCTCGGCCGAGGGTGTCGGCGGCTACGCGCGCGAGCTGACCGACGAGGAAAAGGCCAAGCAGCAGGAGATCCTCGATGCGAGGATTGCCGCGAGCGATGCGGTGATCTGTACTGCTGCGGTACCAGGGCGCGCTGCCCCGCGCATCGTGAGCCAGGCCGCGGTCGAACGCATGAAGCCCGGCTCCGTGATCGTAGACCTCGCCGCCGAACAGGGCGGCAACTGCGCGCTCACCCAGGCCGGGGCGACGGTTGAGCATAAATCCGTCAAGATCGTTGGACCCGTGAACCTGCCGGCGACGCTGCCGTATCACGCGAGCGAGATGTACGCGCGCAACTTGTTCAACCTGCTGAAGCCCGCGCTGGTCAAAGGCGAGCTGGCCATCGACTGGAAGGACGAGGTATTTGCCGGCGCCGTGCTGACACACGACGGGCAAATCAAGCACGAAGCTACACGTAAAGCAGTGGAGGGTTAACCGACATGATCGACGGCGTCATTGCGCTCTATATATTCATGCTGGCCGCGTTCACAGGCTATGAAGTCATCTCGCGGGTGCCAGTCATCCTGCATACGCCGCTGATGTCCGGCTCGAACTTTGTGCACGGCATCGTGCTGGTCGGCGCAATGGTGGCGCTCGGAACGGCCGACACCACGCCTATGCGTGTGATTGGCTTCCTCGGTGTGTTTTTGGCGGCGGGCAATGCCGTCGGCGGCTATGTCGTGACCGAACGCATGCTGCAGATGTTTGTCGCGGCCGGCCAGAAAAAGAGAGGGGCCGCGAAGTGAGTTCCCATACGCTGCTTGCCTTAAGCTATCTCGCCGCGGCATTTCTGTTTATCGTCGGCCTGAAGCGCATGAGCTCGCCGCTGACCGCCGTCAGCGGCGTGCGCTGGGCCGGCGTCGGCATGCTGCTCGCAACCGCCGTGACGCTCGCATTCATGGGCGGCGTGCCGCAGGTCAACCTGCTGCTCGTGATCATCGCGATCCTCATCGGCAGCGTGCTCGCCTGGGTCAGCGGCAAGCGCGTCGCGATGACCGACATGCCGCAGATGATCGCGCTGTACAACGGCATGGGCGGCGGCGCAGCCGCGGCCATTGCGGCGCTGCAACTGGCAAGCGGCAGCGAGAGCAACGTCACGCATGCGGCGATTGCGGCGGTGGGCGGGTTCATCGGTTCGGTCTCCTTCAGCGGCAGCCTGATTGCCTTTGCCAAGCTGCAGGGTCTGATCAAAAAGACGCTGCGGTTCGGCGGCCAGAAGCTCGTGAACCTCGCCATCCTGCTGTTGACGGTAAGCTGTGGCGTGGCCGTGGTCTCCGGCATTCATGCCGACATGATGACTGTGACGCTGTTCTTCGCATTCGCACTGCTGCTGGGCATCGCGATGACGCTGCCGATCGGTGGCGCGGACATGCCGGTCGTCATTTCACTATACAACGCCTTGACGGGGCTTGCGGTCGCCTTCGAGGGCTTTGTGCTCGACAACGCGGCGATGATCATCGCGGGCACCGTCGTCGGCGCCGCCGGCACGCTGCTAACCCAACTGATGGCGAAAGCCATGAATCGCTCGCTGGCCAACGTGCTGTTTTCCAATTTCGGCGACAGCTCGGGCGCGGCCGCGAGCAGTGTCACCGGCACCCAAAAAGCCATCGAGGCATCGGACGCGGGCGTCATGCTCGCGTTCTCGCAGAAGGTCATCGTCGTGCCAGGCTATGGCATGGCAGTCGCGCAGGCACAGCATAAGGTCTGGGAACTGTGCCAGCTGCTGCTGGATAACGGCGTCAAGGTGCGATTTGCGATTCACCCGGTCGCCGGGCGCATGCCCGGTCATATGAACGTGCTGCTGGCCGAAGCCGGCGTTCCCTATGACCTGATCAGTGACCTCGATGAAATCAACGCCGAATTCGAAACAGCGGATGTCGCGCTGATCATAGGCGCGAACGATGTCGTCAACCCCGACGCGCGCTCCAATAAATCGAGCCCGATCTACGGCATGCCCATCCTGAGCGCCGACAAAGCCAAGAACGTGATCGTGATCAAGCGCGGCCAGGGCCAGGGTTTTTCCGGCATCGACAACGCGCTGTTCGTGCTCGACCAGACCCGCATGCTGTATGGCGACGCTCAGTCTGCTGTGGGCCAGCTGATCCAGGCGGTCAAGGCTGCAGGCTGATCTCGAACTGGTCCTGCCGAACCCAGGTGGCGGGAGCAACCGCAGCGAAATCGGCGAGCCGGTACATCTCGCCCGTTACCTTGTCATCGCGCAGCTCCAGCCGCAAGTAATGGTAATTCGGAAAATCCGTAGACTGATATAGGTCGCTCGTACCGCGCACCACCGGATAAGGCGATGCGCCGCCGCCCCCGGACACGAGGTACACGACTCCATCCTGCAAGAAGCGTTCATAGTTATGGGTGTGGCCGGCGCTGATCAGAAACCGCGCCTTCGATCGCGGCGCGACGCCATGCAGGTAATCCGCCAGGGACATCTCGTTCGGGCGTGGATTGTGATTCGCGAGTTGACCCTCCTGCAGGTCCGCGACTGGCGGATGATGCAGGAAAATTACTACAAAGCGGACCCGCGCGGCGAGGCCGCCGATCTGTCGCTCCAGCCATGCGCGTTGCTCGCTCCCGGGCAGCAGCGAGGTGTCACTGTCAAGAGCGATTGCCAGCACTTTCTCGCCCAGCGCGACCGAATACCAGCGGCGCGGGCGAATCTGCGGGAACGCTTTCCACCACAGATCAAGGCACTGCGCTTCATCGCATCCGGAGAACTCATGATTGCCGAGCGCCGGATAGACACGCAGGTGCGCGTCGCGCCAGATCTGTGTCTCGTGCAAATACACGGCGTAGTCCTCGGCGTTGCCGTGATAAGGAATATCGCCGTTCAGAAACATCGCGGCGGGATGTTCCGTGGCGACCCTGGCAACCAAGGCCTGACGCGCCGGCGGGTTGCTTGCGTCGGTTTCACTCGTGGTAGTGAACCGCATATCGCCATAGGTAACCATGACCAGTGGCGTCGGCAGTTCGCTGTCTGGCACCGTGAATGTTGGCTGCGAAGCTGCGCCATCGGCCGTTCGAAGGGGCGTCCCGGTGAAAGACAATACCAAAGCGATAAGGGCAGACTTAACCAGGGTCTGGCCAGCGCCCTGCAGGCGCAATGCTTGGGGGATACCGGTCCGAGCTGTCGAGTTTTTCATCCGCACAAAATAGCAGCTTTGACTCATCGTCATGGCCGCCTGATGCGGACCGCCGTTCAGCGTGGCAGGCGCGTTGCGTGATCCGCTTTGCGTCGTTCAATCGTGTTGTAGCGCTGTTCCGGCGTCATCTGGCGCCATTGCCGACGCAGTTCTTGACGGCGCTCGGTCGGTATCTGCCGGAACTTCTGAAACGACTCGCGCACATGCTGCTGCTGTTCCGGCGGCAAGGCCTTAAACTGCTGCCAGCGCTGGCGCAGCTCCTGCCGTTGCGCGGGCGGCATCGCACGCCATTGATTGAATCGTTGCTGTGCGCCGGCACGCTGCTCCGCGCTCATTCCGAGCCAGCGGTTGCTGCCCGTGGCAAGCGCCTGCTGACGCTCCGGCGTCAGGCTGTTCCAGTTGCCGTGATAGTTCTGCAAAAGCTGTTGTTGCTGTGGCGACAGGGATTGCCAGTCATGCGGCGCGGCCGCGGCCGGTGCAGCCGGCGTAGGGGGGCCACCGGTGGCGGCTGCGCTACCGGCATCGGGTGCGGACTGGGCGAAGCATACCGTCGCCGGCGGCAGCGCGAGCATCGCACCCACCGCAAGCATTCCGACGATTAAGCGTGCCTTGATCATTTATCTGCTTCCTGCTTAGGTGGCGGCGCCGGCGGTTTTTTCATCAGAAAATCCCACCATTTCGCGTCGTCCACGTCGTCTGTACCGAGATACTCAAACAGCGAATCGTCCGGCGGGGCCGCGGGCGGCGACTGCGCGTGCCCCGGTGCCTGGGCCGGCGGGTCCGCCGCGGGCGACGCCGCTGCCGCCGCGGTAATGAGGGCTATGCTGAGCAATAACCCAAGCCTACCTTTTCTCAATACCTGCTCATCCGACGTCATTCCCGTCTGGATTCGCATTTTTTTCGGCCGCCCAGTCATAAAAATCGGCGTCATCCTGCAACATCTCAAGGGTATCGGCGGAACTCTCCTCCGTCGATGCGACGATGTCCATATCCTCGAAACTCGTCTGGCTCTCGGCCGCTACCATCGGCATCTGCCCGTGAGGCACGCCGATCCAAACGCCCATCGCCAGCAGCGCAACCGCGCACAGGCCGGCCGCCGGCGTCGCAAGCGGCATGCCGAGGAATCGCGGACGCGGACGCGCGGCGGCATCGAGCGCGGCATGACGGGCCAGATTCAACCGCGAGCGCACGCGCATATCGACGTTTGCGACGCTCTCGTCAAATAATTCACGGCTGCGCTTCTCGAGCAGCGTCGCGGACTTCTCGTTCATGACCAGACCTCCCCAAGGCCCTCGCGCAGGGTATGCACCGCGCGCGAGTAATGCGTCTTGACGCTGCCCTCGGAGCAGCCCATGGCGGTGGCCGTCTCGGCGACATCAAGCCCCTCAAAATTACGCAACATAAACGCCTCACGCTGTCGCGCAGGCAAAGCCCGCAACGACTTCTCCAGTTGTTCCATCGCCTGCGCCTGCATCAGCAACTGTGGCGCTCCGGGCGACTCGTCGGCGACTGAATCCAGCGGATCCTGCGCATCGCCATCCGGGTCGTCCTTAGGGCCGGGTATCCAGGCCATCAGCCGGCCGCGCACCGTGCGCCGCCGCTGCAGATCACGAATACCATTCTCGAGGATCCGGTAGAACAATGGGCGCCATTCCGCGGGCGGCTTCGCGGCATAATTGCGCACGAGCTTCAACATCGCATCCTGGACCACATCGAGCGCATCATCGGGATCGCGCAGTGCGACCTGCGCCATGCGAAACGCTCGGCGTTCGATGTCGGCCAGAAATTTATCGAGTTCGCGTGTCTGATCCAGAGCCGTTTCCCCAGGTGCCCGAGCGGGAGCATCCCAAGCTAAGCGAGCGTCCGGAAGAGTAGCAAAACATTGCATGGCAGACCTTAAGTCAGATCGACGAACTGGCGCACTTGAGGGTATAAACGGCTGCCGGTCGGCGCGGTTGACGGCGCTGGGCGCTCAGATCATCAACTTAATTGGAATGCGAGCCACCGCTCATCCCAGACGCGCACGCGGCCAGGATTTTGCTACCCGGTATTTTTTGTAACTAATTGATTTGTTTGCATAATAATGGATTTTAATGCTGGTTGACCCGCCCGCCCCGGTGCCAGGTAATGGCGCTGCCTTGATACTGCAGGTCGCACTCGATGCACCGCTGCGGCGCGTGTTTGACTACCGGCTGCCGGAGCCCCGGGACGCGGCGCCGCCGCCGCGCCCTGGCGTGCGCATCGAGGTGCCTTTCGGGCGCCAACGCCTGATCGGCATCCTGATAGCCGTCGCAAGCGCCTCGGAAGTTCCGCAGAGCAAGCTTCGGCAGGCCCTCGCCATCCTCGACACCGAACCCGTGTTCGACGCCGTGACCTTCGGCTTGCTGCTGTGGGCCGCCGACTATTACCACCATCCGATCGGCGAAGTCTTTGCCGCGGCCCTGCCGGCCAGCCTGCGCGCAGGACATGCTGCGCAGCCGACCAAGTCCTTCTGGGCGCCGACGGTCAGCGGCCGCGCCGAGCTTGAGCGGCCCGCCAGCCGGCGTGGCCCGCAATTGCGCGCGCTGCTCGCCTGGCTCAGCGAACCCGGACGCCAGCCCCAGGCGCGCATTCCTAAGCCGTTCACGCCGGCCCAGCTACGCACGCTGGCCGCGCGCGGCTGGATCGAGGCCTTACCAGTGGAACCAGCCTCGCCGGATGCGGCGCCGGCCGTCGCCATCCTGGACCTGTCTGCCGCGCAGACCGAGGCGCTCGGGCAGGTCAGCGCAACGCTGGGCCGATTCCAGGCGCACCTTTTATACGGCGTCACTGGCAGCGGTAAAACGGAGGTCTACCTGCGGATCATTGCAAAGGTCGTCGCGCTGGGCGGCCAGGCGCTGGTGCTCGTGCCGGAGATTGCGCTGACCCCTCAGCTGGTCGCCCGCTTCGAGGAGCGCTTTGGCGTAGGGGTTGCGGTCCTGCATTCTGGGCTGGCCGGCATTGAGCGACGCGATGCCTGGCGAGCGGCGCATAGCGGCGCGGCACACATCGTCATCGGAACCCGTTCGGCGGTATTTACGTCGCTGCCTCGGCTCGCACTGATCATTGTCGATGAGGAGCACGACGCCTCCTACAAGCAGCATGAGGGCTTCCGCTACTCGGCGCGCGACCTGGCGGTGCTGCGTGCGCAACGTGCCGGCGTGCCGATCGTACTGGGATCGGCAACGCCGTCACTCGAGAGCATGGAAAATGCCGCCCAGCAGCGCTACACGATGCTGTTACTGCCGCAGCGTGCCGGTGCCGGACAGGTGCCGCGCATGACGCTGATAGACCTTAAAAAACACGCCTGCGAACAGGGGCTATCGCAGCCCGTGCTGCTGTCAATCGGGCAGCACCTGGCAAGTGGCGGCCAGGTCATCGTATTTCTGAATCGGCGCGGCTACGCGCCGACGCTGTTCTGCCACCAGTGCGGCTGGGTCGCGGCCTGCGCACATTGCGACGCGCGCATGACCCTGCACCAGCGCGCGGCCGAACTGCGTTGTCATCACTGTGGCGCGCGCAGCGAGGTGCCGCAGGCTTGCGCGCATTGCGCCGCGCCCTTAAGTCCGGTCGGTCAGGGGACCGAACGGGTCGAGGAGACGCTGATGCGCCTGTTCCCCGAGGCGCCGCTCGTGCGCCTGGACCGTGACACCGCCGCGGCGCGCGGCGGACTCGATGCGGTGCTCGCTCAAGTGCACAGCGGCGCGGCCCGCTTCCTGGTGGGCACGCAGATGCTGACGAAGGGGCATCATTTTCCCGACGTGAGCCTGGTCGTGATCCTCGATGCCGATCAGGGGCTGTTCGCGACCGACTACCGCGCGACCGAGCGGCTCGCGCAAACGATCATCCAGGTCAGCGGCCGGGCCGGCCGCGCATCGCGGCCGGGCGAGGTCATGATCCAGACCGAGTTCCCGGATCATCCACTGCTGCAACGGCTGATCCATGCGGGCTACGATGGCTTTGCCGCGAGCGCGCTGCAGGAGCGGCGCGAGGCCTCGTGGCCGCCGTACATGAGGCTCGCTTTATTGCGCGCCGAGGCGCGCGAGCCGCCGCGGCTGGATGAATTCCTGCGCGCCGCGTCTGCCCGCGCGGCGACCCTTGGGGCGAGTGGCATGGTCACTGATAACGGAATCCGCGTGCTCGGACCGGCGAGCGCATTGATAGCCCGGCGTGCCGATCACTATCGGGCGCATCTGCTGATCGAGTCGAAGGATCGCGGCGCGCTGCAGCGGTTCCTGGCGCGCTGGGTGCCGGAAATCGAGTCTCTGGAACTTGCGACCAGCATGCGCTGGTCGCTTGACGTCGATCCGCTGGAAGTCGATTGATGAGATTCGGGTAAACTGCAGACCCCTTGAAGACCCTGATCGAAAATTTATTGCGGCAGGCGCTGGCAGCCTTACCGCCGGAGCTGGTCAGCGCCGCGGCGCGAGACATGAGCCCGGAGGTCGAGCGCACGCGTGATGCCACCCATGGAGATTTCGCGAGCAATCTTGCCATGCGCCTGGCAAAGGTCGCGCGGCAGAATCCGCGCGCGCTCGCGCAGGCGCTGATCGCGGCGATGCCGGCGGACGCGGCCATCGAAAAAGTGGAGATGGCGGGCGCGGGCTTCATCAATTTTTTTCTCAGGCAAGACGCTTTTCATCGCGAGATCGCCACGATCCTCGCGCGCGGACCCGAGTACGGCCGCTCGAACCTCGGCAAGGGGCAATCCTTGATGGTCGAATTCGTTTCGGCCAACCCGACCGGACCCTTGCACGTGGGCCATGGCCGGCATGCGGCGTTCGGCGCGACCCTGGCCAATTTGCTCGCAGCCGTGGGCTACAGGGTCAAGTGCGAGTACTACATCAATGACGCCGGCCGCCAGATGGACATCCTTGCGGTCAGCACCTGGCTGCAGTACCTGCGTCTGCGCGGCGAAGAGTTTGTGTTTCCGGCCAATGGCTATCGCGGCGAATACATCATCCCGATCGCGGCACGCCTGAACGCGGCAGTCGGCGCAAAGCTGCAGCGAAGCACAGCCGAGGTATTCGGCGGCTTGCCGCCGGACGAGCCACAAGGCGGTGACAAGGATCTGTACATCGATGCGTTGATCGCGCGTGCCCGCGAGCTGCTCGGGGCCGATGGCCTGCGGCAGGTGCTCGACCTCGCGCTGCAGGACATCCTCGGCGATATACGTGGCGATCTGGCCGAGTTCGGCGTGCACTTTGACACCTGGTTTTCCGAGCGCAGCCTGACCGCCGATGGCTCGATCGACCGCGCACTGGCAAAGCTCAGGGAGACCGGCCATGCCTACCTGAAGGATGGCGCGCTGTGGTTCCGGAGCACCACATTCGGGGATGAGAAGGACCGGGTGATGGTGCGCGAAAATGGCGCGCGCACCTATTTCGCATCCGATGTCGCCTACGTGTTCAACAAGCTTGAGCGCGGCTTTGCGCACCTGCTGTACGTGCTCGGCGCCGATCATCATGGCTATATCACGCGCGTTCGCGCGGTATTGCTTGCGCTCGGCGGCCCCGCGGAATCCTTTGAGGTGCGCCTGGTGCAATTTGTTTCGCTGTTCCGCGGCGGACAGAAGGCGCAGATGTCGACCCGCTCGGGTGAATTTGTGACCTTGCGGGATTTGCGCAGGGAAGTCGGCAACGATGCGGCGCGACTCTTTTATGTCATGCGCAGCAATGATCAGCATCTCGATTTTGACCTGGAACTCGCCACCCAGCGCAGCAATGACAACCCGGTCTATTACATCCAGTACGCCCACGCGCGCGTCGCGAGCGTGCTGCGGCAGCTGCAGGAGCGAGGACTGAAAGCCGACACGGCCAACGGGCTCGCGAGCCTCTCGAAGCTAGCCTCCCCGCAGGAGACGCAATTGCAAAAACGCCTATGCGCGTACCCGGAAATGGTAGAGGTCTGCGCCACCCAGCGGGCGCCGCATATGCTCGTGCATTTTTTGCGCGACCTCGCCAACGACTTCCATACCTATTACAGTGCGCAGCAGTTCATTGTCGAGGATGTGGAGATTCGCGATGCACGCATTGCCCTGGCGCTGGCTACCCAGACCGTGATCCGCAACGGACTGGAACTGCTGGGCGTGTCCGCGCCTGGCACGATGTAAACCCTGATCCATGCCCCGCGACTACAAAGCCAGACGCCGCAAGGCCCCCGTGCGCGGCGCCCTGTCGGTATGGGCCGGCGTGGCGATCGGGCTCGCCATCGGGCTTGTTATCGCGGGAGCCGTGTACCTGAAGGACCACCACGCCGACTCAGCACCGGCGCCGGCCAGCAAGGTCGGCAAGAATAGGACGCATCCGTACGATCCGCAGGATGCCGGCGGCAGTGACGCCCTCGGTGCACCGGCGAACACCTACAGTTTCTACGAGATGCTGCCGAAATTCGAGATGGTCGTGCCGGAGAAGGAAAAGGACGTCAAGCTCGACATCCGCCCGGCACCCGAGACGCGCCGCGGGACCTATGTACTGCAGGCCGGCTCGTACAAGAATGCGGCCGATGCGGAACGGGTGCGCGCCCAGCTCGCACGCCAGGGCGTCGATGCGAAGGTCCAGAAAGTATCGATCGACGCCGATTCGTGGCTCAGGATCAGGATCGGGCCGATAACGAACCTCGACGAGCTGAATCGGCTGCGCCAGATCCTGCACAAGGCTGACATCGAAGTTCTCGAGATCCGCGTCGGGGACTGAACCCTCAGTCCTCGCCAAGCTGCCTGAAATCGACCCCCAGCGCACGCAACTTGCGATACAGGTGCGTGCGCTCCATGCCGACGCGCTTGGCAAGCTGCCCCACCTTGCCATTGCAGAGCTGCAGCTGCTGCTGCAGGTAGGCGCGCTCGAAGTGCTCGCGCGCCTCGCGCAGCGGCAAGGCCAGCAGGTCCTGTTTGACCAGCGGCTCATCGGCGGCAGATTTCTGCGCGAGCTCGCGCTCGACTTCCTCGAGCCGGATCTCCTCGCTCGCGCCCAGGATCAGCAAGCGCTGCACCAGGTTCTTCAGTTCCCCGACGTTGC
The DNA here is from genome assembly GCA_025355645.1 of Gammaproteobacteria bacterium. Taxonomy (GTDB): domain Bacteria; phylum Pseudomonadota; class Gammaproteobacteria; order Steroidobacterales; family Steroidobacteraceae; genus Bog-1198. The sequence continues at coordinate 34,485 of JANXZG010000137.1, read as the reverse complement.
CGGGCCACGGATAGTTGCGCAGCCGGTTCTGCGCGGCCACGCTGAAGCGGCGCAGCGGCAAGCGCTGGTCGTCGACCAACCGATCGACGTAGTAGCGCAGCAGGTCCGGCACGTCCTCCGCATACTCGCGCAAGGGCGGCACGCGCAGCGTGATGACGGACAGGTGCGAGAGCAGGTCGCGGCGGAACGAGCTACCGTTTGCCGGCGCGTCGAACCCCTCACGCGCTGAGCTGACCCAGCGCACGTCGAGCGCAATGCGCTCATGGCCGCCGCTGCGCAGGTAAGAATTCTGCTCGATCGCGCCGAGCAGCGCGCGCTGCGCTTCGGGCCCCAGGTCCTCCAGACCGCTGATGTAGAGCGTGCCGCCGGCCGCCTGGTCAAAAACCCCCGGCTCAATGCGGCCCCCGTGTTCTGCACCGCATAGCAGCGCCGCCAGATCCGCCCCGCTGCCGGCGGCGATCAGCTGGTGAAAGGGTTTTGCCGAGCGCGGGCTGACCGCGTGCAGGTAGCGCGCATAAGATTCGCGCCCCGAGCCTGGCTCGCCGACCAGCAGCACGGGCGATGAGCTCGGTGCGACCTGCTGCAGCCGGTCGCGCAAGGCATGCGTGGCCTTGCCCTTGCCAATGGGCGCAGGATAAGCGCCGCCTTGCACACGCACCGCAGCGCGCTTGCGCCGCCCCGCTTCGAGCGCACGCTCAACGGTACGCAGCAGCTTGGTCAGGGACAGCGGCTTTTCCACGAAATCAAAGGCGCCCAGGCGTGTCGCCTCGACCGCGGTCTCGACCGTACCGTGGCCCGACATCATGACGACCGAGCAGTCCAGGCCATGGTTTTGCGACCATTCACGCAACAGCGAGATGCCATCCATGTCCGGCATCCAGATGTCCAGCAGGATCAGGTCCGGCGCATGCAAGGCGCGCGCGGCGCGCGCTTCCGCGGCGTTCGCCGCGGCGTCCACCTCATAGCCCTCTTCGGACAATATGTCCCGCAGCAGCTCGCGGATATCCGCTTCATCATCGACCACCAGCACTCTAGAAGCGGTCATACACGCTCTCTCCTCTGTTCGAGCTTCCGTGGCTCACGCCCCGCCGACAGGCGTTCGTTGCCACCCAGCGGCAGTGCAATGCGCACCCGGGCCCCGCCCGCGCGCCGATTATCCGCCTCAATGCGGCCGCCATGCTCCTCGACGATCTTTTTCACAATGGCGAGCCCCAGTCCCGTGCCCTTTGGCTTGCTGGTTACATAAGGATCAAAGACGGTGCCAATCAGTTCCCGCTGGAACCCGGGACCATTGTCCACGACCTGGATGGATGCAATTGGCGTGCTCCCATCCATGCCGCTGCGCGTCTCGATGTCGATGCGCGCATCCGGGCGTCCTTCCAGCGCTTCAAACGAATTCGTGATCAGATTGTTCAGGATCTGGCGTATGCGCACCCGATCGGCCCAGATTTCAGGCAGGTCCTCGGCCAGGTCGAGCTTGATGTCCGCAGCGGCGACCTGCGCCCGGTACAGGTCGACCACCTCGACGATCAGCTGATTGATGTCGAAGTGGCTGACGTGCATGTCCGGGGCACGGGCATATTCGCTGAAGGCGTTGACCATCTGCTTCATCGCGTCGACCTGCGCCACGATCGTGTGCGTCGCGCGCTCGAGGATCTGCGCGTCCTGCGCATTCATGCTGCCGAGGAACTTGCGCCGCATGCGCTCGGCGGACAGCTGGATGGGCGTCAGCGGGTTCTTGATCTCGTGCGCGAGACGTCGCGCCACTTCGCCCCAGGCCGCGTCGCGCTGCGCCTGCAGCAGCGTGGTGATGTCATCGAACACCAGCACAACGCCCGGCGCGCCGCCGGAATCGCTGGGCAGCGCGGTGCAGGCGCACATCAACACGCAGCGGCCGGCTTCGGACTGCAGCTCGAGCTGCTCGCGCCAGTTCAGGTCGCTGGCATCGAGCCGCTGCTTGACCGCGCTCAGGAACTGCTGGAACAGCTCGCCTGCGCTGATCGCCGCGGTGAACGGCTTGCCGATCGCCGCCTCAAGGTCGACGTTCAGGATAGAACTTGCCGCCTGGTTCGCGGTTCGCACCGTGAGATCAGGCTCGAGCGAGACGACGCCGGTAGACAGGCGCGCAAGGATCACGGCAAGGCTCGCGCGCTCGGCCTCGACCGTCTGCTGGCTACGCCGGGTCTCCTCGCGGGCGCGCCCGAGCCGGCCCGTCATGTCGTTGAAGGAGACCACGAGAAATCCCAGCTCATCACGGGACGGCAGCGGCAGCTTGGTGTCGTAGTCGCCACGCGCGACCGCCTGCGTGCCGGCGATCAGGTCCTGAACCGGCTTGACGAGGCGCTGCGCGGCGAAAAATGCGCCGTAGACGGCGGCGATCCAGGACAGCAACACGATGAAGGTCAGGATCAGTACGAAGGTTGATTTCAGCGGCTTGCGCAGCTGCACGAGGTTCGCGTACTGGCTGTAGGAACGCTGTACCGTGTCGGCAAGTTCGCTCAGGCGCTGCTGCACCGGGTAGACCGCGAGCAGCACGCGCGCGCTGCTGCCGTTGCTCTCGAGCGGCGCGGCCGCGTGGATCACGTACACGCCGACCGAATCGGTGTCGAGGCTCACGTACGGGCGGCCGCGACGTACCTGCAGCATCATCTCGTCGGTCGCGGGCGCAGGTATCGCATCCATCGGGCGATCCGAGCTCGTCGCGAGGATCCGGCTCTGGGGACCCACGATTGTGAACTCGGCTGCGCCGCTGGTGCGCCGCTCCCGCTCGAGGGTCGCGACCAGGTCGAGGTCCGCGGTGACCGACAGGTTGTGCGCGACCGCCTCTGTGTTCTGCAGGAACTCGCGCACGCGCACATCGAGCGCGGCCCGCGACAGCTCGCGCGTGTCCTTCAGGCCCTGGCTGACCTCGAGCTCAAACCAGCTATCGATGCCGCGGTTCAGGAACTGCAGCGAGAAATAATAGACCAGCAGCACCGGCGCTACCGCCAGCGCGCTGAACAGCACCACGGTGCGCGCCTTGAACCGCGAGCCCGGCGCGCCCTGCCGGTATTCGCGCATCAGGTTCAACAGCTTGCGGGCCAGCAGGAATACCAGTGTCGCCAAGCCGGCAATGTTGATCAGCAAAATCCATGGCAGCCAGCGGTCGAAGCTGGCCGAATTTCTCGCCGCCGTTCCGAGCAGGTACAGTGCGGCCAGCCACAGCACCATCCCGAAGGAGCCGAGCGAGATGACGCCGTAGCGGCGGGCTACGGCTGGAATGTCCATGTGTACCAGTCACTTTCGCGATGCCAGTCGTGCACCCAGAACATCAGCATGCGCATCGACCAGGGCACGGCGCCATAGTCGAGCTTGGCCCGCACATTGGCTTCGTAGCGCAGGTCGGGGGAAATCAGCGACTTGTCCAGCACCGGTACGCCGCGCACCTGCGACAGCTCCTCGAGCGCCTCATCCAGCGTCTGCAGCGATTCCTGCTGCCCGCTGTTGTCATTGCGCAGGATGTAGTGGGCGCTGACGGCGTTGTATTGCAGGTGATAACGCTGGGTCAGCCCTGCAACACTGGAATTCAACCACAGCTGGCGCACCCGCTCGATCGACAGGTCGAGCTCGAGTGCGAGCGGTACCCCCTGGGCCAGGCCATCGCGCACCGCATCCGAGATCGGCAGCTCAAGGCGCGCATTCAGGTGAAACACGCCCTCCTTGAGCTCGAGGTCGGCCGTGCGGACCTCGCAGCGCCCATCCAGGCCGTCAGCAAGTGCCGCCGCGCAGGTGAATCCCGCGAACAGACCGAACAGCATCCACAGGCGCAGCAGCCCGCGCGGCGCGTGCGCGCGCCGCGGCCACCCGATCCTTTGCCAAGCCATGCGTACTGCGTTCATTGTCGTTCCAGCGCAGCATAATAGAAGCCGTCGGCGCCCGCTTCACCGGGAAGGACCTGCCGCCCGATGGCGTCCGCCTGGCCAAATCCGGGCCAGCCGGCCCAGTTCTCGGCCGGAATGACCGCCGCATCGGCCGTCCCGGCAATAAAGGCCGCCAGCAAATCATGGTTCTCGCTGCGCGTCAGCGTGCAGGTCGCATAGACCAGCCGACCGCCCGGCTCGAGCAATGGCCACAGCGCGCGCAGCAGGCGCATCTGCAGCTGCGGCAGCTTGTCGATCACGGCGGGCGCCTTGCGCAGCCGGATGTCGGGATGGCGCCGAATCACGCCAAGCGCCGAACAGGGGGCATCGAGCAGGATGCGATCGAAACGAGCATCGCCGGACCAGCCGGCAGGATCGCTCGCATCCGCGCACAGCAGCTCGGCGCCCAGATCGCCGCGCCTGAGATTTTCACGCACGCGCTCAAGGCGCTTCGGGTCAAGATCCACCGCGACGAGCCGGGCGAGCCCGGGCTCGCGTTCAGCCATCAGTGCCGTTTTGCCGCCAGGAGCGGCGCAGGCATCGAGCACCCGGTGGCCGCTTTGCAGGGCCAACGGAAAGGCCACGCATTGGGCGGCGAGGTCCTGCACCGACACGTCGCCCTGACCAAAGCCCGGTAGTGCCTGCACATCGCAAGGCTGGTCGAGCACCAGCGCAAAAGGCACGCGTTCAGCGGCGCGCGCGCCGATGCCAGCTGCCTGCAGGCGCAGAAGGTAATCCGCGGTCGAGCTACGGCGGCTATTGACACGCAACCACATGGGCGCCTGGGTATCGCTTGCCGCAAGCAGCTGCGTCCAGCGCACCGGCCAGTCGGCGCGCAAACGGTCCGCCAGCCAGATCGGCGCCGCATGCCGGGTCACCGGATTGCTAGCGATCTGTATGTCGATCGCTGCACGCTCGCGCAGATAACGGCGCAGCACGGCATTGACAAGACCGCTGGCACGCGCCGCGTCGGTCGACTTGGCGCTGGCGACCGCGGCGTCGACGACCGCATATTGCGGCGAGCGCGCATCTTCCAGTTCGAACAGCGCCACCGACAGCACCGCGCGTACCAGGTAGTCGAGCGATCCGACCGGTTGCGACAGCAGCCGGGAAAGTATTGCCTCATGCCGGTAATAGCCGCGGACCGCGCCATAACACAGCGATCGCACCGTTGGCGCGACCGCCGGGTTCGCCGCCGCCAGCGCGCCCGCCAGCGCCTGGTCCAGCGTGACCCCTTCGCGCAAGATCCGCGCCACCGCATAGGCGCTGATGCTGCGGGCGACCGGGGTCGTGGCGGCCGGAATCATGCTCACGAGAACCGCGCGCCCGGCAGCGACGTTGCATTGGCAAATTGCTCTGCATCCAGCACGTTGCGCCCGGCCGATTGCAGCCGCAGGACCCGAAGTATCCCCGTCCCGCAGGCCACATCGATACCCCCCTGCGATACCCCGAGTACGGTTCCCGCCGGCGCGTCCGGGATTTGCCCGGCGAACGAATCGGCCTCCCAGATGCGCAGCTGCCGCTCGTTAAAACGCGTCTCCGCCACGGGCCACGGATTGAACGCGCGCACTTTTCGCGCGATACCGGCCGCATCGCCCTGCCAGTCGATCAGCGCTTCGCCCTTGCCGACCTTGGCGGCGTACGTCACGCCTTCTTCGCCTTGCGCAGTGGCGGCGAGCGGACCGGCGGCGAGTTCATCCAGCGTCGAGCAGATCAGTTTTGCACCCAGCTCGGAGAGGCGCAGCGAGAGGCTCTGCGCGGTGTCGCCGGGGCTGATCGTAACGGCGCGCCTGGCAAGCACCGGGCCGCTATCGAGTCCTGTCTCCATGCGCATGATGCAAACGCCGCTGGTCGCATCGCCAGCCTCGAGCGCGCGCTGGATCGGAGCCGCGCCACGCCAGCGGGGCAACAGCGATGCGTGGATGTTCAGGCAGCCCATCGCTGGGAGCGCCAGCGCTTCGGGCGGCAGGATCAGTCCGTAGGCGACCACGACAAATGCATCCAACCCGAGGCTTGCGAGCAGCTGCACAGCCTCGGCTGAGCGGAAGGTCAGGGGCTGGTGCACGGGAAGGCCTAGCTGCATAGCGCGCTGCTTGACCGGACCCGGTCGCAGCACGCGGCCGCGGCCGGCGCCGCGGTCGGCCTGCGTGAAGACTGCGCATACCTCGTGGCGCGTCGCACACAACGCATCGAGCGCCGGAACCGCAAATTGCGGCGTTCCGGCAAACGCCAGCTTCAGCCCTCGGGGCGGCTGGTTCACGCGCTCTACAGTGCCGGCACGCCCGCGCGAGCCTCGCGCAGATTGGTGCGCTGGCGACGCTCCTTAGCGAGCCTGCGACGGATCAACAGGCGCTTCAGTTCCGACAGGTAATCGACGAATACCTTGCCCTCGAGATGATCCATCTCATGCTGGATGCAAACGGCCGCAAGGCCCTCTGCATCGAGTTCAAAGGGCTTCCCGTCGCGCCCAAGCGCGCGCACGCGCACCTTCGTCGAGCGCGGCACCTTGTCGTAGATGCCCGGCAGCGAAAGGCAGCCTTCCTGCACGCAGTCCTGTCCTTCGCGGGCGATGATGTGCGGATTGATAAATAGCTGCGGCTGGTCATGAGCCGCACTGACATCGATGACCAGCAGTCGCTTGTGGACATCCACCTGGGTCGCCGCAAGGCCGATGCCCTTGGCCGCATACATGGTCTCGATCATGTCATCGGCCAATTGCCGCAATGCGGCATCGACTTCGGTGACGGGCTCGGCCCGGGTGCGCAGGCGTGGGTCGGGATACTCGAGAATTACTAGCTTCGTCATGGGAGTAATGAGATCAATATCGTATTTTTGGCCCGAAATTGTTGCTAGAGTTCCGGTGTTGCTTAACTTAATGCCATTTGGGCCGGTCCGCGGGGTGCCGCCCCAGGGCGAATCTGGATGCTGCGTCCCAGTTCTGCACAGGTACTGGCGCAGTATATCAGCGACTCGGATACCGTTAGATGGTTGACGCAAGGGAGCTAAAGTGATGTTGACGAAGCACAGTCCTATGCTTGCGATTGGCATCTCGATGATGCTGATTGCCGGCTGCCATACACATCCCGAAAGAGCCCCGGCGGCCCCCATAGCCCTACCCGACAACAACGTCCAGGGCACTGTCATGGGCGATGAGCGCACTTCTCTGGAGGCTGCCGCGGATGGCGCCGGCAATGGCGCTAACGCCACCCCGACGGCGCCCGGTACCGCCCCAAGGATCGCACTGGCGCCCAATGCGCCGGATAGCTATGTAGTAAAGAAGGGCGATACCCTCTGGGACATCGCCAGGACATTCCTGCGCGACCCGTGGTACTGGCCTGAAATCTGGCACGTCAACCCGCAGGTCCAGAATCCGCACCTGATTTATCCTGGCGACATCCTGCACCTCGTTTATGTCGAAGGGGCGAACGGACCGCAGCCGCGGATCGTGCTCGAGCGCGGCGACAGCGTGCACGTCAGCCCGAAATTGCGCAGCGAGCCACGCGATGCGCCGATACAGACGATCCCATTCCAGACGGTCGCGGCGTTCATGTCGAAGCCCACCCTGCTCTCGGACGACCAGATCGGCTCTGCGGGCTACCTGCTGGACTCCAAGGACAGCCATCAGGCGATCTCGGAAGGCAATACGATTTACGCCCGGGGCCTAGGTGCAGCCTCACCCGGCATGCGCTACACGGTTATCCATATCGGCGATGCGATGCGTGATCCGGATGACAATAGCGTGCTCGGCTATAACGGCATCTATACCGGTTCCGGGCGCGTTACGCGCGCCGGCGATCCGACTTCCCTGGTCATGACCGATTCGGCGCGCGAGTCCGTGACTGGCGACAAGGTCATGCCCAGCAACGTGGATGTCGCGCTCGATTTCCTGCCGAGTCCGCCACGTAACGTCATCGATGGCCGCATCATCGCGGTCGCTGACGGCGTCAACACGATCGGCCAGTACCAGGTCGTCGCCATCAATCGCGGGTCGCGCGATGGCCTTGCCCCTGGCAACGTGCTCGCCGTGTTCCATGCCGGCTCGCTAATCCCTGATAACGCAAAGAAGGGTCCTCTAAACAGCTCCCACAAGATGTTCAGCGAAAAGGTGCGCCTGCCAGATGAGCGCAACGGCACCTTCATGGTGTTCAAGACTTATGATCGGCTCAGCTACGGGCTGATCATGGAAGCCAAGGACATCATCCAGGTCATGGATCGCATCGGCAATCCTTGATAACTGCATGATCAGGCGCTGAGCGCGCGGCGCATCAGCGTCCGCCTTAAGCGATAATCCCGGCATGCCCTCTAGCCGGGAACTGCTCTGCTGGGTCGCGCTGACGCGCGCACCTGAACTGACCGTCGCGACGCTCGCCACGGCGCTCGACACGCTGCAAAGTGCCGAGGGCCTGATCGAGGCGGGCGATCAGCGGCGCGCCCGCGCCGGCCTCCCGCCCGCCGCGCGCGCATTCCTGCAAGGCCCTTCGGCCAAACCGACCGCAGCGGAAGCGGTCTGGCTTGCCGGCCCCGACCATCACCTGCTCGCCTTCACCGATGTCCGCTATCCCCGGGCCCTGCGCGCGGTAGCGGGCTGCCCCATTGCGTTGTACGTCGAGGGGGACCCCACAGTCCTGAACCATGTGCAGCTTGCGATCATCGGCAGCCGCCACCCCACCGAGCAGGGCGAACAGAATGCATTCGAGTTTGCCCGCTACCTCGCCGAGCGGGGCCTCGGGATCACCAGCGGGCTCGCCCAGGGCATCGATACGCAAGCGCATCGCGGCGCGCTCGCGGCCAAGGGGCTCACCCTCGCCGTGCTCGGCACCGGGCTTGATCTGGTTTATCCGCGCAGCAACTCAGGGCTGGCCGCCGAGATAGCTCGTTCGGGCGCGCTGGTCAGTGAATTTGCGCTCGGCACGGCACTACAGCGCGTCAATTTTCCGCAACGTAACCGAATTATTGCCGGGCTATCGCGCGGCACGCTGGTGGTCGAGGCGGCCCGGCAGAGTGGCTCGCTGATCACGGCTCGCTTGGCGGGCGATGCCGGACGGGACATCTTTGCGATCCCCGGGTCGATCCATAACCCGCTCTCCCGGGGCTGCCATCAGCTGATAAGGCAGGGCGCGAAGCTGACCGAAACGGCAGATGACATATTGACGGAGCTGGATTTTTCCGTCGAATTCGCCTGCGCAGCGCCCCCGGCGCAGGGCCCGGGCATGGACAAGGACCGCAAAATCTTGTTAGATGCGCTCGGCTTTGACCCCACGGACCTCGATTCACTGGTCGCGCGTACGGGGTTCAACGCGCAAGCCGTGTCCTCGATGATGCTGATCCTCGAGCTCGAAGGCCACGTCCAAGCAGCCCCTGGCGGCCGCTACTCCCGAGTCTCCAGGAGCCTATGAGTTGAAAGACAACGTTCTCGATCTGCTCATCTACCTGTTCGAAAATTACATGAGCACGGATGATGAACCGCGACCCGATCGCGACATCCTGAAACGGGAACTGGACAAGGCCGGATTCGCCGAGGGCGACATAGAGCGCGCGCTGCAATGGCTTGATGGCCTGTCCGGCGTACAGCTAGGATTGGTCGCCGAGGCAACCGCGCGGGCCGTCCGCGTGTTCAGTAACCACGAGGCGCAGCGGCTCGATACCGACGTGCGCGGCTACCTGATGTACCTGGAAAACCTGGCTATCCTCTCCTCGGCCCAGCGCGAGCTCGTGATCGACCGCCTGATGGCCCTTGACGCCGATGAAATCGACATCGAACAGGTCAAATGGGTGGTCTTGATGGTGCTGTTCAGCCAGCCCGGCCAGGAATCCGCCTATGCTCAGATGGAAGACCTGGTCTTCGAAGAGCACTCCGACGCGCTGCATTAGACGATCTTGAGCGCCAACCTCGTCATCGTGGAATCGCCTGCCAAGGCGAAGACCATCAAGAAGTATCTCGGTAAGGACTTCGAGGTGCTGGCCTCCTACGGCCATGTCCGCGACCTCGTGCCAAAGGAAGGCGCGGTCGATACCCAGCACCGCTTCGCGATGCGCTACCAGATCGTGGAGCGCAACCAGAAGCATGTCGATGCGATCTCGCGCGCGCTGAAAAAGGCCAAGGCGCTCTACCTCGCGACCGATCCGGACCGCGAGGGCGAGGCAATTTCCTGGCACCTGCTCGAGCTACTGAAGGAGCGCGGCGAGCTCAAGGGCAAGGAAGTCCAGCGCGTCGTGTTCTATGAGATCACCAAGAACGCGGTCCGCGAAGCGATGGAGCATCCACGCGAGCTGTCGGTAGATCTTGTGAATGCGCAACAAGCGCGGCGCGCGCTCGATTATCTGGTCGGCTTCAATCTCTCGCCGCTGCTATGGAAAAAAGTACGGCCGAAGCTGTCCGCGGGCCGCGTGCAAAGCCCGGCGCTCAGGATGATCTGCGAGCGCGAGGATGAGATCGCGGCATTTCTGCCGCGCGAATACTGGACCATTGAGGCGGACCTCGAGCACGCCGGGCAGAAATTCCCCGGCAAGCTGCTGGAATACGCCGGCGCCAAGGTCGAACAGTTCAGTTTTACGACCGAAGCACAGGCGCGCGAAGTCGAACGCACATTGCACTCGGCCGCGCAGGGTCAGCTTGCAGTCATTGCGGTCGATCGCAAGCAGCGCCGGCGCCATCCCGCCCCGCCGTTCACGACCTCGACCCTGCAGCAGGAAGCGGCCCGCAAGCTCAGCTTCAGTGCGCAAAAAACCATGCGGGTGGCGCAGCAGCTATATGAAGGCGTCGATATCGGCGAGGGCGCCGTCGGGCTGATCTCCTACATGCGCACCGACTCGCTGAACTTGTCGCGCGAGGCAGTAGACCAGATCCGCGATGTGATCGTGCGCCAGTACGGCAAGGAAGGGCTCTCTGACGAGGTGCGCGTGTATCGCACCAAGTCCAAGAATGCGCAGGAAGCGCATGAAGCAATACGACCGACGGCGGCGGACATCCTGCCCTCGGACATCGAAAAGAAGGTCGAGTCGGACCAGTTCCGGCTATACGCGTTGATCTGGAAACGTACGATGGCCTGCCAGATGGCCCCGGCGATATTCGATACGGTCGCGGTGGACATGCTGGCGGGCGAGCAAGGCCCCGCGCGTCACGTGCTGCGCGCCAACGGCTCGACGCTGGTCAAGCCCGGCTACATTGCCGTGTATCAGGAAGGCCTCGATGATGCCGTACAGGACGACTCCGACCACGTCTTGCCGCCGCTGAATGAGGGCGACCGGGTGGCCCTGCAGGCGGTGACCCCGGCGCAGCATTTCACTGAACCACCGCCGCGCTTCTCGGAAGCGTCCCTGGTCAAGGCACTGGAGGAATACGGGATAGGTCGCCCCTCTACCTACGCCTCGATCATCTCGACGCTGCGCGATCGCGGTTACGTCGAGATCGAGAACCGGCGCTTCACGGCGACCGACATCGGCAAGATCGTCAGCCGCTTCCTGACGGTCTACTTCACGACCTACGTTGACTACGACTTCACAGCCAAGATGGAAGACTCGCTGGACGCCGTGGCCGAGGGCCAACAGGCTTGGGTGCCGCTGCTTGAAAAGTTCTGGAAGCCCTTCATCGAACTCGTCAAGCACACCGAAAAATCCGTCAGCCGCGAGGAAGTCGCGCAGGCGCGCGAACTGGGCCCCGACCCAGTCAGCGGCAAGCCGATGAGCGTGCGCATGGGCCGGTTTGGCCCTTTTGTGCAGATCGGCACCAAGGACGATGCCGACAAGCCACGCTTTGCCGGCCTGCGGCCCGGGCAGAAAATGGACACGATCAGCCACGCCGATGCGCTTGAGCTATTCAAGCTGCCGCGCACCCTGGGCGAGACTGCCGAGGGCGAGGCGATCACGACCAACTTTGGGCGCTTTGGGCCTTACGTCAAGTACGGGCCGAAGTACGTCTCCCTGAAGGGCGACGATCCGTACACGATCACACCGGAACGAGCGCTCGAGGTCATCAAGGAAAAAGAGATCGCCGATGCGAATCGACTGATCCGCGACTTTCCGGAGCAGGGCATCCGCGTGCTGCACGGGCGCTACGGGCCCTACATCGCGGACAAGGAAAAGAACGCCAAGATCCCCAAGGACCGGGACCCGAAGTCACTGTCGCTGGAAGAGTGCCAGGCGCTGCTGGCCGCGGCGCCGCTGCGGGGCACGAACAAATGGGGCCGCAAGGGGGCGAAGGGCGGCAAAGCCACGAAGTCCAAGGGCCCGCCCGCTGCGACGGAAAAGCAGCCCGCGCCAAAGGTCGCTCCGGCAAAAAACCCCGCGGCGGTAAAAAAACCCGCAGCGAAAAAGGCGAAGAAGCCGGCGCCGAAAAAGCGGCCGGCAAAGAAAAAGGCATAGATCGCGATGGGCGATGAACGCGCGAGCGCGGTACGGCAATACCTGCACAACTTGCATGATCGCATCACGCAGGCCATTGAGGCGATCGATGGCCATAGCTTCCGCCGCGATGCCTGGCAACGGCCCGAAGGCGGCGGCGGAGAGAGCCGCATCCTGACCGAAGGCGTGGTGTTCGAGCGCGCCGGGATCTCGTTCTCGCACGTCTTTGGCGCAGCGCTCCCGCCTGCCGCATCGCTCGCCCACCCGGAAGTCGCGGGCGCAACGTTCGAGGCGATCGGGCTCTCACTGGTGTTTCACCCGCGCAATCCCTATGTCCCGACGGTTCACGCCAACCTGCGATTCCTGGTGGCAGCCCCTACCGGCCGCGCGCCGCTGTGGTGGTTCGGCGGCGGCTTTGACCTGACGCCTTACTACCCCTTCGATGAGGATGTGCTGCACTGGCACGCAAATGCGCGCTCGGCCTGCCTGCCATTCGGCGCCGCGATCTACGGACAGTACAAGGACTGGTGCGACCGGTATTTTTTCCTGCCGCATCGGCAGGAAACCCGCGGGGTCGGTGGCCTGTTCTTCGATGATTTGAGCGCGGCCGGTTTTGACCGCTGCTTTGCCCTGGTGCAAAGCGTCGGCGATCATATCCTGCCGGGCTATCTGCCGATCGTGGAGCGCCGCAAGGGCCTCGCGCACGGCGAACGGGAACGCAGTTTCCAGCTGTACCGGCGCGGCCGGTATGTGGAATTCAATCTGATCCATGATCGTGGCACCTTATTCGGGTTGCAGTCGCAGGGCCGCACCGAGTCGATATTGATGTCCTTGCCCCCGCTCGCGCGCTGGGAGTATGACTGGACGCCGGCGCCAGGCTCCGCCGAGGCCAAGTTGTACTCGGACTTCCTGCGTCCGAGGGACTTTCTGGCTGAGCTGCGCGCACCCGCGGCGAAGTAACGAGGAATTTCCATGGAAGCATTTCTGGTGTCCCTGTCGGGCGTAGCCGTCGCCGAGATTGGCGATCGCACGCAATTGCTGGCGTTGATCCTGGCGGCACGCTACCGCAAGCCCTGGCCCATCATTGCGGGCGTGCTGGTTGCGACGCTGCTGAGCCACGGTGCCGCTGCCTGGTTAGGCGCGCGACTGGGCGGATTCCTGCAGCCGGCCCTGCTGGATGGCGCGGTGGGCGGAAGCATGATCGTCATGTCGCTGTGGGCGCTGCGCCCGGACAAGCTGAAGGAAGAAGCTCTGCCGGCAACCGGCAGCGGCGTGTTCGTGACCACGGTCATTGCCTACTTCATCGCCGAGCTCGGCGACAAGACCCAGATCGCGGCGCTCGCGCTGGGCGCGGCTTACGCGAACCTCGGCGCCGTGATCGCCGGGGCGACCACCGGCATGATGGTCGCGAATGTACCGGTGATATTCCTGGGCAGCGCATTTTCGGGACGCCTGCCGATCAAGGCCATGCGCATTGCCGCTGCGGTGATTTTCATGGGTATCGGCCTCGTATTCCTGTGGCGTGCGATGCAGTTGGGGCACGCCACACCGTAGCCATGAACTATCGCCATATCTATCATGCTGGCAACTTTGCCGACATTGCCAAGCATGTCGCCTTGCTATATTGCCTGCAGGCGCTGCAGCGCAAGGAGGCGCCTTTCTTTGCGCTCGACACGCACGCGGGCCGCGGCGTCTACGATCTGCAGGCCGCCGAAGCGCAGAAATCCGGCGAGTCTGGGCGCGGCGTCCAGTTGCTGGTTGCCAAGGGCCTCGGCAACCCCTCCCTCGCGCCCTATTTCGCCGCGATCAGGGCCAAGCGCGGCAAGCGCCTCGCGCGCTATCCGGGATCGGCCGCGCTGATCGCAACGGCCTTGCGGCCCCAGGACCGTGCCATATTCGTCGAACTGTTGCCGGCGGAAGCGCGCGCGCTGGAGCGCGAAGTGGAGTCCTACGGGCGGATCCGCACCGACATCGACGATGGGTATACGGCACTGAAGGCGCTGCTGCCGCCCGCTGAGCGGCGCGGCCTGGTGCTGATCGATCCGCCGTACGAAAGCGTGGAAGAACTCAAAACAATGCTGCGGGCCTTCACCGTCGCTTATCGCCGCTGGCCCGAAGGGATCTACCTGCTGTGGTACCCGATACGTAGCGCCGTACAGCGGGCGCAGGTGCACGCGCGCATCGAAGGGCTCGGAATTCCAAAGATTTTGTGCGCGGATCTGGGCATCTATCCGGATGATGCAGGGATAGGACTTGCCGGCAGCGGCCTGGTGCTGGTCAATCCACCGTACGGCGCGGACGATTTTCTTCTGCAGGCCTACCGGGCCATTCATGAACACCTGGCAAGTGCCGGCGCCGGTTATGTCGAGGTGGCCCGATTAACGCCTGAGCGCGTAACATCACGGCGTTGAGCACACGGAGGTCAAGATGGATAACCAGTCCCTGCGCGATCACCTGACGCAGCTGCACGCCGAGCTGTCTGCCAGCGGTTCTGTTGACCCTGAAACCAAAGCCATGCTCGGCGATGTCATGCGCGACCTCGAGCGCCTGAGCGGAACGAGCGCCGCCTCGCCGGCAGCACGGCTCGAGGGGATCGCAGTTCGCTTTGAAGCCGACCACCCCGCCATTGCCGCCAGCATTCGCCGCTTGGTCGACTTGCTCGGAAATGTCGGGATGTAGAATTGGCAGCTTGCAAGGAGCCAGCACGCACATGACCGGACGATCCCCGCATTCATACCCGAACACCCGCATGCGCCGGATGCGCCGAGACGATTTCTCGCGCCGGCTGATGCGCGAGACGCGCTTGACCACGGATGCGCTGATCTACCCGGTGTTTGTCGTCGAAGGCCAGCGCCAGCGCCAGCCAATCAGCGCAATGCCGGGCATAGAGCGCTTGTCCGTGGACGAGCTGCTGCGCGAATGCGCCGACCTGATGCGGCTGGGCATCCCGGCCATTGCGCTATTCCCGGTCACACCACTCGAGAAGAAGACGCTCGATGGCCGCGAGTCCTGGAATCCCGGCGGCATCGCTCAGCAGGCGACGCGTGCTGTAAAAAAAGAATTCCCGGACCTCGGCGTGATCACCGACGTCGCACTCGATCCGTTCACGACGCATGGACAGGACGGCATCATCGACGAGGCTGGCTACGTGCAGAACGACCTCACGGTAGAGACCCTGGTGCGTCAGGCGCGCTCGCACGCGGATGCGGGCGCCGATATCGTCGCCCCGTCGGACATGATGGACGGGCGCATCCTTGCGATCCGCCAGGCGTTCGAATCCGCCGGGCTGGTGCACACGCGCATCCTCGCCTACTCGGCGAAATACGCCTCGAGCTTCTACGGGCCATTTCGCGAAGCGGTGGGGTCAGCCGGCCAGATTGGCAAGGGCAACAAGCATTCTTACCAGATGGATCCGGCGAACTCCGATGAGGCGTTGCGCGAGGTCGAACAGGACATCGCCGAAGGCGCCGACATGGTCATGATCAAGCCGGGACTGCCCTACCTCGACATTGTGCGGCGCGTGAAGGAGCGCTTCGGCGTACCGACATTTGTCTACCAGGTCAGCGGTGAATATTCCATGATCATGGCGGCCGCCGGGAACGGCTGGCTCGATGAGCGCGCGGCGGCGCTCGAGGCACTGCTGTCGATCCGGCGGGCCGGTGCCGATGCCATCCTGACGTATTTTGCAAAAAAAGCGGCGCGATGGCTGGCGTAGATCCGGTCGATGGCGCCGCGGCGCCAGACCAGTACGGCATTGTGGGCCATCCGATCAAGCACAGCTGGTCACCCTTCATCCACGGTGTGTTTGCGAAGCAGACGCTGCAGAACCTGGTCTATCGATTGTTTGACGTCGAACCCGCTGATTTCGAGAAAACAGTGCCCGGGCTTTTTGCCTCAGGCGTGCGCGGGCTGAATGTCACGGTGCCCCACAAGCAGGCGGCGGCCCGAATTGCGACCGAGAAGACCGAACGCGCGACGCGCGCTCGCGCGGTCAATACACTCGTGCTACGCGCGGACGGCAGCGTGCTCGGCGATAACACCGACGGCGCGGGACTGGTCAACGACCTGGAGATCAATCTGCGGCTCAGCCTGCGCAATATGCGCGTGCTGATGCTGGGGGCCGGCGGCGCTGCGCGCGGCGTGATGGGGCCGCTGCTTGAGCGCGAGCTGTTTGAATTGACGGTCGCGAACCGGACCCCGGAGCGTGCGGAAGCGCTGTGCGCGCAATTCTTCGAGGCCGGGAAGGTCGCAAGTTGCGGGTTCGCGGATATTCCGGGCCCGGCCTACGACCTGATCATCAACGCGACCTCCGCCAGTCTGCACGGACAGATGCCGGAACTGGCGACCGGGTTGGTCGGCAAGCACACGCTTTGCTATGACATGGCCTATGGACGCGGCCCGACGCCATTCACGACCTGGGCCGAAGCACAGCAAGCTGGAATGGTCTGCAAAGGCTGGGGCATGCTGGTCGAACAGGCGGCTGCCTCGTTTGAGCTGTGGCGGGGCCTTTATCCGGATACCAAGCCCGTTCTGCAGCTGCTCGAGCCGTACCGCTAAATCAAGGCTTGGCAAAAGGCCTACCGGCCCCTGTCCGGACCAGGCCGCGACCCGCTTCCCGAGGAACGCGCCGATGCCCTCGCGCGCATCAAGAGCTTTAGGTGAACTGAACTCCTCAGCGCATCGTCACGAGTTCTTCGGCGCTGGTCGGATGGATCGCGACGGTGTCGTCAAAATCGCGCTTGGTCGCCCCCATGCGGATTGCCACGGCAAAGCCCTGCAGCATTTCATCGGCGCCATCGCCAATGATGTGGCAACCGACAATCTTCTCCTCGGGCCCGACGCATACCAGCCTCATCGCGGAGCGCGGCTTTTGTTCGGTCACCGCGTGATAAAGCCCGACGAAGTCATGGGCATAAACCTTGACCGCATCTCCATGCAGCACGCGAGCCGCGACCTCGGAGAACCCGATGCTGCCGATTGGCGGATGCGTGAAGACCACGGTCGGAATGCGCGTGTAGTCAAGGCGGCTGCCCGCCTGGCCGCCGAACAGCCGATCGCTCAGGCGCCTTCCCGCTGCAATAGCAACCGGCGTCAGCGGTATGCGTCCGGTGACATCACCGATCGCGTGGATGCCGGGCACGTTCGTGTCCTGGAATTCGTTGGTGATCACGTGGCCTAACATATCCTGCGCGACCCCCGCATTCGCAAGTTGCAGCGAGTGCACATTCGGGTCGCGGCCAATCGCCCAGAGCACCGCATCGTAGCCGCTGAAGCGGTGCCCGTCCGCCCCCACCAGCGTCGTACCGTCAGGCTCCGCCAGCAGCGCCGCCGGGATCACCCGCGTGTTTATCGTGGCGCCGCGCTCCCGCATCTCATGCAGTAAATGCTCGCCCAGCGTGGGTTCGAAATGATTCAGCACCGTGTCCTTGCGAATGAACAGCTCCGCGTCGCTGCCAAGTTTGCAAAACGCATCGAATAGCTCGCAGGCGATATACCCGCTGCCGACCACCGCAACGCGCTCGGGGCGCTGCTCCATGGCAAAGAAATCATCCGAGGTCAGCCCCAGCTCCTGCCCCGGCAAATGCGGCCGCGCCGGCTGGCCGCCGGTTGCGATGACAATGTGGGGGGCCGACACGCGCGCGCCATTCACCGTTAACGTGTGCGCATCGACGAAATTCGCGCTGCCGCGTATCAGCTCGACATTGCGCTTATCCAGGTTGCGCGCGTAAATCTCATTCAGGCGCAAAATGTAGGCATCCCGGCGCAGCTTCAGCGCCGCCCAGTCGACCTCGCTGCGGGCGGCGCCGAAGCCATAAGCTGCGGCATCGTTCAGGGCCTGCGCAATACCGGCGGCGTTCCACATGATCTTCTTTGGCACGCAACCGACGTTGACGCAGGTGCCTCCCAGGCGTCCGCTTTCGATGACCGCTGCGCTGGCGCCGTACTGCGCGGCACGCTGCGCACAGGCCAGGCCGCCGCTGCCGCCGCCGATCACGACCAGATCATATTGGGCCTGGGACACTGTGAACTCCGTCGTAAAATGAGCCTCGCCGCCGATGATATACTCCGGGCGTATGATCATCCTAGCCATCATGCTGGCGCTGCTGATTGCCGCTGCGGTCTATTTCGTCGGTATCTACAACGGGCTCGTCGGCCTTCGCGAAAGCGTCAAGGTGTCCTGGGCGAACATCGATGTGCTGCTGAAGCAACGGCACGATGAACTGCCGAAGCTGATCGAGACCTGCAAGCGCTATATGCAGTACGAGCAGGAAACCTTCGAGAAGGTCATGCGCGCACGCTCGTCCGTCAGCGAGGCACAGGCCTCGGGCGATGTAGCCGGGGTCGGCGCCGCCGAGCAGCGCCTGCGTGCCGGCATGGGGCGGCTGTTCGCAGTCGCGGAGAATTATCCTCAGCTCAAGAGCGATGAGACGTTCCGCGCGTTGCAGAGCCGCATCACCACCTTGGAAGAATCCATCGCCGACCGGCGCGAGCTATACAACGAGCAGGTCAACCTGAACAACATCCGCGTCCAGGTCTTCCCGGATTCGATGATCGCAGGCTGGTTCGGATTCTCAAGCGCGCACCTGCTCGAGTTCGCCGCACAGGAAAAGACCGACGTCGACGTCGGCACCCTGTTCAAAGCCTGACAACGGCCCCCAGCGGGACCCTCGATGCTGCATGACGGTCACTGGATAGGCGCCGCGATCGTCATGGCCGGCGCCGGCGCCTACAGCTTCTGGTTCGGCTTCAAAGCCCTCGCCAAGACTCGCGCAGTCGAGAACACGGCGACCGCCCGCATCCGTTCTGCCGCCCAGGGATACGCGGAATTCAATGGCGTTGCGGAGCTGCCGCCACGCATCGTATGCAAGGGTCCGTTGACCGGCCTGCCCTGCACCTGGTGGACCTACAAGATCGAGGAACGCGGCGGTAGTGCGGGGCGCAACCGCGGCTGGCACACGATCGACAAGATGACCAGCGAGACGCCCTTCCTGCTCGACGACGGGACCGGCAAGTGCCTGGTCGACCCGCGCGGTGCCGACGTCGTGGCGCATGAGCACACGGTCTGGTACGGCGCGGAATCATGGCCGCAATTCCGCATTCCGCCGGGCGATGGACCGCTCGGCAAGTTCTTTGATGTGCTGCTGTCGGGCGGACGGTATCGCTATACGGAGCGGCGGCTGAATGCCGCCCAGATGATGTGCGCCCTGGGTGAATTTCGCACCAGCGGCGGCGTCAGCGGCGATGATCCCGAGGATGGGGTGCTGCAACTGCTGCACGAATGGAAGTGCGACCAGGCCAAGCTGCTGCAGCGCTTCGATGCCAATCACGATGGCCAGATCGACGCCGCCGAGTGGGAACAGGTGCGCGCCGCGGCACGCGCCGAGGTCATCGCCAAGCGCGGCGCCCGCGAGCGCGAGCCAGCTGTTGCCGTGCTCGCGCAGCCTGCTGATGGCCGCGCCTTCCTGCTATCCGACTCAGACCAGGCGAGCCTCGCGCGGCGCTTCAAGCTGCAGGCCGCCGCCGGCACAGCCTGCTTCGTCCTGAGCATGGGGGCACTCATGTGGTTATGGCAGAACTTCGGCTGAATATCGTCTGCTAGAATTGGGCGATGCATAATCCGCTGCTGGAATTCGGCCCCCTGCCGGCATTCGATCGCATCCGTGCCAGCCACGCCCGGCCTGCGCTCGAGCGCATTCTCGGCGAGAACCGCGCCATGCTCGCGGCGCTGACCGCGCAGCGAGCGCCTACATTCCAGTCATTGGTC
This sequence comes from Gammaproteobacteria bacterium, assembly GCA_025355645.1. Lineage (GTDB taxonomy): Bacteria > Pseudomonadota > Gammaproteobacteria > Steroidobacterales > Steroidobacteraceae > Bog-1198. The sequence continues at coordinate 14,481 of JANXZG010000137.1, read as the reverse complement.
GTGCCGGTCGAGGAGATGAGCTATCGCCTGAGCCGCGTCTGGAGTCCTATCGCACACCTGAATGCGGTCGCCAACACTGCCGAGCTGCGCGCGGCGTATAACGAGTGCATTCCGCTGCTGACGGAGTACTCCTCGGAGCTCGGCCAGAACGCGGCGCTGAAGGCCGGCTACGAATTTGTTCTGGCCCACGAGGATAGCTCGCTGACGCCGGAGTCGCGCCGCGTGCTCACCAACGCACTGCGGGACTTCAGGCTTTCCGGGGTGGATCTTGCGCAGGAGGCCAAGGCGAGGTTCCGCCAGCTGCAACAGCAGCTTGCGCAGCTCGCAACCAAGTTCGCTGAGAATGTACTGGATTCGGCGGCTGCCTATACCCGCTTGGTGGGTTCCGAAGCCGAGCTTGCCGGGCTTGCGCCGAACACGGTCGCGCGTGCCGCCGCCGATGCACGCGCGGCGGGGCAGCCCGGGTGGCTGTTCAAGCTCGACCAGCCCACCTATCTGTCGGTCATGACCAGCGCGGAAGACCCGCAGCTGCGCCAGGATATTTATCGCGCCTGGGTTACGCGTGCCTCGGACCAGGGGCCAGGCGCCGAGCGCTTTGACAACAGTCCGCTGATTGAGCAGATCCTGGGGCTGCGCCACGAGGCCGCGCTGATCCTGGGTTTTCAAAATTATGCCGAGCTCGCCCTCGCAACCCGGATGGCGAAGAACATCGACCAGGTGCGATCATTCCTGCGCGAGCTGGGCGAGCGCTGCAAACCGGCTGGCCAGCGCGAATTTTCAGACCTCGAGGAATTTGCCGGCCGCCAGCTTGACGCCTGGGACGTCGCGTTCTATCGCGAACGGCTGCAGGCGAACCGCTTCCAGGTCTCGCAGGAAGAATTGCGTCCCTACTTTCCCCTGCCAAAGGTTCTTGCGGGCCTGTTCGCCCTGACCGAGCGGCTGTACGGCATCAGCGTGCGCGAACGCGCACTGGCAACGACCTGGGATCCGTGCGTACGCTATTACGACTTGTGCGATCGGAATGGACGCATCGTCGCGGGTTTTTACCTGGACCCGTACTCGCGCAGCGAGAAGCGCGGCGGTGCATGGATGGACGAATGCGTGATCGCCAAAGCCATGCCGACGGGAGATGCACTGCCCATTGCACAGCTCGTGTGCAACTTCACGGCACCCGTCGGATCGGCGCCCGCCCTGCTGACCCACTCGGAAGTGACCACGCTGTTTCACGAGTTTGGGCACGGCCTGCATCACATGCTGACGCGCGTAGCGTTCCCGAGCATCGCTGGCATCAACGGCGTGGCCTGGGACGCGGTCGAGTTGCCGAGCCAGTTCATGGAGAACTTCGCCTGGCGCGTCGAGGTCCTGCCGCTGATTTCAGCGCACGCGGACACTGCCGCGCCGCTGCCGGTCCAGTTGCTGCAACGCCTGCTCGGCACGCGCTCTTTCTATGCGGCGCTCGATACCCTGCGCCAGGTGGAACTGGCGACATTCGACTTCGATCTGCACGCGAACTACGATCCGGCGCAGGGTGGCCGTGTCGCCGCGACGCTCGCGGCTATACGCGCGCGCGTTGCCGTCGTGCCGGCGCCGGCTTTCAGCCGTGTGCCTGCCAGCTTTTCGCATATATTTGCGGGCGGCTATGCGGCCGGCTACTACAGCTACAAATGGGCCGAGGTACTTGCCGCTGATGCGTTCTCGGCCTTCGAGGAAGCCGGCATCTTCGATGCCACCACCGCGCGGCGGTTTCGCGACTCGATCCTCGAGCGTGGCGGCAGCCTCGATGCCATGGAGGCGTTTGTGCGCTTTCGCGGCCGCGAACCCGACGTGCGACCGTTACTGCGGCAGACCGGTATTGCTGCATGAACATGAGCTTTGCCACGTGGAACGTCAATTCGCTACGTGTGCGCCTGCCGCAGCTGACCGACTGGCTCGGAGCCAATCCCCTGGATGTGGTTGCGCTGCAGGAAACCAAGACAACAGACGGGGAATTTCCGCTTAAGGAAGTCGAAGCGCTGGGTTACCAGGTCGCATTCAGTGGCCAGAGGACCTACAACGGCGTCGCTACGCTGAGCAAAGCCCCGCTCGCGAACTTAGTCACCGCCGTGCCGGGGTTTTCCGATGAACAGAAGCGCGTACTTGCCGCAACGATCAATGGCGTGCGCGTCCTGAATGTCTATGTGCCGAACGGGCAGACGATAATTTCCGAAAAATATACCTACAAGCTCGCATGGCTTGCAGCACTCGAGGGGTTCCTCAAGGCAGAAATCGCCGCCCATGATCAGCTCGTGCTGCTGGGAGATTTCAATATTGCGCCGGAAGACCGTGACGTGCACGACCCCGCTGCCTGGGTGGGCTCGGTACTGGTGAGCGAGCCGGAGCGGGCGGCGCTTGCGCGGCTCAGCGCGCTTGGGCTGGCTGATGTATTCCGGCTGTTCGATCAGCCACCAAAAGCCTTCAGCTGGTGGGACTACCGCCAGGGGGCATACCGGCGCAACCATGGCCTGCGCATCGATTTGATCCTGGCAACACCGAAACTCGCGGAAAAATGCCGCTCGTGCAGCATAGATCGCGAACCCCGGGCATGGGAAAGACCCTCAGATCACGCTCCTTGCATTGCAACTTTTGACATATCGGTAGCCGGGCCGTGATCGGTCCGCAGATCGCCGATCGGGCCGATGGCGCCCCCCCCGGCTAAGGCCTAGACTCCCGCCGGATGCATGAATTCCGCCGCAATGATTACGATGTCACGAACACCGTTCAGGTCAGTTCTCCGACGGCGGTCAGTCATGCGGTGCGCGCGCTATTCATGGAGACCTGGCCGGGCGATTCATTTGAATCGCTGACGGCCTCATTCGACGATTTCGCCAAGCTGTTTACCGGGCGAATGCCGGGGTATCACGGTGTCGACACGGTTTATCACGACCGGCAGCACACGCTGGATGTGACCCTGGCGGCAGCGCGCCTTCTGGCCGGCTACGAGAAATCGGCCGAACCGTCGCTGCGCCTCGGCGCCGACCGCGCGAAAATCGGCATTGTCAGCGCGCTGTTTCATGATGCCGGGTACATTCGTGAATCAGACGACCTGCATTCTCACAATGGCGCTGAATTCACTCTTTTTCATGTCACGCGCAGCGCACGCTTCCTGGCGCGCTACCTGCAGCGCATCGGCATGGATTCCTGGATCCCCGTGGTGACACGGCTGGTGCATTTCACCGGCTACGAACTGAAGACAAGCCAGATCCAGCTCGCCGACGAACGTGACCGCAAGCTCGGCGCGATACTCGGCACCGCCGACCTGATTGCGCAGATGGCCGACCGCTGTTATCTGGAGAAGTGCCGCGACCGGCTGTATCCGGAATTCGTGCTCGGCGGCGTGGCCGCGGCGACAGATAGCGAGGGCGCACTGCAGGTGCGCTATAGCTCAGGGGTCGACCTGCTGCGCCATACGCCCGAGTTCGTTCGTGAGACGCGGCAGCAGCGACTCGATGGTGAATTCGGACAGGCGTATCGCTACCTTGAGCCGCTATTCGGCGGCAAGAACCCTTACATCGAAGCGATCGATCGTAATATCGGCTACCTGAACACGGTGTTGCGCGGCGAGCGATGGCCGATGCTGCGCCGAAAACCGCCACTGTTTACCGCCAGTGAGGATCCGCTGCCTGAGGTGCGCGGCCTGATGCTCGATCGGCTGAAGTCGCTGTGGGACTAGCCGTCAGGGCAGATCAATCGACCTGACGTAGCGGCCGACAATGTCCTCGAGGCGCGCGAGCACCGCGTCCTTGCCTGACATATCCGCCTGACCGATGACCTCGCGAAGCAGCGCCGGGGTCAGGTTTTTCCGCGCTTGCTCAGCCGTCGGCGCAAAGCTGAAATGCCAGGGTTCGGCCTGGACGCCCGAACAGATGCCCCGATAAGGACGAAAAAATCCGAAGCGGCCGGCATGGATCTCGAGCCACTCGGCGGCCGCGGCAAACGGGCCACCCGGCGCATATTCCTCGGGGACCAGGCGCACCCGATAGCCGGGCGGGCTCGCGGCGCGGTCAATCAGGTCCATATCCGTGCCCCAGTGATGGCGGCTTGCGCCCGGCAGCGCTGACCACTGCAGGATCGCATCAATGCGATCATCGGGCGCAGCAGCGACGACGCCGGGGGCAGCAGGCTTATCGTACTTGGCGTTCCAGATGGCGAGCTGCCGTTCGAAATCGCGGAAAGCGCTGACCGCCACGAGGTCAAAGCCGGCCTTTGTTGCGGCGCCGCGAAGCTGTTCGAAAGGCGTCGTCACCTGTCGATGCAGCTGGCAGCCTTGGTCCGGCACCTCGACCAGGTGCGTACGCGCGCGTCCGGTCAGCTCAAGCGCATTCAAAGCGGCTGATCGTGCTGCAGCATGCCCGCGACCTGATCCAGCACACGGGTCAGGGTGATGACTTCCTGCGCGCCGGACATGGTGTAGCGGCCATCAAATATATAGGTCGGTACCCCGGTGATCCCGAGCGCCGCAGCATGGCGCTCCGCGGCAATGACCGAATCCTGGCCGGCGCGCAGCACGATCGCATTGCGCGCATCGTTTTGCTCAAGCCCTGCCTCGACCCCGAGGCGCACCAGTTCCTCGACATCGCCGATGTCGCAGCCCTCCTCGAAATACGCCCGCATGATGCGCTCGGTGATGTCACCCTGCAGGGCAAAGCGGCGCGCATGCAGTATCAGCAGGTGCGCCCGGCGCGTATTGGGTACGAGCCGGATCAGGTCAAAGCGAAAGTTGATGCCTACGGCCTGGCCGAGCACCGCGAGGGACTCCTGGGTCTGCGCAAAGCGGGCCGGGTCACTCACGCGTGTCTCGATGAACCATTTACGCTCGACTCCCTCCGGCGGGAAGTCGAGGTTCAGCTCAAACGCCCTCCAGGTGATGCGTGGTTCGTATTGCGGACGTGCGGCGAGCGCGAGTTCGAACCGCCGTTTTGATAAATAACACCAAGGGCAAACCGTGTCGGAGAATATGTCGATTCGCATCGGGACGCCCATGCGGCAACATTGTACCCAACCCTTATCGGCTTGCGCAGGAGCGAGTATGATTTCAGGGTTATGGCGCACAGCCTAAAATCAAACTATTTGCTGCTTGCACTTGGCGCCATCGCGCTGCTCTCGCTGTTCGTTGGAACGCTCGCCTATTACGGCCACCAGACCGACACGACGGATGCGCAGTCGCTGGCCGTTGCCGCGTTCGCGGGCAAACTTGAAACGGAACTTGAGGAGCGCACGCAAAGTCTCGGCAGCGTGAACGCCGCGCTGCTGGCCCACACGCTCGGCACGGGCGACATCGCGGGCAGCGCAGCCATCGGCAGGCGCTTGCTCGAGCAGCGCGATGTCGAGCGCGTCGAGATCCTCGATGCCAACGGCAAGGCAATATTCGCCGACGCCCGCCTGCAGACACGGCACTCGGAGCGCGGTGCGTTCGCGGCGCAGGTGCCGGTCGAGCAGGTCCTCTCGCCAGGCATGGTACAGCGGGCCGGGGAATTGCGCCTTTCGGTCAGCCGCGCGGGAGTCGAGGAGTCCCTCGCCGCACTGCGCGCGCAGATGCGCAACCAGGAGTCCTCGCAAAGTCTGCGCCTGCGCGAACTGCTCGGCGCCATGATGCTGTCCCTGCTGATTCTCGGCATGACCTTCGCCTGGTTCGTCGCGCGCCGGCTGGCCCAGCCGATTTCCGCGCTGGTGAAGAGCGCGGATCGCATCGGTGAGGGCGATTATTCGCGTCCCCTGTCCGTGGTGCGCCGCGATGAATTGGGAGAGCTGCAGAGTTCGCTCGAGCGCCTGCGGCAGAATCTGCGCGATACCACGATCACCCGCAACTACCTGAATACGGTGCTCAACAGCCTGGGCGATGCCGTGCTGGTGACTTCGCCCGACGGCCTGGTCAAGAGCTGCAATGAGGCCGCGCAACAGTTGCTGGGATACGACGCCGATGAGCTGCTCGGCAAGCCGCTGATGGACCTGATCGATGTAGCGCATCGCGCGGCATTCGAGCCCGCCCGGCCGATGTCGGAGGTGCGCGAGACGGTGCTGCGCACCGCTCGCGGACAGACGATTCCGGTATCGATGGCGAGCTCCCCGGTCAGCACCGAGGACCCGGAGTTCCAGGGCTACATTTACGTCGCGCGCAACATCACCGAGCGCAAGCGCGCCGAGCGGCGCATCCGCTACCTGGCGCGCTACGACAACCTGACCAAGATGCCGAACCGCATGCAGTTCCAGCATCTGCTGCAACAGGCCATCGCCCGCTGCCGCCGCAACAATCGCACGCTCGCGCTTTTGTACCTCGACCTCGACCGGTTCAAGGAGGTCAACGACACCTTTGGCCATGCCGCGGGCGACCGCACCCTCGAAGTGCTGTCGGAACGCCTGACGCGGGCCCTTAACAAGGACACCATCGTCGGCAGGCTCGCCGGGGACGAGTTCGCGATGTTCGTCGACGATCTGCCCAACGACGAAGACTGTCGCGTCTCGATCGGCGCGCTCGCGCGCAACGTGCTTGACGAGATCAGCCGCACCTTTTACGTCGGCACCCAGGAGGTTTACCTGACCGCGAGCGTCGGGGCTGCGCTCTATCCTACCGATGCCGATAATGTCGTCGACATCATCCGCAATGCCGACGCGGCGATGTATCACTCCAAGCAGAACGGCGGAAATTCCTACGCGTTCTACCTGCCGGAGATGAATGCGGTCGCGGTCGAGCGCTTGATGCTGAAGGCGAAGCTGCGGCGCGCGCTCGAGCGCAATGAATTCGTGATCCTGTACCAATCGAAGATAGACCTGCGCGATGGCCGGGTTGTCGGCGCCGAGGCGCTGCTGCGCTGGCGCCTGCCGGGACACGGCGATATTTCGCCGGCGCATTTCATCCCGCTGGCCGAGGAGACCTCGCTGATCATGGACATCGGCGAATGGGTCATGGACCGGGCCTGCGCGGATTATCGCGAATGGCAGAAGGTCGTACCGCAACCCGGGCGCATCTCGATCAACCTGTCGCTGAAGCAGCTGAAGCAGCCGAGCTTCATCGCCCGCGCGGGCGCCGTATTCCGCAAACATGGCGTCTCGCCCAAGTGCTTCGAGCTCGAAGTGACCGAGACCACCTTGATGACGGACCCCAAGCGCACGATCGGCCTGCTGAACGAGCTGTATGAGATGGGCCTGCACCTCGCGATCGATGACTTCGGCACCGGTTATTCTTCATTGTCGGCGCTGCAGCAGTTTCCGATCGAGACCCTGAAAATCGACCAGTCCTTCGTGCGCGACGTTGCGCAGGATCCTGATGATGCGGCGATCGTGCGCACCATCATAGAGATGGGCAAGAGCCTCGAACTCGAAGTCATCGCCGAAGGCGTCGAGACCCATGCGCAGCTGGAATTCCTGCGCAAGAACCGCTGTTACTACGCGCAAGGATTGCTGTTCGGGCCCGCCATCGAGGCACACGCCTGGCTCGATATCCTGCAGCGCCAGGCGAGCGGCGCACTGCGCCCGCATTTCGCGGCATTGTGCGCGGGAACTCCTGCGACGCGGGCCGGATCTGCCTGAAGCCGGGCGCTCAATGAACCGTGATGTCATCATTACCTGCGCGGTCACCGGCTCCGGCGACTCGCTTGGGAAGCACCCGGGGGTGCCGGTCACGCCGCGGCAAATCGCGGATGCCTGCTTCGAGGCGGAGGATGCCGGCGCGGCGATGGTGCATATCCATGTGCGCAACCTGCAGACCGGCAAGGGCGGCCGTGATCCAGCACTATTTCGCGAAGTCGTCGAGCTGGTTCGCGCCCGCGGCACGGATGTCATTATCAACCTGACGGCCGGCATGGGCGGCGATTACGTGCCTGGCAAGGAGAACCTTGCGGTGGGCGGCCCCGGCACCGATATCGTCGGGCCCATGGAACGACTAGCACACGTCGAGCAGCTGCTCCCCGACGTATGCAGCCTGGATTGTGGCACGCTGAACTTTGGCATGGGCGACGAGGTGTACATCAACACGAGTGCCTGCCTGACGGCGATGGCGAAGCGCTGCCAGCAACTCGGCGTGAAGCCCGAACTCGAGGTATTTGACCTTGGCCAGATCCGCCTGGCCCGTCACCTGATAGACCAGGGACTGATCGACTCGCCCCCGCTTTTCCAGATCTGCCTGGGCCTCGCGTGGAGCGCTGGCGCCGATACCGCCTCGATGCTGGCCATGACCAACGCCCTACCCGCAAACGCTAACTGGTTTTCCTTCGGCCCCGGAACGATGCAGATGCCGATGGCCGCACAGGCGATGGTGCTCGGCGGCAACGTGCGCGTGGGCCTGGAAGACAACCTGTACCTGAAGAAAGGCGTGCTCGCGACCAATGGGCAGCTCGTTGAAAAAGCCGCGCATATCATCGACCAGCTGGGCGGGCGCGTGGTGCCGGCCCAGGAGGCGCGCGTCAAGCTGGGATTGAAATCCAAAGCTAAATAAGTAATTCAAAAATCACAGATTGCCGATACGCACGGCCGGCGGATTTCAGTTACCTATCGCCGCGCCCGGTCGATCATCGCCGCTACGGCGGGCGCTTTCGCGGCGCTTCCGGCCGTGCTAGCTGTGGGCCCCTATGGATACGACGGAGCCGACCATGATTGTCATGTTGGTTAGACGTGGCCGTTAAACTCGACAGCGGAAATCAGCAGCTCCTGATTGGCAGGATTGTATTGATCCCTTACGGCTGATGGCATTTCGCCCTTGACGCTAACGAGCGCGCCGACCGTAATGACTACGTTCTCGTCGATCGTACCGCCTACCTGGACCGATGAGATCAGTACGTCCGCGCCGTCGTAAGCATCCGCACCGTTAACTTCGCCGACCGGCACCAGGCTCCCCACGGTGATGACCACGTTGTGAAAGGTGGTAGCGCTCACCAGCGGCTGGGAGATGCTCAGTTGCCCAGTCGCAGGATTGTGGCATCGTTGCTACCGGCGCCGGTGGGGATCTCATGAGACAGCCCATTCGAGGTAATCTATGGCCTCACCGGGCCCCTGCCCCGCATCCTAGCCAGACCACCCACAGAGCCATTTCGCCTGCGCGGCGTTTGCATGGCCGAAAAATGTGAAGCAGTTGGCATTTGTTACTCCCTTGCAGCCGCTGTCGCTGCTTGGCGAGGGCCCTCCGGCAACGTGCCAATGCTGTTGAAAAGCCTTGGAAAAGCCGCTCAAACACGCTTGTCAAACTTGATACTGGGTCACAGCACGCGCGTTAAGTAATACGCTCTACTGGCGGCGCCCAGGTATGGAGATTGACGATGAGCGTCGCGAAATCTATCAGCAGGGTGGCCGGTTGACCGGACGCCGCCGCATGCGTGCATTTTTTGCCGGAGCCAGTGGTCCGCCAGCGGACGCGGATGCCTTATTGGGCCGGCGCGTCGAGCTATTGCCCCAGGTCATTTTCGAAACCGCCGCTGACGGGTCGCTCGTGTACCTGGGCGGCGCAGCGCTCGCCACGCTTGGCCGGGCACCGGCCGACTGTCTGCATAGGCCACTCGCCGAACTCGTTGCCGAGGAATCGCGCCCTGCCCTGACCGCCCTGTTGCACCAGGACAGCGGCGGCAGCCGCAAATTGCGCGTGCGCATTACCCAGCCCGGCGGCACGCCTGGCTGGGCGCTGATCTCGCTCGCAGCATCTGACTCCGGCGGGATGGTCGGCACGCTGCAGGAGGTCGGCGCAGAGAACGGCGCGGAGGACGAACTTGCGCAGCTGAAGGATAAGGTCGCAGCCACGGCCGCGGCAAAAAAAATATACATCGCCAATATCGGCCACCAGGTCCGCACGCCACTAACGGCGATCATTGGCCTGTCACAGTTGTGCCTGGCCACGCGCACGACAGATAAGCAGCGCGATTACCTGACTAAAACCGGACAAGCGGCAAAGGATCTGTATCGGGTCGTCAACGACATCCTGGATTTCTCCGGCATTGACGCCGGCGGCGTAGATCTCGAGTCGGGACCCTTTCAGCTGCGCGACCTGCTCGCGCACGTCGATGAGCAGATGCGCCCGTCTGCCCGTGCCAAGGGGCTCGAGCTGCAGATCGAGCGTGGCGAGACCCTGCCAGCGACGCTCGTCGGCGATCCCTCGCGGCTGGAGCAAGTGCTGCTTAACCTGATCGGCAACGCCATCAAGTTCACGGCGCAAGGATCCGTGTGCCTATCGGCCCTGGTAAGGGCGCATGAAGGGGCCCGCGTGACCTTGGAATTTCGCGTATCGGATACTGGTATTGGAATGCGGCCTGAGCAGATCGGCCAGATCTTCGAGGCGCATACGCACGCCGACGGCCCGACCACGCGCCCATTCGGTGGCATGGGCCTCGGGCTCGCTATCGCGAAGCGCCTGGTACAGAAAATGGGTGGCTCGATCGGGGTGACCAGCACACCGGGCATCGGCAGTACATTCTGTTTTTCTTCCCAGTACACCTGCGCCGCATCGCAGGCGCCCGCCGCGGCACCGGAGACTGCGCCGCTCAGGCCCGTCGGAGCGCGCCTGCGCAACGTGCGCGTGCTCGTGGTCGACGACAATCGCTTCAATCAACAGATAGCCCAGGAATTCCTCGAGGCGGCAGGCGCTGAGGTCAAGATCGCCGAAAATGGCGCGCGCGCGCTGGAATGCCTCGATAGCGAGCCGCGCTTCGATGCGGTCCTGATGGACGTGCAGATGCCGGTGATGGACGGACATGAGGCGACCCGGCGGATCCGCAGTAAGCCCGCGTTAAGCGACCTCCCCGTGATCGCGTTGACCGCCAATACCACCGTAGCGAACCGGCGCGAGTGCAGCAACGCGGGGATGAACGACTTCGAATGCAAGCCCATCAACCCCGAGCGCCTCTACGCGACGATCGCCCGCTGGCTGCCCAATCGCCAGATCGACTCGGGGCGACACGTGATGCCGGCGATCGCTACTACGGCAGGCGGCGGTGTCGACCGATCGGCCCTGGCACGTCTGGTCAATTTCGACCCGGTCAAGATTCGGCGCTTTGCGCTAAAATTCGTCGAAAACTCGCGGACCACGTTCGTCGATATGCAAGCCAGCAGCAAGCATGCCGATCTCGTCGCGTTGCGACGCCTCGCTCATCGACTCAAGTCCTCGTCCGCCACCGTCGGGGCAGACGCATTCTCGACGCTATGCAAGAATCTCGAAGCGGCCTGTCAGAAAAACGACCCGGCGCTGGCAGTGCAACTGGTGCAGGATCTGGCGCCGGCGCTGGAGGCCGTGAATGCGGAACTCCTGGCTGATGAGAGCACTTGAACAAAATGCTGTTCAACCGGCCAAGTGAAATTTCGCACCCGGCTTTGCCGCAGTCCCTGACGGGGATTCGCGTACTGATCGCCGATGATGACGAATTCATGCTGGACTGCCTCGAGGAAGTGCTGAACCAGCTGGGACTGACGCAGATACTCCGGGCGCGTGACGGCAATGAGCTGCTGGTTTATGTCGACCAGCCTGAAAAATGCCCTGATTTGATATTCTGCGATCTCGACATGGAGGGCATGGACGGCATTGAGTGCCTGCGGCACCTCGCGGAACGTAGCTTTCGCGGCGCGATGATTGCAGTCTCCGGTGCAAGCCCCCGCTTGCTCGGCTCAATGGCTGACCTAGCCCGTGAACACCGCATCGAATTCCTGGGCGCGATCGCGAAGCCAATCGACAGCGAGACCATACGCGCCGCGATCATGGCGTTCGGCGCGCGATCACCGCCCAAGGTAGCGCCCAAACTTGAGCCGGGGACGATGGCACCGGTCACGCCGGATGAAATTCGTCAGGGCATTGCGGCAGGCTACGTCGATGTTTTTTTCCAGCCGAAAATCACCATAGCCGATCGCCAGGTCATCGGGGCGGAGGCCCTGCTGCGATGGCGCGATCCGGTGCGCGGCATCCTGCCGCCGATGGCCGTCGTGCAAGTTGCCGAAGCCCACGGCATCGTCAACGAACTGACGCATGCAGTCTATCGAAAGTCGATCATCCACCTCGCCGAATGGTGGCGTTGCGGGCATGGCATCACAATGTCCATCAACCTGTCGATGGAAGACCTCGTGCAGCTGAACCTGCCGGACCTGCTGCTCGAGATGACGCGAAGCGCCGGCACCGATCCGAGCCATGTGCTGCTCGAGATCACTGAGACGCGCCTGATGGTGAATTTTGCCTCGAGCCTCGAGGTCATCGGGCGCCTGCGGCTGAAGGGATTCCGCCTGTCGATCGACGATTTCGGCACCGGCTATGCCAACCATGAAAAGCTCGTGCGCATGCCGTTCGACGAGATTAAGATTGATCGTGCGTTCGTGCACAATGCCGCCAAAGACCCGGCCGCACGCGCAGTACTCGAATCGAGCGTGGACCTCGGCCACATCCTCGGCATGCAGGTCGTTGGCGAAGGCACCGAAACACTGGATGACTGGAACCTGCTTGCAGCGATCGGCTGCGATATCGCGCAGGGTTATTACCTAGCGAGGCCGATGCCAGCCGACCAGTTCATCGACTGGAAGATCGAATGGGAAGCGCAGCCCGGAAAAAGAGAGTAATGCGGATGCGGCCGTGCCGGCCCTATCCGCCATCTATTTAAAGAGCTCGCGTTAGTGGTTCGGACCATCACAGGACTCATATTCGACCTGGATCGTTGCATGACCGACATTGAAAGCGCGATGCAACTCGCGCGTGATATTGCGTATCGACTGGTCCGAATTACTGCCCAGCTTGAGCGTCGCATGCAGCGTCAGGATCGGCCGCTCGTCGCTCAGCGACCACGAATGCAGATGATGGATGCCCTCCAGCTCCGGAATGCAAGCCTTCAGGGTGGTCTCGACCAATCCCTCGTCAAGCCCGTCAGGCGTCCCCTCCAGCAGGATGTGCGCTGACTCGCGCGCGATCCGCCAGCCACTGCGGATCATCAATGCCGCAACGATCGACGAGAGCAGCGGATCGATTGGCGTCCAGCTGGTCCACAGAATGACGAGTCCCGCGATCAATGCGGCACCGCTGCCCAGCATGTCACCCAGCACGTGCGCGAGAGCCCCGCGCACGTTCAGATTTGACTCCCCGCGCGAAAGCACCAGGAACGCACCCAGGTTGGCAGCCAGGCCAACCAGCGCCACGGCGGCGACCAGCCGGCCGTCGACCGGACCGTGGGCGAGCAGTAAGCGCATGGCGGCAGCCAATACGATCCACACCGCGAGCGCGATTAGTGCGAGTCCATTGATGAAGGCGGCCAGAACCTGCCAGCGATGGTGTCCGTAGCTCAATTTGCTGGTGGCGGGCCGGTGCGCGACCCACATGGCGGCGTAACTTAAGGCGAGCGAGGCGGCGTCGGTCAGCATGTGGGCCGAATCGGCCAGCAACGCGAGCGAGTGCGCAAGCAGTCCGCCCACCGCCTCGATAAGCATGCAACCGCCGGTGAACAACAGCGCCCATAGCAACTTCGCCTGGGTCGCCGGCGGGCCATGGGCATGACCATGCGAATGTCCGTGGGAATGACCCTGGCCATGGTGGTGGCCGTGCTCCTGCCCATGACCATGCTGGCGATCGTGCTCGCTCATAGGTACTTCGTAACTCCCTGGAATTCCGCGATCAATTCGCGAAATTCACGCGGCAAGGCTTTAGAGGTTTCTTCCATGCAATGATGAATATGATCCTTGATCAGGCCTTTTTTCGCATTTCCGATCGCCTTCTCAACGGCGTGCAATTGCTGCGCCAGGTCCATGCAGGGCCGGCCCGACTCCATCATGTCGATCACTCCAGCGAGATGCCCCTGGGCGCGTTTCAACCGCTTGACGATTTCGGGAAATTTGTGCAATGCCTGCTCCTGTTGCGACCGTATCCTATCCCCCTAGATAGGATACACAATAAGAATTTCATTGCAATGCGGCGATCCATAACTGCAAGCCGGACGACGCGCCACATTGTCGCGGATGGTTAAGCTCAGGTTAAATGCGCAGCCGCTCCAAGCGCGCAAGCAGCTTAATTTTCGGCGCGGGCTCCGATCGATCCGCTGTTACGGTAGCGAACCTCGGCTGCCCCATTAAGCACATTCTGCATAGGCACCGCTTGAGCTACCCCTGATAGCGCGTAACGCCACCGACGACCGTACGCAGCACCTTAATGTCCTTGATCTTGCCCGGGTCGATCGTGTGCAAGTCTTCGGCCAGCATGACGTAATCGGCGAATTTGCCCGGTGTGATTGACCCTTTCATCCCGTCCTCGCGCGTCGCATAGGCGCCGTTCAATGTATTCACCTGCAAGGCTTCAGCCACGCTGATGCGCTGGTTCGCGCCCCACACCTCGCCATTCCAACCGGTACGCGTCACCATACCCTGAATGCCCATAAGCGGTGAGAACGGACCCGGATCGAAATCCGATCCCGCTGCAGCGGGCACTCCCGCGTCGATCAATGTGCGGAAAGCCATGCAGCGCTTCATGAGTTCTTCACCATAAAAGTGAAACTTGTCGGGGTTGTAGTA
>JANXZG010000128.1 GCA_025355645.1 Gammaproteobacteria bacterium | reverse complement strand
CCGATCGTCAGCACGACATTGGTATACGTTGCGAGGCCGATCTGCAGCCCGGGAATCTGTAGCTCCCTCGTGGCGGGATTATAAGTGTCCGCGGCATGCGCTCGAAAGGCGCCCGCGAGAAGTGCCAGGAGCGCCACGAGTGCTGGATAGTAACGCCGAGCATAGGAGGCATTTGGCACAAATCACTCCTTACAATAGCGGGTCAGGCGCATTTCCAACTTGTTCCAATAATACTCGTATCTGCGATCGCTAATCACGGACATGATCTTGCCACTCGCGTGTGCTTTTCGTCCCCCGAAATGTGGCTTTTGTTAACTCTGGATGAAGGTTGTAGGCGACGTTACCCCCAAATTGAGTAGCGTTTGGGATTAGAGTCTAACCCCGGCTACGACGGCACCGACCCGAGCGGGCAAAAGATAGAGATCAAAGCGCGGCGTATTATCGAGCATAACCCCTCGCGGCAGTCGAGCGCGATACGCGGGCTAGCCCACAAGCACTTCGACTTCCTCGCCGGCGTGCTGTTCAACGCCGAATTTTCCGTGTTTCGGGGGCTGCCTGATTCTGCATGCCTTAATTAGTGAGCAGCCTCACGAAGGCCTGGTAGTCCCCGGACTGGGTCAACCATTTTAATTGTCATAAGCTTCGAAACTGCGTCAGCTGAAGATTAACGCGCGATGGCAATATCGCAGAACATATGCCTTTGGAGAGCAAAGCCAACAATTTTCCAACCTTGATTTTGGACCAATTCGTTAACCACAGGTACGACGCCATACTCTACTTTCGCGAACGGGTCGTAAAGGACGTAGTCGTTGAACACCAGAATTCCTTCGGGCTTCACTTTGCGCGCCGCCAAATTGGCATCTGCCTTAACGTCGTCGTAGGAATGTCCAGCGTCAACATAAATCATGTCAAAGAAATAGTCAGGAATTTCCCGCAGAGTGTGTTGACTTAGTCCCTCGTGGATCGCAAATGCCGAGCCAATAGACTCCATTTCAGATCTATAGTAGTCCAAGTGAGTCATTCCTCTCAGCAAATCGCGAGTCTCTTGTCCCCATACAATCTTTTTAGTATGGAAATTGAACAGGTCAAATGCGTGAAAGGATCGAGGTCGAAGTTCCCCGACCAAAAACTTGGAAAAGATTCCCAGCTCTACACCGACTTCCGCAACAGTCCCACCGCGAGGGACTGGGAGTGCCGCCATCAGGTCACGTCGTGTAGCGTAGAGCTTTGCATCTGCAAGGTGCTGTGCTGATAATTCTGGATAATCATAGTTCATGTCTAGTGTCCTGAGTTAGAAGTACGCAGGCAGAATTGCTTCAGACTTTCGAGACCTCGGTCGGCAGTCTTGGTCCACGCGTAGGGGCGCGGACCGCGGTGTTGGGTTTGAAGATAAGCTTTGATGGCGCACTTGCCATCCAAGGCACTGATAGAAACCTCTATGGCACGACTTTGTATGGGGGCACAGCTGATTTAGGCACCGTTCAATCTGAGTGTCACTGGACAGTGATCCAATCTGATAGGCCAGAGTGCGACGTACGCGGTTTTAAAGTGGCAGGTCCGGGTTCGCAAGCGTACGCCACACATGGGCGGATGCGCTGTCGTCATTTCCGAGGCCTTCAGGAGGCTGCTTGAAGTGACGTGCAACGATCTCAATAAAGGGATCGGTCTTCACGACCGCCTTCGGATCGAAAGAATACAAATCATTGACGGTCACCGCGCGCGCGGCGTCATACCAGCGATGCGCGCGGGCAAATCGATAGCTCGACTCGATATGAGGTGGTGGTACGTAATCTATACCAAAAATCTCCCGATACTCGTTCGGATAGCAGTAGCCAGCCGGCGCATCCGTGTAGAAGCGTAACGCCGCGTGATAGCGGACCGCAAAAGTGCTGCGCGCCGGCAAGTACGGCTCATACATTTGCGCACCCCAGAAGCCATGATCGGTGTGAATCAGCTCCTGTACCGTGTCGTGCACCAGGCACGCAAGAACGACTTCTTCATCTGCGCCGGCCTGCAATGCCTTATTGGCGCTTTGCAGGCAATGATTCCGGGATTTCATGAATCGCAGTTCAAAAAAATCCCACAGGGTTGGGCGTGCCGGCATTTTGGCGAGCTGTATGACCTTACCGTCGGGGTGGGTGTTCAGTAGCAGGCTGCCCACGGCGCGACGGTACGAACGAGTCGGAACCTGCGCTTCGATTTCGGCGACCGTTGGGAAGTGTATTGATCCGGGTGAGCACGATTGGCTTGACGGATCCATGCCGCTCTGCGGCGTCTCCACACCTGCCATAAGCGCAGTCTCAAGCGCGTCGGCCCGCGCTTCGTGAGGCATCAACCCTACTACCGCCGCGCCGCCCAGACTTGCGATGAAATTCCGACGGGCTATTGCTCCGTCGAGTATGTGGCGCATCGGAATTCTCCCCGTCCCGTGCGAAAGTAAGCACCGCCGCCGGCCTACGGCGACGCGATGCATCGTCGCCCCCGCCCGCGGTCAAGTCAAGGTCAAACGGGGAGGTAACATTGCGGATCAAGGAGAGCGGCGATTCGCTGCGCAGCCATGGAGAAAATTGGGATTTTTCTACAGCGCGGTACACACCAGTCGGTGTGTCGCGATTAGATCCGCGCGTAAAACAGGCGGCATCAACAGTGGTTTTGATCCTCGAGCGGTGCTGGTGCCATCGCACCGACCGCTGGATGCCGGGGATTGGACAAAAACACCTCAAGCGCATCGGGATCAATCGGCTTAGTCAAATGGCGGTCGAACCCGGCATCCGCTGCCTGTTGCCGGTCGCCCTCTTGCCCCCAACCTGTCAATGCAATGAGATAGATGTCCCTGCCCCATCGCTCGTGTCGAAGCGCACGGGCAACTTCATAACCGCTCATCTCTGGCATGCCAATATCGAGGAGCGCGACCTCCGGCCGGAATGTCTGGGCAATCGCGAGCGCGATACGCCCATTGTGGGCCACCCGTACCTCGTGGCCCGCAATCTCCAGAATCATCGCCAGCGCATCTGCTGCGTCCTTATTGTCATCAGCCACCAAGATCCGCCGTCCGGTTGCTCGTGGCTCGGGTGTGCTCGTGCAGGGGGGGTCCGCGGCGAGCGCCTCGAACACCGTCAGCGGCAGCCGCGCGGTAAACGCGCTGCCATGGCCCAGGCCCACACTGCGCACATCCACGGCGCCGCCATGCAATTCTATAAGCCCCTTTGCGAGCGCCAGGCCAATCCCGAGCCCGCCCTCGGCGCGTACGGACGCGCCATCGACTTGCGAGAACATCGTGAATATTCGCTGCAGCGCATCGGGCGCAATACCGATTCCATTGTCCTTAACCGTCAACAGTAATTGGCCCGCTTGCACCGCGCCCGTCAGCTCGATGTGGCCTCCGGCATCGGTGTATTTAGCGGCATTCGTCAAAAGATTCGATAGGACCTGCGACAGGCGCAGCGGGTCGGCATCGAGCTGAATTTCCTGCGCGGGCAGATTCACTACCAGATGGTGGCTCTTGCTGTCGAGCAAGGGTCGCGAAGTCTCCACTGCGGCGTCGACAATACTGGTCAGTGTCACCCGTTCTATTTTCAGTGCCAGTTTTCCTTGCGTGATTCTGGCTACGTCCAGCAGATCATCAAGTAGCCAGGCCATGTGCTTAACTTGCCGCTGAATCACGCTCTGCGCAAACTGAAGCTGCTGGGGGGCGAGCGCCGGAGAGCCGAGCAATTGTGCGACGGAGCGAATCGGCGCAAGCGGATTGCGCAATTCGTGTGCCAATGTAGCGAGGAAAATATCCTTTCGCTGGTCCGACTCGCGCAGCGCGGCCTCGGTCGCCCGCAGTTTATTCTCCGTCTGCTTCGACTCGTCGATATCGGTGCTGGTGCCGAACCATTGCGTCACCTCGCCCAGTGCATCTTTCATAGGTACTATGCGCGTCAGGAACATGCGAAACCGGCCATCTGCCGCGCGCAGCGGAAACGCCATGTCGAAGGCGATGCCTGTGGCAATTGACCGTCGCCACCGCTCAAGTACCGTGGGCAACTGCTCCGCATCGATCACGCGCTGCCAGCCCCACCCTTCCACGTCTTGCGCAGCGGTTCCGGTGTACTCGTACCAACGACGGTTAAACCAGTGAATATGGCCGTCGGCGTTCGCCGACCAGGCGAGCTGCGGGATGGCATCGGTCATCGTTCGAAAACGCCGCTCGCTCTCCTCGTGGGACGCTTCGGACTGGCGCAGCAGTTCGAATTGCCTGCGCATTTGATACTGGCGCGCCCGAGCCCGTAGCGCGGCCTGAATGGAACTAACGAGTGTCCGCGAGGACGGCGGTCGCTCCAGCGCGGTAACGTTGTGTAAAAGTTTGATCACTCGCGTGGCCGCCGGCAATTGCGCGGGGGTATACAAAAAGATAATCGGAACATCCGACCAGGGTGGCTGATGTGCTAACGCGGCCACCAGCTCCTGCAGGTGTAGATCCCTCAATACCTCATCAGTTAATAGTACCGCGCCGACCGCGCTATCGAGTTGGGCGCAGAGGGAATGCACGTTATCGCAGAATTCTGAATCTATTTTCGCCCGTTGCAGCAACTCGCGCACAGCCTCGCGGTCACGCCGAGTAGGCGCCAGGACGAGGAGCCGGTAATCCTCCGCGCCTTTGCCCTCAATCCCCATGGCGGCGGGGTTCGCCCGGTTGACCCGGTTCGCGGCTCGACCCGACCTCAATGGGGCTGCCTGTCATCACACCGCGCAGCTTAAGCAGCGGCTCGCTCAAATGGACACCTTGCAAGTCAAACCAGAGCTCCCGTATGGAACCCTCGTGCGCCCCGGTGCGCTTTTTTAGCACCGAGATGGCCTTTCGCAGCGTGCCTTCGAGTTCGAAGTACCGCAGCAGGACAACCGAATCAGCCAGGTAGCTCGCGTCAACTGGAGAAGTCATGTTGGCGCCGATCATGCCGCTCTGTGCTACCGTAAAGAATGTCGTGACGCCCTGATTATTCAAATAGGACAGCAGTTCATGAAGTTGTGCCGTCAGGTAATTGCTGTGCGGCATTGCGTTCAAATATCCATTCAGGCTGTCAATGATGACTACCCGCGCATTATCCTTTTCAACGCTGTGACGGACCGCGTGCACAAACTCGCCAGGTGAAATAGCGGCCGGGTCTATCTGGCGGATCGCGATCTTCCCGGGGCCGATGCCTTCATTGATATGCATCCCGATGCCCGTTGACCGCGCCAGCAGCGCTGACTTGGTTTCATCGAAGACAAAGGACGCGGCATGATCGCCACGTGCGACCGCTGCAGTGGCGTACTGAAGAGCCAGCGTCGACTTGCCCGATCCCGGGGGCCCAATCAGCAGCGTGCTGGTGCCCCGGTCAATGCCACCACCCAATAGCATATCGAGCGCAGTGGTGCCGCTCGGCATAAATGAGCGCGCAAATGGGATCGTGTGGTTGGCGGCCACCAAGCGCGGGAACACCGTCAATCCACCGCGGCGAATCGTGAAATCATGGAAGCCGCCGACAAAATCACTGCCCCGAAGCTTGATTACCTGCAGCTCGCGGCGGACCTGTCCATAAGTGGGAGCATGTGAGTTCAGGGCAATTACGCCGTGCGCGATACTATGCAGCTGCAGGTCCGGTCCTTCATTCGTCCGGTCATCGAGCATAACGACAGTGCAGCGCCGGCCAATGAAAAATTGCTTCAGCGCCAGGATCTGTCGCCGATAGCGGAGCGAGGATTGTGCAAGCAGCCGCAATTCCGACAGTGAATCGAACACCAGTCGGCTCGGGCCGCTGCGCTCGACCGCTTCGAGGACCTTACGGGTAGTTTCGCCGAGTTCCACTTCTGCGGCAGGCAGCATTGTAAGCTGCTCGTCTCCGCGCAGCTCCGCTTCGCTCGGGATCAGTTCGATGATGTCGATGCCGTCCAAGTCCCAGCCGTGAGAATGCGCGCCCGCCTGCAGCTCTCGCTTGGTTTCGGAAAGCGTGACATAGGTGCATTTCTCGCCGTTTCTGATCCCCTCACGCAGGTACTGCAAGGCCAGCGTTGTCTTGCCGGCCCCGGGGTGCCCATCGACCAGATACAGCTGCTGTGCAATGAATCCTCCGCACAGCACTTCATCTAGGCCGGGAACGCCGGTTTTCGATCGCTGCATAACCTCTCCGCCAATGAAACAATTGGATTCTGCTGTGGCTTTCATCGGTTCGATAATAGTTGTACGAGTAGTGTCATAGCATCGGGGCCATGCATCCCATGCGATGTACGCGTGACGATTGGTTGCAAGGCTGTTAACCGGTTCCTTGGGCGCGTAAATTACGTTGCTCTGGATAACATACAAGACACGTGTTTGTCTCCCCCGGCTTTTCTGGTGCGCCCGTTCTAGGGGCCGCCTCGGTATACCGCAGATCTAAATCTGCAATTTTTCGTGTGCCTGTAGGACAAACACCGACAAATAGCCTGCCGGCACAAACCCCAAGGAGCCTCAGATGTTTCGCGGTTTATATCTCGGATTTGGCTGCATCGGCGCGTTAGCGCTTTTCTCGAACGCGCCGGCGGCGGAATACACAAAGCCAAAG
>JANXZG010000126.1 GCA_025355645.1 Gammaproteobacteria bacterium | reverse complement strand
CCGATGGATGCGCAGGTTTCTGCGTAAACCGTGTCATTAGGTAAATCATAATCGAATGTAAATGCTTCGCCAAAATGGGTAGAGCCAATGCCGCCCGTCAAATACATTCTTTTTTGTGTCATGTTGTTCCATAGGCGCTTGCATGCCTGGCGAGCAGTGGCGCAGCCGATGCGATCTTCTCGAACACGAAGCGACTTGGCTCTAGCGCCTGGCGATCAGAAAGCCTACCACCAGGCCGGCTGCGGCAGCAACGCCAATTGCCTGCCAGGGCTGCTCACGAACATAGCTATCGCCGGCGTTCATCGCGTCTTTCGCGGATTGACGGACCGTGTCCGAACCTCGTGCAAGACTAGATTTGGCGGCGGACATGGCGTCCGTGACCTTGGCGCGCAAGCGAGCAACTTCCGGATCTGCAACGTTAGCAACGCGCCCAACCAGGTCCTGCACGTCCGTCATCAGGTCGCTGATTTCCTGGCCAGTGCTGGATCGCCATTGTCGTGCGGTATCGCCCAGTTCATTCTTTACCTTTGTCGGGTCCGGGCGGTTCATTCTGCCGTTGTCGTTGAATGTCGTTTCCATTGCACTTAACTCCTTGATAAAAGGGAGGACGTATTCACTCCAAATAGGATGCCCGCTACGCGGGTCGGCGTCGGTGCGCTAGCATACACGCAAAGGACGGCTCGCCGACCGCACCGCCGGTGGCAAAGTCAGCTGGTCCGCGGGTTAATGGCGTCATACACCGCTGGAGCATCCTATGCGCAATTTACTGGTATCGCCCGCCGCGTATTGCAGCCTGATCGCCGGCCTTTTGCTTCCTATGGTTTCACAGGCGGTGAGGCTACCTCCCGGACCCTGCGAGCAGATCATTGTGGCCTGCCAGAATCTCGGATTCATCAAAGGGGATGCCAGAGAGGGATATGGGCTGTACGTCGACTGCGTCGACCCGATCATGCGAGGCACCCGGCAGCCGGCAAGAGCCGACCGGCCGCTGCCAGCGGTTTCCGCGGACGTGGTTGCCGCCTGCCGGCAGCTACGCCCGAACTTTGGAGAGGGTCACAGGGCGCCCCCGCACTGATAAATCCGCCGCCAGGCGCCGCGCATGTCGTGACCTGCGGCACTTTCCAAAGAGCCAGGACGACCATCACTATGGCGCCTGGGGGTCTTGCTTATGAATGCCGTGCCACCAGTCATCCGGATCGTGATCGCCGAAGACCAGGCGCAGGTCCGCCGCGGTGCGGCGCACCTGCTGTCATTGGAGACCGATATGGAAGTCGTCGGGCAGGCGAGTAATGGCCTCGAGGCGGTCGAGCTTGCTAACGTCCTGCGACCAGACGTCATCCTGATGGATTTGCATATGCCGGTGAAGGGTGGCGTGGCGGCCACGCGCGAAATTATCCAATTACTACCCGAGACGCAGATTCTTGTGCTGACTACATTGGACGACGACGAAACGGTCTTTGAAGCGGTGCGTGCTGGGGCTCACGCGTATTTGCTGAAAGACGCGGCCGAGCAGGAACTGCTCGAGACCATCCGCGCGCTGAAGCGCGGCGAGTCGCGCCTGACCCCGCAGATCGCGCGCAAGGTGATGGACCAGTTTCGGCGCCTTGCGGTTGCGCCGTCCGAAGCGGCCGGGGAGCTCAGCAGTTCCGGCGCATCGGCGAATGCTAAATATGCTGAAGCGTTGAACGACAAGGAAGACCGGATCCTGCAGCTGATTGCAGAGGGCTTGAGCAACCGGCAGATCGCGGAAGCGATGTTTCTGGCCGAAGGGACGATCAAGAACTATGTCAGCCGGATCATGGACAAGCTGCACGCGAACACACGTATCGCGCTCGCCCTAATCTCCCGCAATCAGGGCCGCTCGAAATAGCACAAAGTGACCAAAGTCACGCCGCATCGTGACTTTGGGCTCCTGACGCCAAGCCCCCGTCGGCCTAGATTCTGGATCTGGCCGTATAGGATCCCGTATGTCCGTCGTCGAAGCTGCGCTTAAGCGTCCTTACACCGTGGTCGCCTCCCTGATTCTGGTGGCGCTGACCGGGATCGGGGCGGCCTTGCGCATGCCTATCGATATTTTCCCTGAAATCAATATTCCGGTCGTTGCGGTTGTCTGGACTTACAGCGGCATGAGCCCGCAGGACATCCAAAACCGCATTCTGACCCTACACGAACGCCAGCTCGCTTCGCTAGTTGATGATATTTCGAAAATAGAGGCCGTTAGTTACCAGGGCGTCGGCGTGGAGAGGGTCTATCTGCATGAAGGCGCCGATGTCACGCGCGCCGTCGCGCAGCTCGCGAGCAGCGCACTCGTGGTGCTTAAATACCTGCCGCCGAACATCACGCCGCCGCTCGTGCTGCGCTACGGCGCGACCGACGTGCCGATCATACAGCTGAGCCTTTCGAGCAAGTCGCTACCGGACTCGGAGCTCAACGACTTGGGCCAGAACATTATCCGGCCCGCGCTCGCCGTCGTGCACGGCGCCGAGGTGCCGTATCCGTATGGCGGCAAGCCGCGCGTCATCATGGCCGATCTTGACCCACAGGCACTACAGGCGCGAGGCTTGTCCGCCGCCGACGTGAGCCTCGCCCTGCAGCGTCAGAACGTCATCCTCCCCTCCGGCGATGTGAAGATCGGGGACAAGGACTACGCCTTGACGATGAACAATTCCCCGAACGCTATCGAAGCGATCAATTCGTTTCCAATCAGACAAGTCGATGGTCGGACGGTGTTCATGCGCGACGTTGCGCACGTGCATGATGGTTTCCAGGTCCAGACCAATTCCGTGTCGGTCAATGGGACGCCCGGGGCGCTCATGACGATTCGAAAGACCGGCGGCGTCTCAACGCTTGCCGTCATCGACGGGGTGCGCGCGGCATTGCGTGAAATAGGCAAGGTGCTGCCGGCCGACATGACCGTCAAGCCGCTGTTTGATCAGTCGGTATTTGTGCGCGCGGCACTCAATAGTGTGCTGCTGAGCGCATTGATGGCAGCTGCATTGACCGCGCTGGTCATTATTCTGTTTCTAGGAAACGTCCGGCTGTCCCTAATTATTCTTGCCTCCATCCCCTTGTCCATTATTGCGGGCGTTTTGCTGATTAGCCTGGCCGGCCAGACCTTAAATACCATGACGTTGGGCGGGTTCGCGCTCGCGATCGGGATTCTCGTCGACAACGGTACGGTCGTCATCGAAAACGTGGAGCGGCATGTCGCGATGCGCGAGCCGCTGCACCTGGCGATCGTTGCGGGTGCCAGCGAAGTGGCGCTCCCTACCTTACTGTCGACCTTGTGTATCTGCATTGTCTTCATCCCGGTCTTTCTTCTTCAGGGCACTGCGAAGTACCTGTTCTCGCCGCTGTCCTTGTCGGTAATCGGCTCGCTGCTCGCGAGCCTTGTCTTGTCATTCACGATGGTGCCGGTATTGTTTCGAATGCTGATGCGCCGCGGGGTGCGGGAGTTCGCTGAGAATACGCCGCATGCGCCGGCCCGCTCGCGTGGCGGGCAGATGCTCGCACATCTCCAGGCCGGTTTTGAACGCTCCTTCGAGCGCTTTCGTGAAAGTTATCGCAATACGCTTGCCTGGGCATTGTCGGAAGCCGCCTTGACGGTCAAGGCGTTCATCCTACTAATCGCCGTATCGGTGCTACTGTTCCCGCTCCTCGGCAGGGATTTCTTTCCGCAGGTTGACGCCGGGCAGATGAGACTGCACGTCCGCGCGCCGCCCGGTACACGACTCGAAAAGACCCAGCAATATTTTGCCGAGGTAGAAGCTCAGATCCGCACCATCATCGGCCCTGACCAGATTGACGTCATGCTCGATAACATCGGCCTGCCCTACAGCGGCATCAACATCGCCCTGAGCGATTCGGCTACGGTAGGCCCGATGGACGGGGAGATTCTGATCTCGCTGAACAAGCGGCACACACCGATCGCGACGCTGATAGCGGTACTGCGGCGCGATTTGCCAGCGCGCTTCGCGCAGCTGCAATTCTTTTTCCAGCCGGCTGACATTGTCGACCAGGTACTCAATTTTGGTCAGCCGGCGCCGATTGACGTGCGCATCTCAGGCCCAGATCAGCAGGCGGCGTTCGCGCGCGCTGAGGAAATTTCCACGGCATTGCAGCGCGTGCCGGGCGTCGTTGATGCACACGTGTTCCAGGTGCCCGATGCGCCAGCACTGACCGTCGATGTCGACCGAGCCAAGGCCATTGAGGCGAACGTCACGCAGCAGGAGGCTGCCAACAATGTGCTGGTCGCCACCAACTCAAGCGCACAAAGCGCGCCGAACTTCTGGGTAGACCCCCGCAACAGCGTCAGTTACCCGCTAGTCGTGCAGGTTCCTCCCTATCGTATCGGCTCATCGCAGGATCTGCAGACGATGCCGGTTGCTGCGGGTGAAGAACTTGCGCCCGCGCAACTGCTGCTGAACCTGGCATCGTTCGGGCGCGCAACGGTTCCGATGGTGACCTCCCAGCTTAATATCCGTCCGGTATTCGATGTCCACGCCGACGTGCAGGGACGCGACCTGTATTCCACGTCCGCGGAAATCCGCAGCGTCCTCGATGCGCATCGACAGGGCACAGATAAAGGACTGACGGCGAGCCTCAGCGGGCAGGCGGAGACAATGCGCGAAAGCTACGCGGGGCTTTTCACCGGAATCGCCCTCGCCATCGTACTCGTGTACCTGTTCCTGGTCATGAACTTCCAGAGCTGGATCGATCCGCTGATTGTACTGACGACCATTCCGTTTGCGCTGAGCGGCGTGCTGTGGATGTTATTTTTATCGCAGACGCCGTTGAGCGTGCCGGCGCTGATGGGCACGCTCATGTGCATTGGACTCACCACGGCAAACAGCATTCTGGTGGTCAGTTTTGCCAACCAGCGCATGAGCGCAGGACAGAACGCGCTGAACGCGGCAGCCTCTGCCGGGTTCACCCGACTGCGGCCCGTGCTCATGACCGCGGCCGCGATGATTCTCGGCATGGTGCCGATGGCACTCGGCATAGGGGAGGGCGGCGAGCAGAATGCGCCGCTGGGTCGCGCCGTGATCGGCGGGCTGCTGTTCGCTACTTTTGCCACGCTGATTTTCGTGCCGGTCATGTACCGCCTATTGAGAAACCAGAGGTAGCGCTTATGAATGAGCAAGACCTGCATAACGCTCCCGTTGAGCCCTACAGCAGCTTCCCGGACCAGATAGCGCGCGCGGAGAATGCGCCGGTCTCGACCGAATTCTCAGAAGGTACCGCCCGGCGCACGAAGAAGGCGGCAAGAACGGCTGCGATCATTCTGCTGGCGTTCTTTGCGGTGGTCATGGGGATTCAATATTTTCACGCACGCGCGGTGGCGCGCGCCACGCTGGTCGCCGCAAGCGCACCGGCGCCGGTCGAAGTCGTGATCGCGCGGGCGCCGAGCATCGGCGAGGAGCTCGTGCTGCCCGGGGAAACAGCGGCGTGGTATGAAACCACGATCTATGCGCGCGTAAATGGCTATGTTGCGAAGTGGCTCGTGGACATCGGCGACCATCTGAAGAAGGACCAGGTGCTAGCGATCATCGAGACCCCGGAACTTGACGCCGAGCTGCAGGCCGCCCGTGCGCAGCTCAAGGCATCCGAAGCGCAGCTTGAGGCGCGCAAGGCAGAAGCCGAGTTCGGCAAGACGACGAATGAGCGCTGGCGCGATGCGCCCAAGGGCGTCGTGTCCGAGCAGGAGCGGGATTCGAAAAAGGCTGATTATGAAAGCGCCCAGGCGCGGTTGTACGCGGCCAGTGCACAGGTCTCCCTTGACCAGTCGAAGGTTGCGCAGTTCCGCACGCTGGCGGAGTTCAAGCAGGTGCGGGCACCCTTTGACGGCACCATCACCGAACGGCGCATTGATGTAGGCAATCTCGTGACAGCGGGCAGTACTGCGTCGACCTCCTCGCTGTACCGGATGGCCCAGACGGACCCGTTGCGTGTTTTCGTGGACGTACCGCAAAGCGCCGCCGCGGATCTGTTGAGCCCGGGGATCGCGGCACAGATACGCACGACAGGCGCAGGCGGCGGAGTGTTCGACGGAACCACCGCCCGCTCGGCGCAGTCGATCAGCGCGCAGGCACGCACGATGAGGGTCGAAGTGGACATCCCGAACGCCCGGCATGCGCTGATGCCGGGCATGTACGTGAATGTGGCGTTCCGGCTGGCTGTCCAAGGACTGATCGAAGTGCCGGCGGCAGCGCTGATCTTTCGCCCGACCGGCCCCCAAGTCGCCAAGGTGGACCGGAACGGAAAAATCAACTTCGCGGATATCACGATCGCGCGCGACAACGGCAGCATCGTCGAGTTGTCTGCCGGAGTACAAGCGGACGATCGCCTGGTTCTGAACATTAGCAATCGTATCGGCGCTGGGCAGGCCGTCGCGATCGCCACGCCGCCCGCCGCGCTTGGCGCGGTGGCGCTGGCGCACTGAGGAGGCCGTAAGTGGTAAGCATTCGCAAGGTTGCCATGCTGTTTGTTGCTGCGCTGTCGGGCTGTGCGGCCGGCCCTTCATACCGCACGCCGAAGGCCGATCTGCCGCCGGCATTTGCATCTAAGGTGCCTGCGGCTGCTGCCACGTTCGAGTTGTCGCGCTGGTGGCGTGCGCTAAATGACCGCGAGCTGGATTCGCTCGTGGATCGGGCGGTCAAATCCAATCTGGACATCTCGATCGCGCTGGATCGACTGCAACAGGCGCGCACTTATCAGGCCGCCGTTTCCGGGGCCGCCCTTCCTGCGGTCGAGGCGAGCGGTGCCGCAGGACGCGGCACCGGCAGCGACCTTACCCGGGGCAGGGCGGACCCGGGGCTGGTATCCGCTGACAACGGCAGTGGACTTGCGCACATCAACACGATTGCGGGCTTTGATGCGATATGGGAGCTCGATCTGTTCGGAAAATATCGGCGCGAACTCCAGGCCGCGCGTGCCGACACGGAGGCAGCGCAGGCGGCGCGGCTGGACGTGCTGATTGCGGTCATCGCTGATGTGGTCAGATCCTATGTCGACTTGCGCGGACTGCAGGTGCGCGACATCATCGTGCACAAGGCGAGCGATGTACTGCGCGAATCGCTGCGCATCGTGAACTTACGTTACCAGAGCGGGATAACCAACGAACTCGATGTCGCGCTGGCAACGCGCGAACTGGCGACCCTCGATGCGCAGATTGCGCCACTCGAGGCGGCCGTCAACGCCGCGCAGTACGCGCTGGCCGTGCTGGTGGGCGAGTATCCGGAGCGCATGATCGAGGAACTCGCGAAGCCCGACCTGATCCCGAGCATGCCTGCACCCATTGCCGCCGGCGCGCCGCTCGATCTGCTGAAGCGCCGGCCAGACATCCGGCAGGCCGAGCGCAACCTGGCGGCGGCTACCGCGCGCATCGGTGTCGCAGCTGCCAACCTGTTTCCGCAGGTAGCGCTGGTCGGCTCAATTGGCAGCCAGGGACAAGGCTGGGGAACGACCCCGGGCGTCGCGAGGCACCTGTGGTCCTTCGGTCCAGGTGCGCTATGGCCGCTGCTGGATTTTGGCACGCTGGATGCGCAGGTCGACATCGCGGGCCTTGATGCCCAGGCGAGCCTCGCCAACTATCGAAAGGTTGTCTTGACCGCGGTGCAGCAAGTCGATTCCTCGCTGGATGCTTACCAAGCGCAGCGCAAGCGACTTGAGCGGCTGGGTGAGGCCAGGACGGCCGGCCAGCGCGCGGCGGATCTGGCGACCGAACGATACAATCGCGGGCTGACCGATTTCCTGAATGTCATCGATGCCGAGCGTCAGCTCTATGATCTGGAAGATCAGTGCGCCCAGGCGCAGGTCGCGGAAGGCGAGCAGTTCGTCGCGCTTTACCGCAGCCTCGGCGGCGGCTGGGAGGACTACCAGGCGGTTCCCGCAATCCGGCGACCGCAACCGGCCATTATTGCGGCCTTCCGGCGTACTCTGAGTAACACCATTCCATGATTCCAGGGCAAGGGAACTTCGCGCCCGGGGAGTCGTCCTTATAATGGTATGGAGGAGCTAATTGCCATGAGCAATACTTTACTCGCACCACATCGGATTCGGTCGGCGAGCGCGTTGGGGGAACAGAGGTCCACCGGCGAATTCGGAGCGCTGACTCCGGACGATTCCGCCTATTGCGCGCTGACAGACTTCAACAGCGAGTACCCAATCACCGAGCCTGCGGGCCGCACGGTCGACGATGCGCTCAATGACATGAGCCGGCTCGGTGTGCACGCGCTGGTCGTAACGAAGCCGCAGCCGGAGGGCACAAATCAGCAGGTGGTCGGCCTGATTACTTCCTCTGATATCTTGCACCTGCGCTCTCATCCGGCCAAGGACAAAGTCCGCGTCGAGGATGTTATGACCTCATGGGATGAATTACCCCTGGTTAAGTACGAATCGCTGCACGAGATGACTGCGCTCGAGCTGTATCGGATGTTTCAGGGCACGGGACTGACCCACTTGCTAGTCGTCGAGGATCACGGCAATGAAGCGGCGCTGGCTCGTGGCCTGATTTCACGGGCAAGCCTGACGATGCGTCTGACCCGGACTGCCGGGGGCCTGCGCCCGTTGTGAAGGAGATCGGCCATGAGCAGATCAACTTCTGGGTTGGGACTGCTTGTCATCAGTTGTGTCGGTGTCGCAGCCCATGGGCAATGTCCATCCGGCACGGTCGACGCAGAAGTGGCAGCCCGCGATAGGGTGCAAGCCGCGCTTCATGCAGACCCCTACTTTTACGACAGGCGCGTCACGATATCCATTCAAAATGACAGCATCGTGCTGCAGGGCTTCGTGTTCAGCGACTGGAACCTGCGCGATGCGATGCGCATAAGCACAAGCGCCGCCTGCCATTGGCGCGTCGTGGACAACCTATCGATCATGACGGGCGGTCGCCGCTAGAGCGACTCAGAGCACGCCGGCAAATCCAGCGCGTCCCGTAACCTACGAATCGTCGTTTCATGAGTATTGGCACTACTAAAGTGAGCAATGGCCGCAGAATTTACTGGCCACGTCCACGCATGACAACAAACGCAGTAAGGATGTGCGCACCCTCATCTCGTTGCTGACGGAAATTTCAGACCGCTGGGCTGAAGCTCTGCATCAGTGGTCTAATTTAAATCAGCACTCTTGGGGCAACCGGACGTCGGACCGGCACGCCGAGCACCTGCTGTCCCAGACCATGATCGGCGCGTGGCCTATCGAGCAGGAGCGCTGCTGGAGAATATATGTTGACGGCGAGCCGGGAGGCGAAGATTCACACTTCATGGCATAAGCCAAACGCCGCCAATGTGGATATGCTCAAGGTATTTACCGACAATGTCTTTCAAAACGGCGATTTCATCGCGCAGCTGCAAATTTTTGTAGCGCCTTTAATTCTTTCTGGCCGCATCAATAGCCTGGCACAAACTTTATTGAAAATGACGGCCCCAGGGGTGCCTGCGCGAACATGGGACCGGCCGCGGCGCTGCGCGATTGGGATGCGGGTTTGCCGAAAGTTTGGATGATCCGACGTGTCTTGCGGTTCCGGGCAGAACAGCCGCAGCACTTCACGGGCGACAGTAACTACCAACCCATAACTGCCAGCGGTGCGCGGCTGAGCAATATTTTCGCCTTTCGACGTGGCAAAGACTTAATTGCCGTCATGCCTAGCTTTGGTGTGACAGTTAAAGAGGATTGGCAAGACACCGTCTTGCCCTTGCCTGACGGCCGGTGGATAAATTTATTGGGTGCGATAAACGTCGCGGAGTCGGCAACGCCAGACCAACTCTTCGCCGAATTTCCGGTCGCACTATTAGTTCGGGCCAATGCTGTGAGTGAGCGGCACTGACTAGCGGTCGATTATACTTCTCATGGGTCAACCTAATGGCTTGGAAGGCCGTGCGGAAAATCGCGTTCGATTACCTAGCGCGGCATCGCCGGGATCGCCTGGATTGGCAGGGGTTCGGCATGCGCAAAACGTGCCCCTTCCGCACCGGTACCCACATCTGAAGAACTACCCAATAAGCGCTACCGGCGTAGCTAACATGGGTGCAGGCCAAAATTCGCATACGAGAGCGGCGGCAATGCAGGAATCAGCGCGATTCAATGCCGCGAAAGCTGTGTCCGCATGGAGAATGGCGAGGCGTCGACCGTGTTATTATAAGTGCATGATTTTGCTGGATAGAACACTCAATGTTGCGCCGATGATGGAATGGACTGACCGTCATTGCCGCTATCTGCATCGGCTGTTCTCGCCGCGCGCGCTGCTATACACGGAGATGATCGTATCCGCCGCA
>JANXZG010000125.1 GCA_025355645.1 Gammaproteobacteria bacterium | reverse complement strand
TGCGGCGGATACGATCATCTCCGTGTATAGCAGCGCGCGCGGCGAGAACAGCCGATGCAGATAGCGGCAATGACGGTCAGTCCATTCCATCATCGGCGCAACATTGAGTGTTCTATCCAGCAAAATCATGCACTTATAATATCACGGTCGACGCCTCGCCATCCTCCATGCGGACACAGCTTTCACGGCATTGAATCGCGCTGATTCCTGCCTTGCCGCCGCTCTCGTATGCGAATTCTGGCCTGCACTAATCCATGTTAGCTACGCCAGTAGCGCTTATTGGGTAGTTCTCCAGGTGTTGGTACCGGTGCGGAAGGGGCACGTTTTGCACCTGCCGTACCCATGCCAATCCAGGCGATCCCGGCGATGCCGCGCTATGTAATCGAACGCGATTTTGCGCGCCGCCTCACCACTCCCGCAGGACAAGTATGAGTGCTGCGCTATGCCACAGGATCGTCGAGAACAACGTCGAAGAATGCACGACCTGGGTGCAATCCTACTGCAGGCGTGCCGTTGGTCCATTTGGACCAGCTGAAGCCGTGAAATATTCCGCTGCAGATCTCATGCTTCTCGAGCATCACGGCAACGGCCTCCTCTTGATTGAGAGCCGTGCTTCGCGAGCCGAATGTGCCCGCTCCATGGCGATCCGCGAAAGAGGGAAATGATCTGGCGCACCGCGTGATCGATGTCCTCTTCCGGCCGCGCATCGCTCGGCGCCCGTTTGGCGAGGCAGGCCGGCACAGCCTGGAAGAAGGCGACGTCATCGTGTATACACAGGCCGCCTCGTGCGGCACCGCGAGTGCGAACGCTTGCGACAGCTCGCGCACTGAGCTTATACAGCGGTCCTTGCCGTTCTCCTGCGCGAGAATATGCTCCTGGGCCGCCGGCAGCAGACCGAGCCGGTGACGCCGAAATGCAAACGCAGTTATTCCACCTACGGCGGTCCTCCGCCGGAAGCCGTACGGCGTGCCACGGCTCGCAACAACCCGCGAACGCGCAAATCACTGAGGCTCGCGTTTTCTATCCCCTGATTCTTTAGATAAGCCATTTGGGTTGATTCGCGGGCGCCTCATCGACTGTGAGTCAATGCCGCTGATTCACAGCATTAGATCGTACTAAAAGTGCGACCGGAAATTCTGCGAGGAGTTAGTCTGGCGTCGCCGAGTGCGCGACGCTTATCGCGCCCACTAATTTATCCATTGCCCGTCGCGCAGCGGCAAGACTAGGGAGATCGCATCCATTCATCCATGTTTCTGGCGTGTTTACGTGCACGCAGCGGCGGGCGCCAAGCTCTCGAAGAGCATCGCCTCAGTCGGATTGCTTGCGCTTATTCCCAGTCCTTTGCCCCCACAAATGCAGCTGTAGACGTAAGCGTAGCGATTTGATGCCGACGATTCATACGTTACGAGACGCGCTGGATTTGCCGGCGTGCGCCGAGGCGCTGCAGCGGCGACCGCCCGTCATGATCGATAGGTTGTCCAAAACGCGCCCATGGCAGGCTGCGCTCGTGCTTATGCGCATCGCATCGCGCAGATCCCAGTCGCTGAACACGAAGCCCTGCAGCACGATACTGTCACTTTGAATGGATACCGTGACGTGCCTGTCGTAAAAGTAGGGATCTGCATGAAGTGCGGCCTGCACCCGATCGCGAGCTGCCGCTTCTGAGTCGCCAGTGCCGGCTAGACATTGGGCATGGGCTGCAGCACCGACACAACTGATGGCAAGCAGACCCAAACCAGCCGTTAATCTGCTCATGGCCGATCTCTTTCACAACGGGCGTAGGCCCCCTGCAGTTCGGCTCAGGCGCATCGTCAGACTTGCCCGTGAAATCAGGCCGCGCGCTAGCCCCGCGTCGTTGCCGTGATCCTCGACGACTAGCAGGTGGGTCAGTCCCGTGCCCTGAAACATCCGATACAACTCGAGCGCAGTCATTTCTTGCAGCGATTCGTACTTAACCAGGGGCAATTCATCCCATGAGGTCATAACATCCTCGACGCGCATTTTGTCCTTGGCCGGATGGGAGCGCAGGTGCAAAATATCAGAGGAAGTAATGAGGCCGACCACCTGCTCATTTGCGCCCTCTGGCTGCGGCCTCGTTACGACCAGCGCGTGCACGCCGAGTCGGGTCATGTCATTGAGCGCATCGTCGACTGTGCGGCCCGCAGATTCGGTGATCGGGTATTTGCTGTTGAAGTCGGTCAGCGCGCAATAGGCGGAATCGTCCGGGGTCAGTGCGCTGAACTCCCCGGTGGACCCCTGTTCTCCCAACGTGTTCGCCGACCGAATTCGATGTGGTGCGATTAAAGTATTGCTCATGACACCTAGCTCCTATATACCCAAAGACGGCTATACGCTCGCGAAGTTCCCTTGCGCCCAGGATCGTGGAATGGTGTGACTAAGCGTGCGCCGGACGGCCAAATAATGTCCGGTTGCGGTCGCCGGATCGCAGGGACCGCCTGGTAGCCCTCACAGCCGCCGCCGAAGCCGCGCTATGGCGCGACGCAATGCTCGCCTTCCGCGACCTGCGCCTGGGCATCAAGGCCCGCGATTTCGACCTGCACATCCAGTGCGCCAAAAAAAATTTAGAAGCGGCCACAGCGAACCAGGTTCGATGGACCATAGGTGCCTCGCGATGTCCGGGGTCGTCCCCCACCTTCCCTATGGCGGCTTGATTAAGTGCGCGCCTGAGCGGCTGATCGACTGTGCCGAGCGGACCGGTCGCCATAGTGATGGTCGTCCTGGCTCATTGGAAAGTGCCGCAGGTCACGACATGCGGAGCGCCTGGCGGCGGATTTATCAGTGCAGGGGCGCCCTGTGACCCTCTCCAAAGTTCGGGCGTAGCTGCCGGCAGGCGGCAACCACGTCCGCGGAAACCGCTGGCAGCGGCCGGTCGGCTCGTGCCGGCTGCTGGGTGCCACGCATGATCGGGTCGACGCAGTCTACGTACAGCCCATATCCCTCTCTGGCATCCCCTTTGATGAATCCCAGATTCTGGCAGGCCACAATGATCTGCTCGCAGGGTCCGGGAGGTGGCCTCAACGCCTGTGAAACCATAGGAAGCAAAAGGCCGGCGACCAGGCTGCAATACGCGGCGGGCGATAACAGTAAATTGCGCATTAGGATACTCCAGCGGTGTATGAAGCCCATTATCCGGCGGACCAGCTGACTTTGCCACCGGCGGTGCGGTCGGCGAGCCGTCCTTTGCGTGTATGCTAGCGCACCGACGCCGACCCGCGTAGCGGGCATCCTGTTTGGAGTGAATACGTCCTCCCTTTTATCAAGGAGTTAAGTGCAATGGAAACGACATTCAACGACAACGGCAGAATGAACCGCCCGGACCCGACAAAGGTAAAGAATGAACTGGGCGATACGGCACGACAGTGGCGATCCAGCACCGGCCAGGAAATCAGCGACCTGATGACGGACGTGCAGGACCTGGTCGGGCGCGTTGCTAACGTTGCAGATCCGGAAGTTGCTCGCTTGCGGGCCAAGGTCACGGACGCCATGTCCGCCGCCAAATCTAGTCTTGCACGTGGTTCGGACACGGTCCGCCAATCCGCGAAAGACGCGATGAACGCCGGCGACAGCTATGTGCGTGAGCAGCCCTGGCAGGCGATTGGCGTTGCTGCGGCAGCAGGTCTGGTGGTTGGCTTTCTGATAGCCAGGCGCTAGAGCTAAGTCGCTTCATGTTCGAGAAGATCGCCTCGGCTGCGCCACTGCTCGCCAGGCATGCGAGCGCCTATGGAGAACTCCTCGCGGACGACCTCCTGACGGCGTCGCAGGCTTTTGGGCGGCGCTTGCTGGTCGGCGTCATCTTAATCATGGCGTTACTGATGACATTGCTGCTAGCCTGCGCGTGGTTGATCGCGTTCACCTGGGACACGCCTGAAAGGTTACTAACCATCGGGGCGCTAACCGGCGTGTTTTTCATAGGATCGCTCGCGGCCGGTTACAGCGTGTACTCACTGCAGACCAAGCCGATGCATCTTTTGGACCTGACCCGACAGGAATTGCTTAAGGACCGCCATCTGGTCGAAGACCTAGTTCCGAAAGCACCCGAAAAGGCGGCCTGATGGAAAACGAACGCCAGATTCGCACTCAGGCCGCCCTTGTTGCGTTGGAACGCACTCGAGCGGAACTGCGCATGATCTTCGCGCCTGACCAAACTGAGGCGCAGACGATCGAGCCCAACACGTTTCCGCGCAGCAAGACCTTTCGCTGGGCCATGAGCCATCCCGTGTCCCGGCTATTCGGTGGCGGCACGCTGGGTGGCACGGTGACTCGCATGTTGATCACGAAATACCTGGGCTCATTGGTTTTTGGGCGACGATCCTAGGCCGCTCGGCATTCACAGTGGAAAAGATATGAAAGAAACAAAAGCTAAAGGGACACCGGGGATCAGCGATACGAAAACGCTGCGCGAACGTGCGCGACAACACGTGGACAGCGGCGCTGTCACCCCAAGTTACGCGGCCAACCGCGAGACGGTTCTGCGCCTGCTGAACGAGGCACTCGCGACCGAGCTTGTCTGCACGCTGCGCTACCGGCGCCATTACTTCATGGCGAAGGGGATGCAGTCGGACGCCGTTAAGAAGGAGTTTCTTGAGCATGCGAACGAGGAGTTGCAGCATGCCGACCAGCTCGCCGAACGAATTGTACAGCTCGATGGTGAGCCCAATTTCAGTCCAAACGGCTTGACGGAACGCAGTCATGCCGAGTACATCGAGGGGTCTACCTTGACGGACATGATCCGCGAGGATCTGGTCGCAGAGCGGGTGGCGATCGAGTCCTACAAAGAGATGATCGCGTATCTCGGACATGATGATCCCACGACGAAGCGGCTGCTTGAGTCCATTCTCGCCAAGGAAGAGGAGCATGCCGAGGACCTTGCGAGCCTGGTCGACAACTCGTAAGCCGCGCCCCACGGCAATCTGGTCAGGCCGTAAAAGATTGGACGCTTCAGGAAACCTGTACGGGTTTTGACAGGCTGGACGAATAGGCCGTAAATCCCAGGCGCGCGTAAGCGGCCAATGCGTCCGAATTATCGCTAAGGACGTCCACCGTCAAGCGCGTCAATCCGCGCGCCGCCGTGAATTGCTCGGCAGCGCCGAGCAATGCCCTGCCCACGCCCGCGCCACGCGCGGCGTCGCGCACAAAAAATTCCGCCACATGCGCATGCTGCCGTAGCTCCGCGCGCGCAAACACGGCATCCGCTTCAATAACTACGAACAACAGGCCGACCACTTGGCCCTGATGTTCGGTAACCAGCGCCGAGCCGCTGCTGTCCCTGACACGGCGAAGCGCCGTGTCCAGGCTATCGATAGCACCCGGCCGATCGGTGCCCCGATCTCCGGAGATAAGATCCTCATACTGGTTCAGCGCCTGGAACTGCTCGACCAGGGCCGGTCGATCGGCCTCACCATATTCACGGACCCGCATCAGGTGAGCGCAATCCTGCGGTCGCCGGGCAGGATCGCGCCAATTTCGAGGTCCGGCTGTTCAGCCATCTCTTTGTATAAGGGCGCGAAGTCGGTCTCGAGCGTTTCGCGCAACAATTCCTCGAAGCTGTCGATGACAAAATAATTGTCCTGGTAATCATCGATGCGGTACTTGGTGCGCATGACCCGTCGTAATTCGAATCCCAGCCGGTTCGGCCTGGGATCCTCGAGTGCGTAGATCGATTCGCCGCGGGAGGAGACAATTCCGGCGCCATACAATCGCAACTGCCCGTGCTGACGGATCAGGCCAAACTCCACCGTATACCAGTACAGGCGCGCGAGCCGATGAATGGCCCCAAGCTGCGTCGCCCGCAGGCCGCCCCGTCCATAGGCCTGCATGTAATCGGCGAAT
Source organism: Gammaproteobacteria bacterium (assembly GCA_025355645.1). Classification (GTDB taxonomy): domain Bacteria; phylum Pseudomonadota; class Gammaproteobacteria; order Steroidobacterales; family Steroidobacteraceae; genus Bog-1198. Next base: position 34,749 of record JANXZG010000125.1, on the reverse strand, counting down.
ACCGGGTTGGATAACAGCGGCACGTGCCCGAACACGTCGTGGAATACATCCGGCTCCTGCAAGTACTCCGCCTGCTCAGGCGTGCGCAGGAAACGCCCCGCCACAAAACGCCGGTTGGCGAGGTGCTCATAGAACACCTCGTCCGGCACAAGGCCGGGAACCGCAACGACGATCCAACCCGTGGCCTTGTGCAGGCGCTCGGACAATTCCTCGAAATTAGGGATGCCTGAATTCGACAACTGCAGGACTTTCAGCCCATCGAGGAATGGTTGCGCGGCGCGCCCCGTCAGCAGCGCCGATTGGCGCGCATATAGCTGGTCCCACAACGCGTGCTCCGCGGCGCTGTACCTGCCCCAGTCCTGCGGAATCGTATGATCCTTCATTCGCGCTCCAGCCCCAGCGATGACTCCAGTACGCGGATCCCCCGCATCAGGCCCTCCCGTTGCGACTCCCCGAGGCAGGCCAGCAACTCGCTTTCTCGGGCGAGCGCGAGCGGTACGAGCGAGGCATAGATACGCCGCCCGGAAGGCGTCAGCCGAAGATGCAGCTCGCGTGCATCCTCGGCACCGGCTGCACTTTCGAGCAGTGTGCGCCTGCGCAACGCCGCCACAGCCCGGCTCACGCGTGTCTTGTGCATGCGGGTGCTTTGCACGATCTGCTGGGCCGTGCAGCCCGCATGTCGGCCGATGGTCACGAGGACCCGCCATTCCGGAATCTCGAGGCCGAAGCGCTCGCGATAGATCACCGACAAATGTTCGCTGACCGCCGCAGCGAGCCGGTTCAGCCGAAACGGCACGAACTCGGAGAGCTGCAGTTCGGGCACTGTGACAGACTTCCCGTTCGCCACCTGATCTCCCGTTGACAGTTGCGCGCGCAACTAACTACTATGATGGCCCAGACCCCACTGCAAGGCAAGCCGAGATGACCCAGACTGCAACCGAACCGCCCACTTGGGAAAACCCGCTGGGGACCGATGGATTCGAGTTCGTCGAGTACACCGCGCCCGATACAGCCGCCCTTGGCCAGTTGTTCGAGACGATGGGCTTTTCGCGCATAGCCCGTCATCGCTCCAAGGATGTGAGCCTGTACCGCCAAGGCGAAATCAACTTCATCGTCAATGCGGAGCCCGGCAGCCTCGCCCAGAATTTTGCACGGCAGCATGGCCCAAGCGCCTGCGCCATGGCCTTTCGCGTCAAGGACGCGGCGCTCGCGCTGCGCGGCGCGCTTGGCAAAGGCGCGGTCGAGGTCAAGGGCACCGTGGGTCCGATGGAACTGAACATACCGGCGATCGAGGGGATCGGCGGTAGCCTGATCTACCTGGTCGATCGCTACACCGATCCGTCCATCTACGACATCGACTTCCGGGTGCTGCCGGGAGCAGCCCGCAGCCCTGTGGGTGCCGGATTGCTGGAGATTGATCACCTGACGCATAACGTGCGCAAGGGCCGGATGGATTATTTCTACGACTTTTACCGGCGGATATTTAACTTTCGCGAGCAGCAGTATTTCGACGTTAGTGGCGAATACACCGGGCTGACCAGCCGCGCGCTATCGGCCCCCTGCGGCAAGATCCGCATCCCCATCAATGAATCGAAATTCGACGATGACAGCGGCAACCTGGATCAGATCCAGGAGTTCATCGAGCAATACCGCGGCGAAGGCATTCAACATGTCGCCCTGCGCACCGACGATATTCTCGCGACCTGGGATCGCCTGAAGGCGAACGGCATGCCGTTCATGGCGCCGCCTCCCGATACCTATTACGAGATGCTTGAGGAGCGCCTGCCGGGCCATAACATGCCGATCGAGGAGCTGCAGCGGCGCGGAATCCTGGTCGACGGTGCAGGCGGCCGCTACCTGTTGCAGATCTTCACGCAGACGCTGATCGGGCCGATCTTCTTCGAGATCATCGACCGCAGGGGCGACCAGGGCTTCGGCGCCGGCAATTTCCGCGCGCTGTTCGTGAGCATGGAGCGCGACCAGATCCGCCGCGGCACACTCAAGAAACCGGCGCCCAGGGATAAGCCGTGACGCTTCGCTACCAAAGCGGCTTCGGCAATGAATTCTCGACCGAGGCGCTCGCCGGGGCACTTCCGGTCGGTCAAAACTCGCCGCAGCGATGTCCCTTTGGCTTGTATGCAGAGCAATGGTCGGGCACTGCATTTACGGTACCCCGCCACAGCAACCGCCGCTCCTGGTTGTACCGGATCAAGCCGGCGGCCGTGCATGGAAGTTTCCGTCCACATCCGCCGCGCCAGCTGGTCGGCAGCTTCGACGGTGCGGCGTTGTCGCCGAATCGGCTGCGCTGGAGTCCGCTGCCGATACCCGCGACCGAGCCGCTGGATTTTCTTGACGGCCTTTTCACGATCGCGGCCACCGGCTCATGGGCATCGCATACCGGTTGCGCGATCCACTGGTACGTTGCCAACCGGCCGATGCAAAAACGATATTTCTATGACGCCGATGCGGAACTGCTGATCGTGCCGCAACAGGGGCGACTACGGCTGCTGACCGAACTCGGGATTCTGGACATAGGGCCGCTGCAGATTGCGGTATTGCCGCGCGGGTTGCGTTTTCGAGTCGAATTGCCGGACGGCGCGACCCGTGGCTACGTATGCGAGAATTTCGGCGCACCGTTGCGCCTGCCGGATCTTGGGCCGATCGGCTCGAACGGACTTGCGCATGCGCGCGATTTCCAGACGCCGGTCGCGTGGTATGAGGATCTTTCAGGGGACTTTGAACTGACGGCCAAATTCGGCGGCTCGCTCTGGTCAGCGTCGATTGATCACTCGCCGCTCGACGTGGTGGCCTGGCACGGCTCTAACGTGCCCTACAGGTATGACCTACGCCGCTTCAACACGATCGGCTCGGTCAGCTACGATCATCCGGATCCGTCCATATTCCTGGTGCTGCAGTCGCAGTGCGACACGCCGGGCGTTGACAATCTGGACTTTGCGATTTTCCCGCCGCGCTGGCTCGCGATGACCAACACGTTTCGTCCGCCATGGTTTCACCGCAATGTGGCCAGCGAATTCATGGGACTGATCGAAGGTGAGTACGATGCCAAGCAGGGCGGCTTCCTGCCCGGCGGTGCTTCGGTGCACAACTGCATGAGCGGCCACGGACCGGACAAGGGCAGCTTCGAGAAGGCGCTGGCCGCGGATACCACCCGTCCCGAGCGCCTGGAATCCACCATGGCCTTCATGTTCGAAACCCGCGGCGTGCTGTGTCCGACAGCCGCGGCGCTCGCGCTGCCGCAACGGCAGGATGACTATGACCAGTGCTGGGCGACGCTGCCGCATAACTTTTCGAGCGCGACGCAGGGCGGCCCGTGAACGCCGCACTGAATTCGACGCACAACGGTGAAACGCGCAGTTGGGTTAGCAGCGCCAACGATCCAAAGGGCGATTTTCCGATCCAGAATCTTCCCTTTGGCGTGTTCCGGCGCCGCGGCACCGAGAAGCAATTTCGCGGCGGCGTGGCCATTGGCGACCAGATCGTGGATCTCGCCGCGCTACAGGTCCCGCTTGATGACCCGCTTGCCGCGCGCGCGCTCAGCGCCGCCAGCAAAGCCGCGCTGAACGAGCTGATGCAACAGGGGCCTGCTGCATGGCACGCACTGCGCCTGGCACTCTTTGAGATGCTGCGCGAGGGCGCGACGCGTCAGTCCCAGATCAGCCGCTGCCTGGTGCCGCAGGCGCATGCCGAACTGACGCTTCCGGCTGAGATCGGGGACTACACGGATTTCTACGCGTCGAAGTATCATGCGCTGGCCGTGGGCAAGCTGTTCCGGCCCGATAATCCATTGACGCCAAACTATGCCTGGATGCCGATTGGATATCACGGCCGCGTCTCCTCGATCGGCGTCACGGAACAGGCGGTCAGGCGGCCGAAGGGCCAAAGCCTGCCCAAAGGCGCGGATCGGCCGGTATTCGGGCCAAGCAAGCGCTTGGACTATGAACTCGAGGTCGGAATATTTGTGGGCTGCGGCAATGCGCAGGGCACGAGCGTACCAGTCGATGCGGCCGAGGCACATATCTTCGGCCTGTGCCTGCTGAACGATTGGTCAGCGCGTGACGTGCAAAGTTGGGAGGGACAGCCGCTCGGGCCGTTCCTCGGAAAGAATTTCGCGACGACGATTTCCCCATGGATCATTACCCTGGAAGCGCTCGCGCCATTTCGGGTGCCGCTGGTCCGGGTGGGCACCGACCAGCCCCTGCTTCCCTACCTTGAATCCGCGCAGGTGCACGCCGCGAGCGGCTTTGACATGGAGCTGTCGGTGCACCTGGAAACGGCGGCCATGCGAAGCCGCGGTGCCGCGCCTGAGCGCCTCGCGCGCTCGAACTTCCGTCACGCGCATTGGAGCATTGCGCAGATGTTGGCGCACCACACCGTGGGCGGATGTAACTTGCGCCCGGGCGATTTATTTGGCAGCGGAACTTTATCAGGACCCCTGCCCGAGGAAGCCGGCTCGCTGCTCGAAATGACGCATGGGGGCAGCACCGCGATCAACCTGAAATCAGGCGAGCAGCGCATGTTCCTTGAAGACGGCGACCGCGTGATCCTGCGTGCCCGCTGCGAGCGCGAAGGCTTTGCCTCAATCGGCTTGGGCGAGGCATCGGCCCTGATCCGGCCCGCCTAGCGGCAAGCTTGCCTAGCGCTTTTGCGCGTACGGAAACTCGGCAACCGCTAGCGGCATAGCGAGATGGATGCCTTGCGCAAAGCCAACGCCTAGCTGCCCCAATTCGGCGAGTGCTTCGCGCGACTCGACCCGCTCTGCGACCGTGCGCACGCCCATCGCCTTGCCGATGCTGGCGATGGCCTGCACGATGCTGCGCGATACCGGGTCGCTCGCGATGTTTTCGATGAACTGGCCGTCAATCTTCAGGTAGTCGATGGGCAGGTTCTTCAGGTACTGGAATGAGGAGAGTCCGCGGCCAAACTCATCCAGTGCAAACCAGCATCCACAGGCGTGAAGCTGACGCATGAAGTGCCCCACATTGGCAAGGTTCGCGATGGCGGCGATTTCCGTGATCTCCAGGCAGATCGCACCCGGCGAGAAGTGCCCCGTGGTCAATTCGGCGCTCAGGTACTCAAGAAACCGGTCATCGTTCAGGGTATTGCCTGAAATGCCGATCGTCACGGTGTACGCAGGGTACCGCGAGTCGCGCCGGTGGGCCAGCTGATCGAGCGCCTGGCGCAGCACCCAGCGGTCGATAGAGGCAACCAGGTTGAACCGCTCTGCCGCCGGGATAAACTCTTCGGGCTTGATCAATATGCCGGATTCATCCCGCCAGTGCGCCAGCAACTCGAACCGCTCGCGATCCGGCAATGCCGCGTCGATCGCTACGATGGGCTGGAAATACAGTTCGAATCGCCCCTCTTCGCAGTCGCGCGAGAGCTTCGACACCCAGTCCATCTCGCGATGCCGCTCGGGTATTTCGAGCGAGGTGTAGACCTTGACCCGGTCGCGCCCTCCGTCCTTAGCCGAATAGCAGGCGATGTCGGCGGCGCTCAACACGGCGGCAACGTTCAGCGTTTCGCTGCCGATCTCGACAATGCCGATGCTGACGCCGACCGACAGCACGCTGCGCTGCCAGATGAAGCGGTAGTCTCGTATCGATTCGCGCAACACCTCGGCGACGCGTTGCGCCTGGGCTATCGATATGTCGTGAAGTAGAATGCCGAATTCGTCGCCGCCGAGCCGTCCCAGTGTATCGGCGCCGCGGATGTGTGACTGCAGGACCGCGGTGAGCTGTTTCAGCAGCTGATCCCCCGCTCCATGACCGCAGGTATCGTTCACGAGCTTGAATTGGTCAAGGTCAAGATAGAGCAATGCGTGCCACAAGTTCGCGTTCTTGCGCACGCCCTCGACGGCTTCGGCGAGCCGGTTCTCGAACTCGCGACGGTTGATGAGTCCGGTAAGGGCATCATGACAGGCTTGGTAATGCAGCGCGCGGTGCAGGCGCCGCTCCTTGCTGATGTCGTGGAATACGATGACCGTGCCGGTCAGGTTCCCATCGCGATCGTGGATCGGCGCAGCCGAATGCTGCACATCTATGCGCTGCCCCTGACGCGTCACGAGCGCCGTCTGTTGCGACAGGCCGAGTGGCCGGTCCTCGCGCAGCACCTGCATGACCGGGCACTCGACGGTGGATTCGGTCAGTTCGTCGATTAGCTTCAGCACATCGCCAATGGGCCGGTGCAGGGCCTCGCGGTTCTCCCAGCCGACCAGGCCCGCGGCGACTGGATTCAGATAATCGATGAGCCCATGCGCGTCCGTTGTGATGACCGCATCGCCGATTGACTGCAGTGTGACCTGGGCGCGCTCCTTCGCCTCGAATATCGCCATCTCCGCGCGCTTGCGCTCGGTCACGTCGATCAGCGTGCCCTCGAATCCGGTCGCCGTGCCGTGCTCATCGCGCACCGCGCGGCAGTTATCGAGCACGACCACAGTTGAGCCATCTTTGCGCCGGAGCAGGATTTCCTCACAGCGTATCTCGCCATCAACCTCGATCAGCCGTACATAGGCGTCGCGCTCGGCCGGTTGCGCGTAAATCGCTGCGCAAGGCACGCGGCACAATTCCTCGGCTGAGTCGTAGCCAAGCATCTGCGCGAAGGCGGAGTTGACTGCGATAAAGCGCCCATCGAGTGTCGAGCGGTACACGCCCTCGAGGACACTTTCGAAGAGCCCGCGGAATTTCGCCTCGCTGGCCCGCAACGCCTCTTCTGAGCGATGCCGCTCGAGCGCAATGCCCGCAATCTGCGTCATACGCGTCATCAGCTCGTGATCTTGCGGGCCGTGCACGCCTGACTGGCGCCGGTACACAGTGAACGCTCCCATGACCTGTCCGTCAGAGGCGATCAGCGGGGCAGACCAGGCACCGCAAAGCCCTGCGCCTGAAGCCACTTCACGCCGCAGCGCCCAGATCTCATCGGTCTCGATGTCGACCACCAGAATGGGCCTCGCAAGATGCGCGGCCGCGGCGCAGGAACCATGCTGCAGGCCGACCGGCGCGTGGTCCATGGCTGCGAGGAATTCGCGCGGCAGGCTGGGCGCCGCTCCAAAAGACAGCATGCCGGCACCGGCCTCGAGAATGTTGATTGCGCAGGAACTGAGCGCAACAGCGCTTTCGATGATCCGGGCGATCGCATCCAGTATTTCCGGCAGCGCCGTGCTTGCGGCAATTTTCTCAAACACCCGCCGTTCGCCGGCAGTGATGGTCTCGTTACGCTTTCGTACCGTGATGTCCGTGATGCTGATTCGGATCAGGCGTCGGTGGGCGCCTGGCAGGCGCACAAAGCGAACCTCGCAATGGATGGCGTGGCCTGCGGCAGATCCGTATTCCCACTCAAACACTGGCGCGGAGCCGACCAGCGCCGCATCGATGTGATGGATCAGGGTGACACCCATCGCGCCCTGCTGATCGCGCGCCGCGCTCAGTTGCTCCGGGTCGCAGTCGAGCAAGCGCTCTCGCGAGAGCTTGAAGAATCGGCAGGCATTCTCGTTAACGTCGACGAATTTGCGCCGGTCGACGTCGAGCACGAGAATTGCCTCAGGTGCATGCTCGACCAGCGTGCGGTTGCGTGCCTCGCTCTCGCGCATCAGCTGCTCGGCAAGCTGGCGCTCGGTGACATCCCGGACGCACACAATAAAGCCGTGGCCGTGGCTCAACTTAGCCTTGCTGACGGCAATTTCCACGGCGACCCGCTGTCCTAGGCGGGAAATGCACCAAGTCTGGTGCGCCGCGATGTCGGTGGCCCCCTCGCCGCCTTGACTCGCCAGGCCATCGAGGAAATGGCTCACGTCATGCGGGGCTATTTCAGGCAGTACGAAATCAAGCGTGCGGCCGAGTATCTCGGCACGCGGATAACCAAAGATCCGCTCACCCATTGGATTGCAAGTTTCTATGCTGCCACCACTATCGATCGTGACAATCGCATCCTTGACGTTATCGAGGATGTTCTGCACCTCGGCCGCGGATTGCGCGAGCGTGTCACGGGCGAGCTCCTGCGCCTCGGCGGATAGGACCTGCATGGAACGCACGACACCGCTGCGCTCCTGATCCAGCAGGTCATAGTGCTTACTGACGATGCGGAGGAACACATCGAAATCAAGCTCGCCATTGGCGCGCCGCGCCTCGTTCAGCTGGCGCTGCAGAACCCAATTCGTTGCTTCCGCGGTAGCTCCTGCCGACGCCTGTGCAGGGTCGGCGCGGAGCGCGGCTGCGCCATCGCTTTTCAAGGGTTTTATCGCTCCCATAAAGGTACACGGCGCCCTCGCCGGGCACCGCCTCGACCTGGATATTAGGGGGACGGCATGAACGCGGCGTGACGCGCGTCACGGAATGCCATGGATCAGCTCAGGCGTCGGCGTTCTGGTCGACGGCTTCGCGCTCGCTGCGCTTGCGGTCGGTGGCTTTGAGGTTGCGCTTGCGCAGGCGGATCGATCCCGGGGTCACTTCGATCAGCTCATCATCGTCGATGAATTCCATCGCCTGCTCAAGGGAAAAGCGGATCGGAGGGGTCAGCACGACGTTCTCGTCCTTGCCCGCGGCACGCATGTTGGTGAGCTTCTTGCCCTTCAGCGGATTAACAACGAGGTCATCGTCTCGATTGTTGAGGCCGATGATCATGCCCTCATAGACTTCCTCGTTTGGACCGATGCACAGCCGGCCACGCTCCTGCAGCGTGAACAGCGAATATGCGAGTGCAGTCCCCTGCCCGTTCGAGATCAGCACGCCATTCGGTCGCTGCCCGAGTTCGCGCTGCACGACCGGGCCGTAATGGTCAAACACATGGTGCAACAGGCCGGTGCCCCGCGTCATGGTGCGAAATTCCGTCTGAAAGCCAATCAGTCCGCGCGAGGGCACCATGTAGTCCAGACGTACGCGGCCGCGCCCATCGGACTGCATGTCGGTCAGTTCGGCGCCGCGGCTGCCGAGCGCCGACATGATGGCGCCCTGCGCATCATTGTCGGCATCGACAGTCACCTGCTCGTAGGGCTCGTGGGACTGTCCGTCGACCTGCTTGATCACGACGCGCGGCCGCGATACGGCCATTTCATAGCCCTCCCGCCGCATGTTCTCGAGCAGCACCCCGAGATGCAGTTCGCCGCGCCCGAAGACCTGGAATTTGTCAGGATCGGCAGTCGGCTCGACGCGCAGCGCGACGTTATGTATCGCCTCGCGTTCGAGGCGCTCGCGGATCTGGCGGCTGGTGACGAACTTGCCCTCGCGGCCCAGGAATGGCGAGGTATTCACCTCAAACGTCATGCTGATCGTCGGTTCATCGACGGTAAGGCTCGGCAGCGGCTCGGGATTCAAAGGATCGCACAGCGTGTCGGAGACCTTGGGCTCAGGGATGCCAGCAAAAGCAACAATGTCCCCGGCACTCGCGGATTCGACTTCCACGCGCGTCAGGCCATGAAAGCCCAGGATCTGGGTAATTTTCTCGGAGCGTTGCTTGCCCTCGCGATTGATCACGGTCACCGTCGTGCCGCGCCGCAAGGTGCCGCGCTTGATGCGGCCGATGCCGATCGCACCAACGTAGCTAGAGTAGTCGAGCAGCGTGACCTGCAGCTGCAGGGCACCCGCCGCATCGACGTCCGGCGGCGGGCAATGCTCGACGACGGTCTTGAACAGCGGCTGCATGTCGCCGTCGCGCACGGTGGAGTCCAGGCCAGCGAACCCTCGCAGCGCGGATGCGTATACCACGGGAAAATCGAGCTGCTCGTCGGTTGCACCGAGCCGATCGAAAAGATCAAAGGTCTGGTCGAGGACCCAGCCGGGGCGGGCCTCGTCGCGATCGATCTTGTTGATCACGACGATTGGGCGAAGCCCGTGCTTAAATGCCTTTTGCGTGACAAAGCGCGTCTGCGGCATTGGCCCATCAACCGCATCAACCAGCAGCAGCACGCAGTCGACCATCGCGAGTACGCGCTCGACCTCGCCACCGAAATCGGCGTGGCCGGGCGTGTCGACAATGTTGATGCGGTACTCGCCCCAGTTGATTGCAGTGTTCTTCGCGAGGATCGTGATACCACGCTCCCGCTCGATCACATTGGAGTCCATGACCCGTTCCTGCAGGTCTTTGCGGGCATCGAGCGTGCCTGACTGGCGCAGCAGCTGATCGACGAGAGTGGTCTTGCCATGATCGACGTGCGCGATGATGGCGATGTTACGAAGTTGCTGGGTCACGGTGCGGTTCCGGGAAACCGCCCATTATAGTGGTTTTGACACCCGCGCGGGAGTTTTAGTTTTACTGCGCGCTGACGATGATTGGGATGGTGAAATTGCGCGTTTCACTGAGCGTATCACGCGCCATGCTTGCGGTGATGCCAACGAAATAGACCCCTTCGCTGGCGATGCTGAGTTTTATGTCCTGACGGTAGGCGGTGTCCGGCACCACGGCCCCAATGGCGCGGTCAGCGGCATCAGCGAATACGATACCGGGAGAATCGGTCAGATGCAGCGTCACCGCTTGGGCGGCCACCGTAACCATCAGGGCCACGCTTAAATCGATCGTCTGCCCGGCGATGGGTCGTTCGGCAATCTCAAATTTCAACTGCATCGGCGCCGTGGCTTTGCCGCTCGTGGCAGCCTGCACCATGCTTGCGGTCAGATCGGCGGCGTTACCCGGACGTTGCTTGACAGCAGTGGTGGCGTTCTTCGCCGCGATCTGGTCCGACGCCGTTGGGGACTTATTGCCGCTGCAGGCCGCCAGCACCAGCGCAGCGCAACAGATGGCCAGGCAAGCGATGGTCGAGCGAGTCACGAGGGTTGCAGACGATGTCATGGGGCTATGATCCTCAATATCCGGCCCGATCACAACTGCAGCGCCGGCGCATCAAGGACGCCGAGCTGCTCCTCGAGCGAGCGATAGTGCTCCTCCCAGTATCTCGCGGTGGCAAACCACGGGAATGCCAAAGGAAACGCCGGGTCATGCCAGCGGCGCGCGAGCCACGCCGTGTAATGCATCATACGCAGCGCCCGCAGCGGTTCGATCAACGCGAGTTCACTGCGGTCAAAAGGCAGGAACTGCTCGTAGCCTGCGATCAGGTCACGTAGTTGCACCCGCATTTCCTGCATGTTTCCGGCGAGCAACATCCACAAATCCTGCATCGCCGGACCCGTCTGGCAATCGTCCAGGTCGACAAAATGCGGACCCGCATCGGTCCAGAGGATGTTGTTGCGGTGGCAATCGCCATGGATGCGACCCTGCACCGCGCCACCCCAGTCGCTCGCCCGGGCCGCAATCTCCCCGAGCAGGGCCTCGGTCACATCGGCATATTTGGCGGCCAGATAATCCGGCATCCAGTCGCCCGCGAGCACGGTGTCGCGCGCCCGGTGTCCGAGTTCCTCGATGCTGAGCCGTGGCCGATGCAGGAAGCGCCCGGCGCGCCCCACCGCATGGATGCGGCCGAGAAAACGGCCAAGCCACTCGCGCTCGGTGCTGGTGCCGAGCTCCGGCCAGCGCCCACCACGGCGCCCGAAGACGGCAAAGCGAAAGCCGGCATGCAAGTGCAGCGTGCGTCCACCGAGTTCCTTCGGCGCAACCACCGGAATCTCCTGTGCCGCGAGTTCCAGGGCGAACGCATGCTCTTCGAGGATGGCCTCATCGCGCCAGCGGCCCGGGCGGTAGAACTTGACGACCACGGGTACGTCGTCGTCGACGCCAACCTGGTAGACCCGATTTTCATAACTGCCGAGGGCGAGCACGTGCCCGTCGCACAGGATGCCGACCGCCTCGAGCGCATCCTGAACAACGCCGGGCGAGAGTGCCGCATAGGGCGTTTCTTCCTTCATGATGTCAGTCTACCGCGCCTGCGGCAGCCAGGCCCCGAGCCCCCGGCACGCTGCTAGAATGGCGCCTATGCGCTTGTTGCGTCCCAGGTCCCTGAGCGGGCTCATGCTGATCGGCTTCACATTCGTGGCCGCCCCGCTGCTGTTTGCGATCGTTAATGCCGCGGTTCAGATGAGCCGTTTGTCGGACCGCAGCGAACAGCTGGTCGTGCATGGCATGCACAGCACGCGCGACAACCAGCTGATGTTCGAGCAGATCAGCGCGCTCGAGCGCACTGCAAGGCTCTACCAGATCATTGACAAGAAGGACTTGCTGGATGTTTACGCGCGCAACCACGATCGGTTGATGGCGACCACGCGCGAATTGTTGCGCCTGCTGCCGGACGCTCAGTCGCACGAGCAGCTGGCGAGCTTGCAGGCCGAGGCGCAGCGTCTGCGACAAGTCCTTGCACAGACCGCCCCGGCCTCACCCGAGATGTCCGCCATTATCGACGCCTACCCGGGACTGCTCGACATGGCCTCTAAGATGTCACAACGCAGCAACGAGCAGATTGACCGGGAGCTCGATGATCTGCATGTGGCAACCGATCGGGCGCAACGTGAATTATTCTGGCAGACGCTGCTGCTCGTGCCAATGACGATCCTGGCCGTCGGCCTGTTCACTTTCCTGTTCGGCCGTCCGATCCGCGCGATTGACCGCGCGATCAACGAACTGGGGCGCGGCAAATTCTCGCGCCCGATCTCGATACGAGGGCCGCGGGACCTGGAGAAACTTGCCACGCAGCTCGATTGGCTACGCCTGCGCCTGCTCGAACTTGCACAGGAGAAGAACCGTTTCCTGCGCCACATGTCCCATGAGCTTAAGACGCCATTGGCGAATATCCGCGAGGGAACCGAGTTGCTGGTCGACGGCGCGGTCGGTGAGCTGCAGGGCAGCCAGCGCGAGGTGGCCGGGATCCTGCGCGAGAACAGCGTGAAGCTGCAGCATCTGATTGAGAACCTGCTCTCTTTTAGTGCCTGGCAGGCCAAGAGCACGGGACTCGAGATCAGCGAATTCAAGTTACGTCCGCTGATCAAGGGCGTGCTGGAGAATCAGCAGTTGACGCTGATCGCGCAGCGCGTGCGCCTCGATGTGCGGATCGAGGACCTGACGACGCAGGCCGACCGCGGGAAACTGCGGCTGATTCTGGATAACTTATTGTCAAATGCCATCAAGTTTACGCCGCGCGGCGGTACCATCGCGATTCATGCGCTGGGTGAGCGTGACCAGCTAGTGATCGATGTTATTGACAGCGGGCCAGGCATTCCGACCGATGAGCGAAACCGGATATTCGAGGCCTTTTATCAAGGTAAGACTCCTCAAGGTGGTCATGTCAAAGGAACCGGAATTGGACTCTCTGTGGTCACGGAATTCGTGAACGCGCACGGCGGCGCCATCGAGATCATCGATCGGCCGGCCGGCGGCGCGCATTTTCGCATCCGGCTGCCGCTGCGTCAGCTGGATGGCGATGCTGAGGCGATCAGGACGGCCCATGCGGCTGCGTAACGCGGGGCCCCTGCTGGCCGGGCTTATCGCTACCGCGCTGCTCGGCGGCTGCGATTCTACGAGCAGTTTGCAAGCCCATCACCGCGCCGCAACGCAGGTCTATGACCAGCTGCCGATCGATGTAAATCCGGTTGTCGCCGCCTTGCAGCTGATCAGTGAGCTGCCCCAGCGTGACCCTGCGGGGCAGGCCGAGCTCTTCCAGGCCGTCAAGGACGCCGTCGAACTGACCCCGACTACCAGCAACAAGCTCAAGTTTGCGCTCGCGCTCGCAACCCCGGGGCATAGCGGCTCCGACCCCGTCGCCGCCCAACGACATCTGGCGGAACTTCTGGCAACACCGGAGAATTTGCTGCCTATTGAGCGCTATTTGGCACAAAGCCAGCTGCAGCAGGTCGAGCGCCAGCTGGTACTGGACGCCGAAAACCGGCGCCTAAGGGATGCTGCCCCCCGCGAGGCCCGGGACAAGCTTGCCAGCGTAAGTCACCGCCTGGCGGCAGAAACCGATGAAAATGCGAAGCTGCGCAAGGAATTGGATGATGCAAGGGCTAAACTCGATGCGGTTTCACATATTGAGCGCTCCATCAATGATCGAAATTCGACGTCCAGCGGATCCCCAAAGCCCTGAATGCCTATGGGAGAGGAAATCGTGACCCCGCATTCCACCGCCGCGATGGTTCCACTTGATTTTGGCCTGCAACAAGCTCCGGGCAGGCGCGAAGCTTCCACGCCGCAGCCGCGCAAGGCGCGCATCCTGGTGGTTGACGATGACCCGGGATTGCTGCGCCTGCTGACCATACGGCTGCGCGCGGAGAACTACGAAGTCGAGGCCTTCGACGGGGCGGGCCCTGCGCTGAGCGCCTGTGGACGATTCCGCCCGGACCTCGTACTGACCGACTTGCGCATGGACAACATGGACGGCATTGGACTGCTCAAGGAGCTGCACAGCCGCTGGCCGGGCCTGCGCGTGATCATCCTGACCGCGCACGGTACGATCCCCGATGCGGTGCATGCGACCCAAAGCGGCGCCTTCGGATTCCTGACCAAGCCAGTCGAGAAGCAGGAGCTGCTCGAACAGGTGCAAAAGGCCCTGAAATTTTCCGGCTTCGCCCATGCGGCGGAGGACTGGCGGGCACCCATCGTAACGCGCAGCCAGCTGATGGAAGATCGTCTGTCACAGGCCAACATGGTGGCCGGGACTGACGCACCGGTGCTGCTGAGTGGCGAGACCGGCACGGGCAAGCGCCTGCTCGCGCGCGCGATCCACAGTGCGAGTCCGCGCCGCAACAAGCCTTTTGCCACGATCAATTGCAACGCCACGGATGAGGCCCAGCTGCAGGCCGAACTGTTTGGCAACGGCAGCGCGAAGCCGGGTACCTTCGCGACGGCGGACGGCGGGACATTGCTGCTCGAGGAAGTCAGCCAGTTGCCGATGCGATTGCAGGTCATGCTGATGCGTGTCTTGCAGGACCACCAGGTCCGCGCTGGCGAGGGCGCGGAGGCGGCGCCATTGAACGTGCGCATTGTCGCCGCTACCAACCGCGACCTGCAGCTGCTCGTCGCCAGCGGACAATTCCGCCAGGACCTGTACTACCGGCTCAATGTCGTGAATATCGACATTCCCTCGCTGGCGCAGCGCCGCGAGGACATCCCACTGCTCGTTGCCCATTTCCTGGCCAAACTTGCGAAGGAAACCGGCGAGCGCAAGATCTACGCTCCCGAGGCACTCGAACTGCTGGCAAGCGCGGACTGGCCCGGCAACGTGCGCCAACTCTCCAACACCGTGCGCCAGAATGCCTCGCTCGCCAACGGCCCGATTGTGACGGCCGAACTCGTGCAGCAGTCCTTGGGCAGCAGCGGCGCGAAGCTGCCCTCCTTCGATGAAGCCCGCGACGAATTCACACGGAATTATTTATCGCAGATCCTGCAGGTCACCGGGGGCAACGTGAGCCAGGCCGCGCGCCTCGCCAAGCGCAACCGCACAGACTTCTACAAGCTGTTGTCGCGGCACCAGTTGCTGCCGGACGATTTCAAGAAAGTCTGACTCAGGAATAAAACTTGGCGATCGAGGCCACCACATGCGCAAGCTGCGCCCGGTCGAGTTCCGGGTAGACCGGCAGCGCGAGGGTCTCGAGCGCGGCGCGCTCGGATTCCGGATAGTCGCCGGCGCGATGTCCGAGGTACTCAAAACACTGCTGCAAGTGTAGCGGCACGGGATAATAGATCTCCGTGCCGATGCTGTGCTCCGTCAGGAACCTTCGCAGTTCGTCCCGGCGCTCGCAGCGGATCACGTATTGATTGTAAATATGCCGCCCGCCGGCCGAAGCTGGCGGTGTCCTGACCTTGTCGCCAAGGCCCGCCTTTGCAATGGCCGTATCGTAGAGAGTCGCGTTACGACGCCTGCCTTCGGTCCAGCCATCGAGGTAGCGCAATTTGACGCGCAGCACCGCGGCCTGCAGCTCATCGATGCGAAAATTACCGCCGATTTCGGGGTGGTAATACTTGGGCTTGCCGCCATGCACCCGCAGCACACGCAGATGCTCAGCAAGCTCTGCATCCCCTGCCGTGCAAAGGCCGGCATCCCCGAATGCCCCGAGGTTCTTGCTCGGGAAAAACGAAAAGCAGCCAATGTCGCCGAATGAGCCCACGCGCGTGCCATCGCTGTACTCGGTGCCGATAGCCTGCGCCGCATCCTCGATGACCTTGAGCTTGTGGCGGCGCGCGATCGCCATCAACGCGCCCATGTCGGCCGACTGGCCGTAAAGGTGTACAGGCATGATTGCGCTCACCCGGCCGCCCGTGGTGCGGTTTCTCAGCAGGCCATCGTGTTCGGTGCAATGCTGGTCTATGAATTGTTGCACCGCAATAGGTGACAGGTTAAAGGTCGCCGAATCGATGTCGCAGAACAGCGGGCGCGCGTTAAGGCGCGCGATCGTGCCGGCGGTTGCGAAGAAAGTGAAAGGCGAAGTCAATACCTCGTCGCCCGCACCGATGTGCAAAGCCATCAGCGCAAGCAATAGCGCATCGGTACCCGAGGAGACCCCAATGCCATGCGGTGAGCCGCAATAGCGGGCAAGCTCTGTTTCCAGCGCTCGGACGTGCTCGCCCAGAATGAACTGCTGGCTGGCGCAGACCTGCTCAATCATCGGCATGACTTCGGCGCGGATCTGCGCGTACTGGGCCTTCAGGTCCAACAGGGGAACGGTCGTCATGGGCCTCCAGAATACCATTTTGGGTCGCGGGGCCGCCCCGGATGGGCCGTTCACACCCAATTGAGACAATTGTCCATGCTGAAGAGGACATATTTAGATAATAATCACGCCCAGCTATGGCCCAGCCGATCCTTGTCAAAAGAAGCTTCCTGATCGCGATCCTGGCGGGCGTCCAAGCCATCATTCCTACCCTGGTGGCCCTGATGACCCTGTCGGTGATGATAGGAACCTTTAGCCAGACCTTTAATCCCTATTCCTGGGTAGTCGTGACGCTGCTGTGCCTGGTGCTGATTCAGCCCCCGCGTGAAGTCAGCGCACAACTAACGAGTGAGCGGATCTCGAGCATTACGGACGTGATGTTCCGCTGGTCGCTGCTGCTTGCGGTTATGTTCGTGATCCACCGCGTCACGGGGGTACTGGATGGATATCCGCCCCGACTATTCTGGTACTGGATGATCGCGACGACCCCGGCGCTGGTCATTGCAACGGTCGGCATGCAACAGCTGATGCGCTCCATGCTTTCAAGCGCGTTCAATAACCGCAAGGCGATCGTCGCAGGCTACAACGTCGGCAGCTTGGAGCTCGCGCGGCGCCTGTATGAGAACCCGGATATGGGCATCCAGGTGGAAGGGTTCTTTGATGATCGCAGCCACGACCGCCTAGAAATCCGCGAGGGTGGTGCGACGTTGCTGGGATCGCTGCGCGAGGTCGCTGCTTACGTCAACGAACATCGCACCGATGTCATTTTCATCGCGCTGCCCATACGCCACGTGCTGCGCGTCATGAGCCTCGTCGATGAGCTTCGCGATACCACGGCGTCGATTTACTACGTACCGGACATTTTTGTCTTTGACCTGATCCAGGCCCGCTCAGGTGATATCCACGGCATACCCGTGGTCGCGATGTGCGAGACCCCATTCTACGGCTACCGTGGCGTCTCGAAGCGCCTGACCGACCTAATGTTCGCGACCGGGATACTGTTGCTGACCATACCGTTGTTGGTATTGATCGGCGTTTTTGTCAAACTCACGTCGCGCGGCCCGATGCTCTTCAAGCAGCGGCGCTATGGCCTCGATGGCCGCGAAATCGAAGTCTATAAGTTTCGCACTATGAAGGTGACTGAGGATGGCGCCCATGTGCATCAGGCAATTAAAGGGGATCCGCGCATCACGCCGATCGGCGGCATGTTGCGCCGCTCCTCGCTCGATGAACTGCCGCAGCTGATCAACGTGCTGCAAGGACGTATGAGCCTGGTGGGACCTCGTCCGCATGCGGTCGCGCACAACGAGCTGTATCGCAAGCTGATCAAGGGATACATGCTGCGCCACAAGGTGTTGCCTGGCATAACCGGGCTCGCGCAGGTCAACGGCTGTCGAGGTGAGACGCGCGAACTTCATGAGATGGAAGCGCGTGTTCGCTACGACCTTGAGTATCTGCGGCATTGGTCGCCGATGCTGGACGTGAAGATATTGCTGCTGACCCTGCTGAAGGTTTTTCGCGACGATCGCGCGTACTGAGAGGCTTATCAGGCCGTGATGGCAACGCCCGCGGAGACAAATTCGTGATGGAACCGGTAATGGCCCACAGGGGGCGCACCAGTCAGCGCGGAAAACACCATGGAACGGATAGGAACGATGCGAAAGCTATCGACTGCACTCTCAGCGATAGCCGAATCGAAGCTCGCAGGCTCAATCCTAAGATCATGGAAGCCCAGCCACTGACCGGTCATCGGCGACTGGCATTTGTAGAACGCTTCCTTAGCGGCAAAGACCAGCGCCGATGCACCGGCATGCAGCGCTGGCGCGAGCGAGTCAATCCAGGCTAATTCCTCAGGCACGCAGATCCGCGGCCGAAGCTCCGCGGTGACCCTTCCCACGACCTCGCTATCGACACCCAAACCTGCAAATTCACGGCACCGGCCAGCGACCGCGGCGCACAGGCCCAGCGTGTGCGTGATACCGCCGACGATCTGGGCTGGCCACAAGGGCTGTCGATCTGCCTTCGCAATCAGCGCGAAGTCTGCGACGCCAAGCTCCTCGAGCGCGCGGCGCGCGCACAAGCGCCCCGCCGCGAATTCCTGTTGGCGCTCGAGCACCGAGCGACCGAGGCAGGCGGCCTCTGCCGGTAGCAAAAGCTCCACCCGGCCAGGCTCGCTCATTGCTGCGGCGACGACCCCGGCCGGGAACAGCCGCTCGAAATCGGTGGAAATGCGGGCAGGATTTGACATGTTCATCGTGAGCTTAAGTTTACGCTGGGGCCCGCGGTAGATTGCAGGCCAAATAACAATTACCATCCGGCGCGTGAGCTCACTTTGGGAATCCTTGGCACAACCCGGCGCAAGCCCGACCGCGACATTCCATGGCCGCCTGCGCAGCATCGAACTCGCGCAGTTCCACGCCAGCTCCATGCTCGGGGACCACCTTTGGGCCTTGCGCGACCGGGTCGTGCTGATCGCGACCGAGGACCAGTTGCACACGGCGCTCGCGCTAGTGGAACTCGATGGCATCGCCCGATCAATCGTGCTCTGCACCCCAGATCTTACTCGCGAGCAGCTCGCGCACGTTGCAACGGCGGCGAACGCCCATGCGATCGTGCTGGAGCCCGGCGCGGCCATCGAGCCGCCGCCAGGCCCGCTGCGCTGCTGGATGACGCCTCGTCCCGTGGCAGGGACGCTGCTCGCGCCGATACAGCGGGAAGCCACGCTTATCACCGAATGGATCCTGTTGACTTCGGGCACAACTGGCACGCCGAAGCTGGTATCCCATACGCTGGATAGCCTGTCGGGTACCCTGCCGCGCCAGCTCGCCAATGGCGGCCCGGTCGCATGGAGCACCTTCTATGACATCCGGCGCTACGGCGGCTTGCAGATCCTGCTGCGCTCCATCATGGGCGGCACCGACCTGGTCCTTTCAAGCGCCGATGAGCCAGTCGATGCTTTTCTGGCGCGTGCGGGCGCTGCCGCGGTCACGCATATCTCGGGCACGCCATCGCATTGGCGGCGCGCGCTGATGAGCGGTGCGGCGGACCGGATCAATCCGCGGTATGTGCGACTGTCGGGCGAGATCGCCGATCAGGCGGTGCTCGACAACCTGCGTGCTACTTACCCCTCGGCGCATATTGCGCATGCGTTTGCCTCGACCGAGGCCGGCGTCGCGTTTGACGTCGAGGATGGACTTGCCGGTTTCCCGGCGGACTACATCGATGGCAGCAGCGCCGGCGTCGAGATGAGGGTGGAAGAAGGCACGCTGCGCATCCGCTCGCGGCGCATCGCGTCCCGCTATCTCGGAGGCGACGCCGATGCGCTTTCAGGCGCGGACGGTTTCGTCGATACTGGGGACCTCGTAGAACTCGTCAACGGCCGCTTTTACTTTCGTGGGCGTCGCGGCGGCGTCATCAACGTGGGAGGCCTCAAGGTGCATCCGGAAGAAGTCGAAGCCGTACTGAACGCCGATCCGCGCGTGCACATGTCGCTGGTGCGCCCCCGGCGCAGCCCCATCACCGGCGCCGTGGTAGTAGCCGACGTGGTATTAGCGGACGCCGCGCTGGGCGGCACAGGCGCAGGCACCGAGCAGCTCAAGAGCGAGCTGCTCGGTACCTGCCGGACCCTGCTCGCCGCGCACAAAGTCCCCACCAGCCTGCGCTTTGTCCCGGCGCTCGAGATGACCGCCGCCGGAAAGCTGGTGCGACCCAATGCGTAACGTCATCGTCACGGGCGGAAGTCGCGGGCTTGGGCTGGCCATCGCGAGCTCACTCGCGGGCGCCGGCTTTCGGGTCATTGCGGTTGCGCGCAAGAGCACCGCGGAACTGACCTATGCCGCGCAGGCCGCAGAGGCGGGCAACGTCGGCGCGATTGAGTTCCGTCCCTATGACCTGATGGTGCTCGATGGCATTGCCGGGTTCGTGCGCGGCCTTCGCAAGGATTTCGGTCCTGTTTTTGGCCTAGTCAACAACGCCGGCATCGGCATAGGCGGCATCCTCAGCAACATGCGCCTGGATGATATCGAGCGGCTTGTGCGCCTGAATACCATCGCGCCGATCGTGCTGACGAAATATGTCGCGCGCTCGATGATGGTCGAGCGCTCAGGGCGTATCGTAAATATTTCCTCCGTCGTTGCCCTGACCGGCTACACCGGACTGTCGGTGTACAGTGCCACCAAGGCATCGCTGCTCGGCTTCACGCGCTCGCTCGCGCGCGAGGTCGGGCAATTCGAGGTCACAGTTAATGCAATCGCACCGGGGTTCATCGCCACCGATATGACGCAGGAGCTCGGCGAGGAGCAACGCGCGAGAATCTCGCGGCGCAGTGCACTGAAGCGCATGCCGGAAGCGGTCGATGTTGCCGAAAGCGTTAAATTTTTGCTGGGCGAGAGCGGCCGCAACATTACCGGCACGGTCATCACGGTCGATGCCGGAAATACCGCCTAGGGTCGGCGCCAACCTCGCGTAGCGGTGGCGAAAGCTGCGCGCAGCGCATCGATATTCTCGGGGTCGAACAGCGTCAAATGCCCGCCCGGGATCTCATGAATTTCGATTTCGGGACAGCGGCGCCGCCACGCGGCATCATCATTGCGGGTCAGTGCAGTGCGCAGCAGGCAGGCCGGCGCCAAAAGTGCGACAGGATTGCGGTCGATAGCGGCCATCCAGGGAGCCGTCGCTCGCAGCAGCAGCCGCATGCTTAACTCGATTTCGAATAGCGAGTGCGATGTCGCCTGCGCGGAGCCGGCCTTTGCCTTTCCAAATTGGCGAATCAACCCAGTCAGACGCCCCCCCGCCAGCCGCAGTAGCGCGCGCCAGCATTTCGAATACATCTGCTGGACGAATTCCCGGTACTTGCGTTTGCGCAACAGGTCGAGTGCATCGTTCATCGCCCGCCCTATCCAACCCCGGTTCGGCGCTGCAGAGCAGACCATGAATGAATCTATCACGCAAACCCCCGCAATCTCGCGGCCCGAAGCGCGAATGTGCAACGCCACTGCGTAACACAAGTGTCCCCCCAGGGAGAGCCCGACCAAGCAGATCGGGCCTGTAGGCACGAACGAGATGACCTGTTCGCTCAACTCCTGTATCAGGGCCTCGGGCGAAAAATCACCCGCAACGTAGCGCGTCCAGCCTGGGTAATTGATCGCCGTAAACACCGTTTCGTCCGTGAATCCCGCGCCTAACAAAGACAGGTTGGGCGCCTGCCCGCTGGCGCCCGGGAAGAAAACGATCGGCGCCTGACGGCCCCTCAAGGCGATTCTTTGGCGTTCATCGCCAAGTGAGCGGCAAGGATTTGCGCCGTATACCCCGCGCCCACCACGAATCGAAACAGCGGCCCAAAGCTCATCGCCGCTGCGGGGCCGACCACGTGCAGTCCCGGCACCGAGGTTGCGAACACAGCATTTAGAAGCGGCGCCCCTTCAAGGCGCCGGATACCGGCGCGAAGCGCGGGGTCCAATATCGTCATGCGCTCGACCTCGACGCAGTATCCGCTGCCGGCAATGACGTGATCAACCTGCAACGACTGCTCCGTACCGACCCTGCCATCACGCAACCGCAGCTGCAGCCCGCCGCCATTTGCCGCGGCGGACATTACGACCGTATTGCAGCTAACGGGAACAATCCCTTCCACTCGTTCTCTGAGCCACCATGCACCCTCGGCGGGCAGATGACTTCTGACAAAACGTGTCCGCCAAGAGGTCGGCAGGCGCTGTGTTGCGCCCGGAAACTTCGTTAGCGCCCACGCCTTGGGTCCGGTACCGAGCCCGGTAATTGGCGAGCGGATCTTGCGCCACAAGTTTCGTTCGCGCCTTACCCGGTGATGCCAGAGAAGGGCGCGATCCCGCACGATCAACCGGGGTTTGGCTCCCGCCTCGTTCAGCAGGGCCGCAGCCTCGAGCGCGGACTGGCCACCCCCGATCACAGCCACGGATTGACCCCGGTACGCCTCGAATGAGGCCACCGCCGAGGTGTGGGTGACGAGCTGCGAAGGTAGTGACTTGATGGCCGGCGGCACCTGCGCAAATCCACTCAATCCGGTCGCCAGGATCACCCTCGATGCCTGAAGAACCTCGCCATTCGCCAGTGTCAGCACGAACCCGTCGGCCTGCCGGGAAACGCCCGTTACATCGACCGGTTCGACCGTGGGGACAATATTTTCCTGAAACCAGCGCCCATAGGCCGCAAAGTTACCGATGGAACACGGCTCGAAGGTTTCCAGGCCACGCGGGCCGTTGTAATCGGCAAACGCAAAACCGGGCGCCGGTGTCGAAATGTTTGTGCCAAAGCAATAGGATTTCAGAAACCGGCGACTGCCGGCGGCAGCGATATTTGACCAGAATCGCATCGGATCGCCGAATATCCGGTAGTCAATATGCCGGGACCCCAGGTGCGCCGCCACGGATAGCCCATAGGGACCGGCCCCAACGATAGCCACCGCTACCCTTGTCATGATCCGCTTGTCCGTGGCGTTAGACGCAGGAAGCGTCGGAACCCCCGCAGGCCTACAAATATCTCCGCGGCGACATGCACAATGTGCGGCAACGGGTCCCCCTTGAACGCGGCAACATCAACGCAATTATCTGCGTTCGCTCTGATCCAAGATCGCCAGCGGGCCAGCTCTTCGCGGGTTATTCGCCGGGTAAGCACGCGGGCGAGCAATGTCGCGCGCAGCGTGAACCGATCACAGAAGACCGTTGCCGATGCGGCATCGGACTGCGCCTGCGCCGCGCTAACCGCCGATTTCAGTGCCGCGATCTGTCCCGCTGCATCCAGCCAGGCCAGCAGCGGCAGGGGCATCCCGCGCCGTATGTCCATGCCGAGTTGATTGAAAGTGCGCGGGTTAAAATCGATCGCCGCCCAGGCACCGTTGCAATACAAAAACTCCACTTCAAAGATTCCAAAGTATCCCAATTCGCGGCACAGCCGGCGCACCGCATCCGACAAGTCCGGATCTGAGGGCAGAGATTCAAAGCAGATGCCGACGCCGACGGGCTGCGAGCGCTGCAGGATCTTCTTGGATCGCCTGGTGACGAACAGCTCGCCGGTTCTGTCGATAAAACCGGAGACCGAGCAGACGCCCTCGGCGGCGACGCGTACAAATTGTTGCAAAACAGGAGTACTGGCATCCGGCATCAACGGGTTGACCCTCACGCCGGGGCGTTCTCGTTCGATGAAGCGCGGATACTCCGCGATTAATTCTGCCGGCGTGCTAACCCGCACACCCTTGTCGTTTCGTAACCGCATGACATGGGTACGCGGCTTGATCAGAATGGGATAAGGCAAGCTTGGCGCAAGCGCTGCGAGCTCTGCTGCGTTGCGCACCTCCCAGGTCGGCACCGCGGCGACCCCGGCGGCTCTCGCCGCCGCGGCAAATTGCTGCTTGTCCAAAAGCCGTTGAAGTGTCGCCAAAGGCGGCTGATAGACAATAAAATGCTGCGCAAGCTTTGCGGCGTTGGCGGTGTAGAGCCAGGCGGTGTCATCCGACGTCGGCAATAACACCTGGCCCGGATCGGCGGCGCCGACGGCCAGCAACGCACTCAAGAATCGCTCGGTGTCATTTTCCGACGGAGCGCGATAGCTGCGTGAGCAGAAGCGCGACCAAGCTGCAGGGGAAATCCTTGGCGACCAGCGCGTGTCGATTCTGGGGCCAGACATCACGCTGACCCTGATGCCGTGTGCGCTAAGGTCGCGCACCGCCGCCAGGGTGCCGGCGTAGGCCGCGGAAGCCAGCATCACGGAAGCTTGTAGAGAAGGTGAACTGGTCATGCGTTCTGCGTGGTTCCGAGCCGATAGCACAGCGCAGAAGCATATTCTAGCGGAGCCTGAACACCTATCACAGGATGGGGAAACTGTGAGTTACAACCGCAAAGCGCCGTTAATGATGCGTGAATGCAGTTCTGGGTCTAGGGCCACATAAGAGCGAGTACGCGGATCGTCAAAAAAAAGCGGATCTTCAATCAGTGCCGGGTCGAACCCTGTGCGCGCCAAGTCCTGCTTCATGGGCTTGAATGTCCCGGTCGTATCAAGCGATCGCAATAGCCGCAAAAACAAGGGTCTGGCAAAAGGCGGCAGCCCCTGACTTATATGCTCGTGCAGGCCCGCCAGATCAAAGCCTGCGCCGACAACCACGGCAGTCATGCCGGCTGCACCGTCCGTGCCTGGGATCGCAACACCATAGACAACGCCTTCGAGGACACCGGTTGCGGCAGTGACAACCGACAGAACCTCGGCGGTGGACACGTTCTCTCCCTTCCAACGGTAAGTGTCACCCACCCGATCAACAAAATAAAAAAAGCCGCGCTCGTCACGGCGCAGCAAATCCCCCGTGCGATACCAGCGATCGCCCTTTTCGAAGACATCGCGCAGGACTTTTCGGGCAGCTGCTTCGCGGTCCGCATACCCTTCGAAGCGTCCGCCGAGTTGCGAATCGTTGGCTGGAATCTGGCCAACCGCCTCGCCCACTTCCCCGGTTGCGCAGGCCTCGCAAAATCCTGCCGCGTTTCGCGCCGGCTCCCCATGCTCAACATCGAACTTCAACAACCGGACCGGCAGCCGCGCGGCCAGGAATGGCGGTGTCCGTCCAATGGATCCTACCTCGCCCTCGCAGTTATAGAGCGAGAAATTACCCTCGGTCGACGCGTAGTACTCGAGGATCCGCGGGATCCTGAATCGCGCCTGGAACGCTTCCCAGACTTCGGGGCGCAAACCGTTGCCACAGGCGATGCGTAGCGAATGAGTGGTGTCGAGCGGACCGGGCGGGGAATTGACGAGATACCGGCATAACTCGCCGATGTACTGGAATAGTGTGCAGCGCGAGTCGCGAATGTCGCGCCAGAAATCCGATGCCGAGAAGCGCGGTCTGATCACGACTGCCCCGCCGCCCAGCAGTGTAGCGCCGGTTGCCACCACCCCGCCGACACTATGATAGAGCGGCAGGCAGTCATACATCCGGTCCGAGGGGCTGGTATCAAGCATTCCAGCGAACCAATGAGTCCATTGCATCAGCCGGTAGTGACTGACGGTCGCAGCCTTAGGTAAACCGGTCGTCCCAGAGGTGTAGATATATAAAGCCGTGATGTCTAGCGATGGCGCCGCGCAGTCGCTCGCCAACAAAGGCTCACCGTCCTGCTGCGCAATCTCAGGCGCGAGTGCTGTCATGTCCAGGGACGATGCGCCGTGCATCCAGACCGCGAGGCCGGCGGGCAGTCGCGCTCGTATCGCGGCAAGCGATGCGCCAAGCTCGGCGCTAACAATGACCAGCCGCGGCGCTACAATTTTTATGCAGTGGGCGAGGGATTCACCCACGAGGTTAGTGTTGGCGAGCGCCACCGCCACACCCAGGCGGGACAGGCCGAGCCAGGTAGGAAGATACTCGGCGCAGTTTGGCATCAGCAGCGATACCACGTCCCCGGGCCGGAGGCCCTGCTCTAGGCCCCAGCGCGCATACTGGTTACAGCGATGCGCCAGCTGCGAGTAACTCAGCGTCGCCTCCGGGGATTCCAGCGCCGGTGCTTCTCCAAATTGTTGCCCCAGCCGCAACATCAGGGAAGGCAGCGTCATGGATGGGTCACGGTCAATCGAGGCGGTGCGCTCCAGGGCTCGAAGCCAGGCCTGGCGGGCGAATTTCGCGTTGCTGGCAACAAGTTCTGTCATGAATTGCGAACCGTACCACGCCGATTACGGCCGTTCGAGTTAGAATTTCACATTATGAAACGAGAAACGATCGCAATTCATGGCGGTTTCGACGCTGATCCCGCTACCAAGGCGGTGGCCGTGCCAATTTATCAAACGGCCGCCTATTCCTTCGACAGCGCCGAACACGGCGCGGCATTGTTCAATCTCGAGGTGGAGGGTTTTCGCTATACGCGCATCAGCAATCCCACCTGCGCGATACTCGAGGATCGGGTCAGCCAGCTCGAGGGCGGGGTCGGCGCGCTCAGCGTGGCATCGGGCCAGACTGCACTTTACTACGCGGCCGCGAGTGTCACCGAGATCGGCCGCAATATCGTCTCGGTGCCACAGCTTTACGGCACCACCTACACCCTGTTCGCGCACATCCTGCCGCGTCAGGGCGTCAAGGTCCGCTTTGCGACGTCCGACCGGCCGGCGGACATGGAATACCTGATTGATGAGAATACGCGCGCACTGTTTTGCGAAACCGTCGGCAATCCGGCCGGCAACGTCTGTGATTTGGAGGCCATGGCCAAGGTGGCACACCGGCACCATATTCCGTTGATCGTCGACAATACGGTGCCCACCCCGATGATGGTGCGTCCCAAGGAATATGGCGCTGACATCATCATCCACTCGCTGACCAAGTTCATGGGCGGGCATGGCACGACGCTGGGAGGCATCATCGTCGATTGCGGTGAGTTCCCGTGGCAGGACCACGCGGCGCGATTTCCTATGTTCTGCCAGCCGGACGAGTCCTACCATGGGCTCGTATACACCGATCACTTCGGCAAGGCGGCTTTTATCGGTCGTTGCCGCAGCGTGTACCAGCGCACGATGGGCGCGGTGCTTGCGCCCATGAATGCGTTCCTGCTATTGCAAGGCATCGAGACGGTGGCGGTGCGGCTCGACCGGCACGTCGAGAACGCCCGCAAGGTGGCCGAATTCCTGCGCAAGGACGCGCGCATTGAATCGGTGAACTATGCCGGCTTCCCGGACAGTCCCTATTACGACCTGGTACAGAAATACCTGGACGGACGGGCCTGTTCGCTGATGACGTTCGAGATTCACGGCGGCATGGCCGCCGGCATGCGCTTCTACAACGCGCTGAAGCTATTCAAGCGCCTGGTAAACCTTGGGGATGCCAAGTCCTTGGCGTGTCACCCGGCCTCGACCACACACCGCCAGATGACGCCCTCCGAGCAGATGGCTGCGGGTGTCGGCCCCGGCACGATACGTCTGAGCATCGGGATCGAGCACATTGATGACATCCTGGACGATTTGTCCCAGGCCATGGATGCCGCGGTCAGTGCCTAGGGAAGTGGCAACCGACATTGGGGATATACCTCAGTCCGTAGCGGCCCTGTTCCCGCCTTCCTCCGAACGCCGGCGGATTGATGATTGGCTGACCCGGGAACTGCTCGATGCCGCCCTTCGGGTTCAGGCTGGCCCGGTTACTCCCACCATTGATATCGCTGCATTTCGCGAGGAACTATCGGGGCTCGGGTTCGATAAGCCGATGGCACTTCAAGAGTTGCTTCGCTGGACGATTGAGCGCCTGGAGCACGGCATCGTACAGATGAACAACCCACGCTATTTTGGTTTGTTTAATCCAGGCCCGAGCTATCCAGCCCAGTGCGCGGATCGCATTATCAGTGCGTTCAATCCGCAACTCGCGAGTTCCGGCTCATCGCCCGTGCCGGTTGCTCTCGAGAATCATGTGATTCGCATGGTCGGGATTCGCGCCGGACTGCCGGGCGATAAGGCCGGAGGGCACTTTGCCACTGGCGGAACCGAAGCTAACTACACCGCGCTGGTGTGCGCGCTGACCGGTGCGAACGCTCAGTTTGCCACCGCCGGCATTCGGGCGTTTTCGGGTCCGGTCGCCTTCTACACGTCGCGCGAATGCCATATTGCCTGGCTCAAAATTGCACACCAGGCCGGCGTTGGACGAGACGCGCTGCGCCTGATCGACACCGACGGAAATGGCCGGCTCAGCCCCAAAGCGCTTGCCGCAAAGATTGCAGCCGATCGAACTGCTGGCATCGTACCCGTCATGGTGGTAGCCACCGCCGGCACGACCGGCGCGGGAATGATTGATCCATTGCAGGCCTGCGCAGACATCGCGGCGCAGGAGCGCCTGTGGTACCACGTCGATGCGGCCTGGGGCGGCGCCGCGCTGGCATCAACGCGCTTGCGGCCGCTGCTGGCCGGCATTGAGCACGCCGATTCGGTCACGATAGATGCGCACAAGTGGATGGCGACGACCATGGGATGCGCCATGTTTCTGACCCGCCATGCGCCCTTGTTGTCTCAGGCCTTTCATTGCTCGACGAACTTCATGCCCTCGAGCCTCGCCGGCGTGGATCCTTACCTGAACAGCGTGCAATGGTCGCGTCGCTTCATCGGCCTGCGCCTGTTTCTCGAACTGGCTAGCGCCGGCTGGGAAGGGCTTGGCGCGCATGTTGAACGGAGTTGCGCAGTGACCGAGCTCATCCGCCAGCGGCTCTCGGCGCTGGGATGGACGGTCGCGAACAACTCGCCGTTTGCGGTCCTCGATATGGTACCGCCGGCAGCGCTCGGCGATGTGCGCGCGCTGGTTAAGCGCGTGGTTGCCTCGGGCCGTGCATGGGTCGCTCCAACGCAGTTCGAAGGGCGGGACGTCGTGCGCATATGCGCGACCCACGGGGAGACCAGCGCAGCTGACATCGAGGAACTGATAGAGGCCCTTAGCGCGCCCAGCTGAGTCAAGCCGCAGGTTTCGCCTGCAATGTGCGCTCTACCAGGATTCGTATCGTCGCAACTGAATGAAAGTTCTCTGGCGTGATGTCCGCTTGTGGAATCATGATGTCGAAAGCGGTCTCGACCGACAGCATCAGGTTGACCATCTTCAGCGAACTGATGCCAATGTCGCTCAACTGCTGATCCACGGGAAACGGCTGGGGCACCTTTGCTTCAGCGCCCAGCAGATGCTGAATCAAGGTGATCAGCCGGCCGGTCAGTTCATCGTTCGGGAAATCCACTCGTCGACTCTCCAGCATCTCTGACTCGCGATCATCATTGCGCCCACCGAGGGGTCAGTGCCAGATTGAACGGCCGAACAGGCGCCTTATGGGGGTTTTTCCAGGTCGCCGGTAAAGATAGTTCCAAAAACTGACTGCGGTCACAATATCAATGAAAGATAGGGCTATGCGTGATTTTCGGCAAGCATCATAATGCTTTCCCAGCTAATTTTCTGTCCGGGGTGATTGTGAGCAATGAATTCATGGCGCGCGCCAAGGCCGCCGCCGAGGTCGCGCGCAAGCATGCGCCGGCCGCCGATACCGACGCCCGTTTCCCGAGCGAGGCGTTTGCCGAAATTCGCAAGCAACGATTGCTCGGCATCATGGTGCCTAGAGCACTGGGTGGCGAAGGCGCAAGCCTCGCCGATATCGCCGACGTTTGCTTCACCTTGGGCCAGGCCTGTTCCTCTACGGGGCTGATCTTTGCGATGCACCAGATCAAGATGGGCTGCATCGTCCGGCATGTGAAGGACAACGCGGCCTTGCAAAATATTCTTCGCCGGATCGCGACCGAGCAGCTCCTGATGGCATCCTCGACCACCGAAGGCCAGGCCGGCGGCAATGTTCGCTCGAGCGAGGCCGCGGTCGTGCATGAAGGCGACCATGTCACGCTGGAGCGCAAAGCCACGGTCATCTCCTATGCCGTTGACGCGGATGGAATCGTGACCACAGCGCGTCGCGCCGCGGATGCCGCAGGGAGCGACCAGGTCCTTCTCGTGCTATTGAAGTCGGATTACACGCTTGAGCGTTTGCAGGCCTGGGACACACTTGGCATGCGCGGCACGCATAGCGAAGGATTCACGCTGCGGGCGCGCGCACCGGCAACGCAGATCATGCCGGAGCCGTACGAACGCATTCATGCCCAGACCATGGTGCCGCACGCGCACCTGCTGTGGGGCTCGGTCTGGGCGGGCATTGCCGCGGTCGCCACCGGCAAAGCGCAGGCCTTCATACGCCATGCCATGCGCAGCTCCAACGGGCAGACCCCGCCGGGCGCGGCACATTTCACGCAGGCAGTTTCAAGCCTGCGTACGTTGCGAGGCGTGCTCGCCTCGGCCATGCGCAGTTATGAAGCCGTCATGTCCGACGAGAAAGCAATCGCATCGCTCGAGTTCCAGTCCATGATCACATTGACCAAGGTGCAGGTCTCGGAGTTGGCCGTAACGACGGTCATGAGTTCCATGCGAGCCTGTGGGCTGTCCGGCTTTCGCAATGACACCGAGTTCAGCATTGGCCGCCATCTGCGCGACGTCTTGTCAGCACCTATCATGATCAGCAACGACCGCATCATGGCAAATCTTGCCGCAACCTCGTTGATGACGCCGCTGCCCGCTACGATCGGGGGCTGAGGTATGTCGACCGCACTAGACAAAGCCGCCGCCGGTGCCACCCCGCCGGCGAAGGATCCGCTCGCGCACATTTCCGCCGCCTTGTTTGTGCCGATGGGTGTGTATGGCGTCTATGCCCGTACCGCCCTGTATCTGTCGGTGCGCGACCGGCTGGATGCCTACATATCCGCCATGCGTGACCCCACAGCGGAGGTCATGCGTTTTCCGCCGGTCATGAGTCGCGCGCAGCTGGAAAAGTCTGGATATCTGAAGAGCTTTCCAAATCTACTCGGCTGCGTCTGTGCACTGCACGGAACGGAAGCCTCGATTCGCACGGCCGCCGACCGCCACGAGAGCGGCGGGGACTGGACAGCTGCTTTGACATCCTCGGACCTCGTGCTCTCGCCAGCGGCCTGCTACCCCGTATACCCGATCGTCGCCGCGCGTGGCGGCAGGCTGCCCCCCGGAGGCTTGCTATTCGACATCGACGCGGATGTGTTCCGCCATGAGCCCTCGCTTAATCTCGACCGGCTGCAATCGTTCCGAATGCGCGAATTCGTGCGCATCGGCTCGCCGCAGGCAATTCTCGAGTTCCGCGAGGCCTGGATCGCCCGCGCCCCGGTCATCGCCAATGACTTGGGCCTGCCCTTCACGATCGAGGTCGCTAATGACGCGTTTTTTGGCCGGGTTGGCCAGGTCATGGCAGTCAGTCAGCGCCAGCAAGCGCTTAAATTCGAGATGTTGATTCCGTATCATACCAAGGCGAGCCCAACGGCCTGCATGAGTTTTAATTACCACCGCGAGCACTTCGGCAATGTCTGGAGTATCCACGATGAGCAGGGCGAGAAGGCGCATACCAGCTGCGTCGCTTTCGGCATCGATCGGCTGTCGGTGGCCCTTTTCGCCGTGCATGGGCTCGACGTGACGCGCTGGCCAGCGGCAACCCGTCAGGCCCTGGCGCTCTGATCAAGTCCATAGGCCCCGGATGCCACTCGAGCCGCGCGTCGAACGGTTTTTGGATGCATTGGCCGCAGGCAACCCGCCCAATGCGCTAGAGGTATCGGTCGAGCAGCGGCGCCACTCGCTCGCAGAATTGATGAAACTCGCCGGCCCCGCGATTGATATCGGTCCGGTCGAAGAAAAAACGGTGCCCGGCCCCTCCGATGAAATTCCGATCCGCCTCTACGCACCCGTCAATAGCGCCAGCGCATTGCTTCCCGGGCTGCTCTATTTCCACGGCGGCGGACTGGTGGCTGGCAGCATCGCAACCCATGACGCCTTTGCGCGGGCCTTATGTGCGGCCAGCGGTTGTCGCATCGTCTCGGTGCAATACCGCCTAGCCCCAGAACACCCCTACCCTGCTGCCCTGGAGGACGCGCTGTGCGCGATCAGTTATGTCGCTGACAACGCCGAGCAGTTTGGCATTGACCCCGCCAGGCTCGGTGCCTGTGGCGAATCGGCCGGTGGCACACTCGTGGCTGCCGCCTGTCAGGCCCTCGGACTCGCCAACAGCCAGAAGCTTGCGTTGCAGCTGCTAATTTGCCCGATCCTGGACTACGGTGGCAGCAGCGCCTCGCGCCGGGAATTCGCCAATGGTTATCTGGTCGATGCCGCGACCCTCGCGCACGATTTGCGACATTGTCTGCCGCCCGGCATGGATGCGTCTGATGCACGGATTTCTCCATTGCGCGCCGAAGATCTCGTGTTACTGCCGCCGACCATCATCCACACGGCGGAATACGACCCATTGCGCGATGAAGGCGCGGCATATTATTCACGTTTGGAGCACACCGGTTGCGCCCTGTCGTACACTTGTCACCCTGGAATGATTCACCTCTTCTATGGATTAGGAGGGGTCATTCCGTATGCGCGGGTTGCAATTGAGGGGATTGGCAGTGAAGTCCGCGCAGCCTTAGCCTGAGGGAGATTCTGATCATGTCCGAGCGCGCCTTCGCAGAACGCGTCATCAACGAACTACATGCCGCGCGCGTGCGCGGCGATCTTGCCGCTATGTGCAGCCTGTTTGCAGACCGGGGCACATTCAGCATCGCGGGCGCGAGCGCCGATAAACCAATTGGCATCCGCGAGGATGACTTCGCCGCATTCAAGCCGTGGCTATCCATGATGGTCAAGGTGTTTCGCGTAAGCGATTATGAATTGCTGTCGCTCGTCGTGGAGTGGCCGAAGGCCACCGCGCATTGGCGCGTGAAGATAAATTCCAAGGTCACCGGAATCACGGTCGCCACGGAGCTTGTGGATCTCATAGAAATTCGCGACGGCAAGATAGCAAGCTACGCGGAGTTCTTCGTCCCGCGATAAAGAATCGCCTTTAAGGCTCGCGCATGACGCCTAACAGCCCTTTGTTGTAGCGCTGCAGCCGAGGGTGGTCCGGCCCTTAAGACTCGCCGGGCTGGCGCGTTAGTTGCGCGAGGGATCACTGGCCATCCGGCTATTAATACTAGAATTCTGTCTGCATTCCCGGGCGATGCGGTAATGGATTAAGCAACTTCTCTATCAAAACGGCGGATTCTGAGATCGGCAAGATTGGAGGAGCCATTAAGCCGGTAACATATTGTTCTGACACCAAAAAGTGGCGTCCCCACGGGGATTCGAACCCCGGTTCTCACCGTGAAAGGGTGGTGTCCTAGGCCTCTAGACGATGGGGACGCAGGCTAAACATCAATCATCAAACGACGTTAAATCTGGTGGAGCCAGGCGGGATCGAACCGCCGACCTCTTGCATGCCATGCAAGCGCTCTCCCAGCTGAGCTATGGCCCCACATGGAGGCGCGGGACGTTACCTGAGGCGCTGCATTTGGTCAAGAAAATGAATGGGCTACGCACTCCAGGCATCCTTGGCGCGTTGTAAGCGCGCAAGGGACTCTGTCTTACCCAGAATCGAGAGGGTGGCGTCAATTGGCGGTGAAATCGTTCCGCCGCATACCGCAAGGCGCACGGGCTGCGCCACCTTGCCCAACGAAAAACCGCGGGTTGTCGCGAGCGCCTCGATCAGGGCGTGAATTGAAGGCGCCGACCAATCCGCCAGTGCGCTCAATTGTTCCAGCAGCGCATCCATTACAACTATGATCTCGCTGGTCACGTGCTTGCGCACGGCCTTTTCGTCATAGGCCGCCGGAGCCCTGTAAAAGAATCGGCTGTTTACTGCCATCTCCGCCACCGTCTTGGCACGTTCGCGCTGGGACAACACGATTTGCTCCAGCCGTTCATCGTCATTAGTGCTGATGCCGTCGCGCTCCAGGTGCCAGCGCAATACCGGCACGATGCGACCGGGCGTCACGTGCATCATATGCTGCTGGTTGAGCCAGGAAAGTTTTTCAAAGTTGAAGGCGGAGGCTGATTTGTTCACGTCAGCGATATCGAACAACCGCACCATCTCATCGATCGAGAAGATTTCCTGGTCGCCGTGCGACCAGCCTAACCGCGCCAGGTAGTTGAGCACGGCCTCCGGCAAAAAGCCTTCGTCGCGGTACTGCAGCACGCTGACTGCCCCATGCCGCTTGGACAGCTTGGCGCCGTCTGCGCCTAAAATCATCGGAAGATGTGCATAGACCGGCGGCTTGCGGCCCAACGCGACGAGCATGTTTTGCTGCCTCGGGGTATTGTTCAGATGATCATCACCGCGAATGACATGGGTGATTTCCATGTCCATGTCGTCAACGACCACGCAGAAATTATACGTCGGGGTACCATCCGAGCGCGCAATGATTAAGTCATCAAGTTCGGAGTTTTGAAAAACGACACGCTCATGGACAACGTCCTGGACCACCACTTCGCCCCCCAAGGGATTCTTGAAACGCACAACAAACGGCCGGCCAACCGGCGCATCGTGCCGATCGCGCCAGCGACCGTCATACCGGGGCTTTTGTCCGCGGGCCAGCTGATCGGCACGCATCTTCTCTAGTTCATCTTTCGTGCAATAGCAGCGATAGGCATGGCCACTGGCGAGTAGCTCGTCAATGACCTCTTTATAGCGATCGAAACGCCGGGTCTGGTAAAACGGGCCTTCGTCCTGCACCAGGCCCGCCCATTCCATACCATCGAGGATTTGCTGGATGGCTTCCGGGGTGGATCGCTCAATATCGGTATCTTCGATTCGCAGCACAAAGACGCCACCATGGCGTTTTGCAT
>JANXZG010000014.1 GCA_025355645.1 Gammaproteobacteria bacterium | reverse complement strand
GGGCACGTGACCCGGGCGAAGAACACGCTAATGGCGGACTTCGAGCACTTCCTGCTGCTCGAGGCGATGCCCGCATGAACCTGATCGACAGCGCCGCGCCCGTGTCCGACAGCCAGGATCCGGTCGAGGCTGGCCTGCTGGTCGAGGAGCGCCGGCGGCGCATCTGCGATCTGCTGCGCGAACACGGACGCGTGACGGTCGAGGAACTCTCAAAGCGCTTCAGCACCTCGGCGGTCACGGTCCGGGTTGATCTCGATGCACTGGAGAGTGCCGGCGCCCTGATGCGCACGCGCGGTGGCGCGCTCGCCAGGCGCGAAAATGACGACCTGCCGATTCTAATCAAGCAGACGCTCCGTCACGCGGAAAAAATCCGCATCGCGCGCGCTGCAGCCGCCCTAATCGGCAACGGCGAGACGATCATCCTCGATTCCGGCACGACCACTGCGGAGATCGCAAGGCAAATTCGCGCGCTGAACCTGAAGGCCCTGAACGTGATCACTAACGCGCTGAACATCGCGATGCTGCTCGCGGACGTTCCCGGGGTCCAGCTGATCATCCCAGGTGGGCTGCTGCGCCGGAACTCAAATTCCCTGTCCGGACACATCGCCGAGGGCGCCATTGGCAATCTGCGCGCCGACCGGCTATTCCTCGGCGTAGACGGGCTGGATCCGCAGATCGGGCTCATGACGCCTCACCTTGCGGAGGCGCAGCTGAATGCCAAGATGATCAAGATTTCCCAGCAGGTTGTGGCAGTCACCGATTCATCGAAGCTGATGCGTCGCAACGTATCGGTGATCGCAACCCTCGACCAGTTGCACATGCTGATCACCGATTCGGGTGCGCGCCCCGAAGTCGTCGCTGAACTTCGCCGCCTTGGCGTCGACGTTCGCCTCGTCTGAACATGGTGGGTCGTTCCTTAAGCGCCATAACCCTGGTCCTGCTGTGCCTGCAGTACGCTGCCAATTCTTGCGCTGCCGATCGGTATAGGGCGTCGGATTTCGAGCGAGTCGAGAAAATTGATGCGCATGTTCACCTGAATAGTGCCGCGCATCCGTTCATCGTGCAGGCGATCCACGACCACTTTAGCCTGTTGACCATCAACGTCGATTATCCGGACTTTCCGCAGCTCGAACTGCAGCAGTCCGTCGCGCTTGAGCTGCACAAGCGCTATCCGAGACGCGTCGAATTTGCGGCTGCGCTGTCGGTCGCCGATTTCCAATCGCCCGCGTGGTCAGACGGCGAAATTCGCCGCATTGATGCGGCGATCGAGCAAGGGGCGGTCGGCGTGAAGATCTGGAAAAACATCGGCATGAGCCTGCGCGATCCGGATGGCCGTTATGTGATGATCGACGATCCGCGCATCAAGCCCGTCATCGATCATCTGGAAGAGCGGGGCATCGTCCTGCTCGGCCACCAGGCAGAACCGCTGAACTGCTGGCTGCCCTTCGACAAAATGACAGTCAAGGGAGACCGCGCGTATTTCCGCGAGCATCCGCAGTACTATATGTATCGGCATCCCGAGGTGCCCTCACACGAAGCGCAGCTGGCGGCGCGTGACCGGATGCTCGCAGCCCACCCGGCGCTGCGCTTCGACAGCGTGCACCTGGCCTCGCTCGAGTGGGACGTCGAGGAAGTGGCGCGCTTCCTCGACCGGTTCCCGAAGGCAAATGTTGACCTTGCGGCCCGCATGGTCCACTTGCAGTACCAGGCAGCCACCAACCCGGACAAGGTGAGCAGTTTCCTGATCCGCTACCAGGACCGCATCCTGTATGGCACGGACATCGCGGTGGCTTCGGGGCAATCCGGCGAGGCGGCGGCCAATGAGGCCCGTGACACGTGGCGCACCGACTGGCAGTTCCTGACCAGCTCGGGGATCATGCATACGGATGAATTTGCCGCCTCGTTCCATGCCCTTGGGCTGCCGAAAACGGTTATCGACAAGATCTATCGCATCAACGCCGAGACGATGTACCCGCAATTTTTGTAATAGCATAGGCACACGACCCGCCTTCATAAGGAGAGGAGTGATGCCCGCACGCACGAAGCTTTGGCAACTGGTTGCCCCACCGTACCCGCCTCTGCGCGAAGGCCAAGGCGATGTTTTCAACGGCGACTTCACGAGCGCCGAATCCTGCGACGTCCAACCGAAATTCCGTCTACGCACAGGCCAGGGACCGGAGCGTCGCACATGATCAAACGAATTCAGGGCGGCCCACGAATGTCGCAGGCGGTTGTCCACGGACAGCTCGTATACCTGGCCGGACAGGTAGGAGACGACCCGAAAGCGGACGTCGCGACCCAGACCCGGCAAGTGCTCGCCTCAATCGACCGGCTGCTTGCCGCCGCCGGGACCGACAAGACGCAGATCCTGCGTGCGAATATTTTCCTGAAGGACATCGGGAACTTCGCTGAAATGAACAAAGTCTGGGATGCCTGGGTCGCGCAGGGCCACGCGCCGGCACGGGCGACCGTTCAGAGCGCGCTGGCAACGCCGGATTACCAGGTCGAGATCGTGATCACCGCGGCCCTCCCGTGAAACATGCCGCGATCACGGGCTGGGGAAAATGCCTGCCGCCAGCGGTGCTGACGAATGAGGATATAGCGACTTTCCTGCCAACCGACGATGCATGGATCTCCTCGCGCACCGGCATGAAGGAGCGCCGAATCTCCCACGTGCGCGGCATCGAGCTCGCAATCGTCGCCGCGAAGCGCGCGATCGCCTGCGCGGGGCTGCGAGGCGAGGACATCGAACTCGTCGTCTACGGCAGCTGCAGCAATGATGAGGCTGTACCCAATAGCGCCTCGGGGGTGCAGGCGATGATAGGCGCGAGCAAGGCCGCCTGTTTCGATGTCAACACGGCATGCACCAGCTTTATGTACAGCCTGTCGATTGCCACCTCGATGATCAAGACCGGCATCGTACGAAATGCGCTGGTCATCGGCGTCGAACTGATCTCGCAGTACATGGATTGGGACAATCGCAACGTCGCGGTACTGTTCGGCGATGGGGCGGCGGCTGTGGTTCTCGAAGCCACGGAGCAGCCGAGTGGAGTCATCGCCGAGAAACTGCATTGCTACGCCGATGCGCGGCAGATCCTGCGCATCCGCGGCATCGGCACGATGTACGCCAACCTCGGCGTTCCATTCGGCCACACGAGCTGGGACTTCGACGGCCAGGAGATCTTCCGCAAGGCGGTCCAGGGCATGAGCGAGGCGAGTCTCGATGTCCTGGCTCGCTGCGGCGTGACCATGCAGGACATCGCGCTCGTCGTGCCGCACCAGGCCAACTCCCGCATTATCGAGGCGGTCGGCAAGCGCATCGGCGCGGATGTCAGCAAGGTGTTCCTGACCATACAAAAATACGGCAACATGAGCTCGGCCACGGCACCGGTCGCACTGGTCGAAGCGGTCGAAAGCGGCCGCGTGCCCGCTGGCGCTCTCGTGCTGATGCCGGCCTTTGGTGGCGGCCTGACATTATCCGCGCATCTGTTGCGCTGGGGTGAGCGCACTACGCCCCTGCAGGAAAGCGATGCCAATCTGCCGCCCTGCACCAAGACGGCGCTGCAGATGGTGAATGAGATTCGAGCGCAGAAGAAACCCAGCATCGCAGAAGTGCGCAAGTTCGCCGCGCTCGAGTTCTTCGACCAGAAGCCCACCTAGCGCGGCATGCAAAGCCTTTCCGCAAAGTCCGCTTTCGCCCTGGACGCCGTCGCCGGCTTGTCGATTGCCGGTCTGTTGCTGCCCGAAGCGGTCGCTTACTCGGGCATCGCGAACCTGCCCCCGCAGGCGGGCATCGTTGCGTTGATCGCCGGCCTCTCCTGCTACGGACTTTTTGGCACCAGCCGCTTTGCGATTGTCTCCGCAACCTCCTCTTCCGCTGCGGTACTCGGCGCCGCCGGCGCCTCGCTCGCGGGCGGCAACGCCAATTTGCAGGTCGTGCTGGCCGGGGCGATCGTGCTCGTCGCCGGGATCTTTTTTCTCATTGCCGGACTTGCAAGGCTGGGCAACATCACGGATTTCATCGCGAAGCCCGTGTTGCGTGGATTCACGTTTGGCCTGGGATTGGTGATCGCACTGCGCCAACTTGCGCTGATGGCTGGGGTGCATCCGAAGAGCCAGTACGCGCCCTGGTATGCAGTCGAGCTGGTGCAGGAGTTTGCGAACTGGAATAAGGCCGGCGTCCTTACTGGGGCATCTGCGCTTGCCCTGCTGTTCGCTCTGTCGAGGTTGCGTCGCCTGCCCGGCGGTCTCATCGTCATCGCCCTGGGCATCGGCGCGACCGGATGGTTCGACCTTGCGCAGCGCGGCGTGGGGCTGGTCGGGCCGATACACCTGATGTTGCATGCGCCGGCGCTGCCGGCCCTTGCGCACGATCAGTGGATGCACATCGCTGAACTTGGCTTTGCCGTGGTTCTGGTGTTGTACTCGGAGTCCTACGGATCGATCCGCAGCTTTGCGATCAAGCACAACGATACCGTGGCGCCTAATCGCGACCTGCTGGCGCTGGGCGCCGCAAACGTCGTTTCGGCCTTGTTCCTCGGCATGCCCGTAGGGGCCGGCTATTCGGCGACATCGGCGAATGAAGCGGCGGGAGCCACGAGTCGCATGGCGGGCGGTGTCGCGCTGCTCGTCCTGCTCGCGATCGTGCTGCTGGTCCTTTCCTATATCGCGCTGACGCCGGAGCCGGTGCTTGCGGCCATCGTCATCTTTGGAGTCAGCCATTCGCTACGCATCGCCGGTTTCCGGCCTTACTTCCTGTGGCGCAGAGATCGGCTCGTGGTGATCGTCTCGGTGCTCGCGGTTCTATGGCTCGGCATCCTGAATGGGCTGCTCGCCGGAGTTGCCATCAGCCTGATCATGCTGTTGCGGCGCTTTTCACAGGCGAGCATAGGCGAGCTGGGCCGGCTTGCCGATGGGCATGATTTCGTCCGGATCGCCGATCATCCGCAGGCCATGCGCGTCCCCGGCTTGTTGATCCTGCGGCCCGAGGAGCCGCTGTTCTTCGCCAATGTCGAACGAATGCTCAACGACGTGCGCAAGCGCATCAAGGCCGCAAGTCCCCCGGTCAATCATGTGATCATCAGCCTCGAGGAGACCTTTGATCTGGATGGCTCTACAGTCGAAGCGCTGCTGGCATTTTTTGTGGACATGCAGCAATCAGGCACGCAGCTCACGCTCGCCCGCCTGAAGCACCCGGTTCACCAATTGCTGGACCAGATTGCCCGAACGACCCCGATCGTACCCCCGTGCACCGGGCTCAGCGTCGATGATGCCGTGCGCCTATC
The DNA here is from genome assembly GCA_025355645.1 of Gammaproteobacteria bacterium. Lineage (GTDB taxonomy): Bacteria > Pseudomonadota > Gammaproteobacteria > Steroidobacterales > Steroidobacteraceae > Bog-1198. The sequence continues at coordinate 88,247 of JANXZG010000014.1, read as the reverse complement.
GCAGGACAAAGCGTAGGACCTGATGCCGCAATCCATGCCTACCATCCTTGGCCTCGATGTCGGCGGGACAAAAATAGCCTGCGTCGAGGGCAATCGCGCTGCCGAGATCCTGCAACGCCTCGAGATGCCGACGAACTCGGCGCGCCCGTTCGAGGAAACACTTCCCGTGATCGCCGTGACGTTGCAGCGGCTAATCTCGACAGCCGAAGCCGCGGGCCGGCGCATCGTGGCGCTCAGTGTGGCGGTCGGCGGCCCGCTGCGTATCGGTGAGGGCGTGCTGATCGATCCGCCCAACCTTCCCGGGTGGCATGGCGTGAACTTGAAAGCGCGCCTGGCCGAATCCTTTCCGGACATTCCAGTGTTGGTCGAGCACGATGGCAATGCCGGGGCGCTCGCGGAATTTCATTTCGGCGCGGCCCGCGCACGCGCCGATGTGCGTCAGATGATCTTTCTGACATTCGGCACCGGGCTCGGCGCCGGCATTGTCATCAATGGACAAATCCTGCATGGCGCATCCGATACTGCCGGTGAAATCGGCCACTGGCGCTTGTCGCATAGCGGGCCGGAAGGATTCGGCAAGGCCGGCTCCTGGGAGGGGTTTTGCTCGGGTGCGGGGCTCGTCAAGCTCGCCGCCATGAAGTATCCAATGCGGTGGACCGCGCGCTCGCCAATCCGCGCGCTGGTCGAAGCGATGCTTGCGGACGATCCTGATGCGCTCGCAGTTGCGCGGGAGGCCGGCCAGCGCCTTGGCCAGGGCCTGGCGCTGCTGATCGATGCGCTTAATCCGCAGCTGATCGTTCTCGGCTCCCTCGCGGTGGCGCTCGGCGAGCGGGTGCTCGGACCTGCGCGGGAGGTCGTCAGCGCGGAGGCTCTGCCGCAGGCGGTCGCCGCCTGCGAGATTGTTCCTGCAGCGCTCGGGGCAGGCATCGGCGATGTCGCCGCACTGATGGCGGCGATGAGCGATGCACGGATTTCGAGATTACTGGAGACACTGACATGACGACGAATGACAGGCGGAGCAGGGTAATCAGCGACCATTTCGAAAATCACCGCCAAGCGGTCGAACGGTCCTTGCCCGCAATGAAGGATTCCGTCAACAGGACGGGCGAGGTCATCATCGATGCGCTGAAGGCGGGTCACAAGGTGCTGGTCTTTGGCAATGGTGGAAGCGCGAGCCAGGCCTCGCACCTGGCGGGCGAGCTAATCGGCCGATATTCGCGCAGCCGCAAACCCTACCCCGCCGTAGCGCTGGTCGGCGATACGGGCGTGCTGACCTGCATCGCCAATGATTTTGGCTATGAGGCGCTGTTTGAGAGGCAGGCCGAGGCGCTCGCTCAGAGAGGCGACATCGCGATCGGATTTTCAACGAGCGGCAAGTCAGCGAACGTACTCTCAGGCCTCAGGGCAGCCCGCGAGAAAGGCGCCGTGACGATCGCGCTGACCGGAGCCGGTGGGCTTGCTGGAGAGGCCGATCATGTACTGGCGGTTCCCAGCGCAACGACCGCCCATATCCAGGAAGTCCACCTGATGATCCTGCACTTGTGGTGTGAACTGCTGGAACTGGAAGGCTGAGGCGGCGACCCTCAGGCGAGCGCCAACTCCGCGGCCGCCAGGTCCTCGAGCGCCGTGCCGACGCTCTTAAAGAGAGTGACCTGGCGCGCACTGGTGCGGCCAGCGATGGCCCCGCGCGCAAGCTCCGCTAGCTCGCCGCGAATGTCAGCGGCGCTCAGCGCGCCAGCCGCGATCGCCTGCACCAGCTCCCCGCTTTCGCGCAGCGCCCCTTCCCGGGTATCGACGTAGATATCCGCAAGCAGCAATGCGTCCTGGTCGGCCTCGCGCATGTCCGGACGGAACGCGCCGATCAGGTCCAGGTGTTGGCCCGCGCGAAGCCATGCGCCAAGGATCAGCGGACTCATGGCAAGCGTTGCACAGCTGACGATGTCTGCCCAGCGCACCGATGCTTCCAGATCCTCGACCACTGCTACGGAGTAGGCGCGAGCGGCGCCAAGCCTTGCCGCAAGCTCTCGTGCGCGCACAACGTTGCGCCCCCAGATGCGCACTTCGCGTAAAGGCCGCACCGCCGCATGGCTTTCGATCACATGCATCGCCAGTGCACCGGTTCCAACCATCAGCAGGCGGCTCGAATCAGCTCTCGCGAGGTAGCGTGCCGCAAGGGCTGAGGCTGCACCGGTGCGCCGGTGGGTCAGCTCCGATCCATCCATGGTCGCGCGCGGCACGCCGTTGCGCGCGTCGAACAGCGTGTACGTGGCGTGCACGGCGCTCTCGCCGCGGGACGCGTTTTGCGGGACGACCGTGACCAGCTTGATGCCGAGCGATGCCTCGCGCCATGCCGGCATGATCAGCAGCGACGATGTATCGGCGCCCTGCCGCGCGAACACATGCTGCTGGCGCGCAGGCACCTCGGTCTGGCGTCGGAACGCTTCATCCAACGCATCGATCAATTTACCGCGCGGCAGGCGCGCGGCGAGCTGTTCGGCGTCAAGGTGTTTCATCCAGGCGTCTCCTTCAGATCACATTGTGTTCGCGCAGGGGCTCTTGTCGCGCATACCGTGAGTATGAGAACGGCGTGACATCAATCGTGCGATATTTACCGTAGGCTATGAATTCCGCCAGCGCTCGTCCGATGCCAGGCGCCTGTTGCAGGCCGTGTCCACTGAAGCCGTTCGCGAGCAGCAGATTTGGCACCGCATCGCAGGGGCCCACGAAGGCATTCTGGTCGAACACATTGTAATCGTAGTGCCCCGCCCACGCGCCCGTAACCCGCACGGCCTCGAAGGCGGGCACGCGATGCGCAAGCGCAGGCCATGCCAACGCATCGAACTGGCCATCATCGACCTCGAAATCACCCAGCGCCACGTCTGGGTCCGCCTCAGGCGCAGGGCCGCAGATAAAGCGCTCGCCTTCCGGCCGGAACCACAACCCGGAAGTATCGACGACCAGTGGGCAACGCGGGATTTCCTTCGCGCATTCGAATACGAATACGTTGCGCTTGCGCGCAAAGACCGGCAGGTCAACGCCGGCCTGCAGCGCAAGCGAACGCGAGCCCGTGCCCGCCGCGAGCACGAGGTAGCGGCATTGCATTGCACCGCCACCCGCGAGTCGAACGCCGCCGACGGCATCGGTCGCATGCATGTCTATGTGAAGCACGCGGTCGCGCACATAGCGCACGCCGCGCCGCTCATTCGCGGCTCGTAGTGATCGCAGCAGCGCATAGCCATCGAACCAGCCCTCGCCGCTCGCCGTATCGGCCCCGGCCGCGAGATCCCCAACCTGAAGCCAGGGATAGCGGCGCGACAGCTCTTTCGCGTGGTGCAGCTGCGCCTGCACGCCGCAACGATGTTGCAGGCTGATGTTCTCCCGTAGCGCAGGAAGTCCCGCCTGGGAGGCCAGCAGCAGGTAGCTGGACTCGACCAATCCCACTTCGGGAACTGAGCGTAGGAACTGCCAGCCGAATTCCGACAACGCAATGTTAAGCGGAGTCGAGAACTGGCGTCTTATGGAACCCGCCGAGCGCGCACTCGCGGCGAATTCATAGCTCGGGTCCGGCTCGAGCACCGCGACCGTCCCTGCGAATGCGCTGTTTTGCGCGAGGAAATAGGCGACCGCCGACCCGACCGCTCCCCCGCCGGCAATGACAACGTCGACTGATTCGCTCATACCGCCCCGGAAATTTTCCATCATAGCGCGCCTGTCGCCGCATCATCCGCTAGCATGTCGATATGGAAGTACGTCTCGATACCTCGCTCGAGCTGCTGTTGAAGGCGCGCCAAGATGCGTTCGCGCCGGGAGTCCTTGCGACGATTGTCGCAACTTCTGGATCGACGTATCGAAAATCCGGCGCGCGCATGCTGATTAGGCCCGACGGCAGCTATATCGGCCTGCTCAGCGGCGGCTGCCTGGAGGCAGATCTGTCCGGCCACGCCAACAAGGTCCTGGCGGACGGCATGCCGCGCAGCGTCGAGTACGATATGCACACGGCGAATGATCTGGTGTTTGGCATCGGCGCGGGATGCGAGGGCGCGATGCGCGTGTTGCTCGAGCCGGCGGGCGGTGAACATGCGGCTGGCCGGGCACTGATGACGGCCGGCCTTGCGACCGATGCGGGGCGCGGCACCGTACTTGCGGTTGTGTATGAGTCTGCCGATATGTCGCTCGGCACCTACGCGCCGTCCGACAGCCAGTCTGAAACTTCGCTCCCACCCGCCTTGCAGGTTGCCATGCAGGAGGCGATGTCAAATGCGAAATCTCATAACACCGAACTCGCCCTCCCCCGTGGCGTGACCCGCGTGTTCGTGCACTACCTCGCACCGCCACCCCACCTGCTGATCTGCGGCGCGGGCCCTGATGCCGAGCCCGTGGTCGGCATCGCGCGCACACTGGGCTGGCGCGTGACCGTCGTGGACCACCGTGCGGCGTATGCGCAGGCGCTACGGTTTTCTGGCGCCCGCGTGCTGCTCGGCAGCGCATCGCAACTCGCTCGCCTGGTCAACCTGGACGAATGCCACGCAGCCATCGTCATGAGCCATCACTTGGCATCGGACACTGAGTACCTGAAGGCGCTCGCCGCAACGGACTCACCTGGCTACATTGGACTGCTCGGCCCTGAGTCGAGGCGGCGACGGCTCGCGACGGAAGTCGGCCCCCTGACCGAGCGACTGCGGGGCAGGCTGCGCGGGCCGGTGGGACTCAGTATCGGCGCAGTAACGCCCGAGGGTATCGCGCTTGCGATTACTGCGCAGATCCACGCGTGGCTGGCGGACCCGCATCGATCAGCGCTCGTGAATTCCCCGGCGTTCTGAACAGCAGCGGCTTCTGCGCCGCAGCGGCCACTGCGGCGAGCACAATGCCGTGGTCGGGGGACTTGTCGCAGACCGGGTCGGTCGCGCCCACATCGCCCGTCAGTTGATAGGCCTGGCAGCGGCAGCCGCCCAAATCTATCGTGCGCTCCGGGCAACTTCGACAGGGCTGCGGCATCCAATCCTCGCCGCGAAAGCGGTTAAATCCAGCGGAGTCATACCAGATCTCACGCACGCTTGCATCGCGCACGGACGGGAAATCCATGCCGGGCAGCATCTTGGCAGCCTGGCATGGCAGCGCGGTGCCGGCGGGATTTACGCACAGGATCGTTGACCCCCAGCCATTCATGCAACGCTTCGGCCTTCCTTCAAAATAATCCGGCACGACGAACAGGATGCGCAGCCGCGAACCCAGGCTCTTGCGCCGCTCGGCAACGATGGCCTCGGCACGCACGAGCTGCTCCTTGTCCGGCATCAGCTGATCGCGGTTCAGCAATGCCCAGCCGTAGTACTGGGTATTTGCGAGCTCCAGGAACTCTGCACCGATGTCGGCGGCAAGATCGATGATGAGCCCGACGTGGTCCAGGTTCATGCGGTGGACCACGCAGTTCATGACCATCGGGAAGCCATGCTCCTTGATCAGCGCCGCGGCCCGGCGCTTCAGGTCGAAGGTGCGCGTGCTGGATAGAAAATCGTTCATCTGCCGGGTCGAGTCCTGGAACGAAAGCTGGATGTGATCAAGTCCGGCATACTTCAGCGCTTTGATGCGCTTCTCGCTGAGACCCGCGCCGGATGTAATCAAGTTGATGTAATAGCCCAGCCCGTGCGCCTCCGATACCAGCTCCTCGAGGTCCTTGCGACTGAGCGGCTCACCGCCCGTAAGGCCCAATTGCACGGCGCCCAGCGCGCGGGCTTCCCGCAATACCCGGATCCAGTCGGCGGTCGAGAGTTCAGGCCCCTGCGCGGCAAAATCCACGGGATTGGAGCAAAAGACACAGTGCAGCGGGCAGGTGTAAGTCAATTCCGCCACCAGCCACAAGGGCGGTGTGATCACGATTCGACCCAGCCCTTCGCCACCGCCTGTTCCAGGAATGCATCGACGTCGGGCGCCAGGTTCTTCGCCGCGAAGGCAATCTCCAGTTCCGCGATGATCTCGGCGGTTGTGCGCACGCCATCGCAGCGGCGCAGGATCTCGCCGGCGCTGGCATTGAGCTTGACCAGGCCCTCAGGAAATAGCAAAACGTGCGCCTGCTGCGCCTCTTCCCATTGCAGCCGGTACAGGCGGGCAATTTTGGGCTGGTGTGCATGCAGCACGGATCCTTTACTCATCGGTAAGTCCATAGCGCAACTGGATGGCATCGAGCATAGCCCATAGGATATCCAGCTTGAACTGTAAGATCTCAAGTGCGCGATCCTGCAGTACCCTGGTGTCGAAATATGCGAGCGTCACCCGCAGCCCATGTTCCACGTCGCGCGATGCCAACGGGATGCGCTTGCGAAAATAGTCGAGTCCGCTGGTATCAATCCAGGGATAGTGCAGGGGCCAGCTGGCCAGGCGATCCTTATGAATTTGCGGCGCGAACAGCTCAGTCAGCGAGGCACAGACCGATTCCTGCCAGGGCTGGCGCCGTGCGAAATTGACGTAAGCGTCCACCGCAAAGCGCACGCCGGGCAAGACATCGGACAAGGACCACAGGCTCTCGCGCGTCAAGCCCACCGCCTCGCCCAGCCTGACCCAGGCTTCGATGCCGCCGGAATCCTGCTCCCAGCCATCATGGTCGAGGATGCGTCGCACCCATTCGCGCCGAACGTCGCGATCCTCGCAGTTGGCGATGACCGCCGCGTCCTTGACCGGAATATTGATCTGGTAGTAAAAACGATTGGCAACCCAACCGCGGATCTGCGCGGGGCTTGCACGGCCCTCGTTCAGCATCCGGTTAAACGGATGATGGATATGGTAGGACGCGCCCTTGGCGCGCAAGGCCGCCTCGAAGCCCGTCGTGTCCGTCACAATCGTATCTCCATGCCATCGAACGCCACTTCGATGCCACTGGCCTCGAGCTGCGCGCGCTCGGGGCCCGAATCCACGAGAATCGGATTGGTATTGTTGATGTGTACCAGGATGCGCCTGGTATCGTTACGGAGGCTTTTGAGCATCTCGATCATGCCGCCCGGCCCGCATTGCGGCAGGTGGCCTAGGTCCGCTGCTCGCTTGGTCGAGACGCCTGCCCGTATCATTTCATCGTCCTGCCAGAATGTGCCGTCCACCAACACGCAGTGGCTCGCCTCCAGCGCAGCGCGAACCGGCGGCGTAATCGCCGCGAGCCCCGGGGCATAAAATGCCCGCCTGCCGCTTGACACTTCATGCAACAGAAACGCGATGTTATCTCCCGCCCGCGGATTCTGCCGAAACGGCGAATAGGGTCCCGGCTTGCCATCGACCGCCAATACGGTGATTTCGATGCCTGGCAGAGCCGCAATCTGCAGGAGCGCGCCGTCAAGGGCAATCTCGCGCCACTCGACGCCGCAATAGTGTTGTAGCACCGACAGCAGCGGCAGTCCCGTAGTCAGGTCCTGATGGACGGCGGCCGTGGCATAAACTTGCAAAGGCTGCCGATGTTCGCGCATCAGCAAGAGTCCTGCGGTGTGGTCGATTTGCCCGTCGGAGAGGACTACCGCAGCGATCGGCGTGTCGCGCAGCTCTCGGCGCGGCTGCAACGGCGGATTTGCCTGAATCTGCCGGTGCAGATCGGGCGCTGCGTTGAATAATATCCAGCGCTCGGCGTCGCTTGAAATCGCAATGGAGGATTGGGTGCGCGGGCGCGCATCGAGGGATCCGTCACGCACACCGCGGCAGTTCGAGCAGTTGCAGTTCCACTGCGGAAATCCACCGCCAGCGGCGGAGCCCAGGATACGAATCAGCACAAGGCATCACCCGCGATGGGGCGGGCACGGAAGTCGCGCCCGCAGGAGTCGGAGCGACTTAAATGGGTTCAGCGAACCGAAACGTAGGAATTGATCTCCATTCCAAGCCGCAATTCGATCGCCGTCGGTACTTCCCACTTCATGTTTGCATTCTCCATCCGGTTCAAATTCCAGACCCTTAGTATGTCCCCGTCAGCTTGCTCAGGCAAGGCCGGGCGATACCATCATTACGACCACCAACAGACTCAATATGTTACACGCGGGGGACCGAAAGCCAGACCCGCGTCCCGCCCGACTCGCCAGGGGCGACACTGACCGTAGTGCCGATCCGGGCCGCTCGGTAGCGCATCGTGCGCATTCCCAGGCCCTCGACCATGGCGCCAAGGTCAATCCCCACCCCATCATCGAGCACCGCGAGCTCGCCGCTGCCGGCCTCCAAGGTCAACGCAATCTCGATCCGTCGGCAACTGGCGTGTTTGAGGGCATTCGTGACCGCTTCCTGAGCGATCCGGAACATTTCTCGGCACTGCACTTCCGAGAGCCCCTGCGCATCGCCCCCTGAGCAATGAAATGAGCAGCTAATACCCGTCAGCGCGGTGCGCGCGGCGAGCCGCTCGAGTACCCGCGCCAGGCCCTCGCGGAAGTCCTCCATCAGCTCATGCGACAGATCGCGACAAAGCCGTTGGGATTCACCCATGACAGACACCAATTGCTGGGCGCTCGCTGCAAGCGCGGGCGCACTGGCCCGCACCTCCCGTTCATGTGCCGCCGCCAACAAACCTGCACTGGCCAGCACCTGGCCTAGGTTATCGTGAAGGTCCGATAACAGCCTTTGCCGCTCCGCGGCGGTCGCCTGATTAATCTGAGAGGCGATGAGCCGCCGCTCGCTGACATCCTGGATGATCGCGTTCGCCTCGGTCGCTGCGCCGACTAAAGATACACGTCCACAGATCCGCATCCATGCTGGCGCTTCGCGCGGACCTGCCAGTGGCAGATCAATGTCGAGCTCCTGCTGGGTCTTGAGCGCCGCGGCGGCGGCGGCACAAAGAGTCGCGACGCCCGGCTCGCCAAGCGCCTGCCGCAATGCAGGCCAGCCCGCTTTAGTGCCCGCTGGTAACCCCAGCAGTTCCTGAACACCGCCTGACCACCAGACTGCCCCATCCGGGACGGAAAGTTGCAGTACGCCGACGCGGGCGGTGCGCTCGATTTGGGACAACTGGCGAAACAGGCGCTCGCTGCGATAGTCACTTTCTGGCATGGGCGGCGCGTATGGTATGCGAAACATTATTCGTCAGCTATGCCGTTGCACGGTATCTTTACGCAGATGCCGATGACCCCTGCCTACCGACTGCTCGGCGCCGACGAACCACCGCCTGTCCTGGAGGAAGGGCCGCAGCGTGGAGCGGATTTCCTGATCACCGTTGATCATGCCGGTGCGCGTATCCCAAGAATCCTGGGCGATCTTGGCTTGCCGGCAAGCGAGCTACAAAGGCACATCGCCTGCGACCTGGGGGCATTGAGCGTTGCCCGGCTGCTGGCCGCATCACTGGATGCACCACTGCTTGCACAGATTTATTCGCGCCTGGTCATCGACTGCAATCGCGACCCCGAAGTGCCGTCCTCGATCCCCACAATCGGCGAAAACACTGCGATCCCCGGAAACATGGGGCTCACGCCCGCCCAGATCGAGGCGCGTCGTGCGGAGATTTTCCGGCCGTATCACTGTCGCATAAAAGAAGTGCTGGAGGCGCGCTTAGCTGCCGGTCGGCCGACAATCCTCGTCGCGCAGCACAGCATGACCGCGATCTTCAAAGGGGTTGCGCGCCCGATGCAGGCGGCGATTCTATATAACCGCGATCGGCGCTTTGCGGGACTCACACTGGACGCACTGCGCGAGGATAAGACACTCCTGGTCGCCGACAACGAACCTTATTTTGTCAGCGATGCGACGGATTACACCATTCCAGTACACGGCGAGGCGCGGCGCTTGCCACATGTAGAAATTGAGATCCGCCAGGACCTGATCCTTGAGCCGGCCGGGCAGCAAGCATGGGCGATGCGAATCGCGACTGCCCTGAGGACCGCCCTGCGCCGGTTCCAGTCCTAGATGCCGAGCCGGTCGAGCGCGCGATAGGCGAGTACGGAAGCCGACAGGAACCAGGGCGTGCCGTAGTAATAAGGCCGCGCCTCAAACGGCAGTCCATCGAACCCGGTAGCCCCTTCGGCAAGACCCATCATCTGCTGGGCGATGCGCATGCCAAAATACGGCGCTGTCGTCACGCCTTGGCCGCAATAACCCATCGCATACCAGATCCCGTCCTGCTGGCCCAAGTGCGGCAAGGTATCGAAGGTATAGGCGACCCAGCCGACCCAGGCGTGCGTGATGGCAACATCACGCAACTGCGGAAAGATCTGCGTCAACATAGACTTCAGCCGTGGCACGCATATCAGCGGGTCTTTTTCGGAGAGCGCCGCCCGGCCACCGAAGATGATGCGTTCGCCATCCGCGGACGGCCGGAAGTAGACGACGACCCGGCGCGAGTCGCCCATGTTGCGCCCCTTGGGCAGCAGCTCCCGGACCCGGCTCTGCCCCAGCGCCTCGGTCGCAATCTGGTAGCTACCGATTGGAATGACGCGACGCTGGTGCCAAGGCGACAGGGTGCCGCTGTAGCCATTCGTTGCCAGCAATACCTGGCGCGCAGTCACGGGGCCACGGGCGGTCGCCGCCTGATGGCCCAGCCCTGTTTTTTGCAGCGCCGTCACGGCGCAGCGGTCAATAACTTGCGCACCGGCCGCCACGGCGCGCCGATGCAACGCGTGCAGCATCATCACCGGATCGACCGACGCATCGTCGGGATAGACACAGCCCCCATGATAAAAATCACTGGCAATTTCCTCGTGCTGACGGGATCTTGGAATAATCTCGACATTCTGCACGTAGCCGGATGGATGCAGCTTCGCCTCGCGCACGAGAGCGGCGAAAGCCTTCGCTGTGTGTGCGCCCGTGAAACAGCCGGGTTGACGCCAGTCCATCTCGAGGCCCACATCCAGGGCCAGTGAGCGTAGGTGGGAGATGGCCTGCTGGCCATCGGCACAGATCCCCGCCGCGATCTTGTCACCGTGGCGCGCACCCAGCTGCGCAAGCGTTGGCTTGATGCTGTAGGCGACCTGTCCGCCATTGCGACCCGAGCAGCCGCCACCGAATGGTGCGGCGTCAAGCACCAGGACCCTGCGCCCCGCGCGGGAGAGTTCCCGGGCGGCGGCAAGGCCGGTGTAACCGGCGCCAATGATCAGCGCATCCACCGATGGCGGCAAGGGGCCGGGCGGTGAATCCGGTACCGGCCGCCCTTCGCTCCAGAATACGCTGCTGGCGACTGGGCTCATGCTAGGTTCCACAGAATGTTTGCGTCACGCGCTCTTGCGGTTGTGGCGGATTGGCAAATGCCTCGCTGCCCGGTTGCTCCTCGAACGGGCGGGCTAGTATCTGCAACAATCGCGCAAACGGTGCGAAGTCTTCCTGCTCGACCGCCGCGCGAATGACGCGCTCGACTTGATGATTGCGCGGGATGAAGAGCGGATTCACGCTGCGCATGGCCTGCGCGCGTGTCGGCGCGCTGAGGGGCTCTGCGGCAAGCCTCGCACGCCATGCAGGGATCCAGGCATCGAGCAAGGCCGGCTCGACAAATAGTGCGCGTAAATTTGCGTACCCTGTCCTGCCTTCCGCCGCGTCATCTTGCGCGGCCTCGCATAGCGCACGAAACGATAGCGTGAAATCGGCAGATCCTGCTTGCATCGCCTCAAGGAAACCCTGCACAAGCGCAGGGTCTTCGGCGCTCGGGTATTGCAGGCCAATTTTACGGCGCATACCCTCGAGCCAGTTATAAGAATACAGCGCCTCGAACTGCTCGAGCGGCGCGGTTACCAATTCGATCGCGCGTTCCGGCACCGTGTCGATACAGCTCAACAGGGCTTCGGCAAAGCGCGCGAGATTCCAGGCGGCGGCATGTGGCTGGTTGGCATAGGCGTAGCGTCCGCGCGAATCGATGGAACTGAACACTGTCGCCGGGTCGTAACTGTCCATGAAAGCGCAGGGACCGAAATCAATGCTCTCTGCCGAAACCGCCATGTTGTCGGTGTTCATCACGCCGTGAATGAACCCGACTTGCATCCAGCGGGCGATCAGTTGCGCTTGGCCAGCAATGACCGCTTTCAGAAGCGCAAGATACGGCTGCTCGCCCGCCGCAAGCGACGGATACAGGCGTCCGATGCAAAAATCCGCGAGCTGCCTGATCGCTGCGGCATCTCCCCGGGCGGCAAAATACTGGAACGTGCCGACGCGCACATGGCTCTTCGCCACGCGCGTCAGGATCGCGCCGGGCAATCGCCCTTCGCGAATTACCGCCTCGCCGGTGCTGACCGCCGCCAGCGAGCGTGTCGTCGGGATCCCGAAGGCATGCATCGCTTCACTGACGATGTATTCGCGCAGCACCGGGCCCAAGGCTGCGCGCCCATCACCGCCGCGCGAATAAGGCGTACGCCCCGAGCCCTTCAGATGCACATCGCGCCACTGGCCCGCATTGTCCCGAACCTCGCCCAGCAGGATCGCGCGGCCATCGCCGAGCTGCGGCACGAACCCGCCGAACTGGTGCCCGGCGTAGGCCATCGCGACGGGGTTTGCGCCCGCGGGAATCAGATTGCCGGAGAATATCGCGGCCAGCTGCTCATCGCTGTGGTCTTGGATGTCGAGCGCAAGCTCCTCGGCCAGCACACGATTGAATTGAATCAGGCGTGGGCGGGCAACCTGCGTCGGTGCAAGCCGCGCAAAAAAATGCTCGGGTAGGGCGGCGTACTGACTGGCAAGGGCAATCATGGGTTAATCATGCTCCGCCGCGGCGGTGTCGGTCTACCCATGCGGTGTGTTACAACATTGCCATGAAATCCCGCCTGACGCTGATGGTGGCCATCGCGATGCTGACTGGACCCCTATGCGGGCTCGTGCTACACCAGTGGCTCGGTACGGGGGAGCTGACGGCCCGGGTCGCCGCGGATCTATCGCTGGTGACCACGGCATTTCTGCATCTGATCAAGATGATCATTGCGCCGCTGGTGTTTTCGACTCTCACGGCAGGAGTTGCGCGCATGGAGAGCGCCTCCTCCATCGCACGCATCGGCGCGAAGACCCTCGGCTGGTTTATTTTTGCGTCACTGGTGTCGCTAGTCATTGGCATCGTGATGGTGCACCTGTTCCACCCGGGCGTGGGACTTGCCGCACCGCCAATCTCCGCAGCCGGGCCCCCGACTGCACCGCCGCAGCTGACCGACATGATCGATCACATCATTCCGAGCTCGATCGTGCAGGCGATGGCCAGCAACGAGATCCTGCAGGTCGTGGTGTTTTCAGTGCTATTCGGGATCGCGGCATCCAGCCTGGGTGCACGCGTGAAGCCCCTGATCGACGTGATCGACCAGATGGCCTCGGTGATCTTGCGCCTGACCGGTTACGTCATGATGGTGGCGCCATTCGCGGTGTTCTCCGCCCTCGCTGCGACCGTGTTGACCCAGGGCCCCCAGGTGCTGCTGATCTATGCCAAATTCATCGGCTCGTTCTACCTTGCACTCGGTTTGCTGTGGGCATTCTTGTCGTTTGCGCTGTTCCTGAGCATTGGCGGGCGCGCGGGCAAACTGCTCGCGGCTATACGCTCGCCGGTCCTGATCGCTTTCTCAACGGCGAGTTCCGAGGCAGCTTATCCGCGCACGCTCGAGCAACTTGAAAATTTTGGCGTGAGCCCGAAAATCGCCGCCTTTGTCTTGCCGCTGGGTTATTCATTCAATCTTGCCGGCTCGACGATGTATTGCGCATTCGCCGTTTTGTTCATTGCGCAGATTTTCCATATCGAGATGAGCCTGCATCAGCAGATCGTGATGCTGCTGATTCTGATGGTGCTCTCCAAGGGTATCGCCGGCGTGCCGCGCGCCTCGCTGATGGTAATTGCCTCGACTTTGACGTATTTCGGCTTGCCCGAGCAGGGACTTGTCATGATCATCGCGGTTGACCACCTGCTCGACATGGGCCGCAGTGCCACGAATGTGGTTGGCAATGCGGTTGCCTCGACGCTGGTCGCCAAGTGGGAAAACGAATTGCAATCCGTTTGATTTCCCGCCGAACCCGGCTAAACTCAAAACGATCCACCGGGGAGGCAGGTCTATGCTCAAATCATTGCAGCCATTGGTACTGGCGGCTGGCGTCGCAACGCTCGCGGCCTGCGGCGGCTCCAGTTCGCAGACTTCGGCACCGACGAGCTCTACGGCCCCCGGCACCCTGACGCAAAACCCGCCGTTTCGCATCGCCTCTTTGGACGCCGCCGGGTTCCAGGCTGAGCTCAGCACCACCTCGAGCGGGGCGCAGCTACTGCAGCTGACTGGCAATCCCACCTGCGGTGTAGATTTTTACTATCTGAACTTCTGGACCGTCGGTGGCGCCGGCGAGGCGACCGAATCGTCGGGCGCGCTGATGGTGCCGACGGGCGCAGCCCCGGCATGCTCCGGTCCGCGTCCGATTGTGCTCTATGCGCACGGCACGGAATTCAACAAGGCGGCGAACATCGCCGATATCACCAATGCGGCCAATGCCGAAGGCGGCCTGATCGCCGCAGCCTTTGCAGCCCAGGGATTTATCGTCGTCGCTCCCAATTACGCCGGCTACGATATTTCTACGCTCGGTTACCACCCGTACCTGAATGCGGTTCAGCAGTCAGGTGAGATGATGGACATCCTGGCCGCTGCGCGAGCTGGTCTGCCCTCCTCTCTGAGTGCCTCAACCAGCGACAGTGGCGCGTTGTTCATCACGGGCTATTCCGAGGGCGGCCATGTCGCGATGGCGACGCAGCGCGCGATGATCGCTGCGGGTAAAACGGTCACGGCCGCGGCGCCGATGTCCGGTCCTTATGCGCTGGAAGCCTATGGTGACACGATCATTTTCGGCGGCGTTCCCATCGGTGCGACGCTGTTTGCGCCGCTGCTAACGACCAGCTACCAGCATGCCTACGGCAATATCTACGCTACTCCCAGTGATCTCTACACCGCGACCTATGCCACGGGCATCGATACCCTACTGCCGAGTGACACGCCGTATACGACCCTGTTCACCAATGGCGCGCTCCCGCAGAGCGCGGTGTTCGACAGTACGACACCGACCGCGGCTGAGACCGGCAGTCCCCAGCTCGCGGCCGCGCTTGCGATTCCGCCGACCTTCCTGCTGCCGCAAAGTGCGAGCACACCGATCTTCCAGGCAGGATTTGGCAATCCATTCCTGATCAACGACAGTTATCGCATTGCCTATGGCGCGGATGCGTTGAGTAATCCGGATCCGGGATTGCTCGGCACCGGAGCTTCGCGTGTATCGACGCCGCCGACACAGCCGCTGCGGCTCGCGTTCTACACCAATGACATGCGCACCGGCTGGCAGCCCAATTCGCCGACGCTGCTATGCGGCGGCGATGCCGACCCCACGGTATTCTTCCCGGTCAATACGCAAATCATGCAGGCGTACTGGAGCGCTCTTCCGGCGGGCCTCGTAACTGTGCTCGACATCAATGGGACGCCGTCTGGGCCATTTGCGCCGCTGCAAGGCGCGTACCAGGCGATCAATGCGCTGCCGAGCGCAGGGAATCCGGCCGGCGGCACGGCCTTCCAGCAGGACGTCGCATTCTATGAATCGGCGGCGGGCGGATCGCTGCCGCAAGCCCAGGCTGAGGCGGCCGCGGAGGAAGCCGTTGTGCAAGGCACTCATTCAGCGGAGGCGCCATTCTGTACTGAGGCGGCTTTCCAATTCTTCCTCACCGTTCTGAACGCAGGGGGCTAGGCCATGACTCACCCGCTCACATGCGCAACCGCAGCCCCGCTCTTGGCAGTCGCCGCGCTGTTTGCAGGCGCGACCTCCGCGCTGGCGGATGATTCTACGTACAGCAACGATATCCGCCTAGGCCTTTACTCCGTGTTTTATCACGCCACTGCGGATGACCTGCAAGGGCCGTTCGTTCCCGCGGGCGTCAATATCAAGGCCGATAACGTGGAGACGCTGTACGTCGGCTATGTGCGGCGCCTGTCGCCGCACTTCAAGGCAGAACTTGCGATCGGCTACCCGCCGCTGACCAAGACGGAGGGTTCGGGACCCGCGACCTTGGGTTCGGTGCCATACAACGGCCAGGTCATCTCGACCGCGCGCTGGATCGCGCCTACCGCGCTGCTTGAATACAACTTCTTCGATGAGAATGCGAAGCTGCGACCGTTCATCGGCGCCGGGATTAATTATACGACGTTTTATGATCGCGATTCGACGGCAGCCGGCAATGCGGCCAGCGGCGGGCCCACGAAGCTGTCACTGACATCCTCAATTGGCCCCGCCGCCACAGCCGGTCTCACTTATAAGCTCGGCGGCCGCTGGGGGCTCAATGCGTCCTATTCCATCAGCCGCGTCAACACGCATCTCGTGGCGGATACGGCCGGGTTGATCCGCACTACCAGCATCAAGTTCGGGCCACAGGCGTTGATTGTGTCCGTCGGATACGCGTTCTAAACGACCCCGCGCATTTTCAGGCATTCGCCCAGTCGGTAAGCCCTTCGCGCGCCTGCAGTGTCTTAAACGACGGCATGGCGCGCATGCGCTGTACGTAACGGTCAAGCACCGGCCATTGCGTGGCGGGTCTCGGCATGTTGCGTGACCAGCGCATCAGCATCGTGACCAGGAAATCGAGCGCTGTGAGGCGCTCGCCCAGCACATGGCGCCGCTCATCGGCAAGCAGCGTCGCAAAGCGTTCCCAGCATGCCTCGATACGCATGCGGGCATGATCCTTGACGGCCGCGGCTTCGCCCGGGGCCTGGTCGGGATAAAACCAATTACGGTAGGCCGGCTGCAACGTGTTGGCGCAATAAAAAGTCCATTGGTAATAGGCGGCACGTCCATCATCGGCGCCGGCCGGAGCGAGTCCCGCCGCGGGGTACCGGTCCGCAAGCGTCAGCAGCAGGGCCGCGCACTCGCTGCGCGCGGCTCCGTTAATAACCAGCGTCGGCACAACGCCATCCGGATTCAGGCGCAGGTAATCCGGGCTTTTCTGGGCGCGTGCATCAAAATCGACCAGCTTCAGCGTGTGCGGCAGGTTCATCTCGATCAGCAACCAGTGCACCGCAAAACTCGCTGTGCCCGGGGAGTAATACAGCTCGTACATGGATCGCTCCGATTCGGTAAGATTGTCCCTATTATATTCCAGCGCGGGAGTCACGATGCGGACCCTACTCACTGCCATTCTTGCGTTCACCCTGGTCGGTATCGCGCCAGGAGCGCGCGCCGACAATCAGAAACTTCGCATCATCAGCTGGGCCGACTATATACCAGCTGAAGTCATTGCCGCGTTTCGCAAGGAAACCGGCATCGACGTCGAGGTGACACTGTCGAACAACGAGGAGATGATTTCCAAGCTGCGCGCGACCGGCGGCGCCGGATACGACCTGGCGCAGCCGTCGGTCGACCGGATCAGCGGCCCGCAGCGCGAATTCGGCATCTACAAGCCGCTCGACCTGTCCAAGGTCAAGATGGAGCAGTTCCAGCCGTTTATTCTGGACGTAGTGCGCAAGAACACCACGCTGGATGGCAAGCAATACGGCCTGCCCTACGTCTGGGGCACCGATGGGCTCGTGGTCAATACCAAAAAAGCGAAGGTTGCGGATTATCTCGACCTTTGCAAAGCGGACGTCAAGGGCAAGACATCGGTACGCCTGCGCCGCCCGACGCTAATGGCGTTTGCATTTGCGCTAGGCAAGGATCCCTTCGCGCTGTACGGCGATCCAAAGGCCTACGGCGCGCTGATGGACCAAGTCGGCGCAACGTTGTCGGCCTGCAAGCAGAACCTGAAGTTCTTCTATGACAACAAGGATCAGTTGCTGAATGGCATGCGCTCGGGCGAAGTCGTCGCGGCGATGATGTGGGACACCGGCGGCTGGGTGTTGAGCCGTGAAAATCCTGACATCCAATATGTCGTACCCCGCTCCGGCGCGATGGGCTGGATCGACACGTTCGCATTGCCAGCACGCGGACGCAACGATGCGGCCGCTTATGCCTGGATCAACTTCACGATGCGCCCTGACATGGCTGCGAAGGTCGCCAAGTCGGTCGGCAGCTTCTCTGCGGCCATCGGCACCGACGCGCTGGTCGGTCCGCATGCCACGCCCGTGCCGATGCGAAGCATCCATTGGTACCCGGCCATTCCGGCCGGGCTTGAAGAACTCGAAGGACGGGTGCTGGACCGCGTGAAGGCCGCCAACTAGCGGCGGAGCCTCGCGATCAGCGCGCGCAGTAGCGGCACGAGCGTGGCCAGGCGCGCGCCGACTTCGAACTTTCGCCTGATTGCGCCTGACTCCTGCGCAAGCTGCCTGCGCAGCGCCTCAATTTGTGCCACCAGCTCAGTTCGACGAACCTGGAGTCTGAGACGGCTTTTACTCATCGCCTCAAGGCCGCGGCGTCGCGCTTAATTTCACCGATCGTGGCAGCAAGGAACAGCGGTCTCTGCTTCAGCCGAATCCGCACGTAACCTGCGCCGATCACGCCGCAGAGCGCAAATGCGGCCGTGACCCCGCAAACCGCGAGGACTCGATGGTGGTCCCAGCACGCAATGATAATCGCCGCGCCGAGGAACACTGCGGCGAGCGTGGCGCCGATGATCGCGACGAGGTACCAGAGCAGCAGATTCCTGGCATAGGCGATTTGCTCATCGAGTTCAACGGTTGCAAGTTCGACGCGCAAACTGGCGCCTTGCAGCAGCGTCGCAAATACGCCTCGTACCAAGGTAAAGAGACCAGGCGCCAGGGGATCGTCGGACATGCCTAACGGCGCCTGCCTACCAACACTCCGACTAGCACGCCCATCGCGGCGGCGATTCCCAGGGCCTGCCGGGGATGATCGCGCACGTACCGGTTCGCATCGTCCTCAAGATCCTCAAGGGTGGCGCGTGCAAGGGCGAGGGACGCGGTGACCTTGTCGTGCACTTGCCGTACCGCATCCTCACCGTCAGATCCGGCCGCATTCAACAGGGCCTGCGCTTGCGCCAGGACCCCGCGCAGCTCCTCCATCCAGTCGCGCCCTTCAGCCATTGGTTGAGTGTAGCGCCATGACTGCCTCTCGGGGGGCCTTGAAGCAAAACCGTTTATGGTTCATCGTGCGCTATCCATGAGTTCCGGGATGACTGACCAGAAAGTACCTGACCTGCGCGCCGACGCGGTGGCCAAGCGATTCGCGGGACATGCAGCGGTTGACTCGTTGTCCTTTGCGGTCGAACGCGGCAGCTTTTTTTCGATCCTGGGTCCCTCCGGTTGCGGCAAGACAACGCTGCTGCGCATGATCGCCGGTTTCATTGCGCCAGACTCCGGTGACATACAGATCGGCGGGCGCAGCATGCAGGGCGTCGCGCCCAATCGCCGGCCCGTCAACATGGTATTCCAGCAACTGGCGCTGTTTCCGATGATGTCAGTCGGCGAGAACGTTTCCTTCGGGCTGGCGCGCCGCGGGATCGGTGGCGCCGAACGCAGGAAGCGCAGCGAAGCAATGCTTGAGCGAGTCGGGTTGGGAGGCGCTTCCGAGAAGCGCGTTGACCAGCTCTCCGGCGGCCAGCGCCAGCGCGTCGCGATCGCGCGAAGCCTCGTGCTCGAGCCGACCTTGCTGCTGCTCGATGAACCCCTCGGTGCGCTCGACCTGAAGCTGCGCGAGCATATGAAGATAGAACTTAAGAAGCTGCAGGCCTCCTTCGGCACGACCTTTGTATACATTACTCACGATCAATCCGAGGCATTGGTGCTCTCTGATCGCGTCGCGGTCATGAACCAGGGCCGCTTCGAACAGCTGGGTTCGCCGCAGGATCTGTATTACCGGCCGCTGACCCCGTTTGTTGCCGCTTTTGTCGGCGCAAACAACCGGATCGTTGGGCGCGCTCACGCGATCGACGGCGAGATCATTGAGGTCGTAACGCCCGGCGGCTGGCATATCAACGCCGCGCGCAGCGGCGCTATCGCTGCCGGCGATGCCGTGGAGGCGTTCGTGCGGCCTGAAGTTGCGATCCTCGCCAGGAGCCGTGCGGAATTGCCCGCGCAACAACCCTGCCACGAGGGCACCGTGGAGAGCCTGCTGTTCGATGGCGCCAATTCGGCGGTGCTGCTGAATGAGGCGCGCACGAACCAGGAATTTCGAATAGCGCTGCCGCAGACGGGCCAATTCGCGGATTTGCGGCCGGGCGAGCGGATCGATTTCTCGTTCGCGCCGGACCGGGCCGTCTGTTTTCCGGCCCGCGCGGCCGCTCTGGTACAGGACGACTGACGTGTCGGACCAGTCCCGCTGGCAGGCGCGATTAATGCTGATACTGCTGCTGGCCCCGGCGATCCTTTGGCTGCTGGGCCTGATCGTGCTGCCACACGTGGATCTAGCGGTGCTGTCGTTGCGTGAGCGCATCGGGCCGCGCGAGTACACGCCGAGCCTGGCGCAATACCGCACATTCTTTTTAGAACCCCTGTACTGGCATGTATTCGTGCGCACCGCGGTGATGTCCATCATCTCGACAGCGCTCACGCTGCTGGTCGCATTCCCGATCGCCTGGGTCATCGCCAAGGTCGCGCGCGGGCGCGGCGGCTCGCTGCTGTTCCTGATCTGCCTGATTCCGTTCTGGGTCAGCGAGACGGTGCGTACGCTGGGCTGGATGATCCTCTTGCGTGAATCCGGGGTGCTGCCGGCCCTGCTGGTGCACCTCGGCATCACGCCCGAGCCCGTTGAGCTTCTGTATCACGATGCGACCTTGCTGGTCGGGCTCGTATACACCTCGATGCTGTTCATGGTCGTCCCACTGGTCTCGGCGCTTGAGAGCCTCGATGATTCGCTGATCGAGGCTGCCTATGATCTCGGCGCGAACGGCTTTGCGATATTGCGCACGATCATCATTCCCCATGCCGCCCCCGGCATCACCGCCGGCTGCATCGTCGTGTTCATGCTGACGCTCGGTAATTACCTTACGCCTACACTACTCGGCGGCAAGAACTCGCAGTGGTTCACCGAAACCATCTACACCCAGTTCATCACGCGCTTCAACTGGGAACAGGGCGCCGCGTTCGGCTTCCTGCTGCTGGCGCTGTCCACGCTCATCGTCTGGGGCGGACTGAAGCTCGCCGGCCAGCGCTTCGGCGAAGTGATGCAGCAGACATGATCCCCTCACTGCCGCGTCCCGCATGGCTGCGCGCGGGCACATCGCTGACTGTAGCCACGTTCCTGCTGTTCCTGTTCCTGCCGTTGATCGTGGTCGCGGTATTCGCGTTCAACAACGCACCTTACCCCGCGCCGCCCTGGCGCGGATTCACGCTCGACTGGTTCCTCGGCAATCAGGCGCTCGGGCGCATCGGCATGTTCCAGGACACCGAGCTGCTCGCGAGCATTGGCACGAGTTGTTTGGTGGCGGTCTGGGTGACCGTGCTGTCTGTGCTGCTCGGGACCACCAATGCATTCCTGATCGAGCGCTGCCGGTTTCCAGGCAAACAGGCGCTCTCCTTCCTCATGCTGGCGCCGCTCGTGATCCCCGGCGTCATACTCGGGATCTCGATACTCGCGTTCGCCAGCCGGCTCGCCGACCTTGCCGATGACATGTTCGGCCTTGAGCTCGATTTTCTTCGCCCAGGCCTGCCGCTGGTGGTACTTGGCCAGTTCTCCTATATCGCGACTATTGCGACCCTGACCGTCAGCGCGCGCCTGAAGCGCTTTGACCGCACGCTCGAGGAAGCCGCGCTGAACCTGGGCGCCTCGCAGGCGGCACTTTTTCGAACGATCCTGCTGCCCTACCTGCGCCCCGCGCTGATCGGCTCCGCCGCCATCTCCTTCCTGATGTCGTTCGCGGATTTCAATACGACCTTGATGCTGGTGGGATCGGACTCGCCACTGACCGTAATGATGTACGGGCGCATGCGCGAAGGCGCGACCCCGGTTGTGAACGCCGTAAGCCTGTTCCTGATGATCGCCTCGGCGCTACTCGCGCTGTCGCTGCTGCGACGTGGCAAGGCGGCGAAGCGCTGATTCGGTGGACGCACCCTCAGGGTGCGCCGCCGGTGTCAGTGATAGCGCTTCGCGAGCGCCTCGAGCGCAATCGGCTTGATCTTCGGTGCCATGCCAGCGCAGCCAAACGCCTCGAATCGCGCCTTGCAGATGCCGCGCGCGGCCTTGCGAGCCTCGCCAAAGGATTTGCGGATATCGAATTCAGACGGATTCTCGGCATGCGAGCGGCGGATCGCGCCGGTCATCGCGAGGCGGATGTCGGTGTCGATATTGATCTTGCGCACGCCATGCCTGATGCCGCGCTGGATCTCCTCGACCGGTACGCCGTAGGTTTCCTTGATCTCGCCGCCGTATTTTCGAATGATTTCCAGCCACTCCTGCGGCACGCTGGAAGAGCCGTGCATCACGAGGTGGGTCGAGGGCAGCGCGGCGTGGATCTGCGCAATGCGATCCATCGCAAGGATGTCGCCGGTTGGCTTGCGCGTGAATTTATACGCGCCATGGCTCGTGCCGATTGCAATGGCGAGCGCATCAACGCCGGTACGGGCAACAAAATCCTTGGCCTGCACCGGATCGGTCAGCAACATGTCGTGCGTCAGTT
Source organism: Gammaproteobacteria bacterium (assembly GCA_025355645.1). Lineage (GTDB taxonomy): Bacteria > Pseudomonadota > Gammaproteobacteria > Steroidobacterales > Steroidobacteraceae > Bog-1198. Next base: position 65,833 of record JANXZG010000014.1, on the reverse strand, counting down.
TTCCTTCCGCGCCCGAGCCATCCTCCTCGCCCGCCTCGCCGGTTTCCAATGATCCCAGGCACCCGAGTTCGCCCTCGACCGACACACCGATCGGGTGGGCAATTTCGCAGACCTTACGAGTCACTTCGATGTTGTAATCATAGCTCGACGGCGTCTTTGCATCTTCCTTCAGGGAGCCATCCATCATGACGCTGCTGAAGCCCGAGCGAATCGCCTGCATGCAAACTGCGGCAGAGGCGCCGTGGTCCTGGTGCATCACGATCGGAATATCCGGATAAGTCTCGATCGCAGCAAGTACCAGATGGCGCAGATAGGCCTCGCCCGCGTACTTGCGGGCGCCTGCAGACGCCTGCAGGATCACCGGGGATTGCGTCTCGTTCGCCGCTTCCATGATCGCCTGCACCTGCTCCAGATTGTTGACGTTGAATGCCGGCAGGCCATAGCCGTTTTCGGCGGCGTGATCTAGCAACTGACGTAAACTGACGAGGGCCATGGCGGGTCTCCGGGTTAAGGTTCGATGTAGACTCTTGATTATGCCCTTTGAGGAGCATGCCCGCAAAGCGCCTCGTCCAGTACCTCGACCCAGTGGCGCACCGGCGTCGTGGTGCCGCTCTGCAAATGTAAAATGCAACCGAGATTTGCCGAGACGATGCAGTCGGCTTGCAAGGCGGTAAGGTGCTTTAGCTTGCGATCACGCAGCTGCGCGGCAAGGACTGGCTGCAGCACTGAGTAGGTTCCCGCCGATCCGCAGCACAAGTGGCTCTCTGCCTGCGCCGTCTGCACGGCGAACCCGAGCGTCGCCAGCTGGGTCGTTACGACCTGGGCCAATTTCTGGCCGTGTTGCAGCGTGCAGGGTGCATGAAAGGCCAGGTGCCGCGCAGCGTCCGTCAGCAATTTGCCCTTTAGCAGCGGAACAAGTTCCGTCAGGAGTTCAGACAGGTCACGCGTCAGCGCGGCAACGCGTGCGGCCTTGGCTGCATAGGCGCCGTCCCCGGCCAGCAAGTAGCCATAGTCCTTGACGCAGATGCTACAGCCCGAAGCATTAATGATGATTGCCTCGATCTCGCCGCGCTCGATCGCCGGCCACCACGCATCGATGTTGCGGCGTATATCCGCGCGCGCGCCCTCCTGGTCATCCAGATGTTGCCGTATGGCACCACAGCACCCGGCCGCATCGACGCTTATCGCCTCGAATCCTGCCGCCGCGAGAACGCGCCTGGTCGCCGCGTTGATATTGGGCGCAAGTGCAGGTTGTACACATCCCTCGAGCACTAGCACGCGCCGCGCTCGCCGTTGCGCCACGACGGATCGCGCCCGGGCTGCGCCGCGCGGCGGTATCTTGTCCCTGATCGACTTTGGCAACAGTGGGCGAAGCAGCCGGCCCGCACTCAACGCCGGAGCGAACCACCGGGAAGTCAATACCTCCTTTAAGGTAAAGCGCAATGCGCGCACTGCAACCGGACGCTTTATGCGCGCATCGACCAGCTTGCGGCCGATGTCGAGCAGGCGCCCATACTCAACGCCGCTCGGACAGGTGGTCTCGCACGCACGACACCCCAGGCAGCGATCGAGATGCAGCTGCGTCGAGGCACTCACCGCGTGTCCCTCGAGCAACTGCTTGACGAGAAATATGCGCCCGCGCGGTCCGTCTAGCTCATCGCCCAGTAACTGATACGTCGGGCAGGTCGCATTGCACAGGCCGCAGTGGACACACTTGGCAATGATCGATCCGGCCGCTTCACCATCTGCGGTTCCGTGGTAGCTGGGCGATAGATGAGTTTTCATAGGCCGGCGTACAACCTCCCGGGATTGAATATGCCGGCCGGATCAAACGCGGCTTTCAGTCCGCGATGTATGCGCATGGCCGACGCCCCCAGTGGCGCGAATGCACCGGCGCGTTTTTCGGCGGCGCGCACCAAGGTCGCATGACCTCCAGCATCAGCGGCAGCCGCACGCATCACGGCGGCCGGCGCTTCAGTGCGCCACCAGCGCAGCGCCCCGCCCCACTCGATCAATTGCCGCCCCGCCAGTGCCAGAGGCGGGCTGGTCGACGGCACCGACAACCGCCACAGGCACTCACCGCGCGCGCGCTCGGCAGCTGTGAGCGCAAAGAAAGGGTGATGCTGGTCTCGAATAGAATCCCACCATTGACTGGCGGCCTGCGGGCCGAGCAGCTCCCCTCCAGGCACGGCGGCGCACAGCTCCTTTCCTGCCTGCTCCACGGCCGCACTGGCGCCCGCGAGGCGCACCGTCAGGCGCCCATCCAGCCAGGCGCTTGCATGCAATGGCAGCGGCCGCGCCCCCCAGGTGAGCAGGCGGGCCAGCGCTGTCGACTCATCGAGCGAAAAGCCGAGCGTGGCCACCGCAGGTCGCATCGGAAGCACCTTGATCGACACCTCGCAGATCGCACCGAGCACGCCCCAGGATCCGGTCACGAGGCGCGACACGTCGTAGCCGGCTACGTTCTTCATGACCTGGCCGCCGAACGTCAAGACCTCGCCGTAGCCGTTCAGCAGTGTCAGGCCCAGCGTAAAGTCGCGCACCGCACCCGCACTAGCGCGCGACGGTCCCGACAATCCTGCGGCGATCATGCCACCGACGGTGCACCCCGGCGCCCAGCGCGGCGGTTCGAAGGCGAGGCACTGCCCGCGCTCGGCAAGAACCGCCTCGAGCTCTGCGAGCGTCGTTCCGGCCCGCGCTGTCACCACAAGTTCACTCGGCTCATATGAACTGATGCCAGCCAGCGGGCGCATGTCGAGCGGCTCGCCGCGCGGCAGCTCAGCGTAGAAATGCTTGCTGCCGCCGCCCTGAATATCGAGCGCAATATGTCCCGCGCGAGCACTTTGCACGCGCTCCACCAGGCGGGAGAGTTCAGGATCGCCTGAGCGCATCAGAATCTCGGCAGCTCGGGAAAGGGCAACATGCCATGGTGCACGTGCATCTTGCCGTACTCCGCACAGCGCTGCAGCGACGGAATGACCTTGCCGGGATTGAGCAGCCCCGCCGGATCGAAAGCAGCCTTGAGGCGCATGAACTGCTCGCGCTCAGCGCCCGAGAACTGCACGCACATGGAATTCAGTTTTTCCACACCCACGCCGTGCTCCCCGGTGACCGTGCCGCCCATGCGCACGCTGGTCTCCAGAATGTCGGCGCCAAAGAGCTCACAGCGGCGCCGCTGCTCGGGATCGCTCGCATCGTAGAGGATCAGCGGATGCAGATTGCCGTCGCCTGCATGAAACACATTGACGCAGCCGAGCCCATACTTTTGCTCCATGCCCTCGATCGCACGCAGCATCTGTGCCAGGCGCTTGCGGGGAATCGTTGAGTCCATGCACATATAATCAGGGCTGATCCCGCCCGAGGCCGGGAACGCATTCTTGCGGCCGCTCCAGAATCTCAGCCGCTGCACCTCGCTCGTACTGACCTCGATTTGGGTCGCGCCACTTTCCCGCAGCACCGCGATCATGCGCCCGATCTCTTCCTCGACCTCGATCTCGGTACCGTCGCTTTCGCATAGCAGTATCGCTGCCGCCTCCAGATCGTAGCCCGCCTGCACGAAGGCTTCCGCTGCCGCAGTCATGCGCTTGTCCATGAGCTCAAGGCCCGCTGGGATGATGCCGCTTGCAATGATGCTCGCGACCGCCGCACCAGCTGACTCGACGTCCGCGTAGCTCGCCATGATGCAGCGCGCGACCTGCGGCAGCGGAATCAGCCGCACGGTCACCTCGGTCGCAATCGCAAGCATGCCCTCGCTGCCGACGACGGTTGACAGCAAGTCAAGTCCCGCGGCATCTAACGCGGCGGAGCCAAATTCGATCGACTCGCCATTGGCCATGAAACCTGTGACGCCGAGCACATTGTGCACCGTCAGCCCGTACTTCAGGCAGTGCACCCCACCGGCATTCTCTGCGACGTTGCCGCCGATCGTGCAGGCCAGCTGGCTGCTCGGGTCTGGTGCGTAGTACAGCCCGAACTGAGCGGCAGCCTCGCTGATCGCGAGATTCCGCACGCCAGATTCGACCACTGCGGTGCACCCGAGCGGATCCACCTTGAGTATGCGGTTGAACTTCGCGAGCGACAGGCTGACCCCGCGCGGGTGCGGCAACGCGCCACCGGACAGCCCGGTGCCGGCGCCGCGCGCGACAATCGGCACGCCTTGTGCATGGCACAGTTTCAGGATCGCCTCGATCTGGGCGCGGGTGTCCGGCAGCACGACGCAAAGTGGCGATTCGCGATAAGCGGTCAACCCGTCGCATTCGTAGGGTGCGGTGTCTTCGCGACGCGCAAGTATCGCGCCCGCCGGCAGAATTCTTGCCAGCGCGGTAAGGAAATCGGCCTGGCTCGCGATGGCCCTCATGCCGGTGACAATAAGCGATCCCGCGCTATCTTCGCAAATAGCGCCGGTCGCGCGTTAGCGCGGTTCGTGGGATCATTTGGCGATGGAGCCCCTGACGCTGCTGCGGGACATGTTCGATGCGGCCATCGCCTCGGCGCAGCCGGCGCGCTGCTTACCTGCAAATCTGCCCGCTGCGCCTAAGGGCCGGCTCATCGTCATCGGCGCGGGAAAAGCCTCCGCCGCGATGGCACGGGCCGTCGAGGACCATTGGCAAGGGCCGCTGTCGGGACTCGTGGTGACGCGTTACGGTTATGGCGTGCCATGCGAGCGCATCGACATTGTCGAGGCGTCACATCCGGTGCCCGATCAGGCGGGGCTGGCGGCGGCAGAGCGGATGCTGCGCCTCGTTCGCGACCTCGACGATGATGACCTGGTGTTATGCCTGATCTCGGGCGGGGGCTCAGCCCTGCTGCCGATGCCGGCGACCGGCCTGAACCTCGAACACAAGCAAAGTGTCGGGCGCGCGTTGCTGCAGTCGGGCGCGACTATTAGCGAATTCAATTGCGTGCGGCGACACCTGTCGGCGATCAAGGGCGGGCGCCTGGCGGCGGCCTGCCATCCGGCACGCGTGCTCACATTGTTAATTTCCGACGTGCCGGGCGATCGTCCGATCGACATTGCCTCGGGGCCAACGGTCGCGGATCCCACGACCTGTGCCGAGGCGCTCGCGATCCTGAAACGCTACGCGATCGCGGCGCCCGCTGCAGTGCATGAGCTGCTGGCGAGCGGCCGCGGTGAATCGATCAAGCCGGGCGATCCGCGGCTAGCCAACGCGCAATGGCGCATGATCGCGACCCCTCAAATGGCACTGGAAGCTGCCGCGCTGAAAGCGCGCGAGGCGGGTTACGCCGCGCACATCCTGGGCGATTCGATCGAGGGGGAAGCGCGCGAGGTTGGACGGGTGCTGGCGGCCATCGCATTACAGGTAGCAGGACATGCGCAACCCTTTGCCGCGCCCTGCGTGCTCTTATCCGGAGGCGAAACTACCGTCGCGGTGCGCGGACACGGCCGCGGCGGGCGCAATGTGGAGTTCCTGCTGTCGCTTGCGATTACGCTCGATGGCCACGTGCGCATTCATGCACTCGCAGGCGATACTGACGGGGTCGACGGGCTCGAGGAGATCGCTGGCGCAACGATCTCGCCCGACACGCTCGGGCGCGCCTGGGCGAAGGGACTGCACCCCACGGAAGCGCTGGCAAACAATGACGGTCACGGTTTTTTCGGGGCGCTCGGGGACTCGGTCATCACCGGCCCGACGCGCACCAACGTCAATGATTTTCGGGCGATCCTGATTGACTGAGGCTCCTCTGGTTGTGATCGATTCGGAGTCGCCGGTAGACGTGCGCCTGATAGGGATCGCCGCATCGGTGGGCACTATATTCGAATGGTATGACTTCTTTCTTTACGGCGCCCTCGCGGTCTATTTCAGCGTTCTTTTTTTTCCGCCCGGCAACGAGACCGCTGCATTCCTGGCAAGCCTTGCCGCATTTGGGGCGGGTTTTGCGGTGCGGCCGCTGGGCGCAGTTGTATTCGGCGCCCTGGCGGATCGGATCGGCCGAAAGCGCTGCTTCATGGTCACGATGGTCATCATGGGCAGCTCGACGCTGCTGGTGGGATGCCTGCCCACCTATGCGCAAGCCGGTGTCTGGGCGCCTGTGCTGCTCGTGTTCCTGCGGCTGACCCAGGGCCTCGCGGTGGGCGGGGAGTTCGGCAGTGCCATCACTTATGTGGCCGAGCATGCTCCACCGTCGCGCCGCGGCTATTACGCAAGCTGGCTGAATACCACGCCAACGATCGGCTTTCTGATTTCCCTGCTGGTGATCCTGGCCTGCCGCCGCAACTTGGGTGAAGCGGCGTTCATGGATTGGGGATGGCGCATCCCATTCCTGGTCTCGGTCCTTCTGCTCGCCGTGTCGCTCTACATCCGTCTGCGGCTCGATGAGTCGCCGATCTTCCGCAAGATGCAGCAGGAAGGGCGTACCTCGCGCGCACCGATCCGGGAAAGTTTCGGCTCGTGGGACAACTTGAAGCGTGTGCTCATCGTCCTGTTCGGCGTAACTGGCGGCATGACGGCGATCTGGTACTGCGCAGAATTCTATGCACTGTTTTTCCTGCAAAATACCTTGCAAGTAGACTATAAGGCCAGTTATACGATCGTCGCAGTCGGCCTGAGTCTGGGAACGCCATTTGTTGTACTGTTCGGTGCGTTATCGGATCGCGTAGGTCGACGCCCGGTCCTAATTGCCGGGCTCCTTTTGGGTGCACTGACGCTGATATCGGCATTTCACGCACTCGCCCATTTCGCGAACCCTGAATTGTCGAAAGCCTCGATGCGAATCCGGATCCAGATCAGCGCCAACAACTGTTCGTTCTCACTGTTTGCGGCGCCCGTCACACCTTGTGACAAGGCACGCAAATTTTTCAGCCGCAGCGGGCTTTCCTATACCTTCGTTGCCGCGCCATCGGGTGCTGATCTCATCACGCAGATCGGCGATAAAAAGCTCAGCGGATTTGATGAGTCCCACTATCGGCAGGCACTCGACGCGTCGGGCTTCAGGGGCGCGACAGCCGAAGTGAACTATGTCGGCGTAATTGCAATCCTGTCCTGGCTGGTGGCGGTCGCAGGAATGTCCTACGGACCCATGGCTGCCTTTATGGTCGAGATGTTCCCGGCCAGAATTCGTACGACTTCGCTATCACTGCCTTATCACCTGGGCGTGGCCCTCGTAGGCGGGTTCCTGCCCTTCGTAGCCTCCGCGCTGGTGATTTACGCAGGCAACATCTATGCCGGCTTGTGGTACCCCGTCATCATTGCCCTCGCCACAGCGATCATCGCGCTGTTGTTCCTTCCGGAGACGAAGGATCGCGCGATCAGCTGACCGACACCTGCTCCTGTTTACGCCACTCTGCGCGCAGCTCGCCTCTTTCATTCGTTCGCCGCACGCCATTTAATTGAACAGCCGATCGAGGCAAGCTGGGTCGTGGGGCCCTCGCCGGTATCAGCAATCATCTTCATGGCGTCGTACAGATCCCGCGGCATTCCCGCAGCTCCCGCGTCCTTGCGCGCACCATCAATCCTGCCGCGATAGCGCAGTTTAAGCCCGGCGTCGAAGCCGAAGAAATCCGGCGTGCAAACCGCACCGTAGGCACGCGCGACGGACTGGGACTCATCGTACAGGTACGGGAACGGCAACCCGGGGGCAAGTTTCTTCATGCGCTGGAAACTGTCCTCCGGATAGGCCGTGGCATCGTTCGAGTTGATCCCAACGACCGAAACCCCAATCGCAGCGAGCTCCTGCGCTTCGCGCATAAATCTAGGAAGCATGGCCTGGACGTACGGACAGTGGTTACAGATGAACGCGAGGACGGTTCCACGTGCACCGGCCAACTCTCCGAGCGTATGCACGCGCCCGTCCGTTGCAGGCAGTGAAAAAGCCGGTGCACTAAAACCAATTTCCGCGCCGGGCGCTTCCGTTGCCATAAATCAACCGCTCCGCAGTAATATTTCGGGTAATTCACTGAGACTATCAATCAGCAGGTCGCAGGGCAACGACTTCGGATCGTTGCCCTCGTTATAGCCATAACTGACGCAGATAATAGCGATGCCAGCGGCGCGGGCCGCCTGCGCGTCGTTGATCGAATCGCCCACCATCAGCGCAGCGCCGGATGAAACACCCAGGCTTTCGCATGCGTGCAGCAGGGGCTGCGGATCCGGCTTGCGACGTTCGCAGGAGTCGCCGCCGACAACACAGTCTATCCAGTGAATCAGCCCCCGCAGTCGCAGCACGCTGACCGCGAACCGATGCAGTTTGTTGGTCACGACTGCAATGCGCAGGCCAGCCGCGTGTATTTCGCGCAGCGCCTCGATTGCGCCGGGGTACGGGTCCGCCGTGTATTCGTTGCGCTCGCCGAGCACTCCGTAGTGATGGAAAAAACGCTGGATGATCACTTCGCGAGAGGTGGGACTCAAGGTACGGCCCTGCATCGCGGCCGCTCGGTCCACGAGAATGGCCGCGCCGGCACCGATGAAATGCCGGACGTCACTGAGCGGCACGGGCGGCCATGCGAATTCGGCGATGGCCCGATTCAGCGCCAGCGCGATATCACCGGCCGTATCGAGCAAGGTGCCATCCAGGTCGAACAGTACGGCGCCAATGGGCCGGCCGCGGAATTGCGCCGGACTCGCCGCGGGGATCTGGTCGTGGATTTTGGTCATAACTTGTGAGTCGACAGCAGCAGGCTGGTTTCGGTGCGCAGGATGCTCTCGATCGCACGTATCCGGCTGATGACTTCGTTGAATGACTCGAGGCTGTCCGCGCGGATCTCCGCCACCAGGTCCCAGCGACCGTTGGTGGTGTGCAAAGCCTCTATGGCCGGGTCCCCGCGCAGCGCCTCCAGTACCTTGTTATGGCGATTGCCTTCGACTTCTATGGTGATCAGCGCCGCGATTCGCTGGACGTCCACCTGCGGCTTCAGGCGCACGGTGTAGCCGGCAATCGTGCCGTTCGACTCGAGCCGCGCAAGCCGGTTCTGCACGGTGCCACGTACCACTTTCAGCGTTTTGGCGAGCGCAGCCACGGTCGTGCGCGCGTTGCTGCGCAGCAGAGAAATCAGGCGTCGGTCCAGATCATCCATAGAATATCAACCATTTCGACATTTTTAACTGGCAATATGCTTATTATAGATCATATATTGAGCTTAATTCTGGCTTCTTGTTGGCTCTGGAATCGGACAGACTGGTTTCTCAACCCGGGAGATCCAGCATGGTCGACTACATTGGCGTCACGGACGTGGCCCGCCTGATTCAGGCAATCGGTCCTGGCAAGTTCATTGAACGCCTTGCCCTCGAGATCCTGGCCGACTACCGCCGCTGGCATGAATTCGAGAAATCCGCCCGCATGGCGAGCCACTCCGAAGTTGGCGTGATTGAGCTCATGCCGACAAGCGACGGCCGGCTGTTCTCCTTCAAGTACGTCAACGGTCATCCAAAAAATACCGCCGAGGGCCTCTTAACGGTCACCGCGTTCGGGGTTCTCGCGGACGTTGCAACGGGCTACCCCCTGCTGCTGTCGGAGCTGACCGTTACAACGGCGCTGCGCACCGCGGCGATGTCGGCGCTGGCAGCCCAATGGCTCGCGCGCAGGGACAATCGCGTCATGGCTTTGATCGGCAATGGCGCACAGAGCGAATTCCAGTCCATCGCGTTTCATCGGATGCTCGGCATCCGCGTGCTGCGCCTCTACGATGTTGATCCGCTCGCGACTTCGAAGCTCGAACGCAACCTGCGCGCGATGCCGGAGCTGCGCGATCTTGAACTGGTGCGCACGAGCTCAACAACGGAGGCGTGCCGTGGCGCGGACATCGTGACAACCGTGACGGCAGATAAGAAAAACGCTGTGATCCTGACGCCCCCGATGGTAGCGCCTGGCATGCACCTGAACGCCGTCGGCGGCGATTGCCCCGGAAAAACCGAGCTGCATGGCGACATCCTGCGCATGCCGCAGGCCCGCGTCATCGTCGAGTACGAGCCGCAATCGCGCATCGAAGGCGAGATCCAGCAGATGGATGCATCCTATCCGGTCACGGAGTTCGCCAACGTCGTCCTCGGCCGCGCTCCAGGTCGACGCAGCGACTCAGACATTACCATTTTCGACTCCGTCGGTTTCGCGCTCGAGGACTACTCGGCACTGCGCTTCCTGCATGCCTTGCTCAATGAGGGGCATATCCCGCGGCGCCAGATCGATCTCGTGCCCGTGCTTGATAATCCGAAGGACCTATTCGGCGGGACGCTCGGTGCCGGGGTTGCGCGTCCGCGGCTGATCAAGACCGGCTGAGGACGCGCATGGGCATCCGGGCCTCACTGATTGGCGCACCGACCGACATTGGTGCCGGCATGCGCGGCGCTTCGATGGGACCTGAGGCGCTGCGAGTCGCGGGCATCGCCCGCACGCTCGAGTCGCAAGGCGTCGCGGTGCAAGACCGTGGAGATCTATCAGGGCCCGCCAATCCGCAGTTACCTGCGCATGACGGCTATCGCCACCTGGCGCAGGTACGCGCCTGGAACATCGCGGTGCACGATGCCGTGCAGAAGGATCTCGCCTCGGGACAATTACCAATCCTACTCGGTGGCGACCATTGCCTCAGCATCGGCTCGATCAGCGCGGTAGCCCGCCACTGCCGGCGAGTGCACCGGGCGCTGCGTGTACTGTGGCTCGACGCTCATGCGGACTTCAACACCAGTGTTCTCACGCCGAGCGGTAATATTCACGGCATGCCAGTCGCCTGCCTGTGCGGCCTCGGCCCGGCCGAACTCATTGACCTCAGCGACCAGGTGCCCGCGATCGACCCTCGCAGCATTCGCCAGATCGGCATCCGCAGCGTCGACCAGGGCGAGAAGCGCCTTGTGCATGAGGTTAATATTGACGTATTCGACATGCGTTACATCGACGAGGTGGGCATCCGACGCACACTAGAGGTCGCCCTCGCCGACATGGACCCCTCGACCCACCTGCATGTGAGCTTCGACGTCGATTTCCTCGACCCTGACATCGCCCCTGGGGTCGGCACGACCGTTCCGGGGGGGCCGTCCTATCGTGAAGCGCAGTTGTGCATGGAGATGATCGCGGATACTGGCCGCCTTGCCTCGCTCGATATCATGGAACTTAATCCCGCGCTCGATCTACGCAATCGTACGGCGGAAGTCGCGGTCGATCTGGTGGCTTCACTTTTCGGCAAGAGCACGCTGATGCGCCGCTGACAGGCAGTTCGGACCACATAGATAGCTTCTATGGTCCGGATACAATCAATTGATTGGGCAAAAGTGCAGTGCGCGCAGATACTGTGTCCGGAAACGACCGACGCAGCCATTCAGGAGAGCCCCATGAAAGCCACAGCCACCAGCCGAACTGCAGGAAAAATCAACATCGGCATCAGCCCAGCCGACCGCAAGGCCATCGCCAGCGGCCTTTCACATCTGCTGGCCGACACCTATACATTGTACCTGACCACCCATAATTTCCACTGGAACGTTACGGGGCCCATGTTCTCGACCTTGCACCAGATGTTCATGACGCAGTACACGGAATTGTGGAACTCGGTGGACCCCATTGCCGAACGCATACGTTCGCTGGGCCACCGGGCGCCGGGATCCTATAGTCAGTTCGGCGCTCTCGCCTCGATACCGGAAGCTCCTGCCATGCCGCCCCGGGCGCTGGAGATGGTGCGGATCCTAGTCGCGGGTCACGAGGCTGTCGCGCGCACCGCGCGTGGCATCTTTCCCGTCGCAGATGAGGCCCATGATGAACCGACCGCTGACCTACTGACGCAGCGCCTCGCCGTTCATGAACAGACCGCCTGGATGCTGCGCTCGCTGCTGGAAAAATAGGCCATCATGGAATCCGCGCCGTACAATAGGCGCTATGCTGAGCAAGGCCGTGAGATGAGCTGGAAATTCCGACAGGCGCTGGTGCGACCGCCCTCCGGCACCTATGCCCTGGGACTCACCAGCGCAGCCCAGGGTCCACCCGAACTTACAATGGCGCATGCGCAGCATGACGCGTATTGCAATGCACTGCGCCGCTGCGGCCTGGAGGTGCGCACACTCGCACCGGATGAGCGATTTCCCGACGCCACTTTTGTCGAAGATACTGCGGTCCTGGCCGAACGCACCGCCATCATCACGCGGCCCGGTGCCCCGTCGCGTCTCGGCGAGATCACATCGATCGAGGCCGCCCTTGCCGAGCTTGGCGCCGATATGCAGCGCATCGTCGCTCCCGGCAGCGTCGATGGCGGCGATATCTGCCAGGCCGAGGAGCATTTTTTCATCGGATTGTCGGCGCGCACGAATGAGCAGGGAGCGCACCAGCTCGCAGGCATCCTGCGCGCGCATGGTTATAGCGCCTCGACCATCGACATCCGCCATAATCGCAGCCTGCTGCACCTGAAGTCCGGCATCGCCTACCTCGGGGAGCAGCGCCTTGCCCTGTGCAGCAACTTTCCTGACGTGCCAGAATTCGAAGGGTTTCAGGTGATCCGCAGCATCGCCGAAGAGGACTACGCTGCTAACTGCGTACGCATCAACCAGCATGTGCTGATCGCGTCGGGCTACCCACAGTTTGCCGCACAGCTGGCTCGGGCGGGGCTGGCGACGCTCGCGCTCGACATGTCAGAGTTTCGCAAGATGGATGGGGGCCTGAGCTGCCTGTCGCTGCGCTACGATTCCCTGCCCACCGCACCGCAGGGGGCGAGGCGCTAAATGAAAACCTCAAACTCGCTGCTCCAGTTAACTCTGGCGATTGCCCTTGCCTTATGTGTGCAGCAGGTGCGCGCCGAAGACCAGTGCATCGAATTTGCCTGGGATGTACGCGCCGAGCACCTGCTCTTTGCAATGCACCCCAAGATGCTGGCAGGTGGCAGCGACCGGGCGAGTACGCCGACCGTGAGCCTGAATCAGCTGTATCAGCTGCATCTGCAAAAACAGACCGATGTGCAATTTCCAACGCCGCCCGGCGCGCGCGAAGCGAAGCCCGACGGCTACGGAGGACTCGCGCAATTGCAGGTGGCGGTGCCCGGCGCGTACCGCATCTCGGCCGATCAGCCGCTGTGGATAGATGTCGCGTTCAACGGCGCGCTGCTGAAGCCGCAGGATTTCCAAGGTCGACGCGGCTGTACTGGTCCGCACAAGATTGTTGAATTCGTCCTGCCCATGGGTGTGCAGCTGACCTTGCAGATCAGCAATGCCGCCGACGCCGACGTCAAGATCTCAATTACCCCGACACCCGGCACCGCGCGATGAGGGACCCGGCGAAGCCGGGCCCCTCACCAAGTCGCTACTGGATCGCGCCGAGAAAATCCATCTTGCCGATTTCGACCCCGTTGTGTCGCAGCAACGCGTAGACCATGCTGCCGTGAAAATAGAAGTTCGGCAGTACCCAGGTCGTCACATAGCTCAGCCCATTGAATTTCAGGCTGTTGCCCGGAAACGTAATGATGATTTCGCGTGTCGCCGCATCCTGCAACTGGCTTGCCTTGATTGATGCGACGAACGCCTTGGTCTTGGCAACGCGAGCCTTTAATTCGGCCATCGTCACCTCGGTGTCTTCGTATTTTGGCACCTCGATGCCCGCCAGGCGCGCGGCACAGCCCTTGGCCATGTCACAGGCAATCTGCACCTGCCGGCTGAATGGGAACATGTTGGGAAAAATCCGCGCCTGAGCGAGCACCAGGGAGTCGAATTTCCGTGCTTCGGCGTGAGCGACACCTTTGTCGATTAAATTCGAGATATTTGTCAGTCCTAGGGTCAGAACCTGTACGGACATCTCATACATGGGGGCGCTCATCGGCATATCTCCTGTGGTAATGGCAAATTCGGGCCACGCGTAGGGGCAGTTAATGATACCGTGTCCGGCCTAAATGCGGAGTCTATCGTGATACCAGAAAAAAGCAGCGACACCCTCGGACGACCGGGCCACATGAGCGCGGACGATCTGACGATGGATTTTAGGGCGAGGCTCATGCACCAGCAGGCGGAGAACGCCGCGCGCCGCAAAGTCGACCTGGCCGCACAGTCCTCGCGGCTCAACAGTGCCGAGGAGCGCATCCGGATCTGGGAGCGCCTGCACGAAGTGACCCTGCCACGCGATCCAGCGCATCGCCTGGTGGAAATCATTGCCGCAAATACCGGACTTACCGACACTGATGTGCGTGACGAGCAGCGCCGCCGTGCAGAAGTGCGTCAGGCACGAACCGCCGGGATCGCAACGCCCGCTCCGGCTGCCGGCTGATAGACCTTTTCGAGCCGCATCGGCGGCCGTGACGGATTTCTCATCGCTGTCCTTGCAGGATTGACTGGCGTTATACGACAGGACATTCTGCTCATCAGGTAATGATGACCATGATCCTGACGAGCGATAATCTTGAAATGGTGTTCCGCCTGCTCGCCGCGTTGATTGCGGGGGCGCTGATAGGTTACGAGCGCTCGTACCAGGGACGCCCCGCCGGATTTCGTACCCACGCGCTGGTATGCACCGCGTCCAGTCTGCTGATGCTGATCACTGTTTTTGAAGCTCACTGGATGCCCGTGTCCGATGACATCAAGCTTGATCCGACCCGCATGGCGCAGGGCATCATGACGGGCATCGGCTTTTTAGGTGCTGGCGTCATCGTGCGCGAAGGATTTTCGGTTCGCGGGCTAACCACGGCGGCGTCAATCTGGATGACAGCGGCAATCGGGATCCTGGCCGGGATCGGGTTTTATTTTCCGCTCGTAGTCAGCGTCGTGCTTACGCTGGGAATTCTCGCACTGTTCCGTACGATTGAAGTTTGGATGCCGTCTTTGGCGTATTTTCACTTCGAGCTCAAGCTCTCGCCCACGACGAATCTTAATGAGGCTGCGCTCCACAAACTTGTCGGGGAGCATGGATTCTCCATCGCCAATTTCAGCTATCGCATGGATGCCGATGGGCGGATTCGCCGCCACAGCATGGTCATCCGCTCATCCGACAAGGCGAGCGCCGGACGACTCTCAGACACTCTGCAAAATACCGAGACGGTACTGGAATTTCGCATCGCGCCAACCGGTGACTGAGCTGCAGAATATTTTCGGACAACATGTCTTTCGCACGGCCCTGCCAAAGTCCCTGCTGCCGCTTCAGTAAATCGCTGCGCAGTCCGAGCATAAATCAGCGCGCGGCGCAAAGAGCGCGACACGAAGTCGCTAATTGCCAATCGGCGGATCTGCAGTCAGCGACTCGCGTTAAGGCGCGCCGAGCTGCGCGTCGCACTCTTCGATGAAGCCAGAACGTCGCGCGACGCCAACAAACCCGCACAACTTCATGGACCGAGATCAGGCATGGCCTTAAATTTATAATGAAGTACGTTGGGAGGTATATTCCGTAATGCATTGATATATATACTTTTACTTACAATAAAACTCACTGCTGGTAGGCCGCCGTAGTTTTCTGCCTCACGTCTGCCGAGGTTACCCCGGGGGCAAGCTCAATCAACTTGAATTGGCCGGCGCGGGACTCACGCGTAAATACCGCAAGGTCGGTGATCAGCATATCAACGACATTGGCGCCAGTCAGAGGCAGTTCGCACTTCGGCCGGAATTTTGACGTGCCGTCCTTCGCGGTATGCTCCATGATGACCACGACGCGCCTGACGCCGGCGACGAGGTCCATCGCCCCGCCCATGCCCTTGACCATCTTGCCGGGCACCATCCAATTTGCCAGATCGCCGTTCTCGGATACTTCCATCGCACCGAGCACGGACAGGTTGATGTGTCCCCCACGGATCATGGCGAAGCTGTCGGCTGACGAAAAATACGAAGTCGTCGCGAGCGCGGTGATCGTCTGCTTGCCTGCATTGATAAGGTCAGGATCCTCTTCACCCGGAAAGGGAAACGGGCCCATGCCGAGCATGCCGTTTTCCGACTGCAGCACAACCTTCATGTCGGGCGCAATGTAGTTCGCCACCAGCGTCGGTATGCCGATGCCGAGATTGACGTAGAACCCGTCTTCCATTTCTTTGGCCGCTCGGGCAGCCATGTCTTCACGCGACCACGGCATGGGCGCCCTCCTCGCGGCTGCGAACGGTCAGTTTCTCGATCAGCCGACTGTAGTTCGTCCCTTGTATAACACGCTGCACGTAAATCCCAGGCGTATGGATGCCATCCGGATCCAGCACGCCGGGCTCGACCAATTCCTCGACCTCGGCAATCGTGACTCGTCCAGCAGTAGCCATTGGCGGGTTGAAATTGCGCGCGGTCTTGCGATAGACAAGATTTCCTTCAGTATCCCCGCGCCAGGCCTTCACGAGCGCGACATCGGCGACGAGGCCAGTTTCAAGTATGTAGGTCTCGCCATTGACGACGCGCTGTTCCTTGCCCTCGGCAACCAGCGTACCCGCGCCCGTGCGGGTAAAGAAAGCATGGATTCCGGCGCCGCCCGCACGAATGCGCTCCGCCAGCGTGCCCTGCGGATTGAATTCGAGCTCAAGCTCCCCGGCGAGGTACTGCCGTTCGAACTCCCTATTCTCGCCAACGTAAGAAGAAATCATCTTCGCGATCTGATGCGTCTTTAAGAGTACGCCAAGCCCAAAGCCGTCGAGTCCCGCGTTGTTCGAGACCACCGTCAAGCCGCGCACGCCGAGATCATGCACCGCGGCGATCAGGTTCTCTGGCACGCCGCAGGCACCAAATCCTCCGGACATCACGGTCATGCCATCCCTCAACACATCGCGCAACGCGCTTTTTGCGTCCGGATATATCTTGGAACTATGTTTTTTGCTCATCGATGCCTCACTTCGCAGCCGTCGCCGCATCCAGCGTATTGGACAGCAACATGGCAATCGTCATCGGGCCAATGCCGCCGGGCACCGGCGTGATCCAGCCCGCGCGCCTGATTGCCACGTCGTAATCGACATCCCCCACCAGGCGACCCTCGGCGTTGCGGTTGATGCCCACATCGAACACCGCTGCGCCCTCGCGTATCCATTCGCCACGCACGAGGCCGGCCCTGCCGGCCGCGGCCACAACGAGGTCCGCCCGCTCGACTTCGCTGCGCAGGTCGCGCGTGCCAGTATGGCAAATAGTGACCGTCGCTCCCGCCAGCAGCAACTCAAGCGCCATAGGGCGACCCACGATATTGGAGGCGCCCACGACGGTTGCGCGAAGTCCCTTAAGCTTGATTCCGTATTCCTGCGCCAGGCGTATTACGCCGTACGGGGTGCAGGGCCGAAGGCCCGGGCGCTTCTGTGCGAGTAGCCCCGTGTTGTGCGGATGGAACCCGTCGACATCCTTCTTCGGGTCAATCGCATCCGTGATCTCGTTCGCATCCAGCCCTGCGGGCAGCGGCAATTGCATCAGGATGCCATCGACCAGGGGATTGTCGTTCAGCTGATGCACGAGCGCGAGCAGCTCGGCGCGAGTGACCGAAGCGGGTATGTCATTCGCAAAGGAGGCAATGCCTGCTTCCTCGCAGCCCTTGCGCTTGCTGAGCACGTACCCCGAGGAGGACGGGTCTTCTCCGACCTGCACGACTGCAAGCCCGGGTGCACGCCCATGCGCCGCCATGAACGCCGCAGCACGCCGCTTGACCTCGGCGCGCACTTTGGCGCCGACGGCCTTGCCGTCCATGATGATTGCCGCGGTCGCCATGCTCAGTACCGGTATGAATCGGTCTTGTAGGGGCCCTGGCGCGTCACGCCAATGTAGCGCGCCTGCGCATCGGTAAGTTCGGTCAGCTGCGCGCCCAACTTGGAGAGCTGCAGCCGTGCAACCTTCTCGTCCAGATGCTTCGGCAGCACATAGACGCCAACGGGATATTGCTTGGGATTGCCAAATAGCTCTATTTGCGCGAGGACCTGGTTCGCGAATGAGGAGCTCATGACGTAGGACGGATGTCCGGTGCCGCAGCCTAGGTTAACGAGCCGCCCTTCGGCCAACAGGATGATCCGCTTCCCATCGGGGAAGATTACATGGTCCACCTGCGGCTTGATGTTGTCCCAGGTATAGCGCTTCAGCGCGGCGACCTCGATCTCGTTGTCGAAGTGCCCGATGTTGCACACGATAGCCTGGTCCTTCATGCGCTTCATGTGATCGTGTGTGATGACATGCAGATTGCCGGTCGCCGACACAAATATGTCGGCCTTGTCAGCCGCATAGTCCATCGTCACTACCCGATAGCCTTCCATCGAGGCCTGCAGCGCGCAGATCGGATCGATCTCAGTCACCCAAACCTGCGCCGAGAGCGCCCGCAATGCCTGCGCCGAGCCCTTGCCAACGTCGCCATACCCTGCCACCAAGGCGACCTTGCCCGCGATCATCACATCAGTTGCGCGCTTGATCGCATCGACGAGCGATTCGCGGCAGCCATATAGATTGTCGAATTTGCTCTTCGTGACCGAATCATTGACGTTGATGGCCGGAAACGCCAGTGCGCCATCCTTGGCCATCTGATAAAGGCGCTTGACACCCGTGGTCGTCTCCTCCGTGACGCCGCGTATTTTTGCGAGACGCGTCGAATACCAGGTAGGATCTGTCTTAAGCTTGGCCTTGATGGCCGCAAACAGGCATTCCTCTTCTTCGCTGGTCGGCTTGGCGACCAGCGCGAGGTCTTTTTCTGCGCGAGCGCCGAGATGCAGCAGCAGTGTCGCATCGCCACCATCATCGAGGATCATGTTCGTGTGCCCGCCGTCCGGCCATTGAAAGATCCGGTGCGTGTAGTCCCAGTATTCAGTCAGGCTCTCGCCCTTGACCGCGAACACTGCCGTGCCGCACTTGGCAATCGCCGCCGCGGCGTGGTCCTGCGTCGAGTAGATGTTGCAGGACGCCCAGCGAACTTCTGCGCCGAGCGCATTCAGGGTCTCGATCAGCACGGCTGTCTGGATCGTCATGTGCAATGATCCCGTGATGCGTGCGCCGCGCAGAGGCTGGCGCGCGGCGAACTCCTGACGGATAGCCATTAGACCCGGCATCTCGGTCTCGGCGATCCTGATTTCCTTGCGACCCCACTCCGCCAGGGACAGGTCCTTGACCAGGTAGTCGGGGTTCGGCTTGATTGCTGCGTTCATACGATGACTCTCCGATATTGGTGCTTAGAATGCGCGCCTGGATTTTAATTCAGCCGCGAGTGCCGGCGCCTTGTCCGTGCGCTCCCAGGTAAACTCCGCCTCCTTGCGACCGAAATGGCCGTAGGATGCGGTCTTTTGATAAATCGGCCGTGACAGGTCGAGCATTTTGCGCAGACCATAAGGCGTCAGGTCAAAATGAGCGCGCACGAGCTGCGTCAGGCGCTTGTCGGTTATCTTGCCAGTCCCGAACGTCTGTACCATGATCGACGTGGGTTCCGCCACGCCGATGGCATAGGAGATCTGCACCTCGCAGCGCGCGGCTAGACCCGCCGCGACGATATTCTTTGCGACATATCGCGCGGCGTAGGCCGCCGAGCGATCTACCTTGGAAGGATCCTTGCCTGAGAATGCTCCGCCGCCATGGCGCGCAAAGCCGCCGTAAGTATCGACGATGATCTTTCGTCCCGTGAGCCCGCAATCGCCGACCGGTCCGCCAATCACGAAGCGCCCCGTCGGGTTGATATGAAACTTCGTGCGCTTGTTAATCCATCTCTTAGGCAGGACCGGCTTCAAGATCTCCTCCATGACCGCTTCGCGCAGGTGCCGAGTCTTGACGTCATCATGATGCTGAGTCGACAGCACGACGGCCTCGAGGCCGACCGGTACATCGTTCTCATAACGCAGCGTTACCTGGCTCTTGGCGTCCGGACGCAGCCACGGCAGAGTCCCGCTCTTGCGCACCTGCGCCTGCCTCTTGACCAGGCGATGGGCCAGCGTGATCGGAGCAGGCATCAGCACATCGGTTTCATTCGTCGCATACCCGAACATCAGGCCCTGGTCGCCGGCTCCTTGCTTGCGGGGATCCTTGCGATCCACGCCCTGTGCAATATCGGGCGACTGCTTGCCGATGATATTGAGCACGCCGCAGCTTTCTCCATCAAACCCCATGTCAGAGGAGTTGTAGCCAATGTCGAGTACCGTCTTGCGCACGATGGCCTCGACATCGACCCACGCGCTGGTCGTAATCTCGCCCGCGACGATCACGACGCCGGTCTTGACGAGCGTCTCGCAGGCGACCCGGCCGCGCGGGTCCGCCTTCAGGATCGCATCAAGGATGGCATCCGAGATTTGGTCGGCGATCTTATCCGGATGCCCCTCGGAAACCGATTCCGAGGTGAAGGAGAAATTACTGCTCATAGTCTTTAAAGTCCTGGTTGCATGTCGCCAAAATTGTCGTGAAACCGTTGCCGGAATTCGGCCGGCCCAAACTGGTGATTCTGCGGCCCGCGCGACTCGATCTTGATCGCGCCCATCAGCGAGGCCACCCGGCCGGTTATCGCCCAATCGAGGCCTTTCAGCAGCCCGTGAATTAGACCAGCGCGATAGGCATCTCCGCAACCTGTCGGATCGACCACGGCGCGAGGCTTCACGCAGGGTACTTCGATGCGGCGTCCGCCCGCGTGAATCACCGAGCCCGCGGCGGCGCGGGTCACGATCAGCGCATCGACCTGATCCATGACATCCGCTTCGGTCAGACCGGTTTTCTGACGCAGCATGCCCCATTCGTAGTCATTGACCGCAACCCAGCTCGCCTGCGCGATGAATGTCTTCAGCTCATCCGCTGCGAACATGGGTAGTCCCTGGCCCGGATCGAATATGAAAGGGATGCCGGCCTCAGAAAATTGCGCCGCATGCTCGATCATGGCCTGGCGCCCGTCGGGCGCGACGATCCCAAGGGCAACAGGGCCGGATACGTCGGCAATCCGATTGCGGTGTGACTCCTGCATCGCGCCAGGGTGAAACGCGGTAATCTGGTTATCGTCCAGGTCGGTCGTGATGTAGGCCTGCGCGGTGAACTGATCCGGTATCACGGTGATATGCTCGAGCGCGACGCCAAGCGCCTCAAGGCGCGCGCGGTACGGCGCGAAATCGTGCCCCACCGTGGCCATCGGAATCCCCTGATCGCCCAGTAGCTTCAGACCATAGGCGATGTTTGCGGCACAGCCACCGAATTCGCGGCGCATCTGCGGGACGAGAAAGGAGACGTTCAGGATGTGAATCTGGTCGGGCAGGATGTGCGACTTGAAACGATCCTGAAACAGTAGGATGGTGTCATACGCAACCGACCCGCAGATCAATGCTGCTCCCCCGCCGCGTACCTCGCGCGCCATCGCTACATCCTGTCAATAATAAACGCCTATTGTAGCGACAAAATGGCCCGCCAGCCGTTGCGGGGTTGATTTTCGACCGCAAAGAGGAATATGGTCAAACCCAGCATGAACAACCCCAAAGATCCCGCCGAAGTTCGTACCGACGCCGAATGGCAGGCAACACTTGCTCCAGACACTTATTCGGTCATGCGCAAGCACGGCACGGAGCGCGCCGGCACGAGCCCGCTGAACAATGAGCACCGTCCGGGTCTGTACGCCTGCGCCGCCTGCGGACTTGCGCTATTTGAATCGAACACCAAGTTCGACAGCGGTTCGGGCTGGCCGAGTTTTTTCGCGCCCCTGGCCAAGGCGGTCGCCACCTCTACTGACCACAAGCTCGGCATGGCGCGAACGGAGGTGCATTGCGCGCGCTGCGGTGGGCATCTCGGGCACGTATTTCCCGATGGTCCCAGGCCGACCGGCGAGCGCTATTGCATGAATGGTGTCGCGCTCAAGTTCGAGCCGAAATAACCGCCCTCAGTGCTTCTGCTGCAGGTCCCACTGCTGCACGGCCGCCATCGTGTTGGCCACGTGCTGTTCCGGACTCAGATCGGTGAATTCGTAGATGATCTTGCCGGTCGGCGCGATGACGTAAGAGGTGCGGTTGGCATAGGCCGGATGCGGGCTCAGCACGGCATCGTAGGATTTCATAATTTTCCCGTCGGCATCAGACGCGACCGCGAACTTGTTGCGGCATTCGGCCACCGAGAATTTATTCAACTTGTCTATGCCATCGTGCGATACCCCGATCACCGTGGCCCCGAGCGCCTTGAATTTGTCTGTGGCCTCCGCAAATTCATGCGCTTCCACGGTGCAGCCCGGCGTGAAGGCGGCCGGATAGAAATAAAGCACGACCGGGCCGCGCTTCAGCGCATCGGCCAGCGAGAACTCGAACGGTTTGCCGGCAAGTGTTGCCTGGGTCGTAAATAGCGGCGCGATATCGCCCGACTTGAGCGCGGCATGCAGCGGCACCGCAAATCCGCCGACCAGTGCGGCGACGAAGAACAAACGCTTCATAGGGACTCCTAAGGTCAATTTAAGCTGTGCGCGAAGGGCCGCGCGGATCTTGGCAGCATTTGCATCGTTGCGCAAAGCAGTTTTGGCGCGCGCAGCCATGCGCAAGGGCTTCACGCGGCGCTCCTCGAGACGAGCGCGACGCCGGCGCAGATCAGCGCGATACCCAGTATTTTCGCCGGCGACAGCGTCTCGCCCAGCCACATGGTCGAGGCGAACGCCACGATCACATAGCCGATCGAGAGCATCGGGTAAGCGATGCTCACTGGAGCACGTGCGAGGGCCGCGAGCCATACGCAGAGGCTCGCGCCATAACAGAACATGCCGACCCAGAACGGCATGCTCCCGGCGAGCACCAAAATACTGGCCATCAGTGTTGCAAAATCGAAATGCGAGAAGGCCGCGAGCGGGCGTGTCGCAACTTTCAATAACAACTGGGCCGCGGCGTTCAGCCCGACACCCGTAAAAATCAATGTCCAGGTAATCCAGTTCATTGGCGTGACACCAGAACGCGCTGCAAATCTCGGTGCGTCTCGCGCATGGGCACCCCTGTGGACTTTAACTCATCGAACATGTCGGGTTCCATGATCGCGAACGCACGGTCCGTCGCCGACCAGTCGTGAATAAACTGAGTCAGGCCAAGTTCCGTACCGGCCGGCGCATGGCGCAGCCCATAATCAAGCTCACCGCGCACTGCCACGAGCCGCACCGTGCGCGACAGATAAAACGGCAGGCTCTGGTCGTAGGTCGCCACGCTGTAGATCGGCACATCGCCTGATAGGTCAGCGGGAAGCGCCGCGGCCAGGCTGTATCCGGAGTAAATCGGTCCAACCGCGGACGCTGCGCGCATCAGCATCAGCACGCCAAGGCACCCGCCCACACCCATAAAAGCGACTCTGCCGGTCGGCCCGCCCACGCGGCGCAACATCGCATAAGCAAGCGAGATGGCCAGCACCGCTGCAATGGGCAGCAGTGGCCGGGACATTTGCAGTAAGTAGGGACTGCGGGGCGATGCAGCAAGCCAATGTGGCAACGCGACACCCGCCACCAGGAACAGCATTGCCGTCAGGGTCATCACGATGGCGGTCGCCACCAGATCGCGTCGCAAGGTCTCAGCGGGCGATGCTCCGATCAGCAATGCGACCGCCGGCATCGCCGGAAGGACGTAGGGAATCAGCTTGGAATCGGACAGCGTGAAGAATCCGAGCACAAACACGACCCACAACCACAGGAACAGTGCCTGATTGAATTCACCGGGCACTGCGCGCGCGCGCCAGCCGCTGCCGAGCACCCGCAACGCCGGTACCGTCCACGGCAGGCTGCCGCCAATGAAGACCGCGCCGAAGAACCAGAGCGGCTCTTCGCGGCCAGCACTCGGCGTCAAGTATCGCGCGAAGTGTTCATGGACGAAAAAGAACTGCAGGAAGTCCGGCAGGCGCCCTGCCGCGAGCCAGTGCCAGGGTACCGTGACGACAAGGAACAGCGGTACACCGCCCTTCCATTCGAGCCGCCGCCAGGCTCCCGTCTCGCGCGTGATCAGCGTATAGAGAATCAGCACCGCAACTGGAATTGCCACGGCCACAAGTCCCTTGGTCAGCACGCCGCAAGCCGCGGCGAGCCATGCCAGCAGCATCCATCTGCGTTCGCGCCCGCGGCCACGTTGCGCAAGCAGGAAACCCGCAAGGCTCAGGGTCATGTAGAAAGTCAGGCTCATGTCGAGGGTCAACAGCTGGCCCATGATCACAAACAGTGACAGGCTCGACAGCACGGCGGCGGATCGCCACGCCGCCGCCTCGTCCCATAGCCGTCGCGCAAGCAGCCACACCACGGCAATGACGCCCAGCGCGCAGAGCGCCGTATAGAGCCGTGCCGACATGACGTTCTGGCCGAGCAGCCAATAGGACGCCGCAGTCGCCCAGTACTGCAGCGGTGGTTTTTCGATGTAGGCCAGCCCGTCCAGGTGCGGAATGATCCAGTCGCCCGTACTCAGCATCTCCCGCGGGATTTCGGCATAGCGCCCTTCATCGGGATTGAACAATGGCCGGGAGTTCAAGGTGCCGAGCCAGACCACGATGACGAGTCCCGCCAGTGCAAGATAAAGCCGTCGCTCGCGCGGCCCGGTTACAGCGGCGGCACTCACGCCGGCGCCGCTACGCGGGCGCCTTGGACCGCAAGGCGCCCTGAGCGCCCGGGAATCTGCGCCAGGTCGACGCGTTGCACCGGCAGGGGCCCGTGCATCGCCAGCGCATGAACGGCGGCCATGCGGGTAATCTGCGCGCCGGCATCGCGCCAGCGCACCAGCAATTCCTCAAAAGCCCCGCGCAACAGCATGCCCTCGAGCTCTGCGTGCAAGGTGAACACCTGCAGCGGCGGTCGCGCGGTCGCTGCGGAGCGCGCAAAGATCTCGCCTGCGACGCGATGCTCATCCATCCCGTCGACACCGAGGACTTCATCGAACGTCGGCAGAGTCGTCGGTAACTGTGGACAGAGCGCCGCGAATCCTGCGCCCGGCGGCAGCTGCGGCAGGAATGGCGACGTACCGCGCGTGTCGCTGGCGTAAAGCAGCCCATGCTCGCACTCTAGTTCAAGGCCGGCGGCGTTGATCTGCCAGCCCGCAGCGGCATGGGACTGGGGCGCAAATCCGAATACGTTCTCGAACGCCGCGAGCCCACGCTCGAACTCGCGTCGCGTCCATTCTGGGCTTGCGTCCGCGACGAAGTCCTGCCAGCGCACGTGATCGTAGCTGTGCAGCCCGACTTCGAACCCGGCACTATGTGCCCCGCGCATCTCAGCGCCGCCATCGCGCCCGATATCAGGCCCCGGCAGCAGTACACCATACAGCAGCGTTTTGAGCCCGTAATGCTTTAGTACCGAGGTTCGCGCCACCTTCTGGGCGAACCCGGGGCGGAAAACGCGGCGCATTGCGCGACCGGTATGATCGGGCCCCACGGAAAAATAAAAGGTCGCGTCGACTCCGAGGCGCTTGAACAGCGCGACCAGCGCCGGCACCCCCTCGCGGGTCCCACGCAGGGTGTCGACGTCGACCTTCAGGCCAATCGTGACGCCCTCCAGCATGCGGCCCGCGCTCAAGGATCGCGGGATAGCAGCGCTGAGGCGCTCGGCAGGCTATGCGCGTAGGAGTCGAAGATCGCCGACAGCGCGGCGCGCATGTCGGTTTTCGGCCGCCAGCCAAAATCGGCAGTGGTATTGACGATCGAGGGAACCCGCGCCGGAATGTCGGCATAGCCTTTGCCGTAGTAGTCCATCGCGGTCACCTCGATCAGCCTGGTGTTGCGTGCAGTCGGCGCGTATTCCACGCGGGACAGCGCAATCTGTATCATCATGTTCGCCAGCTCGCGAATCGAGTACAGATTCGTCGGGTTGCCGATGTTATAGATCTTGCCGTCGGCAATGCCGCCGGGATTGTCGATGATCTTCGTCAGGCACTCGACCGCATCGTCGATATAGGTGAACGCACGGGTCTGGCTGCCGCCGTCGACCAGCTTGATGGGCTCACCGCGGACGATGTGACCGAGGAATTGCGTCAGCACGCGCGAGCTACCCTCCTTCGGATCGTCCATGCTATCGAGTCCCGAGCCGATCCAGTTGAACGGCCGGAAAAGCGTGAATTGCAGTCCCTGCTCACCATAGCCCCAGATGATCCGATCCAACAGCTGCTTGACGCAGGAATAAATCCAGCGCTGCTCATGAATGGGGCCGAGCACGAGATTCGAGGTCGACGGATCGAATTCCTTGTCGCGGCAGGCGCCGTAGACCTCGGAAGTGGACGGGAATACCACACGCTTTTTGTACTTGACGCAGTGGCGGATGATCGGCAGGTTCGCCTCGAAATCGAGCTCGAAGACCTTCAGCGGCGCGCGTACGTAGGTCGCGGGGGTGGCAATCGCGACTAGCGGCAGGATCACGTCGCACTTGCGCACGTGGTACTCGACCCACTCGAGGTTGATCGTGATGTCGCCCTCGACAAAATGAAAGCGCGGATTATCGAGCATGGTCGCAACCCGCTCGGACTGCAGATCCATCCCGTAGATATGCCAGTCGGTGTGCGCAAGGATGTATTTGCTCAGGTGGTGGCCGATGAAGCCGTTAACCCCAAGGATAAGCACGTTTTTCAAGATTAATTCCCCCGACACCTTAAACTTTAGGACAAATGTAACGGCAGTTTGGCCAAGGCCAGCGGCGCGGCTTCAGGCGTGATCAGGCGCCCATCCGCAGCCAGTTGCAACACCCTGAGGCGCCGTCCATCCTGGCAATCGACGTACCAGTGGCCGCCCGATACGTACAGGCACGGCACGTTTGCCATGTGGGCTGCCGGGGACCCATCCACCCGCGTCTCCCATAGTGCAAGCCTACACCCGTTCACGTCGGTGAAGGCACCCGGGAACGGCGGTGCGACCGCGCGCACAAGGTCATGTATTTCGCGCGCCTGCTGGCGCCAGTCAATGCGGCCATCCTCGGGTGTGCGCCGGCCAAAATAGGAGCCCTGGCTGATATCGAGCGGCTTCGCGACGATCGAGCCATCGATCAGCCCAGGCAGCGAACGCGCCATTACAGCTTCGGCCGCGCCCGCCACCTTGCACGAGACTTCAAGCGCATTGTCATTCTCGAGTATCGATACTGCCTGCTGATCGATAAGCGCTCCCGCGTCGGGCTTCTCGACCATGTAGTGCAGGCTTGCGCCGGTCACTTTCTCGCCCTTGAGAATCGCCCAGTGCACCGGCGCGCGGCCGCGATAGGCCGGCAACAAGGAGCCATGCATGTTCAGCGCGCCACGTCGCGCAATGCCGAGCCAGCCGGACTTGAGCATGTGCCGATAGTAAAAGGAGAAAATGAAGTCCGGGTCCGTCGCGCCGCCGGCCGCGATCCATTCCGGCGTATTCGGATCCTCCGGAGTCTCGACACTGAGGCCCGCTTTGAGTGCGAGGGCCTTGACGCTGCCGAACCATTGCACCTCTTTCGGGTCGTCCGCCTGCGTGAATAGCAACGGGATCTTGACTCCCTGCGCAAGCAAAACCCGCAGACAGCGAAGGCCCACTTCGCTGTACGCAAAGACCACCGCGCGGGTCACTGAAAGCGGCCCTCGCTGTCATCCTCGAGGACCGCCTCCACGATATAGCGCGGGCGCTCGCGCACCTGTGCATAGATGCGCCCGACGTACTCGCCCAGCAGGCCAATGCCAAACAGCGCAACGCCGATCAGGAAAAACACCACGCCGAACAGTGTGAACACGCCTTCGGCTTCCGGACCGACTATCAGGCGGCGCACCGCGAGGTACACAACCAGCAGCGCCGACAAGGTGGCGACTGCCATGCCGACCATGGAGAACAATTGCAGCGGCACGACCGAGAATCCGGTGATCAGGTCGAAGTTCAGGCGGATTAGGCTGTACATCGAGTACTTCGACTGTCCGGCGTGGCGTTCCTCATGGGCAATCGGCACCTCGATCGGTCGCATTGCATACAACGCGGCGAGTGCCGGGATAAAGGTATTGATCTCGCGCGTGTGATTCAGCGCATTGACCACCGATCGAGCGTACCCACGCATCATGCAACCCTGGTCCGTGATCCGCACCGGCGTGATCCGCTCGCGCAGCTTGTTGATCGCACGGGAGAACATGCGCCGCCACAGGACATCCTGGCGCTGCTGGCGGATCGTGCCCACGTAGTCATAGCCTTCGGCCAGCTTGCCAACCAGCTTGCCTATTTCTTCCGGCGGGTTCTGCAGGTCGGCATCGAGGGTAATCACGAATTCGCCGCGGGCGTAGGAGAAACCCGCCATGATGGCCGAGTGCTGACCGAAGTTCGCATGGAAAAGCACTACACGGGTCTCGCGCGGCCGGCGCGCGAACTGCTCACGCAGCAATGCGACGGAGCGATCCTTGCTGCCATCGTTGACGAAGACTATCTCGAAGCTAATCTGCAGCGCATCGAGCGAGGCATACAGGCGCT
Source organism: Gammaproteobacteria bacterium (assembly GCA_025355645.1). GTDB lineage: Bacteria > Pseudomonadota > Gammaproteobacteria > Steroidobacterales > Steroidobacteraceae > Bog-1198. The sequence goes on along the minus strand of JANXZG010000014.1, from coordinate 37,673 downwards.
TGAATAGGGTCGGCAGCACCGCCTCCTCGTTGTAGACGGGAACAACGATGCTGAGTTTCGGGCCGACTGCGACTAGTGCGTTCATATGACTTAAGCGTCTGCAGCAACGGCGCCTTGCGCGCGCAGCATATCGAGCAATTCCGCGGTCTTTTCGCGCATCAGCACGACCGATCCACGTGCTTCAACGTTGATACGCAGCAGGGGTTCGGTATTTGAGCTGCGCAGGTTAAAGCGCCAGGTGGGGAACTCGCAGGACAATCCGTCGGTGCGGTCCACCGCAAGCGCAGCGCCCGCGTAGCGCCTCTCAATGGCCGCGCTCGCGCCCTTCGCGTCCGGCACCCGGTAATTGAGCTCGCCGCTGACCGGAAACTTCGACATGCGCTCGCCAACCAGCTGCGACAGCTGCTGCCCGCTCTCCGAGAGGCGCTGCGCAACGATCAGCCAGGGGATCATGCCGCTGTCGCAATAGGCAAAGCGGCGAAAATAGTGATGCGCGCTCATCTCGCCGCCATATACGCCGTCGACTTCGCGCATGCGCTGCTTGATGAAGGCATGGCCCGATTTCGACAGGACAGCCGAGCCGCCGCAAGCCTCGACCAGCTCGATCGTGTTCCACGTCAATCGCGGATCGTGCACGACGCGCCCGCCCCGCTCGGCGCGCAACAAAACCGAGGCCAGCAGACCTACAATGTAGTAGCCCTCGATGAATGCGCCATTTTCGTCGAACAGGAAGCAGCGGTCAAAATCGCCGTCCCAGGCAATACCAAAGTCGGCGCCAGAGCTGCGGATCGCCTCGAGTGTCGGCGTTCGATTAGCCTGCAGCATCGGATTCGGGATGCCGTTGGGAAAATGCCCATCGGGTTCGTGGTTCACCTTGACGAACTCGAATGGCAGATGCGCCTGCAGCTGGTCAATCACCAAGCCTGCGCCGCCATTTCCGGCATTGACGACGATCTTCAGCGGTTTCAGTTTGGCCAAATCCACATAGGACAGCAGGTGGCGGATGTAGGGTGCATTGCAATCGACGCTGCGCCGTTCACCGTGCCTTGCGACAGCCGGGAAAGCGGCAGCGTTGGCGTAAGCCTGGATATCCTTCAGTCCGTTATCGCCGCTGATGGGCCTTGACTGCTGGCGGACAAACTTCATGCCGTTGTAGTCGGAAGGATTGTGGCTCGCGGTAACCATGATGCCACCGTCATATCCGCCATCGAAGGTCGCAAAATATACGCCCTCCGTACCGCAGACCCCGATGTCATCGATATCGGCGCCACCATCGGCGATGCCGCGGCACAGCGCGTCGGCCAAGCCCGCGCTCGATAAGCGGATGTCGCGGCCTACCACCACGCGGCGCGGCGCGAGGAACTGCGCATAGCCGCGCCCTACCCGGTAGGCAACCTCGTCATTCAGCTCATCCGGAATCCGGCCACGCAGGTCATAGGCTTTGAAGCAGCTGATCGGCTTCATGCGGTCGTTCCCTTGCGGCCGTAATTGTCCTCGAAGCGGACTATGTCGTCCTCGCCAAGATAGGAGCCGGATTGAACCTCGATGATGTGCAGCTGCTGGTCGCCCGTATTCTCGATACGATGTTTTGCGCCGAGCGGAATATAGGTCGATTCGTTTTCCTTGAGCTCAAAAATACGTTCATTGCAGGTGATGCGCGCGATACCGGATACGACAACCCAGTGTTCCGCACGCTTGTTGTGCAATTGCAGTGACAGCACGCCGCCCGGGTTCACGCTCAAATGCTTGACCTGGTATCGCTCACCGTGATCGATGCTGTCGTAACTTCCCCACGGGCGGAACACTTCGCGGTGCAGCGAGGATTCGGCGCGCGCAGACTTCTTCAGCAGGTCGACCAGCTTCCTGACATCCTGCACACGATCCTTTGGGGCGACCAACACTGCATCCTTGGTCTCGACGATGACATGGTCCTGCATGCCGACTGCGGCGACCAGGCGGCTGGTCGAGTGCACATAGCAATCCTGGACGTCGTGCACGAGCACATCACCCGTCAGCACGTTGCCCTGCTCGTCGGAGGGCAATGCATCGCATAGCGAGGCCCAGGATCCGACATCGCTCCAGCCCGCATCGAGCGGCACGACCATCGCATCGTGGGTTTTCTCCATCACCGCATAGTCGATCGAATCGCTCCGTGAGGTCTCGAAAATGGCCTTGTCGATGCGCACGAAATCCAGGTCCGCCTTAGCAGCTTCCAGCGCCGCGACCGCCACGCCGAAGATGTCCGGCGCAAAATGACGCAGCTCCTCGAGATAACGGGCCGCCTGGAAGACGAATATGCCGCTGTTCCAGTAATAGCTACCGGAAGCGACAAACTGGCGCGCGGTCTCCAGTGGCGGTTTCTCGACAAATTCCGCTACCGGGTAGGCCGACCGCGCATCGTCCCCGGGCGAGGCGCGACGCCGGATATACCCATAGCCGGTTTCCGGCGCATGCGCGACGATCCCGAATGTGACGAGTCTGCCCTCCATGGCCTCAGCGACCGCAACCTCGGCCGCGCGCTTGAAAGCGTTGACATCGCGGATCACGTGATCGGCAGGCGCAACAATAATTGTCGACTGCGGATCGATCCGGACCGCCTGTAGCGCGGCAAGCGCCACCGCGGGCGCAGTATTTCGGCCCACCGGCTCGAGAATGATGGCCGCCGCAGCGATCGACAGCGCTCGCATCTGTTCGGCGACCATGAAGCGGTGTGCCTCATTGCAAACGATAATCGGCGCGCCCGCGCCTGAAATGCCGGTGACACGCGCCAGGGTGTCCTGCAGCATGGTTTGCGGACCGGTCAGCGCCAGCAGCTGTTTCGGATACATCTCGCGCGACAAGGGCCACAGGCGCGAACCGGACCCGCCCGACAGGACGACCGGAATCAGGGATCTCAAGATTTGCCCTGCGGGGTGCGGCTGCCGCGCCCAATCGCGTAGTAACTGAAGCCCATGCTGGCCATGTGCGCAGGATCGTAAAGATTGCGGCCATCGAATATCGCCGGCGTCTTCAAAGTTGCCTTGATGTGCTCAAAATCCGGGCTGCGAAACTCCTGCCATTCGGTCAGGATGGCAAGCGCATCGGCGCCCGCCAGCGCCTGCGCATTGCTGTCGCACAGCATGAAGTCCGCGCGCGTCCCATAGATCTTACGGGTCTCCGGCATCGCGACCGGGTCATAGGCGCGCACGCTTGCGTCTGCGTCCCACAACGCCTCGATCAGGACGCGGCTCGGCGCCTCCCGCATGTCATCGGTATTGGGTTTGAACGCGAGGCCCCACAGGGCAATGGTCCTGCCGCGCAGTTCGCCAAAGTGCGCCCGAATCTTCTCGAATAACACCTGCTTCTGGCGTCCATTGACCGCCTCGACTGCATGCAGGATGCTGGTTTCATAGCCGACTTCCTTGCCCGAGCGTGCGAGCGCCTTCACGTCTTTCGGAAAGCACGAACCGCCGTAGCCGACGCCCGGGTAGATGAACGAGTAGCCGATGCGCGGATCGGCGCCAATCCCGATGCGTACTTGCTCGATGTCTGCCCCGACCAATTCGGCCAGGTTCGCCACTTCGTTCATGAAGCTGATCTTGGTTGCCAGCATCGCGTTGGCGGCATACTTCGTCAGTTCCGAGGAACGGATGTCCATCACGATCATGCGGTCGCGGTTGCGCGTAAAGGGCTCATACAAGGTGCGCATCATGTCGGCCGCTCGCGTGCTATCGGTGCCGATGACCACGCGGTCAGGCTTCATGAAGTCGGCTATTGCCGCGCCCTCCTTCAGGAATTCCGGATTAGATACGATATCAAACTCAATTTTCGCACCGCGCCGCGACAAGGTGGCCTGCACGGCGTCGCGTACCCTGTCCGCCGTGCCGACGGGAACGGTCGACTTCGTGATCACGAGCTTGTAGTCGCGCATGTGCTCGCCGATCGTGTGAGCGACCGCAATGACATGCCGCAGGTCCGCCGAACCATCTTCATCGGGCGGCGTTCCGACTGCGATCAGCTGGAACTGGCCGTGGTCGACCCCTTCCGCGGCGTCGGTCGTGAATTTCAGCCGCCCGGCCGCCGAATGACGCCTGACCATCGCCGCGAGTCCCGGCTCATGGATCGGCACCTCGCCGCGCTTCAGCATCTCGGTCTTGCGGGCGTCGATATCAACACACACGACATGGTTGCCGGCGTCGGCAAGACAGGCCCCCGTGACAAGACCCACATAGCCGGATCCGAATACGGTAATTTTCATGCGTAATATTCTGATTTAAATGGAAAAATTAGCTGGAAATCGTAGCCTTTTTGCCTTGCCAAGTAAAGGCCAATACAGGTGCTTTGCGGCTTCTTAATGTGTTGGCCAGCGCTTCGCACGCGACTTAACTCCAGGGCTCGGCTAGCAGCTTGCGCTCGAAGCTTAAGGAGCTCGTCACGATCTCGCGCAAGTCGTCATGTCGGGGATTCCAGCCGAGTTCGGCCCGGATCCGGTCGGCCCGCGCAACGAGGTAAGGCGGATCGCCAGCCCGGCGCGCCTCCTCGCGCACCACCAGGGGCATGCCGCCGACTGCCTCGACCATGCGCAGCACCTCGCGTACCGAATAGCCATGGCCATAGCCGCAATTCAGTGTCACCGAGCGTCCGCCGGCCAGAAGATAGTCGAGCGCATTGACGTGCGCACTGGCGAGGTCGACGACATGCAGGTAGTCGCGTACGCCGGTACCGTCGGGCGTCGGATAATCGGTGCCGAAAATCGACACCGCATCACGCTTGCCGACCATGGCCTCGCAGGCAACCTTGGTCAGCAGCGTCGCACCCTTTGTTGCCTGGCCAATGCGTCCGCTCGGATCAGCTCCGGCGACATTGAAATAGCGCAGTGCCACGTAGCGCAGCGGAGTCACCGCAGCGACGTCGCGTAGCATCCATTCGCTCATCAGTTTCGACGTGCCATAGGCATTAATGGGCGACGTCGGGGACTTCTCGTCCGCATACCCCTCGGAGGGCATGCCATAGACCGCAGCGGTCGAGGAAAAGATAAATTGCCGCACGCCATTTTGGCTGCAAGCCTGCAGCAAAGAGCGGGTCGAGCAGGTGTTATTGCCGTAGTACTTCAGAGGGTCGGCGACCGATTCGGGCACGATTGTATGGGCTGCAAAATGCATGACGGTATCAATCGCATATTCGGCCAATATCCGCGAAACGAGTGCGAAATCTCCTACATCTCCCACGATAAGCTCACCTGCGGTGACCGCGTGGCGAAATCCCCGCCCCAGGTTATCAAGGGCCGTGATCCGATGGCCCGCCTGGCTCAGCTGTTGGATCACGTGGCTGCCAATATATCCGGCGCCGCCGGTCACCAATACGCTCTGTTTCGTCATGCATCCCCCTTTGGTAGGGCGGAATCTTAGCGCAGCTGGGCTATGTGCATGTCAACGAGCCGCTGGCGCAGCCGTTTCAATTCGACAGGGTTGTCGTTTTCCTACGACTGTCACAGGGAAAAGCTAGTGTCAAGCGCAGTCGAAGCACGCAGCTGGGGTGGCGAATATGTTCTAATTCACCCTTTCCGGGCATTGCCCGCAGTTGAATCCTATTGAGACGACGAGATGACATGCGAAAAATCGCCATAGTAGCGACCTCTTTCCGCATGCCCGGGACGACACCGGCGCGTTTTTGGGAAGACCTTCTCGCTGGCCGGGATCTCGTGACCCAGGTCGACCCCGCGCGCTGGTCCGGCGCAGCTTTCCTGCATCCGAACAAGAATCATCCGGGCTCGACCTATACCTTTGCTGCCGGGTCAATCGGCGACGTGTCAGGTTTCGATGCCGGTTTTTTTGCAATTTCGCCGCGCGAGGCAGCGCAGATGGATCCGCAGCAGCGGTTGCTGCTCGAGATGAGTTGGGAGACATTTGAGAACGCGGGCATTCGCCCCTCGACGGTGCGCGGCAGCGACTGCGGCGTCTTTATCGGCGTCGCGACGACCGACTACTCGTGGCGTATGGCGGATGACTTGGCGGCAATCGACTCCTCCTTTGCCACCGGTAACACCTCGAGCATCGCGGCAAACCGCCTGTCCTATTTTTTCGACCTGCGCGGCCCCAGCATGGCGATCGACACGGCCTGCTCTTCCTCGCTGGTCGCCTTTCACCAGGCTTGTCGCGCCATTGCCACCGGCGAGATCACGCAGGCGCTCGCCGGCGCCGTGAGCCTGCACCTGCATCCGCTCGGCTTCATCTCGTTTTCCAAGGCGACGATGCTGTCCCGGCAGGGCCGGTGCCGGGTCTTCGATGCCTCAGCCGACGGCTATGTGCGCTCGGAAGGCGGCGGCGTATTCCTGCTGAAGGATTACGAGCAGGCGGTTGCCGACGGCAATCCTATCCTGGCGGTAGTGGTGCATACGGCCGTCAATACCGACGGGCGCAAGTCGGGCATCACAGTTCCCAGCCACATCGCGCAGGCTGCGCTGCTGACCAATGCCTACCGGCAGGCTGGCATCGATCCGGCGCAGGTTGATTACATCGAGGCGCACGGCACCGGCACTGCGGTCGGCGACCCAATCGAGACACATGCGCTCGGGATTGCCCTCGGGCAGTTCCGCGCGCGGTCGAATGCGCTGCCGATCGGCTCCATCAAGGGCAACGTCGGGCATCTGGAGGCAGCGTCCGGCATCGCCGGCCTGCTGAAAGCCGTTTACTGCGTGCGCAATCGCCAGATCCCCGCCCACGTCGGCATGGACATTCCTAACCCGCAGATCCGGTTTGACGACTGGAACCTGGATGTCGTGACCGCGAATCGCAAATTGCGGCCCAACGGCAAGCTGATCGTCGGGGTCAACTCATTCGGCTTTGGCGGCGCCAACGCGCATGTGATCCTGGAAAGCTACTCGAGCCCGGAAAATAAGCGGCCGGCGCTACCCCGGGCACATACGCTGCCGATCATCGTCTCGGCGCGCGATGCGGCGGCGCTGCGGGTCGCGGCAGGCGAGCTCGGCGACTACATTGCCGCGCAGCCGCAGAGCGCGCTATACGACATCGCCTACCAGTCAGTGTTTGGCCGCGAGCGCCATCCGCGCTGCGCCGTGCTGTTTGGCAAGACCCCGGAGACCATCGCTGCGCACCTGCTCGCATTTGCCAAGGATGTCCCGGACCAGGCGAACGTCGAACATGGCACTGCGCTGGCAATGCCGGTCGGCGCGGCCTTCGTTTATTCAGGCAACGGTTCGCAGTGGAGCGGGATGGGCGCGCTGCTGCTCGCCGATCCGGTTTTCCGCGCGACGATACGCGAGATCGACACCCTGTTCGCGCGCTACGCAAATTATTCGCTGGAAGCGGAACTCGCGGGCAAAAACGGCGCCGAGCGTTACGAGTTCACGGAATTCGCGCAACCCGCGCTATTCGCATTACAGGTCGGCATCACCGCGATGCTGCGCCATCGCGGTATCAATCCCGTTGCAGTGGTCGGCCACAGCGTAGGTGAGGTAGCCGCCGCCTGGGCCTCAGGCGCACTCTCACTTGCAGCCGCCGTCAGTGTGATACACCATCGCAGCGCTCTGCAGGCGACCACCAAGGGCGCCGGCCGGATGACCGCCGTGAATGTGGGGGCCACGCGCATTCAGGAGCTGCTGGCGGAACTGAACCTCACCAAGGGCTTGAGCCTTGCGGGCATCAACAGCAGCCACGGCGTCACGATCGCAGGCGCTGCCCAGGACCTCGATCAACTCGAACGCGCGCTGACGACACGCGAGATCCGCTTCAAGCGGCTCGAGCTCGACTACGCATTTCACAGCCCTGCAATGGACGACCTGTACAGCGAGATCCGCCGTGCACTCGCCCATCTTGAACCGGATGACACCAAGATCCCCTTGCATTCGACCGTGACTGGCGCGCGTGCGGCGGGCAAGTCGCTGGACGCGGAATACTGGTGGCACAACGTGCGCGAGCCGGTCAAGTTCGAGCCTGCCATCCGCGGCATGGTCGAGGCCGGAATCAATATTTTCGTCGAGATTGGGCCCCATGGCGTGCTGCGCAGCTATGTCCTGGAGTGCCTCGCCGATGCAGGCGTCGAAGGGCGCGTGATCGCGACCGGCGCGCGCAATGATGATGCGCCGCGGCGCATTTACTCCGCCGCTTCCCAGGCGCTGATCGCAGGAGCGCAAGTCAACTGGCAGAGCCTGCTGCCGTGGCAAGGGCGATTCCTGGCGCTGCCGAATTACCCCTGGCAGCGGGAGCGGCACTGGCACACGGTTTCCGGCACGTCGATCGGGCTTTTGCACCAGACTCGCGAGCATCCGCTGCTCGGCTACGCACTGCATCAGGCGGAACTCACCTGGGAAAGTACTCTCGATACTCAGAGCAACCCCGTGCTCGGCGATCACATCGTCGGCGACACGCCGGTCTTTCCTGGCACCGGCTATGCGGAACTCGCGCTCGCCGCGGCGATGCTGTGGCAAGGCCAGAGTGGCGCAGAGGTCGAAGACCTGGAGATATTGGCGCCCTTGCTGCTGGCCGACGAACCAGCGCGCGCGGTGCGCTGCGCACTGGATCCACGCGACGGCCAGCTGACTATCAAGTCGCGCGAATACCCGGCCGGCGGCGCCTGGACGTTGCAGGCGCAGGCGAGAGTGCTGCGTGAAGCCTCCACTCTGCGACTGTCGCGAACCCTGGAGGTGCTGCCGAACCGGCAGCCGGATTTCACCGCTCGCAGCCATGGGCTGCTGACCGCGGGCGCGGGCCTGCGCTACGGCCCTGCATTCCAGGCGATCGATCATGGCTGGATCGATGGCGCGGCGGTCCTGGCGGTGTTCAAGCTGCCCAGCAGCGTGCGGGCAGAAATCGACCAGCATCACTTGCACCCGGCTCTGCTGGATAACGCCTTCCAGCTGATCATTCAAGTCATGCGCGATGAGGTTGCGGACTATCAGGGACTTACCTTCGTGCCGACCCGGGTCGGGCACTTAAGCTATCGCAGTGGCCTCGGGCCGCCTAAATATGCGCGCGCACGCATACTGACCCGCGCACCGCATTCGATTTGCGGCGAGTTCGAGATTTTTGACGAGTCCCGGCAAACGATCGCGCTGCTCGAGGACGTGCGCTTTCGCAGTATCCGCCTGCAGCGCAATCACGCCGAGCAGCTGCGCTACCTTGAATATCGGGCCGTGCCGCGCCCACTCGGCGCAACCGAGATCGCGGATCACAAGCTACCGGAAAAACCCCTGGAAGCCGCCCTCGCCGCGTGTTTCTCTGACCCGCAGATCGGGCGCGCGCAGAACCAGTACGCCAGTGAAGTCGATCCGTTGCTCGATGCGCTGTGCGGCAGCTTCATCGTCGAAGCGTTCGCCGAGGAACTCCCGGAGAGTCACTCGCCTGCGGTATCGACTTACCGGCAGCAACTTCTTGACCTTGCACAAAGCGACGGGCTGATTGGCGCGACATCAACGGGAGAGTTGCCGCAGGAGGCGCAGGACATCTGGAACAGCCTGATCAGCGACTATCCCGATCACTTTCACATCACGCACGCCGTTGGCAGCGTCGGCACGCATCTGCCGAGGCTGTGGAACGGACAGAAAACGCTTGCCGATATCTGGCCGAGCCAGATATCACCGCCCGCCCTGCTGCGCCAGGTCCTTGGCACCGAATTGATAAGTCGCATCGGTATTTGCTTGCGCGTGCAAATCGCCGCGGCGACCCGCGCCTTACCGGAGGGACGCCGGCTGCGCGTGGCCGAAGTCAGCGCAGGGCCTCCTGCGCTCGCCGCGGTCCTGTGCAAGACGCTCGACTTCGATCGCGCCGAATACACCTTCTTCAGCAGCGAAGCGAGCGGCATCGACCAGGCTCGACGGCTGCAGGAGAGGTATCCGGCTCTGGATCTTTGCCTGCTGGATGAAGCAGGCGCGACCGAAAATAGGCAGCTGGTCATCGTGACGCTGGATTTCTCGGCCTTGGGAGAGGCCGTGCGCGCAGTGGATGCGGCCCGCTCGATGCTCTCGCCGGGAGGCACGCTGATACTGCTGGGTCCGCAGCCGGCGCGGTGGATGGATTTCGTGTTCGGCAGCAACAGCGGCTGGTGGAGCGATTCACCCGGGGGCGCGCCCTTGGCGGCGGTGCAACCGGCGCAGTTTTGGCAGCAGCGCCTGCGCGAGATGGCGCTATTGCAACCGCGCCTGCATATGCACAGCAAGGATGCACTGTCCGGTGCTTACCTGCTGGTCGCGCGGCGCGCGGCCACGCCTTCCCTGCGTGCTGCGGAACCCATCCAGGCATATCGCTGGCTACTGCTCGCGGATCCATCCGGCTATTCGGCGCGCCTAGCCGCAGCGCTGAGCACTTGCCTGCAGGCGCGGGGCGATGAAGTCGTCGGCGCTCCTGCCGGCAATACCGCGACCCTGACTGCCACACTGCGCGATGCCGGCATCTTGCATGGCATTGTCGATATGACGGCGCTGCGCGAGGATGCAGATACGGTCTCGATACCGCAGTTATTTGAAGGCCAGTCGCAGCGCTGCATCGCGGCGGCCGCGCTGTTGCAGGCCTGCGAGGCCATGAAGGTCACGGCGCCCTGTCATTTCGTTACGTTGCGGGCAGCGGCGCACCTGTTGCCTGGCCGCGCGCAGAGCGCGGCGGATCGCGCGGCGCTCGCGGATGCGCCGCTCGCCGGATTCGCCCGCACGTTGATGAACGAGGCGGTCAGCGGGGGCGTTCGACTGATCGACCTGGAGAGCGCCCGCGCGGACCTCTCAGTCACGGCAGCGGCGCTGGCCCGGGAGCTGGGCGCGCAGGATGGCGAAGCGGAAGTGATCCTGACGGCAGCGGGCAAGCGTTATGCGCCCCGCCTTGGCGCCGCCCGGGATATGCGCCGCCCGGAACCGGCCGGAGCCGAAGTCACCGAGACCCACAATGTGCGCCTCGGCTTCACGATACCTGGCCAGCTTCGAAATTTAAGTTGGGAGGCCATTCCCCGCACGGCACCGCGCGGCGATCAGATTGAGGTCGCGATCCGGGCAACGGGGTTGAACTTCCGAGACGTCATGTACGCACTCGGCCTGCTGTCAGATGAGGCGGTCGAGAAAGGCTTTGCGGGACCGAGCCTCGGCCTTGAGTTCGCCGGCCTCGTACTGAACGTGGGCCCGGATGTCAGCGACTTCAGGCCCGGCGACGCCGTGGTCGGATTCGCCCCGTCAAGTTTCGGCAATCGCCTGATGACCCGTGCCGCAGCGCTTTCGCATATTCCAGCCGGCATGTCCTTCGAGGCAGCGGCGACCACGCCCAGCACCTTCTTCACCGCGTACTACGCGCTGCACCACCTGGCCAATCTGCAGCCCGGAGAAAAAGTGCTGATCCACGGCGCCGCGGGCGGCGTGGGCATTGCCGCGATCCAGATAGCGAAGTGGTGCGGTGCGGAAATCTACGCCACCGCGGGCTCGGATGAAAAGCGCAATTTCCTTCGCCTGCTGGGCATTGAACATATCTTTGATTCGCGAAACCTCGCCTTCTCGGACCAGATCCTTGCGATCACCGGAGGCGAGGGGGTCGATGTCGTGCTTAACTCCTTGGCCGGCGAGGCGATCAACCGCAACTTCCGCGTGCTGAAGCCCTTTGGGCGATTTCTCGAGCTCGGCAAGCGTGACTTTTATGAGAACACGCGCATCGGCCTGCGGCCGTTTCGCAACAACATCAGCTACTTCGGCATCGATGCCGATCAGCTGATGTCCGATCGCCCGGAGTTGACGCGCCGGCTGTTCGGTGAGGTGCTGACCCTATTCAACGAGCGCTTGCTGTTCCCGCTGCCCTACCAGGCCTTTGCGGCTGATGAAGTCATCGACGCGTTCCGCCATATGCAACAGGCGCGCCAGATCGGCAAGATCGTAGTGACCTATGATGATGGGGTACCCGATACGGTGCTGCCGCGCTCGACGCAGAAGCCGCGCATGGATTTGTCCGGCGAGGCGAGTTTCCTGATCGCCGGGGGACTTAGCGGCTTCGGCTTGCGAACCGCTGAATGGCTCGCCGATCGGGGCGCGCGGCACCTGGTGCTGTTCGGCCGCCGCGGTCCGGGCGCGGAGGAGGCGCAGACAGTGCTAGCCCGGCTCGAGCGGCGCGGCGTGAAGGTCCTGGCACGCTCGTGTGACGTGACTGACCGGACCGCGCTTGCAGAAATCCTCGACGAAGTGTCACGCCGGATGCCACCGCTGCGCGGCATCGTGCACGCCGCGATGGTAATCGATGATGGCTTGATCCGCGACATGACCGCCGCGCAGATCCGCCGCGTGCTGGCGCCGAAGATACTGGGCGCCTTGTATCTTGATGAGCTGACCCGTGGCATGCCGCTCGATTTCTTCGTGTTTTATTCGTCGGCGACGACTCTGTTTGGAAATCCGGGACAAGGCAATTACGTTGCCGCCAATGCAGCGCTCGAAGCGCTAGCGCGCGCGCGCCGCGCGGCAGGCTTCCCGGCCACCTGTGTCCTATGGGGCGCAATTGACGATGTCGGCTTCCTTGCCCGCAATCAGAAGATCAAGGACGCACTGCAGGGTCGTATGGGCGGCTCGGCGCTGTCCTCAGCACTCGCCCTGGATACGCTCGAGGATATGCTGGTCGCAGATCGGTCGGGCCTCGGCGTGCTCGAATTCGAGTGGCGGGCGCTCGCCCGCTTTTTGCCGAGTGCTTCCTCGCCGAAGTTCTCGGATATCGGCCGGGGGCTCACCGAGAGCGATGGGGATGACGAGGGCGGCGTTGACCTGCAGCGCCTGCTGCATGAATTGCCAGAGGCAGAACTGCTAGGCACGGTCATCGACATGCTGAAAGTTGAAATCGGCGAGATCCTGCGCTTTACGCCCGACAAGATCGACGCGAATCGCTCGCTGCCCGAAATGGGGCTGGATTCCCTGATGGCCGTTGAACTTGCAGTGGCCGTCGAGAGCCGCTTCGGCGTGCGCCTGCCGGTCATGGCCCTGAGCGAGAGCCCCAACGTCGCGAAACTCGCGACGTGGATCATCGAGCACCTGCGCAGTGACGACAGCACCGCGGCGCCGGATCATGCGGGCGAGACCAAGGCGCAGATCGAGCGCATCGCGAGCCAGCACGCCTCAGACATGACGCCCGAGGAACTCGAGCGCATCGCCGCCAACCTGCAGGACAACGACGAACTCGGGGCCGGCCGCCGCATGATCAATTGACATGAGCCGCAAGAGCCTGCCCGGGATCACGGCACAACTGAAAGAGAAGCTCATTCAGCAGAGCCTGGAGCGGCGCCTGCGGCGCAGCAACGCCACGGTCGCCGCGCCTGCCACCCGCGGCAGTGGCACCGGCGCCGATACACAAGTCCCCGAGCAGTTTACGCGATTCGATTTGCACCCCGGCTACCAGCAGCTGCGAATCATGACGGACGGCGCGGCAAAACTCGGCATCACGAGTCCCTTCTTCAAGCTGCACGAAGGATGCGCGGGTGCAAGAACGCGCATCGGCGGGCGCGAATACCTGAATTTTTCAAGCTATAACTACCTGGGCTTGTCCGGCCATCCGGCCGTCTCCGCGGCCGCCAAGGCGGCGATCGACAGATACGGCACTTCGGTATCAGCGAGCCGCCCGGTCTCCGGGGAGCGACCGCTGCACCGGGAACTCGAGGCTGCGATCGCGAGCACCTACGGCGCCGAGGATGCGATCGTGTATGTCAGCGGCCACGCGACCAATGTCACGACCATTGGACACCTGTTCGGGCCTAAAGACCTGATCCTGCATGACGAGTGGATCCATAACAGCGCGCTGCAAGGCTGCCTGCTGTCAGGTTCCCGCCGCCTGTCGTTCCCGCATAACGACTGGGCCTCCCTCGATGCCATGCTGGCCCAGCAGCGCCGCCAGTTCGAGCGGGTTCTGATTGTCGTCGAGGGCATCTATGGCATGGATGGGGACTTCCCGGACCTGCCGCAGTTTGTTGACATCAAGCGCCGCCATAAAGCATTCCTGATGGTGGACGAGGCGCATTCGTTCGGCGTGATGGGCAAGAGGGGCCACGGCATCCGCGAACACTTCGGACTGGCCAGCAGCGATGTTGATATCTGGATGGGCACGCTCAGCAAGACGCTGGCCGGATGCGGTGGCTACATCGCCGGTGACGCAGCCCTGGTCGAGCACCTGAAATTCCTGGCTCCCGGGTTCCTGTATAGCGTCGGCATGTCGCCACCGGTTGCCGCCGCCGCCCTCGAGGCGCTGAGTATCCTGCATCGGGAACCGGAACGGGTGGCAACCTTGCGCAAGCGCGGCGCGCTGTTCCTCGAGCTTGCGCGTGCGGCCGGAATCGACACCGGCTTCAGCGCTGGGATCTCGGTGATCCCGGCCATTGTCGGCAGCTCCCTGAGCGCCGCCCGGCTGTCGGCCCGGCTGTTTGAGCGTGGCATGAATGTGCAACCGATACTGTATCCGGCGGTCCCTGAAAAACTGGCTCGCCTGCGCTTCTTTATGACTTGTGAGCACAGCGAAGCGGACATCCGGCACGCGGTCGATACGATGCGCGCCGAACTCGACTCCTGAATCGTGAGCCAAGCCGCTGTCAATCCTGCGGTCCTGAGCCGTCTTTACCTGCATGCGGTTTTGCCGTGTCTTAGCGCCCTCGTGGCAAACGACAGCATGGCCCAACAGATCGTCGGCTCCGCCAGGGCGGCCATCGTATTTCGCATCCTCAGGGGTCCTGCGATAACCATTCGATTGGCGAATGGCAGCGCTACCTATGAGCGCGGCGCGGCGCGAGCACCCTCCGTGGTGCTGCAGTTCTTCAGCGATCGACACCTGAATGCGTTTTTTGGCGGCAATGCGCTGGCGGTGCCCGTCCCGATCTGGGGCGGCTGGCGCCTGGCACTGCTCGCTCGATTCACGAAGCTGACCGATCGGCTGGCTGCCGTCATGGACGGACATCCCGACGTGCTCGCCACCGCCGCGGGGCGCGCATTGCATGCCCAGCTCTCGTTGATTGTGGCAGGGCTCGGCCTGGGCCCACTCGCGAGCGGCGATGGTCCTGCCCGCAGCGCCCTCGCGCATTGCCCCGCGGGCCTGGCCTGCTTCCTCATCGAGGGTGCCCAAAATGCGACCGTGTGGTTCGATCATGGGCCTGCTACCTGCGATGCCGGCTGGGGAGCGCCGCCGCGCCGCCCGGACGTGACGATTTCCTTCGTCAATTATGCGATCGCTTTTAGTGCCATGCGCGAAGAGATCGATACGATAGCCGCGATCGGCACGGGCGACATCAAGGTCACCGGCCTGGTCCCGCTGGCGGATGGAGTGAACCTGGCGATGGAACGAGTGAGCGATTACCTGCAGGCTTGAGCATCCATGACGAGCATCCCCAACCGCTACCGCCGATCGCATGAACTCTTTGCCAGGGCTGCGAAGGTCATTCCTTGCGGGATCTACGGCCACACGAGCCCCGTCGCCTCCCTGCCCGGGGAGTTCCCGTACTACGCGGCGAGAGCGAAAGGCAGCCACTACTGGGACGTCGATGGCAACGAATACATCGATTACCTATGCGGCTATGGACCTGTTGTACTGGGGCACCAGCACCCGGAGGTCGAGGCTGCTGCTGCCGAGCAACAGTCCCGGGCACTGTGTGTCAATCATCCGGGCGAGGTCATGGTAGAGCTCGCCGAGCACCTGGTATCGCTGATTGATTTCTCGGCGTGGAGCGTGTTTGGCAAAAACGGCTCGGATATGACGACCTGGGCCGTGCAGGTGGCCCGCGAACACACCGGCCGCCGCAAGATTCTGAAGGTTACTGAGGCCTATCACGGCATGGATCCCTGGTGCACGCCAGGGCACGCGGGACTAGTTGACGAGGACCGCGTGCACATCCACGAGTTTGACTGGAACGACCTGGAGGCTTTTGATCGGCTGTTGAGCGAATATCGCAACGACGTCGCCGGCGTCATTCTGACGCCGTTTCATCATCCGGTGTTCAAAGCCTCGGTGATGCCGGCGCCAGGATTTTGGTCACATGTCGAGAGCGCGTGCCGGCGCGAGGGAATCGTGCTGATCCTGGATGACATCCGCGCGGGCTTCCGCCTGGACCTTCGTGGGTCGCACAAGCTATTCGGCTTCGAACCTGACCTGATTTGCCTGTGCAAAGCGCTCGCCAACGGCCATCCGTTGTCAGCCGCGCTGGGCCGCCGGGAGCTGCGTATCGCGGCGAGCCGGGTTTTCCTGACGGGAAGCTACTGGAACAGCCCGCCGGCCATGGCGGCATCCCTTGCATGCCTCAAGATCATGCAGCGCGACAAGACGCCTGAGACCTTGCGCGAGCGCGGAGAGGCCCTGATGCAGGGCCTTGTTGAAGCCGGGAAAAGACATGGCTATGCCATGCACTGCTCCGGGCCCGCAGCGGTGCCTTTCATCATTTTTGCGGATGACCCGAGCATGCGACGCCGGCAGCGATTTTGCGCCGAAGTCACGCGGCGCGGCGCGATCTTCCATCCCCATCATAACTGGTTCATGTCATCCGCCCTGAGCCCTGAGGATATCGACTCGACGCTGCGTATGGCCGATGGAGCGCTCGCGCAAATGCGCGATGAGAAAATCTAGCGCGGCGTTTTCAGGCCGTAGTAGACGCATTGCCCCCACTGGACCCATTTGCGCGGCACCAGGCGCACGAGAAACCGGAAAATGCGCGCCTGGAAAATATCGCCGCGCACGATGATCGGGCCGCGCAGCCGGCCCTCGACGATTGCAACCAGCGCCTGTGACACTTTGGTCGGATCTTGGGCGCGATTCATGTTCACATCGATAGTCTTCCAGGCGTGTTCTATCCCCGGCTGATAGGCCTCGTCGAGCGCGGTGCCGAGGCGACGGGTCGAGTCGTGAAACTGGGTTTTGAAATCCCCCGGGCGAAGGTCGATGATGTCCACGCCACTGCCGGACAATTCCATGACCAATCCTTCGCTCATCGCGCTCATCGCAGCCTTGGCCATGCTGTAAGGAATCATGAACGGCATCGGGAACTCACCGGCGAGCGATGAGACGTTGACAATCAATCCTTCGCGGCGCGCGCGCATATCAGGCAGCGCACGCCGAATCAGGCGCTGTGGACCGCACACCATCGTGTCCAGCTGCGCGGCAAACTCTGCATCGGTGAACGATTCCAGTGGTCCAAACACGCCTGCGCCCGCGTTGTTGACGAGCACATCAAAAAATCCGGCTTCCCACAGGGCCCGGTCAAACCCGCTGGCGATCGATGCCGGATCGTTCAGATCGAGAGCAATCGGGTGAAAATTCTCGAGGCGAGGCAGCCGTATGATATCGCGGCTGGTACCCCATACCTGGTGGCCGCGCTTGCACAGGGCGCGGGCACTGAGTAGCCCAAAACCGGCGCTCGCCCCGGTGAGGAATATCCTCTTCATCGGGCCCCGGCCCGCTCGCGCAGGAACGATTCCCATTGCGGCAGGATCGCCTCCGGCGCATAACGGCGCGCCACCGCGGCGCCGCGCTGCACCAGCTCCTGCCGATAAGCTGAGTTCTCATTTTTGATGACGCTGGATATTGCGCGCCGGAGATCCGCCGCGCCATAGGGATTAAAGAATTCAGCCGCGTCGGCATAGACTTCACGATGCACCGCGATATCAGAGGCGATCACGGCGCCGCCAGATTGCATGGCCTCGACGCCCGAGAAATCAAAGCCCTCGCCAAAACTTGGGCACACGGTCGCGCGCGCATGTTCGTACAACCGCCGCAGCTTCGGGGAGGATACATCCCTCAGCAGTAGCACATCGCCACGCTCGATCCACGGCCGGAATCTGCGCAGGATGTCTGCGTTGTGCCAGCCGGCCCCCGCCACGACGACCAGTTTCAGCGCCGGGAAGAGCTCGGTTCGCAACTCCTCCCACGCCTCGAGCAGCGTCAGGTGATTCTTGCGTGGCTCGATGCTCGATACGATCAGCAGGAATTCGAAGGACTTTGCTGGATCAGGCAAGGGCCCGGTATTCTCGACCACGTGGCTGGCGATGATCTCGAGCACCCGCTCCGGGTGCGACTTCTCAGAATAGAAATGGTGTGACACCATGTTATGTATCGTGACCGCTCGCGGCTCCGCCTCCGGGAAAATCGTCAACAGGTCCCTACGCGTCGCCTCGGAAACACAGACAAACCAGGCACCACTCCTGACGTTATGACGAAGCGTCAGGTAATGAGTCGCGTGGTGGTAGCTGCGATCGGAAATCGTATGCGGCATCATCAGCGGAATGGTGTCATGGTAGCGTACAATCAGGAGCGTCTCGCGCGACACGGTGGCAGGATACGGGGTCTCCGCAACCATCAGGTCGAAATCACGCGTATCCATCCGGGCATAAATCGGCGGGCCAAAGTTCTTCGTGAAGCGTGCACAGATCTGCAGCGCGCTCCAGGGGAGTCTGAAGATCCGGAATTCCTGGCGCGTGACGATGTCAAAATCCTCCGCTGGCAGGGTCTTTGCGAACAAGCGCTGCCAGAGAAAATCCTTGAAATGCGCAGACTCGAAACGCGTCAGGACCTCACGTCTACGGGTATTCGTCTGGAAAGCCATGCGCACTGTCTGCAGTACCGTATTGAATGTAGCTGACCAGCTGAACGGCGAATCAAGCGTAATCGCGATGCGACCCATCCGCTCGACGCGTTCATCGGCGGATAAATCACCAGCGCCTTCTTGATTGGACGCCGGGAGTCCGGCAGGCAGCAGGCGGCCACTGCTTTGCAATAGCCCGGTCATTTGCAGATTTGGCGCGGTAGCTAGGCAGCGGAATAATAGCCGCGTCTCCTGTGGGATGCCCGCATGACCCTCAAGCGCCGGGCGAAGTTCGAACAGGATCCTTAGTGGATGATCGGCGTTCATAGCGGCGCCAGAGCTAGCTTGGAAATCTCGTCCAGCGATTGCTCGACAATATTGAAGTGTGCCTGCCACGACAAATTCCGCCACGCCGGCAAGCGGCGCATTTGCGCAGCACGGCGTGGCGAATCGGCGGCACAATAGTCGATTACCGCATCGCGCCAGACCGATATGTTGGTAGGGTCGAGGAAATCCGGAGCGCCAAGGCCGATCTCACGAAAAGCCGGTATGTCGCTGCAAATGACCGGCACGCCCGAGGCCAGCGCTTCGGCCAATGGCAATCCGAAGCCCTCAACCAATGATGGCAACAACACCGCGCGCGCCCCCTTAAGCAGTGCACCGATCGCGATGTCGCTCATGTGATTGTGCTCTTCGACGAGGCTGAGCGGGTGATTTGAGCGCTCCAGCAAGTCAACGGCCTGTTTGTTCTCCCAACCACGCGCACCAATCACCAGCAAGCGTGGCGGCGTGGCTATGGTGGCCACGAGCTGGGTCCAGAGATTCAGTAGCAGCAGATGATTTTTCTTCGGTTCTATGGTGCCGATGATCATGAAGTATGGGACCGAATCCGGCGCGGGCGAAGCGGCACCCGCCGAGTCGGTAGGAAACGCGCGGACGCCTGGATGTGCGACATGGATGTGCGCCGCAATTGCCGCGCCGCCACCGCTGCGCGCGAGGAACTGTCGAAAATGCTCTGCCGTGGTGCGCGAATTCACGATTACCGCATCGAAATGCTGAACGATGGTCTGCAGCATCTGGCCGTGCCTTTTTGCAAGGCTCGCTTCTACGTACTGCGGATAATCGACAGGGATCAGGTCGTGCAGGAAGCAAACTGCCCGGGCCCCGAAGGCACGCCGTATATTGTCGATCCAGTGCGCGCGGGACAGGTGGTGGTGCGAGACGACTAGGTAGATCGGCGGTTCCGCATGCTGCTTCAGTTTGCGGCGCAGTTGCCATCCGGCCATCCAGTGCCCGCCAATCAACGTCGCGTAGAGAGCGATGAGCCCACGCGGACGGCGTCCGCCAGTTGCCGCCTCCTCGCCCAGCCATCGCGCCGCCACTTTTTGCACAAAAAGCCGGGCACATCGTGGGTTAACGCCGAACAACCTACCCATGGTATGGATGACCGCGTAGGCAGGCCTGCCACCGTTCTGCGCGAGCAGAAAGTGCTGCGCATAGGCAAGTTCGATCCGGTCGATTCCGCCGGGCCCGGCGCGATGTGCGCGGCCGATCAGGCGCGTAATGTCCAGCAACACCGGTTGGGCACGCAAGGGTCGGCTTTTACCGGGACGTCCGCGGTGGATCCTCAAGCGCGAGCACCCGGCTTTCACGGATAGCCATGATGAGGACCAGCAGGGCGCCTGCAAGGGCAAGAATCAAAATGCCAAGATCATAAGTGGACAAGGGGCCGAAAAGATCGAAAGGCCATAGCGGCAAACGGATACTCACGACGCCATTGAAAAGCACCATCAGGTTGCCTAACAGAAGCAAGGCGCGAATTTCCGTCGGACCAAATCCCAGATAGGTTATGCGCATGGTGGAGCGGACCTGTGCCCCAATCAGCGTAAAGACAAAACACATCAGGAATGCGATCAAGCCCAGACAGGCGATCGAGAAGTGGGCGCAGGGTGATACCCCGAGCGACAGGAATACCACTACATTGCCAAAAAGATCGCTGCTGTGGTCCACAAAAAAACCGTAACGGGGCCGCTCGATCTTGCGATAGCGCGCCAGCGTCCCGTCGACCGAATCGCCGACCCAGTTGATCAATAAGCCCGCCGAGGCAAGAGCAAGCCACGCCAGGGACTGGCGACTCAGTACGTAGCCTGCACCCGCGAGCAAGGCGCCAAAAATGCCGAGTAGCGTCAAATGATCTGGAACGACCCGTGCTGGCATGTGCGCAGCCATCCAAGCGAGCGCCGGACGCTCGAGAGGACCCAGCACACTCGCGTTAAATCGTTGCAATACCATGCGTGAGGCAGGGTACAGAAAGGCCCCGCCCCCCTCAAGCCCAAGGCCCATGTTACTGTTGCGCCATGCTCGACGTCACCCAAGCCGCGCTACTGCGCGCGCTGCCGGACATGACATGGGACGAACGCCGCGACCTAGGATTGTTTCGCCTGTTGCGCGCGCTACCGGTTTCAGTCGTATCACGGATTGGCGCGAGCTTGGGCCAATTCCTCGGCCGTCGCGGCCACCCGGCGGCAGCGGCGCGCGTTGCAGCGGCCCTGCGACATCTACTTCCCGATTTTGATCCGTCCGGGCTGGAAATGGCGCAGCGGCGTCTATGGGCAAATGTCGGGCGCGTGTTTGCGGAATTTTGCGTGCTCGATCGCATCGTATCGGAACATCGCGTGCGCATCCATGATTCCAAAGCGCTTGATGCCATTCTGGCGGACGGCCGCCCAATCATCATGGCCTATGTGCATCTTGGCAACTGGGAGGCCATCGGAATGCACCTGAGCAGCCATATCCCGGATCGTATGTTTGCGTTCGCGCTCACGCCGGAAAACCGGGTACAGGCGCAGATCGCAGCGATGCAACGCGCGCGCTTCCCTGGAAAGGTTGTCCCGGTCGATGCCATGGCGTGGCGTCATGCGATTGAGCACCTGAAACGGCCGGGGGGAATACTTTATTTATCCGTGGATGAGGACAATGAATCAGGAATACCGTTTCCTTCATTCGGTCGGCGACTCGACATCCACGACAATCTCGGCAAGATCGTACGCTTGGCCGCGCGCACCGGCGCCATCATCCTGCCCGCGTACTGCGAGCGGCTCGCTGGCCCGCGGTTTTGTGTTCATTTTCTAGAGCCCGTTGAATTTGCTGTAGACATGCCATACGATCCTGACGAGATTATGCGTCGCATGCAGCAACTCGATGCATTGTTCACGCCGGTAGTGCTGCGCTTGATCGATCAGTGGTTCGGCTTGCTTGAACTTCGGCCGTGAACGCACTGCTGGTCGCCTGGCTCCTCACGGACTGCGTCGCCACTTTCGGCGTATGGCATTACCTGCGAAGCCTTGTTCCACTCACGCCAGCTGACAATTCACCGCGCGCTGCAATTCTTATTGCGATCAAGGGGGTTCATGCGACGACCGGCCAATTCCTGGAACTGCTGTGCCAGCAGAACTATCCCTATTACCGGATAATTTTCGCGCTGGAATCACGGGCCGACCCGGCACTGATTCTGATTGAAGCGATGCGGCACCGCGCGGCAGGTCGGCCGGAAATCGACATTGTCATCGCAGGATATAGCGCTCAGCGCGCGCAAAAGGTGCATAACCTGCTCGCCGCGCGCGGCGCGCTACGCGATGACGATGCGGTCATCGTTTTCACCGATGCGGACACCCTGTTGCCACCTGATTGGTTGACGAACCTCGTTCGCCCCATAGCGATTGGCGAGGCAAACGCCAGCACCGGCTACCGGTGGCCCCTGCCGACGGACAGTCGACTGCCGACGCTTATCGGCGCAGCTGCAGATCTTTCAGTCACGACCTCGGCGCGCTCGAGACACTGGAATATTTGCTGGGGCGGGGCGACTGCGGTGGCGCGCGGGCCGCTTGACAGAATTGACGTGCTGACGGTATGGGAACGCGCCGCTTCGGACGACGTGACGCTGTCACAGGCACTGCGCGCCGCCGGCTTCCGGATAAATTCGCCGCTGCGAACATTGGTGCCAAGTCCCTTGGCTCACACCTGGAACAGTTTGTTCGGCTTTGCGCGGCGCCAGCATCTGATGCTGCGCACCTATGCGCCACTCCTCTGGCTATTTGGCGGATTGACATTGTGCGTGCCTACTTTCGGCGCCGCAACTGCGCTCCTGTCGTTGGTTCACGGCAGCCATATCAGTGCAGCCATCCTGTTGGCAAGCATTGTGCTCTTGCAAATGCGTTCGGCGGTCAGGCGACGGATCGCTGCGCGCGTGTTACCGGCGGATGTGCTGTCAACCGCCAAGGCGACCATACGTTTTGCATCTTGGGCGTGGCCGTTGGTTCACCTCGTGCATTGCATTGCGTTTCTCTCCAGTTGTTTTGGACGGAGATTCACATGGGCTGGTATCAGATATCGGCTGGACGGCTGCAATGTGGTCGTCGAATCGCCGCGCACCCGCAGTTGAGAGCAATAAAACGGCGCCTATATAGCCGATAAAAATTGGTAAACCCTTGCAAATGCTC
This sequence comes from Gammaproteobacteria bacterium, assembly GCA_025355645.1. Taxonomy (GTDB): domain Bacteria; phylum Pseudomonadota; class Gammaproteobacteria; order Steroidobacterales; family Steroidobacteraceae; genus Bog-1198. Next base: position 14,688 of record JANXZG010000014.1, on the reverse strand, counting down.
AATAAATGATCGAATATTAATGGCTAAGTTTCAGTTAGCCGCAGAGGCCCTCGATTGAGCCATCCATCAATGAAAATTGCCAATTTTCCTTTTATTATTGCGCGCAAATTCCATGTTCGAGTTGGGCGTACTGCCTGCATCGCCGCCCTCAGCACGTTTACTCTGTCGGGTTGTTTCAGCTTTTTGCCGACAGTTGGTCCGACTCGTCACCAGATTGAGCGCGACACGGCACGCGTCAATGCGGCATCGATACAGTTCATCAACGTCGACGACGCAATCACGAACCAACTGGCCGGTCAACGGAAGCTACATCTGTTTTCCGAAACCCTGGGGAGCCAGCACATCGGTTCGCGCTCGGTCGGGCCAGGCGATGTACTTGAGGTAACAATTTGGGAGGCAGCTCCGGCAACGCTTTTTGGAACGGCGAACGCGCAACCAAACAATGTTGGGATTGGAACATCGCATCCAACCGCCCTGCCGGAACAGCCGATCGACGACGATGGCTCAATTTACGTGCCGTTTGCGGGCAGGGTTCCGGCTGCCGGCAAAACTTTGCAGGCGATCGCAGCGGATATCGTTGCGCGCCTGCAAAAAAAGGCCAACCAGCCGGAAGTTCTGGTGCGGCTGACACGCAGCTTTGCGTCCAACGCGATCGTCGTGGGCGAAGTCAATCTGAGCACTCGCGTAGCCCTCGCGCCGGGAAATGAACATCTGCTGGATGCGCTGGCCGCGGCGGGCGGCGTGCGCCAGCCAGTTACCAAAACGACCATACAGTTAACGCGTGCCGACAGTGTTTATTCTCTCCCGCTGGAAACCATCATCAGGGATCCGAGGCAAAATGTGCCATTGCTGCCTGGTGACGTGGTGACGGCCCTATTCCAGCCGTTCAGCTTTACCGCGCTCGGCGCCTCGGGCAAGAATGAGGAAGTTAATTTTGAGACTCAGGGTATCTCGCTGGCGCAGGCAATCGCGCGATCAGGTGGGCTCATCGATGCAAGATCCAATGCGCGCGGCGTATTCGTGTTCCGATTTGAGGCCAAGTCGGCCCTGGACTGGCCGAAACAGCCGGTCAAGACGACTGCTGACGGCCTTGTACCCACTGTATTCCGCATTGACTTGACCGATCCGGAAAGCTTGTTCCTGATTCAGAATTTCCCGATGGAAAATCGCGACGTCCTGTACGTCTCGAATGCACCCATTACGGAAGTGGAGAAATTCCTCAACGTGCTGTTCAGCGTAGCCTACCCCGTGCTAGCGGCCAAGAGCGCGGGTCTATGATTACGGCGTGGTTGCGCGGTCATTTGCTGTTCACGTTCGCAGTGCTGGTTCCAACGGTATGCTCAGTCTTATATTTCTCTCTAATCGCTTCCGATGTCTACGTATCGGAATCCCATTTTATTGTAAGCAGTTCGGAAAACGCAATGCCGTCGGGCGGTATCGCAGAGATGCTGATGGGCGCCAGTTTATCGCACGGCCAAAGCGACTCTTCCCAGGTTCATGACTATATTTTATCCCGGGATGCCCTGAAGGAACTCAGCGAAAGGCTGAAAATCGAACAGATTTTTGCCCACCGCGAGGCCAATTTTTTTGACAGATTCCCGGGATTAACAGGTGGCCGAAGTTTCGAAGAGCTTTTTCTCTATTACACCAAACACGTCAGTGTCGAACCCGATCCTATGTCCTCCATATCGGTTTTGAGTGTGCGCGCCTTCACGCCAGAAGATGCCCGCAGAATCAATGCAGAACTGCTGGACATGAGTGAGCGCCTCGTCAATACCCTCAACGAGCGTAGTCGCCGCGATCTGATCCAGTTTGCCGACAACGAGGTCAAGATTGCCTCCGACAAGGCCAAGGACGCGGCTGTCGCACTGCTCAGCTATCGCAGCAATCAAACTGTTTACGAGCCAAACAAAGAGGCGGCCATCCAGCTTGAGGGCGTTTCGAAGCTCCATCAGCAGTTGATCACGACTGAAGCGGAAATCGCGGAAATAAGGAAGCTTTCGCCTGATAACCCCCAGATCGCCGGGCTGGAGGGCTCCGCGGATCTGCTGCGTAAAACGATCAATGCCGAAACCGGAAAAGTAACCAGCTCAAGCGGGTCATTCAGCGCGCGGGCACCTACCTTCGAGCGACTCCAGCTGGACGTGGAATTTGCGGACAAGCAACTGGGGATGGCGCTCGCGGAACTGGAAAGCGCGCGCGCCGAAGCCCAGAAAAAACAGATCTATCTGGAGCGACTGACCCAGCCGAGCGTCCAGGATAAAGCCATGGAACCGCGCCGGATTCGCTCGATAATAACCGCCTTCATAGTCAGCCTGCTGTTTTGGGGCATCGCCACCATCCTGGTTGCTACCGTGCGTGAGCACGGGGAATAGAGCGACCCCATGGCGGAAGCCAGCACTACGTCCCTGGCCGACAGTTTCGCCATTCAATGGCGCGTAATTCGCGCACTTTTCCTGCGCGAGCTGATCACCCGCTTCGGCCGGGACAATCTTGGCGTATTGTGGCTTGTCGGCGAACCCATGCTCTTTACCCTTGGAGTAACCACGCTGTGGAGCTTGGCAGGCTTGGCCCACAAAGGAAGTGGAATTCCGATCGTCGCATTCGCCGTTACCGGCTATTCGTCGGTGCTGATGTGGCGTAATTCAGCTTCTCAATGCACGCACGCTATCGAAGGAAACCGGCCTTTGCTGTTCCATCGCAGCGTGCAGGCAATCGACGTCTGCCTGGCGCGCATCGCCCTCGAAGTAACCGGGGCAACCGGCTCGTTCATATTTCTCTCGTCATTTTTTACCTACCTCGGGTGGATGCAACCGCCGGACAATATCGCACTGGTCATTGAGGGCTGGCTCATGCTCGCGTGGTTCGGTGCAAGCCTAGCCCTGCTTATTGGCGCCGCTTGTGTATTCTCAGATCTCGTGCATCGCCTGTGGCAACCTGTGTCATACATTTTATTTCCGATGTCGGGCGCCGCATTCATGGTGGACTGGATGCCGAAAAAAATGCAGGGTCTCGTGCTGTATTTGCCGATGGTGCATGGCGTTGAACTGTTGCGACATGGTTATTTCGGCACCGTTGTTAAGACGCATTACGACCTTGGTTATATGGCCGGATTCTGCTTGGTCCTCACCTTATGTGCCGTTTATCTGGTTCGCGTAGCTGGCCACAGGATTGAATTCTGATGTTATCGCTTGAACATGTCAGCAAGTCCTACGACACCCGTCACGGACGAAGGCAAATTTTGAAGGACATCAGCTTCACGCTAGCGCGTGGCAGGAACATCGGCATTCTCGGAAGAAACGGCGCGGGTAAATCGACGCTGATCAGGCTGATCAGTGGCGCCGAACGGCCAACCTCCGGCCGCATTCGGCGCGGAATGCGCGTTTCCTGGCCTCTCGCGTTCGCCGGCACGTTTGCACAACACCTCACCGGACTCGATAATCTGAAGTTTGTCTGCCGTGTATATAACGTCAACTATAAAACAGTGTTGCCCTTTGTCGAGGACTTTACCGAACTGGGGCCACAGCTACGTGAACCCGTCATGCACTATTCGCATGGGATGTCGGCGCGTCTGGCGTTTGCGCTGTCCATGGCGATTGAATTCGATTGTTTCCTCATTGACGAAGCGATGGTGGTCGGGGATGCGCGATTCCATGCCCGCTGTAATGACGAGTTGTTTAAGAAACGCAAAGACCGTGCATTTATACTCGTTACCCACAATGCGGCTCAAATTAGGGAACACTGCGAAAACGCAGTTGTGCTATGCGAAGGGGAGCTACTCCAATTTCCCACAGTAGCCGCGGCTTACGATTTCTATACAAGTATGCCGGTCGCGGCTCCGCAAATCGGCGCGCGGTAGTAAATCGGCCAGCATTGCCAACGCGCTCGTCTGCCGGCATTTAGCGCGCATATTTCGACGATTCGCGCGAAATGTACCACGGGTCTTTTACCGCCCGCGGGACTACATAGGTACTCGACATATCAAAGCCGGGATGAAATGCCGGATCATTGTTCAGCAATTCGTTCCAACGTTTCAGGAATAGCGCCACTTGATCTCCCCTGGGCAGGTCAGCCCCGCGTGAAGCCTTTTCGAAATGCGATAATTCAGCAAACGGCGTGTAGACTATTTTGTAGCCCAGCAGCTTCAACCGCAGACAAAGGTCGACGTCATTGAATTCCAGACTGAATTGCTCGTCAAATCCATCTACCATCTCAAGAACACTGCGTCGAGTGGCAAACACGGCGCCAGTGACCATCGACCACTCCCGATGCACCAGAGCCCAATCATCGTAGGTTTCATCTTGCGCCGGCTGGAGAATCCAGGCGTGTGCGCAAGAACCAAACAGACCTCCCGGGATTCCGGCATGCTGGAGATCTCCATTCCCGTACAGCAACCTCGCCCCCACCCCTGCGACATCTTCATTCATTGCGAAGGTCATTAGCGCACGCAGCCAACCCGATTCGCGCACGACGACATCATCATTAATTAAAATAAGGTATTCACTATCCGCTTGTCGCCACAGAGAGTTCATCTTTGCAGCGTAATTGAACGGTGCATCCGATGCACGCCGCGTGTCGACGTGTCGGACTTCGAAGGGATAACGGCATTCAGCGTAAATGGATTGGTCCGGATTGTCGTCGCCGATCAGGACCCTGATTCGCTGCATCGGCCAGTCGGTCCGTGCAAGGCTGTTAAGCATATTGATGATATGTGGCTTCCCGAAACTCGCATCGTTGACTTGGAGCTGCCGGGATTGCTGTGTGGGAATCACCAGTGTGACATCCGGGAAAGACGTGAAAATCCGACGCAGCTGTAGGGTGCTATCGGTCAATCCGGGCGCCAGCGAAAAAATATGACTGGAATTACCAATCCAGTTGTTCACGGCGGCTGTTCGATCCACCAAGGTCGGGCGCGGGCGCTGTTCATCATGGGCCACCAGCACAACCGGGATGCGCTCGATACCAACGCCGTCTCGAATTGCGCGCAGCAAAAAATCATAGACGCCCGCCGAATGCGCATCTGGGCGAATCCCGCCCAAGCGGGTAAACACCGATAACCGCGCTATGACCGGTGAGCCTATGTAGTCATCGGCCAGGAGCAGAACTAGGTTTAAGGCGGGCTTCAGTCTCAGCCGGTTCGCACCGGACTCCACATTTTCGACTTCGTCGGCATAAAAAATTCCGACATCGCGGCGCGTCGCAGCGTGCTGCCGCACAACATTTGTAAACTCAGGATTAAGGCGCGCTCTTGCCGGAGCAATAATTAGCCAGGTATCGCCATTTTTACCAACCCGAAATTCTGACTCGAAATTAGCGGGTAGTCCATTTTCATCAAGCGGAATCGCAATAAGGTCCGGGGCGCCCCGAATTGTCTGCCAGGACGGGTGTAGGTCCATTGTCAAATGCTCAGCACAGCCGCAGCTGCTCGCTGCATCGCGTCGCCGACGGCCTTCGACGAATAATTCAGCCGGATCCGGTTGCGCGCCGCCTGACCAATGGACATATCGCCGCTGTCAACTTTGTCCGCCGCTTTTCGCAGGCTTTCCGCCAACGCCGTGGTATCGACCTCTGCCCAGATTGTGCCGCGGGTGTAATGACCGTGGTCTTCGGTCAGTGTACGCAGGGCATATGGCACCGGGTAGCCGCACTTGTCATCGAGAAAATCCCGGCTTCCTCCATAATCCGTTGCTACGGCGATCTTGCCCAGCGCCATGGCTTCCGCAATCGTCATGCCGAAACCCTCTGAACAGTGGGACGAAGCGTAAATATCGGCGAGATTCATGAGCACGTCCATCATCGCCGAATCGAACGATCGATCGATTAGCAACACACCCGGGGTCTGAAATGCCTGCTCCTGCAACTTTCTTCCCTGGCTCGGCGTATCAAACAGATTTTTGGTTTTTAGAATTAACACCCACCCATCCCGGGCGAGTCCCGAATCCGCAAATGCCTTTATAAGGCCGGCCGGGTTCTTTCGCACCACATAACTGGCCCCGTCAAAGCAATAGAGAATGATCCGTTGGTCGCGTAAAATGCCGAATTCGCCGCGCATCGCTTGCCGGCTTGCATCGTCAACGGTGATCGGCCGTACAGCGATGAAATACGGAATCACCTCGATCGGGACTTTTGCCGAGCTGGCGTATACCTCGGCACAATATCGGCTCGGCGCCCATATGGCATCGACTTCGTCAAACCCCGGGTACCAGTTCTCCGGTATTTTTTGCGTTTCCCAGACCCAGGCACCAACAATTTTTCTTGCCCTCGCCATGATCAGCCGATGCTCATCGCTGAGTACTCCAAACCAGCCATCTGGATTCAGATGCACAATGACCAGGTCCGCATCGCCTGAAAAAGATCGACAGTCCACCATGGGCGCCATCTGCTTGTGTATATGAAACGGAGTTCGAATGGCATGGATGTTTACGAGAAAATCTGTGTGCCACAATGCGGTGATGTAACCGCGGCTCGCAAATCCCAGGCCATTGTCGTAATTCCATGGACCGATCAGCGACACCCGCAGCGGTCGCGTTGGTTTTGGCCGCGAGCGGTCAATAAAAGCGGCGACATTTTCCCCGTCGCCGCCGGGGCTCCCGAATTCCGCTTTATCCGCCGTTGGAGCCTTCGTCAGAAGGCTATCGATAAGGCTTGGATCGTAACCTTCCCGTGCCACGATCTCGCGCCAGCCTGATGTGTCGATAGCTTCATGGTCGCGCCGTAGTGCTCCCACCTTGACGAACGGCGAGCCTTCCTCGATGAGCTGCTTCCAATAAAAAAGGGTCTTATTGTAGCGATGATTCGGAATTTCAATATAAGGCGCATCGAATATCACCGCGACGGCGAGTCCATGGTCCCGCAAGTACGACGCGAGCTTTAGCTCATAGTGGCGGATAACATCATCTTTTTCAGTGAGTATACTAATGGCATTGAAAAAACGATGAAACGGAATTTGAGAGAGCGCACGCGGTTTGAAGGCGAGGAAGTAGCTCTGTAGGTGCCATTCGTGCTCATCGCTGTCCGTCAAGCCAATGACGTCCGCATTTTTGCATCTAATGCGTTCCAGCAACGCTGCAAATTTGTCTCGGTTCAGTGGTCCAAAAATACTGTCATTGACCAAGTACAGGATCGGCGCCGCGAAGAGCGATGGGTACAATTGCAGGACATGCGCCCAGGCTGCAAAATCGTATCCCTTGTTCTCCCTGACGAATAATCCTGAAACCAGTGAATCGATTTCAGGCGCCATATCTTCCATGGGTTTGTCTGCAGCAATCACAAGGACCACGCCGATGCCATTTCGCTTCAATTCCGAAATGCAATGGACTACGTGAGCTTTAATTCGGCCGTCGGCAGAATGCGTTATGAAAACGGCGGCTTCGGCTGGTACAACCGGCGTCTTCAGGCAAACGATCCGTGCCATCGTCACCGGAATTGGGCTAAAAACCCCCAGACTCGCAGCCTCCGCTGTGGCGAGATATCGCCGCTTCTCTGACTTTCCGTGTAGGAGATAATGCACCAGGGGGTTGAGGCCCAGCTTCCTGACATCGGCGTACCAAAGAAGATACAACTCGGCGTCGAAGTTCGCACTGGGAGAACGCCCTTCAAATCCTCCTATTTTCAGAAAATGATCTAACAAATCTACATTGGCACCCAGCCTCGGTGACTGCTCGCGATACCAGTCCGCATCAAAAAGGCCCGAATTCCTGACAAGCCTACGCACTCCCGTTGGATCATTGAGAGATCCATCTTTGAATAGGTCATTCACGCCGATGTTCTCGTGCACCCCTTCCTCTACGGCACGCAGTCTCGTCTCAAACCGGGAATTTCCTTCTGTCCCGAACATGCTCCTGACGAACCGCCCTAAAACCGGCAGGTTGCCCAACTGGTACAACATCACAGCGCGCCGCAGTCCCGGAAGTCCCACTCCGAGCTCGCGCGATTCTGCCGAGGCAGCGAGTTCCAGCAGTATTTGAATCTTGGGGGTGCCGCCGCGCAATCTCGGCAAATAACAGTCGAAGCCGCCGGCATCGGGCTTGCGCAATAGCAGGACAGCATACGCGCTCTCGACAAACTGCCTTCCGCGCAGCCGTAGAAGTCCGTCAAGATCCCCTGTTTCTAGCGATGAAATCAGGTGTCCGGCGGCATCGTGCGCGAGCATATCATCGGCGCCGGTCATGCCAATGTCCGTAGATAAGCACCATTATTCCGGCAATTTCGGCCAGGATCGTATCAGTACAGATTGGCGATTATTCAGATAGAGTGCCTGTTCGATTGCGCGCAAACGCCTGTCTACTGCGGAAATCCCCTCGACTGCTGATAACAGTCGCACGACTGCGCCCAGAAGCGGCGCCTTCGAGAGCCGATAAATAAAATTGGCCGATGACAATCCGGGCAGTTCAAGCGCTAAGTTCCGGGCCTCCGCAGACAATGCAATCTCGGCAAGAATCTGAATCTTCGGAGTGCCATCTAGCATCCGAGGCAGGTAGAACGATATGCCGCTTTCATCGGGTTGACGCTTGAGCAACCGCCCGTAAGCTCCCGCCAGAAACTGAATACCATTTAACTGCAATATTTCCTGCAAGCCCAACGATGCGATGTCCGGGTCAAGGTCTTTAAGCTCACTGTCCAGCTGGCTTTTATCTAACTTTATTTCTGCCGTGAGATAATCTAATTTGAAGTAGATGTCATCGTTCTTCAATACCCTAAAAACTTTTCGAAACACATTCATGTTGCGCAGTTCATCCAGGCGGCTTTGCGCCGAACGAATAAGTCGCACAGCAATCTTTAGCTGGTGGTCCAGTTTAGCGGCAACCGCGGACTTTTTCTCGAGGGCGTGGTCGAGTTCGTCTCGCTTCTGGATTGAAGCATTCAGAGTCGATCTGGTCTGATCTCGATCCGCTTGCGACTGATCGCGATCCAGCTCGACGCGTTTACGTAGCGCATCAAGGTCGGCAAAGACGGGCCCGTATATTCGTTCGGTTCTGAGAAAATCAGTCCGAATTGTCTCAAAAAGTCCGGCAGCCTTTGCGGAGGTGGGATCTTTGCTGAAAAGCTTAAGTGCAGTGAAAGCTCCATCAATATAGTCATTACCCAGACTTTTAATGCCATTGTCATTCGGCGATTCACGATAGTGCCGAAGTTCGCGGCTCAGAAATTGGTCGATCTCGGTCCGCACCTGGTCGGTCAGCCGAGGCCAGCTGATGTTGAACTTTTCCGCAATATCGGCAGCGATGCGTTCCCATGAATCCAGCAGATCATCCCAAAACACAAACACCCGGGGTTGGTACCTGGAATAGAGTTCTGCATCCAGAAAGTGCCGAACCCACGTCAGTTTTGCGACGTTTTTCGGCACCGCGTGTAACTTGCCCAGCGAAACCGCAACCTCATCGGGATGACGGACGGGAATGACATGGCAGGCTCTAAACCCCGATTTCGCTAGAGCGAGCAGCCAAAACGGAAGAAGTTTCGAGAAACGCGGATCCTTCAGAAGGATGAAGCGGGAGTTTCCATGTTCCTCGGCAAGCACACGTGAAGCAGCTTCAAGAAAATCAGGATAATTCGGATTACTTTGCCAGTCATTGTTGACGGTGCGCCAATCGGACCAATCGGTACCAGAAGCTGTAAGAATTCGGTCGTTGAGGGTTTTGATTTTTTCCGACTCAAAAAACCCACGCGGGTTGTCGCCCTTCGGAGACATTAACTGGCCTTCCGGCAACGATGCTCCGAGCATGCTGATTACGCCCGCAATTGAAGAGGTTCCGCTGCGGTGCATTCCACTTATGACTATCGCGGTCTTTAATTCATTCATGCAATTTATCGCTTTTTAGGCATAATTGAAGAGATAACCGTGCTGATTCTAGCCGTCATAGTAACATCGGTCTACCGCAGCGGCGGCGACGATAAAGCCGTGCGCGCCTCGGGCTTCCCGCCTTTAGCCGGCCCGCAGTCTTGTGCGATATGGGCGAATTGATCAGACTTACCTTATGAATGACCTTTCGGATAATTCGCCCCACGTGGGAGCCCGGGCGGTCGGGACAGAGGCCGGCAAGACAATTGAGACAAAACACCTCAATGGCTTTGTTGACCGTTACCTCTCGGGCGCAAATATCCTTGATATTGGCTATCGTGGTTATCTTCACAACGCCGTCCCGATTGTGCCCCAGGCGATTGGAATCGATCTGCAGTACCCGGGTTACGATGGGAAAACATTACCGTTCGAGGATGAAAGCCAAGACGCTGTTTTTTCCAGCCATTGTCTGGAGCACATAGAAGACTACAAGGGAGCTCTGCGCGAGTGGCATCGCGTCCTGAGAGTTGGCGGATTCATGCTTATTTCGGTACCGCATCAGTTTCTTTACGAAAAGCGACCCGGCCCGCCTTCCCGCTGGAACGTCGACCACAAGCGCTTTTACACACCGGCGTCCTTAATGTCGGAAGTAGAGTCAGCGCTCCTTCCCAATAGCTATCGGCTTCGCCATCTGATCGATAACGATCTCGGATTCACTTACTCGAGCCCGCCCGATGTTCATTCCGGCGGTTGCTACGAAATCGAGATGGTTCTCGAAAAAATAGCGGAGCCTTCCTGGAAAATCATCCCAGAACTGATAAATATCGACATTGGGCCGCAATCCGATTTGATTACATGGATCGGATTCGACTCCGTCGAAGGCGAATTCCGGTGGACGACAGGAGAGCGCGCGTCAATCCAGTTCTTCCTTTCCGCTGAACAGGCGGAAGCGGCACAGGCGGCCCGCGCAAATATCACGATCATCGCTGACACGTGCGGAAAGCAGCGCATCCACATCGGTTTGAATGCCCAGCCTGTCTACCTAAGAACGCAACAGGGTGCGCACCTATTGCTTGAAATTCCGGCCAACAATATGCGTCATGGACTCAACACCCTGGAATTTACGCTTCCGGATGCCACCCGCCCGGCCAGTGCGGCGGACCAACGGCACTTGGGAATAGCGATAAGAAATATAAGATTCGCCCGAACCGCCCGTAAAGACGAGCCTGCTGCGCAGCCGTCGGGATTCTGGACGGCGATCGGGCGCCTCTTTTATCGAACCTAGGGCCGATTGCCACCGCATGCCGAAGTATATCATTCACATTGGTCCACCCAAGACCGGTTCCAAGTACCTGCAGAGCATGCTATTCCATGCACGAGACACGCTTCGTGCCAGTGGCATCAATTATCCGGACAACTGGTGGACACGCCCCGATCAGATAACGCATGACCCGCTTTTCCGCCTATTGCGGGAAAAGCGCTTTGACGAGGTGAAGGAAGGCTTTCAACGTATCAATTCGACCGATTCGCGCATTGTTGTTTTATCGTGCGAGGCCTTCGAGAACCTGACACCGGAGCAATTCGATGCGCTGCGGGATTCAATTGGAAAACATCCGGTCGACATAGTGTATTACTGCCGTCGGTGGTGCGAGCGGATCCCATCGGCTTGGAAACAAACAATTAAAACGGGCTTATTCTCTACGTTCCCGGAATTTTATATGGCCTCAATCCGTCATCCAAAGTTTTCGGGTTTCATCAATACCAGCCTCATCTGGGCTACGATCGCCAGGCATTTCGGAAGGAAAAGCCTGAAACTCGTCTCCTATAATGCCTTGCGGGAAAAAAACATTGACCTATTCCGCCACTTCGCCGAAACGTTCCTCGACTGGCGCGGCGAGACAAATGTGCGCAAAGAACAGATTCTCGATAACCACTCGCCCAATACCTTCGACACGGAAATACTTCGTGCGTTGAACTGGATCGACCATGACGCAGTGGGACGGACTCGACCAAATATGCATATTAAATTAGGCGTCATGCGCTCAGCCATCGATACTCGCGTACTCGAAGAACTTATGGCTGATGACATAGGCACGGTCGAACTCAGCGATGGCGCGGAAGCCTTCCGGGTCGCGTGGAAAGAAATGAACGAGTACGCCGACTGCCTCGTCCCAAAAACATTTTTTCGAAAGAAGCCGTTCGAGTTGAGGGCCGCTTCAATACCATATGTGCGGGGCAACTACCTTTTGAAAGAAGGCGCAATGCCGGAATTGCGTGGCCTGTACAAGCGTCTGGATGAAACTCGCTGTGATGTACCCGATTTGATCTGATCCCAATCCGGACGGTTATCGCAATCGAATAAGTGGGTCCACCCACCGGGCGCTTCGCCGGAATAACGATGCATTTTCATCTTCTACTACAATTTTCAAAGTCCGGACCGCCATTCCTAGCTCGCGCGTATCAATAGTGCCCGGGCTTACCGCGTCAGGCAGCACGAATTCCAACCTATTCAATCCGTAGCGCAGGTTTTTTACCGGCAATGAAAGCAGATTTCTCCTTCCTGACCTAATCACATTGCAAACTTGCATGCTATTGAACTTCACCCCGATGCGCTGTTTTTTATAAGTATCGAATACCAACAACAGCCGTGCGAATGGCGGTACCTCTATTTCCCCTTCCAGGTAAAAATGCATCGCCACCAGCTTACCATCTGTCCAGCGATATTCCCTCTCCGCCGACCCGAATCCCACCCATTCAATCGCTGTAGATCGATGATTCAGGATCGTATTTACCATTTTGTCGTACGCAAAATCGGTATCCGATAAGGAGGAATACGTTGGGTGGTTGTGGGCTATGATCGTGGATACCTGGAGCAGAAGCTGCGGTCCTCCAGGGTCCGAGAGAGCCCCAAGATCGGCTATCAGGTGTCTGACTATTTCTTCGTCACTGCGTTGCAGCCCGACGCTTGCAGTAGAAAGCGCCGGCCCGTCTATCTCCACGGTATCCGCGGCGAGAACTTCCATGCTTTTACGGTAAACGTCCTCTACGGCTATATCCCCAAGACAGAAATTGTCGTAGGGACAATCGGCCTTGCTACCGAGATGGCAGGGAGCACAACTGGCACCGCGATGAATTACCACACTGTCGTGGAACTGCGGTCCCCATTCTGCCGACAATTCGTGGCCGGAATAGATGCCGATCGTCGGCACCCCGAGGTAGGATGCGAGATGAACTCCGCCTGAGTTATTTGCGATGCACAGAGTGCTACTGGCCAACAGTTGCACTAACTCGGGAAAACCGAGACCGATATTCACCTTCATGCGCGCGCTTTCAGCAAAGCCGTACTGCGCCGCTTCAGCCTCACTGATGAAGAATAATTGCAGATCCTTAACCGCTGGCAATGCGAGGAATTTGTCGACCAGCTGCCGGATTTTTTCTGGATCCCATTCCCTAGCATCAGTACCTGCTTTGGGAAATATGGCGACCCGGCCCGGTTCGCGCCCTGCCCCGCCCGAGATTTCAGGTAATGACACAAAGTCATTGACATCCGCTGGCAGTGCATCAACCAGGTGCAGTATCTGCTTCGAAATGGGAGTCTGATTGTGCGGGGTTCGGACATGTGCCCCTTCCTTGTAAGCCCGCAACACGATATCCAGCCGTTCATCGATGGATTGATCAAATGTCTGATAGCCAATTCTCAGATGCGCATTAACATTTAGCAGAAAAAAGCGGCTGTCTGGCTGTCGGCGCAAGTCAATCGCGAAGTCATAAACATCCATAGCGCGCAGGAGTGTCGACAACTCCGCGTTACTTGCCGAAGCCTGTTCTGACGATTTTCTCTTAAAAAAATCAAATGCGAATACATTGCGAAAATACTTCAACTTTTTGACTAAGGCGATGTTCCAGCTGCCAACGACAATATCAATCTCGGCGTCAGGATATCGTGCTCTGAGCTTGGACAGCGCCGGGATGGATAAAATGAAATCGCCGAGGTGGTCCAGTTTGGTGACAAGAATCTTCAGATGCCGTTTCCTGAATATTCCCGACCGATCTACGTTTACCAGCGGGGAGGCCGCCCGGTACGATACTCCGTGTAATTTCACTACTTCCCGCCAGAGGAGCCGTGCACTTTGGTTCGCGGAAAATTCCCTCTCCCGTAGCTTTCCACGGACTATAGGCTGCGATCTGAGGGAGGCATCCGTCAGTGCAGCTCTAAGCTTTTCGGTTACCGCTTTGATGGAAAGAGCATCGAATAGGGCCGCGTCCAGGCCGAGCACCTCTAATGCGTCGGGGGTATTTGCGGCAACGACGGGCAAGCCGCAGGCCATTGCTTCAATTGCAGGCAGGTAAAGGCCGTTGGACAACGGCGGCAATACCAATAGCGCGCAAACGTTGTACAGGCGGATCAAATCCGGCTCTGACAGATCCCCCAAGAAACAAATATCGCCCTCGGTCAGTCCACCGGAGCTGACGAGCGCCTGCAGGTACCCGATATCCTGCGGTCGATAATTGCCAATGAACGCCAGCTGATACCGATCTCTAACTGTCTGTTCAAGGTGAAGAAAGGCCTTGACCAGCGTAGCGGCAAACTCCGGGGAATTCGCGCCACCTGTATGAAGAATGCAAGGCTTTTGCATCCCGTGTACTGTCCGGATACGGGTTCTCTCCTCCTCCGTAAATCCCAAGTCCCTAAATGATGGTTCGCATGCCAGACCGACGCTGATCACGTGGTTTATTTCGAAATGCAGGGCTGCAGCAAGTTCGCGTCGCGAGCTTTCCGTTGCAGCCAGGATCGTTCCGCACTTTGCAAGCGAGGCCTGCCTGCGGCGAAACCAGCCCTCCTCTGCGAAATTCGATGTCTGTTGCGCCGCCCGATCAAACTGCGGTAGCGGGGCCAATAGCAAGAC
>JANXZG010000107.1 GCA_025355645.1 Gammaproteobacteria bacterium | reverse complement strand
TGATTGGCTTGCGGACTGGACCACCAAAGTGCCAGATCGGTTTCGTCGCGGCTCGTCTGGTTGAGAAGGAAATCGCGCGATCCGTCGGGCCGGCGCGAGACGAAGTTGACGACTCCGCCCAGCGCGGAGGCGCCGTAGAGGGCCGAGGACACACCCTTCAGGACTTCCACCTGCCCCAGATCGAGTGGCGGAATTTGCAGCAGACTGGTTCCACTGGATTGCCCACCATAGAGCGGCAATCCGTCGGCCAGAATCTGGCTGTAGCGCCCTCGAAGACCCTCAATTCGAATGTTGACGGCACCGAGTCCCGGTGCGGTCTGCTGGATCCGAAGACCTGGGGTCTCGTTGAGAACCATCGAGACATCGCCCGGGCTGGCAGCGAGCTTCTCTTCAAGTTCCTCACGATCCAGCACTTCAACACGCGTCGGCTCATCGGCAATTCGACGGGGTTGACGGGTCGCGGTGACCAAGACCTCCTCCAGCGTCTCGTCAGGATCGGCCGCTGTCGCGGCGATTGGGGGCGCAGTCAGCGCCAGTACGCAAGCCATTCGAAGCCAAGCACGCATGTCAAATCGGTATCACGAAAGCGAATGTTGCGCCTAGCGCGAAACAAACTATTGCAACCCCATACAGGCTCCAACTGAGACGTCTAAGCATCCGACAGGAGCTCGCAAGCTGGCGATGAACCGGGTACGGGAGGATTCGTGCCTGCCAGAGCGAAAGGCCGCTCTCTACAAGCAAGGTGCCGGCAATCCCAAACACCAAGGGCTTTGGGGTACTCAGCCAGACGAGTTGTGGCACTGCGGTCACGATCCCCGCTAGTGTCGCTCCGGCTCCGAGCGCAACGAGCACGGCCGGCAGCACACAGCACACAAGCGTCGCAACACTCGAAAGCAGGGCGGTTGCGGACAAAGCCGCATTTCGACAAAATGGAGTGTGCTGGGTCACGGTGTTACCTGCTTAATATGCAATCGCACTTCTTCTAGAGTCGACTCCGAACGTTTGATCGTGACCACCGAATAGCCCGAGTCCGTGAGCGCCTGACGGAGCGCTGCATCCGGGATATCCTGCCCGACCTTCAATGCGACCGCGACGACCCTCTGCTCAAAATTCACGAACACGTCTTTGGTCGCAGTTAATTTGCGCAATTTCTTTTCAATGCCCTGGGCGCAGAAAGCACGACGTTGATTCGGCTCAATCGCTGGCCACTATCAAGATGAAGGTTCACTGGAGTACTCCGAACAATAAAATAGCGCCTCCGGCGTTGACGTCACCCCGATTTCTCGAAGTCATTTTAGACTAGAGATACCATGCTTCCCAATTCCTATACGGCGCGGAGACGGCGCGTTTAGAATGGCAAGGGTTCGCGAGGAACCGCTCGAAGCGCAGAAGGCCCGGTCCGCGACGCGCGACCATAAAGGGGCAAAGCTGGAGGCCATAAAGCCGAGGAACTATCACAAATGCGTGTGCCCGTTTTGTGCCCTTGTCATGTCGTTTCTAGCGGGTTTGAAGTGCGTTAAGGGCCGTAGTTGTTCGATATTTCGTTAGCGCCTGGACCTCATAATGCCGAGGTCGAGGGTTCGAGTCCCTCTCTCACCACCACTAAAATCAAGTACTTGCTGTTCTGCTCGAGCTCGCACGATCGTCAGTGCGTGACTTTTGTGTGACCGCGACGCACAAACTCTCTCCGATGCCTTGATCAGCGTACCGATCTCCGGCGCCGAATAGTGCGTCGTCACATGGTCTGACATGTGGCCCAAAAGGGCTTTTCGATCCTCAAAGCCAACCCCCGCCAGGCGCAGCCGATGACCGTAAGTGTGCTTCAAATCGTGCACCCGGATGGACCGAAATCCCTCGGGGCACGCTCTGCCGAACTCACCCGCGTACCGCTTCGCCGCACGACGTCGCGCAGCCTTCCAACCCGAGTTGTAGATCTTGGTGATGGGTTGCCCTTCACAAGTGAAGACAAACTCGGCGTGCTCGCCGCGCGCGCTCGTTGATCACGGATTTGGCGATGCGGTTTAGCACCACGTATCGGTCCAGACCGTTCTTCACGTAGCTGCGCGGAATGACGAACACCGATGTGTCGAGTTCAGGCATCGGCACCTCCCAGTGCCAGCGCAGATTCACGACCTCTTTTTCGCGCAGCCCGGTGTTCACTTTGAACAGCGCCATCGCCGCCAAATGACCATCGAGTTCCGAAAACAGGAGTCGCTGCTCCTCCTCTGACAAAGGATAGGGATCGCGCTTGTTCGGATGCCGTTGCATTTGAATCAGCGGCGCCGTATCGAGCCAAGGCCGATCCGCCTCGTCGCGCCAGAGGCGAGCACTGAGACCGAAAAGCGTCGAAACCAAAAGCAAGGCGGCAAATCCTATCACTGGCCAACTCCGGGATGGGGGTGGTTGTCGTCGAGTCGATCAAGAAATCCGTCAGCCTCGGCGAGGATCTCTGCCGCGCGTTCTGGCGGCCACCCGGCAAGGACGCGATAAGGCATCGCCATCCGGGGGTTAGCGGACAGCCGATCTTTCTGTCGGATCAGAAACGCCCAGTAGAGATAGTTGAACGGGCACGCGTTCGGGCCTTTCTTTTGACTCACATCATAAGTGCAGCCGGTGCAAAAATCTGACATCCTGTCGATATAGGCCCCCGAAGCAGCATAGGGCTTTGACGCCATCTGCCCGCCATCCGCGAAGACCGCCATGCCGAGCGTATTGGGCATCTCCACCCACTCGAACGCATCGGCGTAAACGGCGAGGTACCAGCGCTCGATTTGCCGCGGCGCGATGCCGGCCAGCAGGGCGAAGTTGCCGGTCACCATCAGCCGCTGAATATGATGAGAATAGGCGTGCCTCGCCGTACTGCCGATCGCCTCGCGAAGACACCGCATGTCGGTGTCGCCGGTCCAATAGAACACCGGCAGATTGCGGTTCGCATGAAGTGCGTTTTGATCCGCATAACCCGGCATCAGAGTCCAGTAGACGCCCCGAACATATTCCCGCCATCCCAGAACTTGACGCACGAAGCCTTCCGCTGCGTTCAGCGGCGCCGCGCCTTCCCTCCACGCCACTTCCGCCGCCCGGCAAACTTCGAGGGGGGAAAGCAGACCGAGGTTCAATGCCGGCGCCAGCAGAGAATGGTACAGGAACGGGGCGCCAACTTTCATGGCGTCCTGATAATCGCCGAAGAGCGATAGTCCGTGCGCAACAAAATCGTCTAGCGCAAGCAACGCATCAGCCCGCCTCACCGGCCATCCGAAGTCTTGAAGTTCTCCAAAATGATCGGGAAAGCGTCGTTCGACGAGCGCCATCACCTCTCGTGTTGTTTCGTCCGGCGAAAACCGCCGCCTCACGGGCGGAACAGCACGCGCCGGAAGCCTTTTGCGATTTGCCCGGTCATAGTTCCATTCGCCGCCTGCCGGCTGATCGCCGTCCATTAGGAGCCGATGTTCGCGCCGCATCTCGCGATAAAAATGTTCCATCCGCCAGCCACGGCGCCCAGAAGCCCAAGCAACAAACCGCGCACGGCTCGCGAAGAAACGATGGTCCGAAAGGACTTCGACCGGCTTGCCGGTGAAGTCAGCCCAGCCATCGACCAGCGCCTGGACTCGCCATTCCGAGGGTTCCGTGACGACAATACGGCTCGGGCGATGTCGCGCAACGGCGCGTCGGACCTCGGTTGTGAAGCTGCCGGTATTGTCGGGCGCGTCGAGCTTTACATAATCAACTGTCAGACCGCGTTGGCGAAGCGTCTCGGCGAAGTGGCGCATTGCCGCCAACACCAGTACGATCTTCTGCTTATGATGTCTGACGTATGTGTTTTCTTCCATGACCTCCATCATCAGGACGGTATCACGGCCTGGATCTACGGCGTCCAAAGCTGACAGGTCCAGAGACAGCTGGTCTCCGAGAATAATTCTCAGGACGGTCACGACGGGGCCACCCGCGGCCCCGACGCGGGTCGAGGGCTAGCTGCGCGGCAGCGCTCCGAACAATATTTCACGTTCGCCCAGTCACGCTCCCATTTCTTTCGCCAGGCAAAGGGCCGACCGCAAACAACGCAGGGTTTAGTCGGCAGATCAGCCTTGCGACGCATCCCAGCCATCGGATCACCAAGGCACTGGCTGGCCGCGCCAGTCGAAAAAACCACCGTTGGCGTCTGCCGAGAGTTGATCGACGACGGCGAGCAGATGTCGGGCCGCAGCCGCGGGGGAATGAACCTCCAACCCAGTCGCCGCGAACGGAGCGGACAGCGCCGTGGCGACCGTGCCGGGATGCAAGGCGATGCAAAGTGCGTCTGGAGATCGACGGGCCAATTCAACAGCCGCCGTCCGAACCAGTTGATTGAGAGCGGCTTTGGACGCCCGGTAGGAATACCAGCCTCCCAGCCGATTATCGCCAATGCTTCCGACCCTCGCGGACAGCGTCGCGAAGACGGCTTTGCCCGACCGCGGCAACCGCGGCAGCACATGCTTGATGATCAGCGCCGGTCCGATCGCATTCAGCGCAAAGGACCGCGTGAGGTTGACCGCATCGAGTTGCCGCCAGCTCTTCTCCGGTCCCTGTCGATCATCGTGCAGAAATCCCGTCGCGTCGATCACGAGGCGAAGTTCGCCCCGAGCGGCGGCAAACGCCGCAGCGCGTTCGAGACTGGCCTCGTCCAGCAGGTCGATCGATGGCGAAGTGCTGCGACTGAACGCGACGACATGCTCGAACCTTTCCGCGGCCTGGATGGCCTCGACCAATCCCCCTCCGATTCCGCCGCTCGCGCCGAAGATGACTGCCACTCCAGCCTTGGGAAACGACAGGAGGTTAGATTTGGCGACAGTTGCGGCGTGGGGTTGGCATCGCTCAGTCACCGAGGCTTTGCTCCGTCGAAAACCGACTTAAGCTTCAGAACCTGCCCAAAGACCCGCGAGATGAACGGCCGGACCGGAAGAAACATTCGATAACCCAGCTCCAGGGCAGCCAGCGCACCCGGCAGCGATGCGGCTCCCGCAGCCCAGTTCCATTTGGGTAAACGAGTCCAAACCTCGACAAACGCCGCCGCTCCCGAGAGAACACGTCCATCGCGTGCGCGGACATGAAAACGTTCCATCGCTCGTTGCTGGGTAATTCCCTCTGGGGTTACGGCGCCGGCTTCGGAGACGTCAACAAAGCAAAGAGCACCGGCTTGATCTTTGCGGCGGTAATATCCGATCTCCGCCCGGCACAGGAGACAGGAGCCATCAAAAAACACGGTTGATTTCGGAACCTCTGACTCCATGCGGATCTCCTGAATATCGAAAGGTCAGCTGACCAGCACTGGAGTTTGACGAACGTGCGTCTGATCCTCGATCTGTCGAACAAGGAATTCTGCTACGTCCGACCGCGAGATGATCCCGTTGCGCCACTGAGAGGCTTCGGAAAGAATCTTGTACCGTCCTGTCCGCGGTCCGCTGGTCAGAACTCCAGGTGGCACGATCGTCCAATCGAGCTCGCTTTCCTTGATCAATCGCTCTTGCAAACTCTTGTCATCATAAGCTCGGCCAAAAACGATCTGGAACGGCAAGCGCTGCAGGCAGCTGATGCTGGCGAGGCTATCGCCAGCTCCTAATCCAGTCACACAGATCAGACGTTTGACGCCTTGGGTCCTCATCGCCGCGATCAGCACTCGGGTCGCGTCCGAGAACAGATGCACAGGCCGGAACAAGTCTCCCAGTCCGACGCCTAGGGTCTGGATCACGACGTCCACCCCGATCAGGGCAGCTTCCACGTCCTGGCTCTTCAACGCATCTCCACGAACCTTCTCGAGATTCGGATCTGAGAGCGCCATTCCGGCAGCGGATCTCGCCAGGGCGCGAACATGATGACCGGCATCGAGGGCTTGGCGGGTTGTTTCCAGCCCGATCCCCTTGCTGGCGCCGATAATCAATACACGCATGACGGCCCCGTTGTTACAGAGTTGAAGGTATCACCCGACGACAACCTGGGTGGCGATGCGGGTGGCGGCGACGACGCGCATGGGCACTTCAGGCGCTTTCAGAAAAAGCCAGCGCGACGGGGACGAAGGCGCCGCGTAAGGCCTTCGTAATCGGTACCGCACTATCGAGATTTTAACTGAAGCCTGATGCGGCTGAACAACCGTTTGGAAGCACACCGGACCCCGATCATCCAAACCCTGCCACTTTTGAGACGACCTCTCAGATGACCGACCCCTCGCGCTGGATGGCGACCCAGGCGGTTATGTTCTTGCCTACTTTGATCGGCAGCACACGCCAATACATGATGAAGGGCGTGCCGTCTTTCTTGTAGTTGATTGCTTTGCCTTCGAATTTCGCACCCGACTTCAGGGCATTGGAAAGCTTGGCTATCACTTTCTCGTCTGTTCCCGGACCTTGGAGAATCCGAGGTGTCTTGTCGATGACCGAGGAGGGGTCGTGGCCAGTTAGTTTTTCAAATGCCGCGTTGGCATAGATGATTCTTCCTTCCGTCGATGAATCTGTGATCAGGATTGAATCAAAGCTATTTTCCGCCAAAACCTGAAGCAAAGCCAACCCACCATCAGCTCCATTCATCAGTTTTTCAAACGTATCAAACATTCTAGCTTCCTCTCTGAGTAGAACGTGCCACCTAAGACCACGTCGATCCGAAACGGCGCGATCAATTATTGTTTTGACTTTTGGGACTATCTTGTTCTTGCCGGGTAGAACCACGGACAAAAAATTCAGGTTTTGCGGTACCTGCTGTCCAAGTAGCTACCGTAACAGCCGCGGCCGCGATTAGAACGGTGTGGCCGATCACGCTAACGGCCAAGAACGTGTAGCTGCCAGCCGCCACCGCAAAGGCCACGGCCCACATAAGACCCAGGGCTTGCAAAACATAATGACGGATGGCCACATCAGGAATGTTACGAAGCGGGCTTACTTCGTGGTTGAACACAAAATTCCAACAAAAGACGACGAACTTTCTTACAGGCGTAAACATGGGTGGCATTCTCCAATGATTGAGAATTGAAACTGGAAGAGCGGGCCACCTGCGTTGACGGCAGGCGGCCCACCTCTCTTCGCAGCACCAATCGCTACGCGGCTTGTGGAAGAACCACGCTGTCGATCACGTGAATTACGCCATTTGAGGCAACGATGTCGGCCGAGGTAACCTTCGCATCATTGATCATGACGTCGCTCCCGTTCACCTTCACATGGAGCATCTTGCCGTTGACGGTCTTGGCTTCCTTGAGCTTGAC
Organism: Gammaproteobacteria bacterium; assembly: GCA_025355645.1. Classification (GTDB taxonomy): domain Bacteria; phylum Pseudomonadota; class Gammaproteobacteria; order Steroidobacterales; family Steroidobacteraceae; genus Bog-1198. The sequence continues at coordinate 7,671 of JANXZG010000107.1, read as the reverse complement.
GACGTCGGCAGCCATGACCTTACCGGGCACGACATGGTAGGTGAGGATCGCGGTCAGCTGAGCCTTGTTCTCAGGCTTCAACAGGTTCTCAACCGCTCCCGCCGGGAGTTTGGCGAAAGCGGCGTCGGTCGGAGCGAAGACAGTGAATGGTCCAGCTCCCTTCACCGTGTCGACCAGGCCTGCGGCACCGAGAGCGGCCGCCAGCGTCTTGAATTGACCAGCCGCAACCGCGGTGTCGACGATGTTCTGCGTACTCGTAGTCATATCATTTCTCCATTCGGCAATTTTGAAAGGGTCATGGCGATCGACCCTGTTGTCGTGCTGTTGTCGGATCGCCTCGGTCGTACGGCTTATCAACTCGGCTGACCACGCCATCGCAGCGGTTGAGGCGATCCCGCGTCCCTCCTTGACTGAGCGGGCTAGTTCGCCGGCGGCAGCAGCACGGTATCGATCACGTGGATGACACCGTTCGATGCTGCGATATCGGCGGTCGTAACCTTGGCATTGTTGATCATCACGGTGCCGCCATCGACCTTCACGGCGACCATCGCGCCATTGACGGTTGTGGCTTCTTTCAGCTTGACGACGTCGGCGGCCATCACCTTGCCCGCGACGACGTGGTAGGTGAGGATCGCCGTCAACTTCGCTTTGCTTTCAGGCTTGAGAAGCGTGTCGAGCGTGCCCGCCGGCAAATTGGCGAAAGCGGCATCGGTGGGAGCGAAGACGGTGAACGGGCCAGGGCCCTTCAGGGTATCCACGAGACCCGCGGCAGTGAGTGCCGCAGCGAGCGTTTTGAACTGACCGGCGGCGACTGCGGTGTCGACGATGTCCTTTTCGGCGGCGTACGCGCTTGCGCTGCCAACGGCTATAGAAATTACGGTCGCCGCAACGGCGGCGAGTCTCCCAAATCCGAACATCATGGCAATTGCTCCTTGCGATTGTTGGCGGCCTCAGTCGGCCATCTCGAACGCGGCCTCTTGCAGCCGTTTCGTGGTGTTAATATAAAGAAAACGGAGTTAACTGTAAAGAACATTATCGTGATGAGCATACGGATTTTCACTGAGAGATAATTGGTGTATTGTTATTTGATCAGCAGGAAAGAAGGGGTGTGCGCATGCTTTCACAAACCTTGGCCGCCGGCCTTGAGAGCTATGAGATCGGCCCGAAAATCAGGGCGCTTCGCCTCAAGAAGAACCTCGGGCTCGTGCAGCTCGGTGAGCACACCGGCATGTCATCAGGCATGTTGTCGAAGATCGAGCGGGGACAGCTCTTCCCGACGCTTCCGACGCTGCTCAAGATCGCCATGGTCTTCAACGTCGGCCTGGCGCATTTTTTCGTTGATTGGAAAGACCGGCCGACTCTCGCCGTCGTCAGAAAAAAGGACCGGTTGCGCCTGCCGGACCGTCCGGGCGCCGAGAATCCTTCCTTTTTCTTCGAGAGCCTCGACTTCCCTATCAGCGATCGAAAGATGGAGGCCTACTACGCGGAGTTCGAACCGCACTCGGGAGCGACAGAGCCCCATAAACATTCAGGCGCAGAGATCATTTATGTGATCAGTGGTCAGCTTGCCGTGAACGTTGACGGCGAGGACACGCTGTTGGCCGAAGGCGATTCCATGTATTTCGATTGTGCATTCCCGCACAGCTATCGCCGCCAAGGAAGGGGTGCCTGCTCGGCAATCGTTGTGGTCACGGGTTAGGCGGTGTGCGGAAAGAGATATCTGAGTGGAAATATCTTCGATCGTTGCGCTCGCTGGCTTCGTCGCTGTCTGTTTCTTCGCGGCCATGACCGGCGCCTTGTTCTGGCCAGGAGAATGGTATGAGCGGCGGAGGAATCCGTCGTGGCGGCCGCCGAACCGGCTGTTCGCACCGGTATGGACGGCGCCTTATACGATAATGGATTTTTTAACGTGGTTTTTCTCAGGTCCCCGCCTTGGCAAATGATGGCATGATTCAAACCGGCGTTGGCGGCGTGGCAGGGGCGATCGGTAGCGCCGACGAGCCGACCCGTTCCAGCCGACCTATAGTGCAGCACAGCCTGTGAATGCGCTGAGGGGCGGAGCAATGTCGGTAACGTCTGCAATCATCGACGACCTAAGCCGCGAGCCACCCATTGCCGCGATAGGGAGCAACTGGCCAACTGGCAGCTCCTCACCGACCAGGTCATGGGCGGCGTCTCCAAAGGGACCATGGTCCGCGATGCAGTCGCCGGTCGGCCCGCCATTCGCATGCGTGGCGACGTCAGCCTCGAGAACAATGACGGCTTTGTTCAGATCGCCCTCGATCTCTCGCCCGATGGTGGGGTCGTCGATGCCAGCGCCTGGAGCGGGATCGAACTCGACGTATTCGGCAACAGCGAGGAGTACGCCGTTCATCTGCGGACGGACGCCCTGACTGGGCCGTGGCAATCTTACCGCCAAACCTTCAAGGCCGACGCGGAGTGGCGGACGGTTCAGCTGCCGTTCGACCGCTTTGTTCCCCATCGCACGGATATGCTGCTCGATACTCATCGGTTGCGGCGGATCGGCCTGGTCGCCATTGGCCGCTCCTTCTCGGCCGATCTTGCTGTCGGTGGGCTGCGCTTCATGAGATTACTGCGGTCAGTGAAGGAGCCGTCTTCATGAAGGTGATCCCCGATCCGATCGGTCCGGGACAGGAAAGCGCCTGGTCCTATCCGCGGCCGCCGGTGGCTGAGCCAAGCCAGCGCCGTCTCAAAATCGTGCATCGCGATGTCATCATCGCCGACACACAGAATGGCATACGAACGTTAGAAACCAGCCATCCGCCCACCTACTACTTCCAGCGGCTGATATTGCACCGTCAGTCCTGCAGCCATCGCGCCGTCGCTCTTTATGCGAGTGGAAAGGGGAAGCGATCTACTTCGATGTCGTCGTGCGCGACGAAACGCTGCGCGATGTGGCCTGGAGCTATCACGATCCGAACCCGGCTTTCAGATCCTTGCGCGATCACGTGGCCTTTTACGCGTGGCCTTTCGACGGCTGCTTTGTCGATGGCGAGCGCGCGACGCCGCAACCTGGAAATTTCTACGGTGGGTGGATTTCTTCCGATATCGCCGGCCCCTTCAAGGGACCACCGGGCACCAGCTTTTGGTGACGGGCGGCCAGCCGGCGAGCTGGCGGCGGCGCGATGTCGTGGAGGCCCAGTTAGGCTCGCGGCGACGCCGCCGCATTCAGACGCCATACAGCGAAATTCAGCGCGGTGGCGAACGTTATCCACGCAAGGTAGGGCACAAGCAGCAACGCGGCGACAACGTGGATCGGGTAGAAGAGCACGATGGTCGAGATGATGGACATCCAGACCAGAACGATATCGACGAAGCCGAGATCGGGGCGGTGCAGACCGAAAAAGAGCGGCGACCACACGGCGTTGAGAATGAGCTGCGAGGCATAGATCGCCAAGGGCAAGCCGGCGCCCGCGAAGCCGGCTTTTCGCCACACCAGCCACCCGGCAACCGCAATCATGAGATAAAGGATGGTCCACACCGGAGCGAAAAGCCGGTTCGGCGGCCGCCAGGATGGCTTCTTCAGTCGCTCGTACCATTCGCCGGGACGAAACAATGCGCCCGTGAGCGCCGCGAGGAAACAGGCGGCGATGAAGCAAGCGAGTCCTATAATCGAAGCAATGTGCATCTAAGTCCGTTGGGCCTCGAGCGCGATCCGACGATCGAGGACCGACTTTGCGGAGCGGCCTTCCATCGCGGCGCAGGCCCGATTCAAGGTGCTTATGGCGTAGCCCAGCGTCAGAGCGTAACTGATTCTGACGACAACACTGTCCCCTCCCATCCCGGGAATCCCCCATAGCTGCCACCGTCCACCCTGCCCAGAAGGCGCTGACGTCGGCGCCGTTGTTGACGTGACATCGCCGCATGGAGCGCATTTTCGACGTAACAGAGGCGTTCCAATTTTGCTTCACGTCGAATTTGCGTTGGCCACCGGGCTCACCTGAACTGCTCCGTGGTTGGGCCAGTTTGTCACCGCTGTCTTGGCTACTTGTGCACGCCCTTGCCCCTATCAGCGGATGAGTTGTCTTTAATCATCTTCTTGAATTCACGTGAGGTCAGAAGTAGTCCAATCATCATTAGCACAAAAACCAGGATCGCCGAATAGAGAATGTACTGCGTACTCATTATCTTGGCCGCCTTTGGGCCATCAGCTCAAAATAAATTCCAAAACAGAGGATCGAGGGTACCCAGACAGCCGTGAACAGACCCTCTTCACGTTGCCCCGAAAACCACAGATAACCTGACAGCGCGAACGAAATGGCCACTGCTAGTAGAATGAAGACACCAGACTGCTTGATCATTGGTTTTTCCTTTTCACTAGCTATCATCGGAACCAAGGGCGGCGAGTAGACAACCTGCGACCGCGATGGCCCCAATGGCCCGCAGGCCGGAGTGCCCAGCGACTTTTACGACATCCGCGGGTAACAACTTGAATAATACACCGAGCAAAAGAACAGCGGACAGGCCAAGCAGCAATATGCCGAAAACCAATAATGCTCTGCGGATTGCGCTTGCTGAGCTCAAGGCGAGATAGCCGCTGGCCACTGTTGCGGCACGAACTGTAGGTTGCTCGTAAATTTCTGGAACTCGACATGCGCGACCGTGGCAATGGGAGGCTGCGCTGTACTGCAAGCGCAGAAGCCAACATAGACGCAACTGGCCAAGCCGGCGACAAGCAATGTTTTGCATCTATAAACCATGTCAGCTCCGCTACAGAATCTCATAGCGCAGAACCCGTCCGTCGCTGCGGGCAGCTATGCGGCTAAGCCAGCCGCCACCCCACTCTTCCGCTGCCTGGTAAGCATAAGAATTAAGCGGGGACAAGAAACATTGACGTCATAACGCGCCTGGCTTCGCAGCGTACCTTGCGACACCTTGTAACGCCAGACGCGGCCGCCATCAGCGGTCCCGGCTGTAAACAGGCGTGCAAGTTTGGCCAGTTCTTGAGCGGAATCGGTGATAAATATTGACCAGGCCCGTTAGCAAGTTTTCCTCACGCAATCAACAGTATGCGAGAATTGAGGCTTGGTCAACCCTCGGCGCCGGTGCCTGGTCAAAGCAAGGCGCCGGTTTACAGTTTTCAACCCAAATCAGGCCGATCAGCTACTTGAAAGCTAATGCCGCCGAGGTGCTGCAGGAATTGACGGACCAGCGACAGCCGATGGTCATTACACAAAACGGTGAGGGCAAGGCGGTCATCCAGGACGTGGCGACCTACGAGCAAACGCAGTAGACGCTGGCGCTGCCGAAAATACTGGCACTGGGTAACCAACAAATCTCGCAGGGTCGGGTCAAGCCGCTCGCCGACGTCGCCAAGCGGCTGCGCGCCAGGCCCTCGACGGAGGACTGATGCGCTTTGAAGTCGTCCTCACCGAAGATGCTGAGCGCGACCTGGAAGATATCGTCAGCCATATTGCGACGCACGACTCTCCCAAGAGCGCCGAGCACTTACCAAGTCGGATTCTTGAGATCGCTGAAAGTCTTTCGGCGGCGCCGACCCGCGGGTCGCAGCCGAAGGAACTGCGCGGCCTGGGTGATCAGAAGTACCGTCAGGTATTCTTCAAGCCGTACCGGCTCATCTATCGGGTCGTGGATGGGGGTGTGGCCATTTACCTGATCGCCGATGGGCGGCGGGACATGCAATCCCTGTTGGCGCGCCGGCTACTGGGCGGCAGTTAACCCGCCGGCTGGTTCGAGAACGACTTCGGCTGGGCGCGAGACTTCGTGATTACGCTTTGTTGTTCCCGCGTCATTCGCAGCCGGCTTGGCGTGGCACGTTGGCAGCCAGCTGCATCCGAACCCACGACGCGCCTCGGCAACTGGTATGTGCATCTGGTGCGCCTTGGGCCCCCAACAATACGTCCTCGCCACGAGCGAACGCTCATTGCTGACTGTCATACTCCCGGCGCGTGCGCTGCGTACCACGATCGAAGGAAATCTCCAGGTCGCCGTGGGGCAGTTGCTGTCGGCCCTGAACATTCCCATGGAAGTCTTGAGCCGCGAACTGGCGGAGATGCAGCAGGTGCTCATGGCACCTGCCACAAACCGTCGAGTGCTCGGCTCAATGAACGAATTGGCGTTCCATCTACGCGTGCGTCAGGACCAGTTCAGCGATCCGGTTGCAATGGCCAGGGATGCCGGACAGCACAAGACTGCCCGCCTACCGTGCCTCACGCTATGATTAGCGAATTCGCATCCCACAGGAGATCCTTCAGGGCATCCAATTTGAGATCGAACTAGCAGTCGGGATCATGTGGTATACGTCATTGACTGACTATACGTCATTGGTGTAGGGTCCTCTATGGTTTTTATTGAGACCCTATATTTACCGATGACGTGGGCGTGTTGCTTAGCGATGAGGCGTATGCGGCTCTGCAACAACATCTAGTCGCGATGCCGTATGCCGGGGCCGTCATTGCTGGCACGGGTGGTTTACGAAAGATTCGATGGTCAGTTGCGGGGAAGGGCAAACGAGGCGGGACTCGTGTGATCTATTACCACGTCGTCACCCAGGTTCAGATTCGGATGATTCTAATTTACCGAAAAGGAATCAAAGACGACCTGACGGCTAAAGAGAAGACGATATTGCGGAAAATCAACGCGGAGTGGTGACATTGGATAAGAAACTGTTCAAGCGACTGGTGGAAAGCATGGGGCAGATGGGCGAGATCGTGCGCGGAGTGCGGGCTCCCTCGCGCGAGTTCTATGCGGATGCCGCGAAGGTGAAGGAGATTCGGGCCATCACGGGCTTGAGCCAGCCGAAATTTGCGAAGCTTCTTCACGTCGATGTTGGAACGCTGCGCAACTGGGAACAAGGTCGGCGAGAGCCGACCGGGCCGGCGCAGGCGCTCTTGAGGGCAATTAGAAACAATCCTCAGGCCGTATTGAAAGCTTTGGCGGCCTAAACTAAGGGACATTTTTATTTGGGCGTGCATTGAGCACCGCGCATACCCAGTGCCTAGGTCATCCACGCGTGACTTTCGCGTATTTAGGGCTGCTTTGTCGTGCTCAGTGGTGCCAATTGCAACGGGCGCCACGCGGCAAGTTATTGAATTTACTCAGGTCGATTTTTGCTAGCTGGCCTCATAATGCCGAGGTCGAGGGTTCGAGTCCCTCTCTCACCACCAGTAAATTCAATATCTTGCGAACGTCCCGCGGCCCTTTCTCGATCCACCGTGTGCCTGTAGTCCGCAAAAACTCGGTCAAGCCGAAGCGGATGCAAGAAAGTATTCGTGATGCAGCCCGCCGAGGATCGACTTGGCACGCACCGAGTGGGATTCTCCACGGCGGTGCCGCGACTCCCGTCGTATTTTCGCTACGGGCGGGAAGGGTGGATCGGGGACACTTGGACCGAGGGCGGTGTGCGGGCGGCCAGCGTTGTAGTGACGAGCCCACGATTTCAGGATCGTCCGCAAATGCGATTCCGACAGCGGAATGAGCCAATCGAGGCACTCCCGACGAATCGTGCCGATGAGCCTTTCGCAAATCGCATTGGCTTTTGGACAATGTGGTGGTGATCTGAGGATATCGACGCCGAGATTATTGATCGATTCGTCGAGGTGCTTGGTAAAGATTCGGTCGCGATCGTGAAGGAGATACCGGCAATTGCGGTCATCGCCAAGTACTTCGCGTAACTGCTGTAGTGTCCAT
>JANXZG010000054.1 GCA_025355645.1 Gammaproteobacteria bacterium | reverse complement strand
CCGCCGCTCATGTCGAACGTTAGGCGTCGATCCGCATCGTGCCGCAAACACTTGAGATGACATGAACAAATTGAAGCTCTACTCCGGACCGCTAAGCATGTTTGGTGCGAAGGTCGAGATAGCCGCGCGCGAGAAAGGAATCGAGTTCGACTTGGTCATGGTGCCATTTGACTTTGAGCGCGGCTACGCACCGAAACACCCCGAGGTGCTGCGCATCAACCCCAAACGGCAAGTGCCCGTCATCATTGATGAAAGTGTCCAGCTTTTCGATTCGACGCAGATATTCGAGTACCTGGAGGATCGATGGCCAGAGCCGCCCCTTTGGCCTCGCTCTGTCGCCGCGCGAGCGGAGGCGCGGAAGCAAGAGCATTGTTCTGACGAAGTGTTCTTCCCCCATGTCATTCGATTGATGGGCATGCGCGGGAATCCTGATCCAGTCGAGGCGCCAGAATGGAAGAACGCGAGAGCAGGAGTTGAGACGTACTACCTTGAGATGGAGCAATTGCTCCGAGACCGTGAATACGTAGCAGGGCAGTTCAGCTACGCCGACATCGCGTTCTATATGGCGCAATTCTTTGCGGCACGTCACACTGTACCGCTGACCGCGCAGCATTCGAATCTACTTGCCTGGCGGGGGCGCATGATTGATCGGCCAGCCGTAAGGCTCGTAGTTACAGCAATGGTGGACTACCTGCGCAGTCAGGGCAAAATGGTGCCGGAGCTTGGCAGTCAACCCAAGTAGGCGAACCCCTCTCATGTACTTCCAAGTACCACGACGCCTAACCCTCTCTACGGACTTCCCCTGAAACGCAAGTGATTTCCGCGCGATGATCCCGTTGCGGCATCGTCAGGCAGTGGTCATGGTGGTCGCATTTGGTCAAGGTTTTGTCGTAGGGTTGGGAGTTGGTGCGTTCTTCAAACCAGCATCAGTGAGCGTTTGGCGGGAGTACCGTTACCCCTACCGCACGTAAAATAATCGCGCCTGAGGCGTTCTGTGCGGTCGACTCGAGCCGGAATGGGCGCTGAAGGCATGGTTGGCGGTTTTCACAAGCTCTGGGCTGGCGATGGGTGATGAGTAAGCGACAAGGAACAGACTGCATCTCTCTACACGGCCTTGTGGGAGAAGTTGACGTCGGTCTCCGGGCGCAAGATAAAAGTCGCGCGCTGCCGCCTCATTCGTTCATCGGCCTCACCTGCCGGCGCGGATCAGGCGCCGGCAGTCGATGTGGGTCCGGTGGGTTAGTCAGGTTCAGGCAGCGCTCGGTCCAACCTCGTTGCTATCTCACCTCGGTCATCGCGGGAAGAATTGAATCGTCGATGGTGCCGTTTCGTGGTCGTTCGGTTACGGGGTCACGCCGCACGTCGCGGTTGGAGTGGACGGAGCCGTGCGGGTCCAGCGGCGCCAGGCATCCGGATCGTAGTCCTCGCCTTTGGCGAGGATGGCCCAGATCATCCGCGCATGCTTGTTGGCGATCGCCACTAAGGTCTTGTGGTAGCCCACGCGCGCGTGCAGTTGCACGATCCAGCATTGCAGCCGCGTGCGCAGCAGCGGTTCTTTGGTGAGCGCCGCCTGCAGCGCCGAGCGCGCACCTTGAGTGAGCAAGCCGCGCAGGTAGGTGTCGCCGCGCTTGGTGATGTGGCCCAGCCGGGTGTGGCCTCCCGAGCTGTCTTGGCGGGGGACCAACCCTTGCCACGCGGCAAACTGGCGCCCGTTCTTGAAGTCGCGCGCGTCGGTGACGGTAGCGATGACCGCCGCCGCGGTGAGTGCGCCCACGCCGCTGATCGCGGTAATCCGTCGCGCTGCTGCGTTCGCCTTGATGTGGCTCTTGATCTCCACTTCGCACCCGGCGATGGCTTCATCCAGCCGCGCGAGGTGTGGCCGGGCTTCGCTGAGCAGACGGCGCACCATCAGCGGCAGCGCCTCATCCTGTTCTAGCAGCGGCAACGCCCGCGTGAACACCGCCGCCGAGCGACCACGCCAAACGCCGAATTCGCCGAGCAGACCACGCAGACGATTGATCAGCGCGGTGCGTTCCTCGCTCCACCCCTGGCGCATCCGGTGCCACGAGAGGCAGGCTTGCTGCTCGACGCTTTTTACCGCGACGAAGCGCATATTGGGTTGGCGCACTGCGGTCAACACCGCCTCGGCATCGTTGCGATCATTCTTCGCCGCCCGACTCTTGCGAAACGGCTTGACGAACTCCGCCGCCATCAGCCGCGGCGTGTGGCCATGACTGGTCAGCCAGCGCGCCCAGTGATGCGCCGCGCCGCAGGCTTCCAGCCCGAACACGCACGGCGGCAGTTGTACCGCCCAGGCAGCGAACGCGTCGCGGCGAAATACCCGCGTGAACACGCTCTTCCCCGACCGGTCTGCTGCACACACCGCGATGACTTCCTTTGCCAGATCCACACCCACCGTAGTAATCTCGTTCATGACTTCCCCTCTCGTTCAGATTGATGGACCACACTTCAATCTTGGCACTTTCGATGCCGTGCGGTGCAACCGCTTCGAGGAGGGGAAGTCCCTCTCATTCGTTCAAC
>JANXZG010000050.1 GCA_025355645.1 Gammaproteobacteria bacterium | reverse complement strand
TGGCGAAATCGGCGGTCGCGCCGTCCCCACTAGAACATGACTTGAAGGTGCGCACCCCGCCTCGATAACGCTGGTGACTATGACCAAGGCCGGAACGAACAACGGTATCCTTGTGCTTGCTCGGCGCAAAAACAGCTTCATGAATGTGTCAATCAAGCGTGTTGACTCATGTGCGACATGACGACACCTAATGCGGCGACGCCCAGGGTTTTCACGAGTGTCGGATGCTGAGCGTAAAACGTCCCTACACGGTCGACAATAGACCCATCGTGCTGTTGTGCGGTGGTCGCCAGCGTGCTTAAGACGGACGGCGAAACTTGAGCCGCTTGAGAGGGCGTAATCGGACCGCTTGGACCGGACGAACCTGTTCCTAGAAGACGTCCAAGAACGCCGCCGCCGGCCGTCGCCGCCGCCGTGGGCCCGAGTGTTTGCAGAATCTCGTTGAGTAACCCTGCCTTTTGATCAGGATTCGACTGGCCGAACAGACTGCCAATCGTTTGTCCGAACGCCGGTGTTGCATCCGAACGCAGCGCCGCGGCAATGCCGCCCCCCAGCTGCTTCGGCGTCGCCTGCTGGGTGACCGAATCGAAGTGGTTAAAAACATCACCAGAGGGTTGCGTACCTGGTTCCGCGTATTGTTTTAATATATCAAGAAGCCCCATGAATCACTCCTTATGCTTTTGGTGGAATGCGTAATTGTTGGCCTGGGTAAATCTTGTTCGGATCGGCCAGCATGGGCTTATTGGCTTCAAAGATCCGCATGTAGGCGTTTGCATCGCCGTATACGGATTTGGCAATTTTGGATAGCGTATCGCCCGGCTTAACCTCGTACATCGATGAAACGGCGGCCATCGCCGTTCCTGACGCAACCGTCAGTTGATCGTCGACCTTGGCCACCGAATTTACGTTTCCGCAACACAGAACAATTTTTTCTTTGGTTGCTTGATCTGGCGCGATGCCTTTCACGGTGACGGTCTTCGACGCGCCGTCATATCCGATGGATAGGTTTTGCGCGCTCAAGTTTTGCGAGGCGATATACCGGGCAATCGATGCTGCCGCCGTAGCGTTCAACTGTGCCAAATCGGGTGAACCCGCGCCCCCCGGGGCGGCGGACGGCGGCTTTTGTCCCAGTAACTTCTCTCCCGCATCAGCAATGAAACTTATCAAGCTCATAAAATTTGTGTCCTTCGGCCTATGAAATGCACCTGAAAAAGAAAATTGGTTTCGCACGACCGCGGCGCGATGGAGGGTATTGTGTTCTGTCTAGATAATTTTGCTGTAGGCAATTTCACCGACAACGAGTCAGACACGCACTTAAGCACAGCTGTCGGCGGCTGGCCGTGAGCCGCACTGATTGGCCCGCAGGAAACGCAGGCGACCTTTCCACTCTACCGTGAGGATGTCGGCTTTTTTATCACGGGATCGGCCTTGGCGGGCCGGCTCCAATTCTCGACCGTCGTCTGCCGCGCGCGCGTCAAAGTCAGCTTGCCGTCCTCTGCATTTTCCGTGATCGTCGAGCCCGCGCCAATGGTTGCGTTTGCACCGATACGCACTGGAGCTACCATCATCGTGCCGGATCCGATGAAAGCCCCATCTCCAATCTGCGTCGTCCACTTGTTCACGCCATCATAGTTGCAGGTGATGGAGCCCGCGCCGACATTGACTGCGCTGCCAACGCTCGAATCACCGAGGTAGGTTAAGTGATTGGCCTTGCTGCCGACGCCCACGGTCGTATTCTTAACCTCGACGAAATTGCCGATGTGAACCTCGCGCGCAAGCACCGTGCCGGGCCGCAGGCGCGCAAACGGTCCGATCACGCAGCGCTCGCCCACCTGCGCGCCGTCGAGCAGGCTGTTGGCTCGCACCTCACTGCCTACGCCGATGCTCGATTCATGGATCACGCAATAGGGACCGATCCGCACGCGATCAGCAAGGTGCACGGCGCCGCTGAACACCACCCCGACATCGATAAATACATCGCGCCCAAGCGTGACCTCGCCCCGTATATCGATGCGCGAGGGATCCGCGAGCGTCGCGCCCGCAAGCATCAGCTCACGCGCGCGCAGGCGCCGGTACTGCGCCTCAACCTCGGCGAGCTGCACCTTGTCATTGACCCCGAGCACCTCTGCCGGGTCATCGACCAGGATCGTGCGCACCAGCGCAGCCCCTTTC
>JANXZG010000046.1 GCA_025355645.1 Gammaproteobacteria bacterium | reverse complement strand
TGGGGAGGAACGACGTAGGGCGAGACAATCAGCAGCTCCGACTTCACCTGCGCGATAGCGCGGGCGATGGGTTCGTACATGCGGCTGGCCACCGCCGGTACCTGCCGGCCCAGTTTTTTCTCCGGGCTATCGCATACGACTTGCGCATCCGCCCAGATCAGCGCCTCTCGCCCGGCAATTATGCCAGCGAGCGGCTCGCCGCTATCCAATTTCTCCTGGTAATTGAAGCCCGCCTTCTTGACCTTGTCGGGGCGCGTCTTGCGGTGGCCCAGATGCGCATTGGTCTTGTGCAATGCCTCGACCGGGATCGCAAGGTCGCTGTTCCAGAACTCATCGAAGGTGCCCGACAGGTCGTGGACAATAGGACCACCCACAAACATGTCGTCGTCGGCGAACTGCGAGTCGGGGTCAATCTGGAAGTACTGGTCGCCGATGTTGCGGCCACCCACCAGCGCAGCGGAGTTGTCCATCACGAGCAGCTTGTTGTGCATGCGATAGTCAAGTCGGGAGTGGTTAAACAGATACTCGGTCCCTTTCAAAAAGCGATTGTGGCCGCGGTAAGCAAACGGATTGAATACTCGAACTTCGACGTTGCGCTTACCCACGATCCCGAATATCTGCTGATCTCCCGGCTCAGTTTCGCCATCATCCAGCAAAAGACGTACCCGGACCCCGCGATCCGCAGCGCGAACAATCGCATCCGTCAGTAGCCGCCCGGATTCATCGCCATGCAGAATGTAATACTGCAGATCCAGGGTGCGCTCCGCGCTGTTTATCATCTCCATTCTCATCAAGAACCCATCGACACCGACCGAGATGATGCGATATCCGGTCCGTCCGCCGTGTTCCTGTGCAGACGTCGCAAATTCCTGTCCGACCTTGGTCTGCTCCGGTGCAGCAAGCGCCATAGACGGGCTCTTGGCATACCCGTGTCCCGGCGGTAGTGAAGCGCACCCCGCAAGGCCATACGCTGCCAGGACGCCGACGACGAAATAGCGCGGAGTTCGATATATCCAAGGCCAGCGCGGCAGGTTGCTTCTCATACGCAAGCGCCGAGCGACCCCTGGCGAGGGGCATCGCCCGGCGGAGGGCCCGCGGGTGGCGCGGAATATGTGTAATAGCCGCAGTGGAAAGGAATGATGCGCTGGCGGGGCAGGTCCATAAAATGCACTGCGAGCTCCAGGGGAATTCGGATCCGCCTTAACGCGTTTCTACTTCAAACGAGTCTAAGGGGCCGCAAGGCCGACCGATAGGTCCACCCAGCGATATTGGGCGTAGGAATCTGCTGATTGCCAATATCGCATAATGAACCACACAAAAGGAATCTGACCCAAGCGCAAGCGAAGCGTAGCGTCGCGCAGGCGCCACACTCCTGTAGGACACCGTGGCTGAACGATTCCGCCCGTGTCCGACGGACGGCGATATTGCGCACGAGGAAACTGCGACCTGTAGGAATAAACGGCGAGATTTTGAAGGAGCACGGGCAATGGTGCGCGGATCCAAAGAAAAATATACGACCAAGCAAAAAACCACGGCGCGTAAAATCGAAGAGAGCTACGAGCACCGGGAGGTCAAACCCAAGGAGGCCGCCGCGCGCGCCTGGGCGACCGTCAACAAGCAGTCTGGGGGCGGCGAAAAGTCCGGCAGTGGACGTGCTACGCCAGCCAGAAAAAAGGCGGCTGCCCGACGCGATTCAGCTCGACGCGCGAGCGCCACCAAGCATGGGCATTCCCCGAATGCGGCGCGCCGTTCGCGCAGCGGCTGAAGCGCCATGTCGGCGGCGCCAAAAATAGCTCTTGTCCTGACTGGAGGCGGCGCTCGCGCGGCTTATCAGGCCGGTGTGCTCGCGGCAATCACCCGCATATTGCCACCCGGCGCGCCGAGCCCATTCCGTATTGTCTGCGGTACATCAGCCGGCGCCATCAACGCGGCGCTGCTCGCGGCACACTCGGACGATTTCAGCCGTGGCGTGCGACGCATCATGAGCACCTGGGGTTCTCTGCGTTCTTCGAGCGTTCATTACACCGCTCCCGCGGTGGTGGCGCGCGCGGCGGCGCGGTGGATATGGGCGATCGTGGCCGGAGGGTCGCACGAACGGCCCGTGTCGCTGCTCGACAACACGCCGCTTCGAGACCTGGTGAATCGTCTCGTGGATTTCTCCGCGGTGCGCGCAGCGATCCGCAACGGCCAGCTTGAAGCGCTATGTGTCACGGCGTCGAGCTACGATACCGGTCGCTCGGTAAGCTTTTTTGAGGGATCCGACGAGTTGCAACCCTGGAGCCGCGCGCGCCGCAGCGGGGTTCGCGCCGAGCTCGGGCCGGAGCATTTGATCGGATCGGCGGCGATCCCGTTTATTTACCCGCCTGAGCGTATTGGCGATGAGCATTACGGTGATGGAGCCATGCAACAATTGGCACCGATGAGTCCCGCGCTCCAACTGGGGGCCGATCGGGTCTTTGTAGTCGGCGTTGGCCAGGCACTGGGTCCACTCTCAAACGCCAGCGCGGTGCCCTCCCATCCGTCGCTGGGCAAGATTGGCGGTCACCTGCTCGACGCGGTGTTCACCGATACCCTGGAGATGGATCTGGAGCGTTTACGTCGCGTGAATGCGACTGTTCAAACCATCCCGCGATGGCTCAGAACCCGCAGTGGTATCGACTGGCGGCCGGTGGAAGCTCTCGTGGTAACGCCCTCCCGATCATTCGCCGATGCGACCGCCAAGCATGCGCATCTGCTGCCGCCGGCTATTCGGGTGCTGCTGCGCGCGCTCGGCGCCATGCGTGACGGCAGTACCAACGTGTTGAGTTATCTGCTTACGGATGGAAGGTACTGTCGCAGTCTGATGCGTCGTGGCTACCGGGATGCGATGGCGCGGCGAAGCGAGATTTCGACTTTTCTAGGCCAGAATGCCCGTAAGCCGGTGCGAAAAAATGTATCACGAACGATGGTCAGGCCTGTAAATGCGACGAGCGCAGCGCTCACGCGTCCAACAGCGGCCGCTGTTAATGCGCTGCAGGCGGCCGGCCCTGGCAGCATTTTCGCTCGCTGCAACCGCCACTAGGGCAGTCGCACATAGCTCGCGAATTAAGCGCGGCTCCCGGCTGCCCCTTATTCGGGATGATAGGATGGCCCGCCTTCTCCTTCCCAGCGCGACAACGCCGCCGACTCATCATGTCGCGAGCGCCCCCGGCGCGCGGCGACCCATAAAGCGGCGCAGCCCCCTGCAATCACCGCAATTGCTGCGATCACTGCGATACGGCTCCAACCCCCGTCATCGACATCTCCACGTTGGTCCATTACTGCCTCCATTTAATCCTTCGAGAAATTATGCTCAGCGGCGCATGCGCGCTCCTGACCCGCTCCGATCGGCCCTCTAGAATGCGTGCGTTCAGGTCGGCACAGCGTCGGGTTGGGTCGGCCAAGCGCGTAGGAATTTAACTCAATCAAGCCGGCGCGCTCAAGTAAAGCACGTCCCTTGCAGTGTTGTGACCCGCTGGCTGTGGATGCCCTCCGTAAGCGTTTTCCTACCCTGGCATTTGGCGCGAGCCGACTAGTGCCAAAGGAGCGCACCGGTATAGTAAATCGTGCCAAAAACAAATTCTTTATCACTGTTCCCCACACAATCTCCTGGAGTAGAAAATCATGTTTAGGAATTGGCGGCGCGCGCTTACCCCAGCGTTAGTTCTAGCGATTCTGATGCTCCCGGCCATCAGCATGGCCCAGATAGGGTTCAGTGTTTCCGTCAACGTACCCCCACCCGAGTTGCCGGTCTATGAACAGCCGGCCATTCCGGGCGATGGTTATCTGTGGACCCCAGGCTACTGGAGTTGGGACCAAGACTATGGAGACTACTTCTGGGTGCCCGGCACCTGGGTGCAAGCTCCGGAGCCAGGCTTGCTGTGGACACCGGGATATTGGGGCACAGAAGGCGGCGCCTTCCTCTTCCATGCCGGATACTGGGGGCCTCACGTGGGTTTCTACGGCGGCGTGAATTACGGGTTTGGGTACGTCGGCGAGGGCTTTGAAGGAGGGTATTGGCAGGGCGACCACCTCTACTACAATCGCTCCGTCACGAATGTCGGCACAACGAACATCACTAACGTCTACAACAAGACCGTTATCAATAACACCACCGTGAACCGCGTGAGCTACAACGGCGGAAACGGGGTTCAGGCACGACCAACTCCGGCCCAAATCACGGCCCAGAACGAGCGGCATGTCCCCCCGGTCGCCGCCCAGCAGCAACATGTGCAGGCTGCGCGCACTGACCCCCAGATGCGCGCGAGCGCGAATCACGGTAAGCCAGCAGTAGCCGCTACGGCTAAGCCAGGTGCAATTCCGGGCCATGAGCAAGGCGCGGCCCAACACTCAGCTCCCGCAACCACGGCACCGAGGCCCGGCGCAGTCAATGAGCGCCCGGCGGCAGCAGAACATCCCGCGCAGTCACACGCGCCCAGTGGACCGGCAGCGGCACCGGCGCATACAGCGGCGCCCATGACCAATGAGCGCAGCACGCCGCGGGAATCACATCCCACCCCGCCGCCGCCTGCTGAACAAAATCGCACGCCCCCGAGGGAGACACGTCCGACTCCGCCGCCGGCTGCTGAACAAAATCGCACGCCGCCCCGGGAGACGCGCCCGACTCCTCCAACGGCGAGTGAACATGCACCGGTGCGTCCGGCCCCGACGGAGGCGCGTCCTGCGCCCCCAATGGCGAGTGAACATGCACCGGCGCGTCCAGCGCCGACGGAAAGCCATGCGGCTCCGCCGGAACATCGTGCGCCTGAGCCAGCGCCTCCGCCGGCACGAACCCAGGCGCGCCCAGCTGAACATGCACCGGAACGCCAAAACGGTCATGAGCCTCCTCCGTGACCTGCGCGCGCGCGGACTCGCCGGTTCGGTAGGAAGTCAGCGTGCATTTTCCGAGGAGTTGATTGCGGGGAATGCTTTTGTATTGTAGCTATTCACGCGCCGCAGCCGGTCCCTGGCTGCGGCGCTACGATCTGCCGGTGCCAGCTAACTGATCACCTCATTTGTGTCAAATGACTAGGTGCAGGCGCTGCGCAAGCCGGGGACTAAGAACGTTCAAGAGCGGGTTCAGTTCGCCAAATACCGCACGCGAGGTAAAAAGACCGCGTCTAAGAGCAATCCGATATGCGCCGCCTGGCGGGCTTGGCGAAGGCGATTGCCGGAATCAGTCGGTTATGGCCAGTACCCGCACTACCCTTCACAACCATCTCCTATACCGGTCCCGGACCACGGGTCCTCGTCCTTCCCCTGTCGATCGTGAGCACGCACCCCGACCGCTTTCGGATCCCGATCTAGGCCAGCTCGTGGCCGATTCAAGGTGAGGTGACCGCCTGCTGATTACGCTCGATTTCTGCCAGAGGGCAATGCATTGCGCATTTTCCAAATCAGCATGCCTGGTGCGCACAAAGCAAAAGGTCTTCCCGTCACCGGGAAGACCTTTTAATTTTTACTTAGGAAATTCGTGCTACTGGATCTGGATGTCGTTGTGAACCGCAGTCACGCCATCCGTGGCTTTGGTAATCATTTCGGCGAGATCCTTGGCATCTTTGGTCGGCGCGGAGCCGCTAAGCCATACAACCCCGTCCTTGTCCGTCTCGACGCTGACACTGGCGAGCGTCGACAGATGCTTTTCCGCGAGTTTTGCTTTTACCTTGGTCGTGACGGCAGAGTCTTGAACATACGCCCCAACCGTCGAATTATCCGACTCAGTCGCATTGGCAATCGCCACCATTACGCCGGCGGTGCCTAGCGCCACACATGCAGAGAGCATTAATGTTTTCATAGTGTTTTTTCCTTTTCATTGATCACGGAGACGACTGGACTTCAGCCGGTAGCGTAAGCCTGCCATCCCATCATCGCGGACGGTGTAGGCTCTGTTAATCAACGTATGTAGGATTTTAGCGCCAACGCGCGGCGCGTCAGCGGCGGGATGTTGTGAATCGTTTGAGCGCCGCATCGCGATTCTTCGTCTGATCGTTCGGCCCCAGGAATTCTAGCAGCGACTTGCCACTCTTGGTGTTTTCCGCGATGACCTTGAGCGCCACGAGCGCCGGCGTAGCCAGGATGATTCCCGCAATTCCCCAGAAAAATCCGCCAAACCAAAGTCCCAGGAATATCAGCAATGGATTCACTTCCATGCGTCGTCCGACCAGCAAGGGTTGCACGACCTGGCCCTCAAGCATCGAAATGACCAGATAGGTGCCGGCAACTGCCAGGACCGGACTCAGGGTGCTGAATGATACCGCCGCGACGACCGTGATCACGAGCAGGGTCGTTCCAGGCCCCGCATAAGGAATGTAATTGAGAATCGCAGCGAGCGCGCCCCACAAGTAAGGAGTCGGCATGCCCAGACCCCACATGGCAGCGCCGGTAACCACGCCAAGACCGACATTGATACATGTGGTGATCAGATAATAATGGCCAACTTCAGCCCGGACTTTCTCGATGATGTTCAGCACATAAGCTGAATTCAGATTATCCGCAAATGCAGCGGCCATTCTTGCCATCATGGGCGGACCGCCGGTAAGCAAAAAGAGTGTGGCAATGATGAACGCCAGTATGCCCGCCACGGCGGACGCTCCAACATCTACAATCAGCGCCGGTGCGCTTTCCGTCACCACTACCGGAACGGCGGCAGTTGTCGGCGCGGCGCGCCCTGGCGTACTCAAGTTAGTGGCGTTTTTGCGAAGATCATCGATCCGATTCATGACCTTTGCGATTGGGCTTACTTTCTGCCGAATGGTAAGAATCGTTTGGGGAGCTTTGGCGAACCAGTCCTGGGCCGGCGCCCAAATCAACGACACAATGCCGCCAAGGGCGGAGAGCACGATGATCAGGATCAGCGCGGCACTGAGGCTGCGGGGTACATGTACTTTATGCAAAGCCTCGACGGGGGAGGACAGCACCAGCGCGAACAGCAGCGCCAGGGCGACCGGAATGAAGGCGACGTGGGCAAGATATAGCAGGACGGCCACCGCACCCCAGACAATCA
>JANXZG010000043.1 GCA_025355645.1 Gammaproteobacteria bacterium | reverse complement strand
GCGGCCTATAAACATTCGGTCGGGCAGCCGTTCATGTATCCGCGCAACGATCTTCGTTACTGCTCGAACCTGCTCAACATGCTATTCGCCGTGCCTTGCGAACCCTATGCCATTGATCCGATTGCAGCCGAGGCACTCGACTTGCTACTGATCCTGCACGCGGATCATGAGCAGAATGCGAGCACATCGACCGTGCGCATGGCCGGTAGCACGGGCACCAACCCTTATGCGGCCATTTCGACCGGTGTATCTGCGCTGTGGGGACCGGCCCATGGCGGCGCGAACGAGGCGGTGCTCGATATGCTCGAGAGCATCGGCTCGGTCAAACAGATCGACAAGTTCCTGGCCCGGGTCAAGGATAAGAACGATCATGTGCGGCTGATGGGCTTTGGACACCGCGTCTACAAGAACTTCGACCCGCGGGCAAAGATCATCCGCGGCATGTGCTACCGGGTGCTCGAAAAACTCGGCCGGGCCGACAGCCCGCTGTTTGAGCTCGCGTTGCGCCTCGAGGAGATTGCGCTGAAGGATGACTACTTCGTGTCGAGAAAGCTGTATCCGAATGTGGACTTCTATTCCGGGATCATCTACAGCGCGCTCGGGATCCCGCGCACCATGTACACGGTGATGTTCGCGATCGCGCGCACCGCGGGCTGGGTTGCGCATTGGCAGGAGATGATCGCCGATCCGCACATGCGGATCAGCCGCCCGCGCCAGCTCTACACAGGTTCGGTCCGGCGCGACTACGTTGCCATCGACAAGCGCTGACCGAATGCTTCGCGCAGGTGTGCTGGCTGCGGCACTGTGCGCAGCCCCGGCCCTCGCCGAGCCCGTCTCCTGCGCCAATGATCCGGGCCCCGTCGCGGTCGGCACGGCTCAATGGAATGGCTGGGGCCGGGATACCGATAATTCCCGCTACCAGCCGGAACCGGCCTTGCGCGCCTCCGATGTCACGCGCCTTGCGTTCAAGTGGGCCTATGGATTTGCCGGCGCAGACGATGCCGGGCCGCCCAGCGTCGTGGACGGCCGCCTGTTTGTCGGTGATTCCACCGGCCATGTTTATGCGCTCGATGCGCGCACCGGCTGCAGTTTCTGGACAGCCGAGGCTTCCGCTGCCGTGCACTCGGCCATCACGGTCGGCGAACTCGGCGTATCGAAGACCGTGCGCGCAGCGAAGATACCCACGCGCCGGCACGCGCGCATCGATGCACATGTCGAAGTCAAAAAGCCACCCAGTGCGGTGTTCTTCAGCGATGACTCCGGGGCCGTGTACTCCCTCGATGCACAGCGCGGCAGCCTGCTGTGGAAGGTCCAGGCGGATGCCGACCCGGCGCTGGTCGTGAGCGGCGCGCCGATGCTCTACGGCAAGGGCCTCTATCTGGCGCTCTCGCCGAAGGACAATAGCCTGCCAGGCTCAGGCGCGGTCATCGCGCTCGACATCAGCACCGGCAAGCTATTCTGGAAGACTGCCTTGCGTGCCCGCTCGGGCCCCAGCATCGATGTGCTGCGCCAGCTGCTGTACGTCGCGACGCCCGAAGGCATCGTGGCGCTCGACCTTGCCGACGGCACGCAACGCTGGACCTGGCCCCTGCCCACGGGGGCTGACTTTCGTCATGCGCCGATCCTGCGGCGCCTGACCGGCGCCGCGCAGATACTGATCGCAACCAGCCGCGATGGCACCGTCTACGGATTCGACCCGAGCCATCCCGGTGCACCCACCTGGCAGGCCCGGCTCGGCGCGGACCACGAGGACGCGCGCATCGAGTGGGCGGCTGCGGCGGATCATCACACAATGTTTGTAGGCACTTCGGCCGCCATGCTCGCCGCGCTCGACATCTCCACCGGGGCGCTGCGCTGGCGCAAGAGCGTGCCGCGCGAACCTGCGCATGCGCTGACGGTGATTCCGGGTGCGATGTTCTCGGCATCGCTCGATGGGCACCTGCGCGCGTTCTCGACCATCGGTGGCAAGATCCTGTGGGACATCGACACGGGCCGTGCGTACACGACCGTCAACCGGGCAGCCGCGAACGGCGGCGCACCGGGACACGGCGGGGTCATCATCGTCGACGGCATGGTCTACCTGAATTCCGGCAATGCGTTGCTCGCCTATTCACTTAACGGAAAGTAGCATCCTGCCATTCGCCCCCTCTAAATTCGTTGCGTGGTTAACCATGACCAGGTCATTGCCTTTGCTGGTGATGCTTGCAGCGCTGTCGCTGCAGGCGACCAATTCCAATGCTGCCGGCGCCGCGGTCGCGAACTCCGTTGTCAAGGTGTTCTCGACCATGCGCTTCCCGGACCTCGTGAAACCCTGGGCCAAGCAGGCGCCGGTCGAGGCGAGTGGCTCCGGGGTCGTGATCGAGGGCCACCGCATCCTGACCAATGCCCATGTAGTGCTGTATGCAACCCAGGTGCAGGTGCAGGCCAACGAGGCGGGCGACAAGGTATCGGCCACGGTCGTTGCGATCGCACCGGGCATTGACCTCGCGGTGCTGAAACTCGACGACGAGTCTTTCTTCGATTCCCATCCGCCGCTCGCACGTGCGAGCAAGCTGCCGCAGATCAAGGATGCGGTGCTCGCCTATGGGTTCCCGGCCGGCGGGACCTCCCTGTCCATCACCAAGGGGATTGTCTCGCGCATCGAATTCACGCCCTACAATTTCCCGGTCTCGGGGCTGCGCATCCAGGTCGATGCGGCCATCAATCCGGGCAACAGCGGGGGCCCCGCGGTCGCGGACGATAAAATGATCGGCCTCGCGTTCAGTAAATTAGGCGGCGGCGCGGAGAATATCGGCTACATCATCCCGAACGAGGAGATCGAGCTGTTTCTCGGCAACATCACTGACGGCCATTACCACGGCAAGCCGACCATGTTCGACGACCTGCAGACGCTCGAGAACGCCGCGCTGCGCGACTACCTGAAGCTCGGCAAGTCGGTCGAGGGGATGGTCGTGCACAAGCCCTTCCGCAGCGAGGATGACTATCCTTTGAAAAAATGGGACGTGATCACGCACATCGGCGATACGCCGATCGATAACCAGGGCATGGTCAAGCTGGGCCCGGACCTGCGGGTCAGCTTCCATTATCTGTTGCAGAAAGTGGCCCGGGACGGGATTGTGCCGATTGGCATCGTGCGAGGCGGGAAGAAGCTCTCGGTGCGCCTGCCGGTGCCGACCACGCGGCCGACGCTGGTATCCGATCTTGAAGGCGGTTATCCGTCTTATTTTGTGTATGGCCCGCTGGTGTTCTCGCGCGCCACCTGGCAGTTCTTCCCCTTCATTGACAAGAGTGGCGGAGCACGCTCCTTGAACCTGATCGGGAGTCCCTTGATCACGCGGGCGCTGGATACACCGAACACGGACCTCGAGGAGCTGGTGGTTGTCTCCTCGCCGTTCTTTCCCAATAAGCTTGCGATCGGTTATTCAAACCCGATGGGACATGTGGTCTCCCAGATCAACGGCACGAAGGTGCAGAGCCTGCGCCAGCTCGTCGCGCTGCTGCGCGATGTGAAGGAAGATTTCGTCAAGATCGAATTCGACCAGGAAGGCGGTGAGTCGCTGGTTTTCCCGCGTGCGCAGATGGCTGCGGTGACTGAGGAAATCCTGAATGACAATGGCGTGCGCGCGCAAGGGTCCGCCGATACGCTGGCCGTCTGGCAGGCGTCGCAGGGTTCAAAATCCCCCTAGTTGCCGCGGTCCGAATCGACCAGTTCGGTCACCTCGCGCGCATCGGCGCGGTGCATCGGGCGCCCGTTGACCGGCGAGTACGGCGACTGGCGTATGCCGTCGATCGGGAACACGGTGGCATCGACCGTGTGGCCATTCGCCTCAAAGCGCAGGGCCGGATAATTCAGGATGCGCCCGGCGTCCATCCTGACCCGGCGTTCGTAAAACTCATGCGGCACGCCAATATCCAGCAAGCGGATCGCGACGCTCTCCGAGCGATCCGCAAACAGGTGCAGGTTGATGTCGCTGTGGCCGGTCGCTGTGCCCGTCAGCACGGATCCGACGAGTCGGGGCTGGAAGTCCTCGAGCAGTTGCATGGCCTGCAACGCCACCTGGCGTTGCTGCTTCAAGCTGTGATCGTGTGACTCGCGACCGAACAGGCGCTGGCGCTCGCGCAGTGCAGCTTCGATCTCGATGTTCTTCGGCAGCACGGCGACGTCGTGCACACCGAGACGATCGGCCGCCTTACGCTTGGCCTGCAGAAAATTTGCGATGCCGTTGTCGGACATGATGCGGGCCGCTTCCTCGGCCAGGGCTCGTCGCAGGCTATCGATTCTTTGCGAAAATTTCTTCGGCATAGATTTCTTCAAAATATCGGCTTGTCGCCGTTCGGCCCCTCGTAGACTTCCGCCTGCGGCAGGTTGCCCTCGATGAATTTCTCGAGGATGCCGCTTGGATTGTCGGCGCTTGCGATCAGTCCCGTGTCCGGGGAGATGCGCACGGTCACGATGCCGTCCGGCACCGGAACACCGTGGCGCGGCGCGCCCGCGAGCGCCGTGCGCATGAAGTAAGTCCAGGCGGGTACCGCCACGCGGCCGCCCTCCTCGCCGTCGCCCAGCGAGCGTTCCGAATCGAAGCCTATCCAGACGGTGGCGACCAGGTCCCCGTTGAACCCGGCAAACCAGGCATCGTGGTGATCGTTGGTCGTGCCGGTCTTGCCGGCGACATCATCGCGCCCGAGCGCGCGTGCGCGTACGCCCGTGCCGCGCTTGATGACATCCGCCATCATGTCCGACAGCAGGTAGGCGACCTGCGGGCGGATGATCTGCGGCGCGAAATCCTTGGCCGGCGCGAGATGCTTACCGTCATGCACGCCACTGTCGGAAAACTCTGAACGCGCTGTGGGGCGCGCCGGCGCGCTCTTCGCGGCGCTAGCTCCCGGCGGGTTCAGGCAATCGAAGCAGGCAACGGCCGGGTTCGCCTGCAGCAGCGTCTTGCCGGTGGCATCCTCGATCCGGTCGATGTAATAAGAGCTTATCCCAAAGCCGCCATTTGCAAAGGTCGCGTACGCGGTAGCCATCTGCATCGGGCTCAGCTCGGCGGTGCCTAGCGCCAGCGTCAGGTCATTGGGCAGCTGCGCCTTGTCGAAACCAAAGCGGGTCACATAATTGCGGGTGTACTCCGCGCCGATTTCGCGCATCAGGCGCACCGACACGAGGTTGCGCGACCGTACCAGCGCCTCGCGCAGGCGGGTCGGCCCGAAGAACTTGTTCGCATCCTCGCGCGGGCGCCAGGTCTTGGCCGGATCATCACCCTGCTCGAGCACGATGGGTGCGTCGAGCACGATGCTGGCGGGCGTAAATCCCTTGTCGAACGCGGCGGCATACACAAACGGCTTGAACGAGGAGCCGGGCTGGCGCCGCGCCTGCGTCACGCGATTGAACTTGCTCTGGTAAAAATCGAAGCCGCCAACCAGCGCGCCCACCGCGCCATCATGGGGATCGATTGAGACCAGTGCGCCCTGCGCCTCCGGCACCTGCACAAACTGCAGGTTCTGGGCGTTGCTGCCCACCGTGTAGATCACATCGCCGCGGCTCAGGATCTGCGCGGCCTGCGTAGGCGAGCGATCGGTTTTTTCGTCCGGCAGGGCGCGCCGTGCCCAGGCGAGTTTCTCCCACGGCAGCGTCACGAAGCCAATGCCCTTGACGTAGACCTCGGCGCTGCGCGGATCGACTGACTTGACCAGGGTTGCGCGCAGCCCGCCAATCGGCCCAAAGCGCTCGAGCGCGCCCTCCCAGGCGGCCGGCTCCACCGTCTTTGGAATCTCGACCCTGGCGGCGGGCCCGCGATAGCCATGGCGCCGGTCGTATTCAAGCAGTCCCGTGCGCAGTGCGATCGTCGCGGCAACCTCGAGACGCGAATCGATCGTCGTGAATACTTTATAGCCGGCGGTGTAGACATCCTCGCCGTATTTCGTGGCCATGTCGTTGCGCACCATCTCGGATACGTACGGCGCATCGACTTCGACCGATGGGCCGTGCAGGCGCGACTCGATCGGGGTCGCCTCGGCCGCATCATGTTCCGCGCGCGTGATGTAGCCCAAGTCCAGCATCCGATGCAGCACATAGGCGCGCCGGTTACGCGCGGCTTCGGGATTTGCGACCGGATTGACCTGCGAGGGCGCCTTCGGAATACCGGCGATCAGTGCCATCTCGGCCACGTTCAGCTGCTCGAGCGGCTTGCCGAAATAGACTTCGGCCGCTGCGGCAACGCCATAAGCGCGCTGGCCTAGGAAAGTCTTGTTGGCATATAGCGAGAAGATCTCTTCCTTGGAGAACTCGAGTTCCATCAACAAGGAGATGTAGATTTCGCTGACCTTGCGCTTGATGTCGCGCCGCGGCGTCAAAAAGACATCGCGCGCCACCTGCATCGTGATCGTACTGCCGCCCTGACGCACGCCGCCGGCCCGAGCGTTTGCGAGTGCCGCGCGTAAAATCCCTTGCCAATCAACACCATGGTGCTGAAAAAAGCGGTCGTCCTCGGCCGCCAAAAAGGCGTGAACCAGCTGCACGGGGATCTGCTGGTAGCGCACCGGAATGCGCCGCTGCTCGCCGATCGAAGCGATCAGTCGCCCGTCCCGGCTGTAAATGCGCAGGGGCACCTGCAGCTGCACGTCGCGCAAAGTGTCGACATCCGGCAGCGCCGGCTGCAGGTATACATAGGCGCAGACGTTGGCGTAAACGAACAGCGCAAGTGCCCCCGCCAGGGCCACCCCGGTCCGAGACAAGAAAAGAAGGTAATTTTTTGTCACGGTCGATGGATTTAACTTATTCTATGAGTGTTATCAACAAAGCATATTACCGCTGCGGGCCAATACTAGAGTCATCAAATCCTCCGGGGGAGACCAGCTAAGTTCGCCTTTAATTCAATTTACGTGACTATTGTCACGTTCAAACTTTGGGGTTCTTGCTAAGTTTGGATGGTATAAGTTAATCTTGTTCAGCAGTTTATAACCACAAGGCCCTGAGCGAAAAAGGAAAATTCTGTGTTCTCGTTCGCTAAAAAATACCGGCCCCTGCTGGGACTTGACATAACCACGTCGTCGGTGAAGCTCATTGAGCTCACGATGTCGGGTGGCCAATATCGCGTGGAATCCTATGCGGCGGAGCCCACGCCGCACAACGCCATCAACGAAAAGGCGATTGTTGACGCGGATGCGGTGGGCGAGGCAATTCGCCGGGCCGTCAAGCGCGCCGGCGCCAAAAGCCGCAATGCGGCCATTGCGATCAGCGGTGATGCCGCGATCACCAAAGTCATCCAAATGCCCCTGAGCCTGCGCGAGAACGAGCTCGAAGCGCAGGTCGAGATGCAGGCGGACCAATACATCCCGTTTCCGATGGAAGAGGTCAGCTACGACTACCAGGTCGTGGGGCCCTCGGACAAGGACTCGACCATGATGGATGTGCTGCTGGTCGCGACCCGCACCGAGAACGTGGAACAGCGGCGCGCCGCAGTCCACGCCGCCGGCCTGAACGCGAAACTCGTCGATGTCGAAGCCTTCGCCCTCGAGAATGCCTGCGCGCTGATGCGCCATCAGATGCCGGACGGCGGCATGGACCGCACCGTGGCAGTCGTGGATTTCGGCGCCAGTGCAACGACATTCAGCGTGCTGCGCGACCTGAAAGTCGTGTATACCCGCGATTTCGCCTTCGGCGGCCAATTGCTGACCGAAGAGATCATGCGCACCTACGGACTGACGATGGAAGAGGCCGGTCGGGCCAAGAAAGAGGGCGGCCTGCCGAGCAACTACCAGCCCGAAGTGCTGGATCCGTTCATCGATGACATGACCCAGCAGGTCAGCCGCTCGCTGCAGTTTTACCTGGCGTCGGGCAGCGGTCGCTCGCAGCCGGACCAGATGCTGATCTGCGGCGGATGCGCCAACATCCCCGGGGTCGCCGACGTGATCTCAAGCCGGGTCGGCGTCGCCGCCCTGAAAGGCGATCCGCTCGGCAATATGAAGATTGCATCAAAGGCGCAGTCGGTCGTCAATGACGCCACCGCGCTGCTGATCGCTTGCGGCCTTGCGCTGCGAAGTTTCGACTGAGGGAAGCCATGCCGCGTATCAATCTATTACCGCATCGCGAGGAAGCACGCAAACTGAAGCGGCGCGAGTTCGCGTTGGCGGCCGGCGCCGCCATATTCGCGGGCGTCATGTTCGCACTCGGCGGCAAGCTGCTGTATGCGAGCTGGATCGACGCACAGAACACCAAGAACGACCTGCTGAAGCGCGAAATCGGCAAGCTCGACTCGCAGATCACCGACATCCTGGATCTGGAGAACCGCAAGCAGCATCTGCTCGCGCGCATGGAGATCATCGACAAGCTACAGCGCAGCCGTCCCGAGATCGTGCACCTGTTCGATGACATGGTTAAGACCGTCCCCGAGGGCGTGTACCTGACCTCGATCAAGGAGACCGGGAAAAAGCTCGAGCTGCATGGCATTGCGCAGTCGAGCACCCGCGTATCGACCTACATGCGCAATATCGACGCATCGTCATGGATTACGAACCCGGTCCTGCAGGTCGTCGAAGCGGCGCCCAACTCGCCGACCGGCGGTTCAAGCTTCACATTGTTTACCGACACCATCGGTGTCGACCTGGATGACAACTCCCGTGCTGGTTCCAAGAAGGTTGCCGCGAAATGAATCTTCTCGAGCAGTTAAAAACACTTGATCCGCGCAGCCTTGATCCGCGCGATCCCGGTCGCTGGCCAGGCGTGGTGCGCGGCTTCTGCGTCTTCCTGGTGTTCGCATTCTGTACCGGGCTTGCCTGGTATTTCCTGGTCTGGGACGATGACCGGCCAGTGTTGCAGAAGGCGCAACAGGAAGAACTGGACCTGCGCGCGCAGTTCGAGAACAAGCAGCAGCGTGCTGCCAACCTCGCCGCCTACAAGGGGCAGCTGGGGGAGATGGAGCGCACGTTCGGCGCCATGCTGCGCCAGCTCCCGGGTCGCACCGAGGTGCCAAACCTGCTCGTGGACATTTCCCAGACCGGCCTTGCAGCGGGACTCCAGGAGAAGCTGTTCCAGCCGTCGATCGAGCAGAACAAGGGGTTCTACGCCGAACTGCCGATCAAGATCCGGCTGGTCGGCAGCTATCACCAGTTTGGCGCCTTCGTCAGCGGCATTGCCGCGCTGCCGCGCATCGTTACCCTGCATGACATCGAGATCAAGCCGGTCAGCGCGACCGGCAGCGGTTTCGACAACCTGACGATGGATGTCACGGCGAAGACCTATCGATACATCGAGGATGAGGCTGCGGACTCGGGCAAGGCCGCCAAGAAAAGCGGAGGCCCGACATGAAGCCGGTCGCTCGCAAGATTTCAATCGGCATCGCGCTCGCCGCGACTCTCGGGTTGGCGGGCTGCTCCGGCGGGCAATCCGATCTGCAGCAGTGGATCGAGGAGACCAAGAAAAAGCCGGGCGGGCGCATCGCGCCGCTGCCTGAGGTCAAGCCGTACGAGTCTTATATCTACCAGCCCGGGGCCATGCGCTCGCCGTTCCAGCCGCAGGGCCCGAACGCAGGCATCGGCGGCGTGCGCCCGGTCGTGCGTCGTAACCGCGAGTTTCTCGAGGCATTCCCGCTCGATACGCTGCGGATGGTGGGCACCTTCAAGGTCGGCAAGAATTCCTATGGTTTGGTGCAATCGAAAGACGGGCTGGTGCACAAGGTGCAGCCGGGAAGTTATGTGGGACAGAACGACGGGAAAATTACAGAAATTACGGCCAGCAAAATTAGCGTAACCGAGATCATCCCGGATGGCCTTGGCGGCTATATCGAGCGACCGGCTTCGTTGGCGTTGGCCGACTGAGGCCTCAGGGAGAGGAAAAGCATGAGCAGATTTCATAAAAGACTGACTACGATCGCGGCGATGTTTGCCGTTGCCTGTGTGAGCTTTGCGTTACGCACGCAGGCCGCCGAGCCCAACAAACTCGAATCGATCGACGTTCAGGCACTTTCCGGCCAGCAGGTCGTACTGAAGCTGCACCTCAGTGGTCCGGCTCCCGAGCCGTTGCCGTTCACCATCGACAAGCCGGCGCGCATTGCGTTCGACCTGCCGAACACCTCACTCGCCCTGACGCAGCGCCGTTTCGACGTGCGCAGCGGCGGAGTCGATACAGTCCTCGCCGCTGAAGCGAACGGGCGCACCCGCCTGGTCGTCAATGTCGATACCCTGATTCCGTATTCGACCAAGGTCGACGGCAACATGATTGTTGTGACGCTGGGCGCAGCGCCGAGCGATGTGGCCCGCACGGCATCCCGCGGCGCATCATCGCCTGCCGGCGGCAGCGCCGAGCGCCAGATCCGCACGATTGACTTCCGCCGTGGCTCGGATGGCACCGGCCGTGTCATCGTGCAGTTGTCCGACCCGAAGACGCCGGTCAATGTCCGCCAGGAAGGCAACCAGGTGATCGTCGATTTCGCCGGCACGCTGATGCCGAAGAACCTGCTGCGCCGCTATGACGTGATGGACTTCGCGACGCCGGTGCAGACCGTCGACGCGGTGCGAATCGAGGGCAGCTCCCGCCTGATCATCAGCGCGCAAGGTGAATTCGAGCAGCTTGCGTACCAGTCGGATAACCAGTACACGATCGAGATCAAACCGGCGACCAAGCATGCTGCCGTCGACGAGAAGAAGGAATATACCGGCGAGCGCCTGACGCTGAACTTCCAGGACATCGACGTGCGTTCGGTCCTGCAGCTGCTGGCCGATACCAGTGGCCAGAACATCGTTGTCAGTGACTCGGTCACCGGCAACCTGACGCTGCGCCTGCAGAATGTTCCCTGGGATCAGGCGCTCGACATCGTGCTGCGCACCAAGGGGCTGGACAAGCGCCGCCAGGACAACGTGATCATCATTGGGCCGACCGAGGAGCTCGCGACGCGCGAGAAATCGGAATTGTCCGCGCGCAAGGACATCCAGGAGCTCTCGCCGCTGCGCTCCGAGTTCCTGCAGGTCAACTACGCGAAGGTCTCGGATCTCGCAAAGCTGATCAAGGCCAACAACAACCAGAAGGACTCGATGCTGTCGGCGCGGGGATCCCTGTCGGTCGATGACCGCACCAACACCCTGCTGGTGATGGATACCGCGGAACGTCTCGAGACCATCCGCCGTATGGTGCAGACACTCGATGTGCCGGTCCGCCAGGTGCTGATCGAGGCGCGCATCGTCGTGGTCTCGGACACCTTCGAGCGCGACCTCGGCGCCAGATTCGGTGTTACCAACATCCAGAAGAACGGGAACAACGGGCTGTTATCGATTACGGGCTCCGGTACCGGCGCCGATGTCATGACACAGTCGGCGCTGACGAACCTGGCATCCAACGGAGCTTTGGGCGGCATTACGGCTCCCGCGCTGGCGAACCGGTATGCGGTGAACCTGCCTGTCTCCAATCCCTCCGGTTCGATCGGCATCTCGCTGCTCGGCAGCAGCTACCTGCTCGACCTGGAGTTGTCAGCGGCGCAGAACGAGGGCCGCAGCGAGACGATTTCCTCACCGCGGGTCATCACGGCGAACCAGAAGCAGGCCACGATCCTGCAAGGTACGGAAATCCCGTACACGGAGTCCGCATCCAGTGGCGCGACCACGGTGCAGTTCAAGAACGCGGTGCTGTCGCTGAAAGTGACGCCGCTGGTGACGCCGGATAACCGCGTGATCCTCGATATCGACGTCGCGGACGATACGGTCGGCGCCAATGTGTCGACCGCGCAGGGCGGCTCGGTGCCTTCGATCGACACGCGCGAGATCACCACTCAGGTGCTCGTCAATGACGGCCAGACGGTCGTCCTCGGCGGCATCCTCGAGACGGTGAAGACCAAGTCAACGGACAAGGTACCGCTGCTCGGCGACATTCCGGTGCTGGGCAACCTGTTCAAATCGACCAAAAACATCAACAACAAGACTGAGTTGTTGATATTCCTCACGCCGAAGATTCTGCGTGAAGGGTCGAACATTTACTGATTTCTGGCGCCGGCCTGACCGGTGAGGGACGAGAGCTATGCGTAGATTATCTGTTATCACTTGCCTGTGCCTTGCCCTGCTCGCAGGCTGCGGCAGCGGCAGCGCGACACTTGGAACGGTAGGGTCCTCCAGCGGCGGCAGCTCGAGCGGAACCTCGGGCGGAACCTCCGGCGGCGGCACTGTGACCGCGGCGGCGATCTCGATCAAGTCGAGCGTCCCCACTATTCCGTCGGACGGATCCTCCGGCGCGACCATAACAGTACTTGCGAGCAATGCGTCCAATACCCTGATTCCGGGCGTGGCCGTAACCTTTACCGCCAGCGTCGGCGGCGCGATTGTGGTAACCAACTACACCACGAACAGCAATGGTGCGGCGATCGCTACACTGACCGCCAATGGCGCGGCAGCAGGCTCAGTCATCACGGTAACGGCCGCTTCCGGATCACTAACCCAGCAGGTTCCCGTTTCTGTCGTTTCAGCGACGAGCGGCGGGACGACGGTCTCGATGGGCAACGGTACGGGCGCATCGTTCACGCCGGGGGTCATCGCGATTTCGACCGCGTCGCTATCAGCTGGCGGCAGCACCTCGCTGCAGGTCAACCTGATCGACCAGACCGGCGCGCCGTACACGACATCAACGGTCGTCACGTTCAGCTCCGCCTGCGTTGGCCAGAACTTGGCCACCATTACCGGCTTCGGACAGCCGACCGGAACCCCCACGGTTACGACCACGAGCGGTACAGCGACCGCGACGTATGTGGCGACCGGTTGCAGCGGTAACGACTTGGTAACCGCAACTGCAACTCCGAACAGCCAGAATCTTTCGGCAAGCGGCACTGTGACGATCTCGCCAGCCGCGATCGGTTCCATCAAGTTCATATCAGCGACGCCTCCGACCATGACCCTCAAGGGACTTGGCAGCATCGGGGGCTCGTCCACGTCCACCGTCGTCTTCCAGGTGCTCGATAGTGGCGGCGGGCCGAGACCCGGCGCAACCGTCGATTTTTCGTTATCCACAACCGTCGGCGGAGTGACATTTACTCCCGCCTCGGGGGTTACCGATGCCAATGGCAAGGTCCAGACCGTCATCAGCAGCGGCACCGTCGCAGAGCCGGTGACCGTTCACGCCGCCACGACGGTTACACCACTGCCACCGGCCTCGCCTTATATAATCTCTACCGATTCCAACGCGCTGACTATTTCGACCGGCATACCGGCGAGCGTCGGTATTTCGCTGGCCGTGTTGTGTCCCAACGTCGAAGCCTGGGATCAGGACGGCGTGGTCGTGCCGGTGACGGTGCGTATGCGCGATCGCTTCACCAACCCGGTACCCGACGGCACCACGGTCAATTTCCACACGCTGCTTGGGCATATCGATCCGAGTTGCCAGACGGGCAGCACCCAGGCCACTGCGGGCACCGGTACCTGTACCGTCAACTGGGTCAGCCAAAATCCGTATTCGGTGGCCGGAAACCCTCAGTCAACTTTTAGCGCGGCTGCAGTGCCTTCATACTACGACTACTATTCTTCCTACTGTGCCATGGTGGGCGCGGTTCCCGGAACCTTCGTTGCACCGAACGGCGCACTGACCTGCAACGGCACGACCAACGCCCGTAGCCCCATCCTCGCGTACGCGATCGGCGAGGAGAGCTTTGTCGATAAGGTCGGAAATGGCGTGTTCGACGCGAACCTCGATACCCTTCCGTGGAATGCCAATGATCCCTGGAACAATTACGGCAACTACTCCGGTCCCTACGGCGCTCTTACGCCGCCGTCCGGCGGGCCGAAGCCGTTTCAGGATATTGGCGATCCATTCAATAACCAGTGGGAACTGTTCACTTGCTACGCCCTGGGCTCAGTGTGTGACGGGATCTATGTACCGGGCGAGTTTTATTACGACTTCTTCAACACCGGTGCCTGGGCCGCTCCGGACGGGGTGATCGAATCGGCGCTATGCGGGCCGGCCGGCAGTGCGCTGTGCGCCCCGTCTGCTACTGTCGGCATTTCCGCCAGTGACATCATCATCGTGTCGGGCAACACGCCGATAATCACGGTGAACCCCGCGCAGCCCGCGGCGCCCGGTTATGTGCTGCCCATCAACCTGGCCGTCAATATCACCGACGCGCGCTACCAGCAAATGCCGGCCGGCACGCTGGTCAGTCTTGCCATATCCCCCGGCTCTGCCGGCACGATCAACGGCCCTTCCTCCTATAAATGGCCTTGCAGTGCCGATCTCGGCGGGCGTACCGATGTTTTCAATATAACGCCGATCTCGGGAACTCCGACCGCGGGTATTTTGACGATTACCACGGTCACGCCTGGCGGCATCACGACGAACGTCTCCTATGCCTTGAGTAATTGAAGCGTTTATTCCCAGATAGTCCGGGATCCCGATCGGGATCCCGGACTATCCGCTTTTGGTGGGCTATCATTTGCGTCCACCATGCTTTCCCAGCGCAACATCTTCCTGATCGGCCCCATGGGCTCCGGCAAGACCGCCGTCGGCAAGAACCTGGCGCGGCTATTTCATTTCACGTTTCATGACAGCGATGCGGATGTCGAGGCCAAGACCGGTGTCGACATTGCCTTCATATTCGAAAAAGAGGGCGAGGTCGGATTCAGAGTGCGCGAGCGCGACGCGATCGCGCGCCTCGCGCAAATGGATAACATCGTGCTCGCAACCGGTGGCGGGGCGGTCATCAACGTGGATAATCGCCGCACCCTCGCTGAACGCGGCGTGGTCGTCTACCTCGCGACCTCGGTCGAGCAGCAGCTTGAGCGCACGCGCCATGCAAGGCACCGTCCCCTGCTTAACGACACCGATCCGCAGCAGAAATTGCATGATTTGATGGAGCGGCGCGCGGCCCTGTATACGGAAATCGCCGACATCACGGTCAGCACCGACAACCGGCGCGCACAGACGGTCGCCGAAGAAATCCAGCAAAAACTGCGCGCCGCGCGTGGTGCTCCTTAAGCGTTGATGCCTGCCCCCGTGCAAACCATTCACGTTGACACAGGGCATGCGCGCTATCCGATCGCGATCGGGGCGGGGCTTCTGACGGACCGGCGATGGATGACAGAGAACGTCCCGGGGAGCGCCCTGCTGATCGTCAGCAATACGACGGTCGCGCCCCTTTACCTCGAGCGCCTGCTCGAGGCCCTCGGAGAGCGGCGCATCGCGCGCTGCATCCTGCCAGATGGCGAATCGCATAAGACCTTGCAATCGGCCAGCGCCGTGCTCGATTCACTGGTCCACCACAAGATGCACCGCGATGCGACGCTGGTGGCCTTGGGAGGCGGCGTAGTCGGTGATGTAGCGGGCTTCGCAGCTGCCTGCTATCAACGCGGCATCGGCTATGTGCAGGCGCCGACCACGCTGCTGGCCCAGGTCGACTCGTCGGTCGGTGGCAAGACCGGTGTGAATCACCCGGGCGGCAAGAACCTGATTGGCGCGTTCCATCAGCCGCTCGCGGTCGCCGCGGACACCGATACGTTGTCGAGTCTGCCGGACCGGGAGCTGCGCGCGGGGCTTGCCGAAGTGATTAAATACGGTTGCATCTGGGATGCGGCCCTGTTCGATTGGCTGGAGCGAAACCTCGCAAATATACTCGCGCGTGATCCAGCGTTGCTGACGCAGGCGATAGCCCGCTCCTGCGAGATCAAGGCGCAGGTTGTCGCCCAGGATGAGCGTGAACTTAACTTGCGGGCGATCCTGAATTTTGGCCACACGTTCGCCCATGCGATCGAGGCGGCGACGGGTTATTCGCGCTATCTGCACGGCGAGGCAGTGGCCCTCGGCATGCAGCTGGCGGCCGACTTCTCGGCGCGTCTGGGCATGATCGATAAAGCAGTCGTGCAGCGCCTGCGTGAATTGCTGAAAATCGCCGCGTTGCCTACCGAGATGCCGAAAATTGGCGCGGCGCGCCTGCAGGAGCTGATGCAAATGGACAAAAAAGTTCTGGCTGGGACGATCCGCTTTGTGCTGCTCGAGCGCCTGGGAAAGGCTCAAATCGTCGGCAGCTACCCCGAGGCTGCGCTGGCGGGTCTCTTGAAGGATCATTTCGGATGAGTGAACTTGCGCCCTACGCCGCGCACGATGCGCAATCGAGGGGCCGCCGCCATCCGGAGGAGCCCCCTGCGCAACGTTCGGAATACCAGCGCGACCGTGATCGGATCGTGCATTCGGCCGCATTCCGCCGCCTGGTCTACAAGACCCAGGTGTTCGTCAATCACGAAGGCGACCTGTATAGGACGCGCCTGACCCATTCGCTCGAGGTCGCGCAGATCGCGCGCACCGTGGCGCGCTCGATGCAGCTCAATGAGGTGCTGGCCGAGGCGATATGCCTGGCCCATGACCTCGGCCACACGCCGTTCGGCCATGCCGGGCAGGATGCACTGAACGAGTGCATGGCGGGGTTCGACGGGTTCGAGCATAACCTGCAGTCGCTGCGGGTCGTCGATGAACTCGAGGAGCGTTATGCGCTATTCAATGGCCTTAATCTGACGTTTGAATGCCGGGAAGGGATACTCAAGCATTGCTCGGCCATGAATGCCGCGCGACTCGGCGACGTCGGCGAGCGCTTCCTGAAGCGCCAGCAGCCGGGCCTGGAGGCCCAGCTTGCCAATTTTGCCGATGAGATCGCCTATAACAACCATGATATCGACGATGGCATTCGCGCAGGCCTCATCACGGTCGAGCAGCTGCTCGAGCTGCCGCTGTTCGGCGAACATCACGCCGAGGTCCTGACGCTGCATCCAGGGCTTGCCGGCAAGCGCCTGGTGTACGAGGTGCTCAGGCGCATGATTAATCACATGGTGATCGACCTGCTCGATGCGTCCAGTGCGAGGCTGCGCGCGTCCGGGGTCGCCTCGATCGCTGAGGTGCGTGCGCAGCCTGCCTACCTGATCGGGTTTTCCGAATCGCTGCAAGCGAAGAATCTGGGGCTGAAGAGGTTTCTGCGCGAGCAGGTCTACCGGCACTACAAAGTGCAAAGGATGACCTCGAAGGCACGGCGCGTGGTCACCGAACTGTTTAACGCGTTCCACGGCGATCCTGCGCTGATGCCCGATGAGCACCGCGCGACCGGGCCCCGGCACGAGTCGCTGTCCGGGCCCCATGGCCACGCGCGCGCGGTGGCCGATTACATTGCTGGCATGACCGATCGCTACGCGATCCTTGAGCACCGGCGGCTGTTTGATCCCGGCGAAAGAACTTGAGCGTTGCGCTGAAGAACGACCTGCTGTTGCGCGCGCTACTGCGCGAGCCCGTAGCGCGCCGGCCCATCTGGCTGATGCGCCAGGCCGGGCGTTACCTGCCGGAATATCGCGCGACACGCGCAAAAGCGGGAAATTTTCTGGCGCTATGCACGAACCCGCAGCTAGCCTGCGAGGTCACGCTGCAGCCGATCGATCGCTATCC
Organism: Gammaproteobacteria bacterium; assembly: GCA_025355645.1. Taxonomy (GTDB): domain Bacteria; phylum Pseudomonadota; class Gammaproteobacteria; order Steroidobacterales; family Steroidobacteraceae; genus Bog-1198. The sequence continues at coordinate 52,074 of JANXZG010000043.1, read as the reverse complement.
GCTTGATGCCGCGATCCTGTTCTCCGACATCCTGACGATTCCGCATGCGATGAAGCTGGGGTTGGAATTCGAGGGCGGCGATGGGCCGGTATTTCAGCGCCCGGTGCGCTGCTCCGCTGACATCGATGCACTTGGCCTTCCTGATCCTGGCAGCGAGTTGAAGTACGTGATTGATGCGGTGGCGCTCGTGCGCCGCGAGCTGGGCGGCCGCATTCCGCTGATTGGATTTGCGGGCAGTCCCTGGACCGTGGCCACGTACATGGTCGAGGGTGGCAGCAGCAAGTCCTACTCATACATCAAAGGCATGATGTATGCGGCGCCGCGCGACCTGCACCGGCTGCTGGAATTGCTTGGCAAGGCGACGATCCTGTACCTGAATGCACAAATCGCCGCAGGCGCGCAGGCCGTGATGATTTTCGACACCTGGGGCGGGATCCTGACACCGCGCCAGTACCAGGAATTCTCTCTCCATTACATGGAGCAGATCATCTCTTCGCTTACGCGTGAGGCGCAAGGGCGCCGTGTCCCGAGCATTGTTTTCACCAAGGGCGGGGGCGCGTGGCTCCGGAAAATCGCCTCGATCGGCTGTGATGCGGTGGGAGTCGACTGGACGACAGATTTGTCCGCGGCTCGTGCCCTGGTGGAGGGCCGGGTCGCGCTACAGGGCAATCTCGATCCGGCGGCGCTGCTGGCGCCCCCGGAGCGACTGCGCGCCGAGACGCTGCGCGTGCTCGACAGCTTTGGCGCAGGTCCCGGCCATGTGTTCAACCTCGGCCATGGCATTACGCCCGGTGTGGACCCGGAGCGGGTCGCGCTGCTGGTCGATACGGTCAGGGGTTACGTGCCCGCCTGAGCGCCTTTGGTGGCCGCTCCGCTTGCGACGTCCAGCTCCTCGCGCAGCGCCCGGCGCAGGATCTTGCCGACATTGGTCTTCGGCAACTCGTCGCGGAAATACACATACTTTGGAATTTTGTAGCCGGTCAGGCTCTGGCGGCAGTGCTCGATCAGCGCGGTTGCGGTCAGGTTCGGATCCTTCTTGACCACAAAAATCGCGACAGCCTCGCCGGAGGCTTCATCGGGCTGGGCCACGGCCGCGACTTCGAGCACACCGGGGTGCTCGGCGACAACGCCCTCGATTTCGTTTGGGTACACGTTGAACCCGGACACCAGGATCATGTCCTTCTTGCGGTCGTCGATATAAACGAATCCGCTGGAATCGATATGACCGATATCTCCGGTCCGCAGCCAGTCGCCGAAGAAAACCTTCGCCGTTTCATCGGGCCGGTTCCAGTAGCCCGGCGTCACCTGCGGTCCGCGCACGCAGATCTCGCCGTGTTCGCCCATGTCGAGCTCGCTACCATCATCGTTCCTGATCGAGATGAACGTCGAGGGGATGGGCAGGCCGATGGAGCCATTGAAATCGAGGCCGACCGGATTTATGCAGGCCGCTGGGGAAGTTTCCGTCAGGCCCCAGGCCTGCGTCAGCACGCAGCCCGTGACTTTTTTCCAGCGGGCCGCGACTGCAGCTTGTACCGCCATGCCACCCCCGAGCGATACGCGCAGCGCGCTGAAGTCGACACCGGCAAAATCCGGATTGTGCAGCAAGGCATTGAACAGCGTGTTGACGCCGCTGATGAAGTAGAACCGGAATTTCTTCAGCTCTGCGACAAAGCCCGGGAAGTCACGAGGATTGGTGATCAGGATATTGTGCGCGCCGACCACGACGAACAGCAGGCAATTCGCCGTCAGGGAAAAGATATGGTAGAGCGGCAGCGCGGTGATCACGATCGTCTCGGCCTGCGGCGGCAGGCTCGGCCTGATCCAGGAATCTGCCTGCAATACGTTGGCGATCATGTTGCGGTGAGTGAGAATGGCACCCTTCGCGACGCCCGTCGTCCCACCAGTGTATTGCAGGAACGCGATATCCTCCGCCGCTGCGACGATATCCTGCAGTGCCACGCCCGCGCCTGAGGCGAGCGCCGACCTGAAATCCTGCACCCCCGCAATGCGCCAGGCCGGGACTTTTCTCCTGATATGCCGCAGCACGAAATTGACGAGCCAGCCGCGCGGCTTGCGCAGCAGGTCCCCGACACCCGTCACGAGCACGGTCTTGACCTGCGTTCGCGGCAGGACCTGCTGAAGCACATGGGCGAAATTCTCGAGGATCACGATCGCCGTGGCGCCGGAATCGCACAGCTGGTGCTCAAGTTCCCGCGCCGTGTATAGCGGATTGGTGTTGACCACGACCATGCCCGCGCGCAGGGCGCCGAACAATGCCACTGGATATTGCAGTACGTTGGGCATCATCAGCGCTACGCGATCGCCCTGGGCAAGGCCCGCACGCTTTTGCAACCACCCGGCGAATGCGCCGGACAGCGAGTCGAGCTCGGCGTATGTCAGCGTCGTGCCCATGTTCGTAAAGGCCGGGGCATCGCCAAACTTGGCGCAGGCCTCGTCGAAAAGCTGCCTGATCGACGTATACTTGCCGGGGTCGATCGTTGCAGGAACGCCCTCCGGATAGTGCTTCAGCCAAATTGGGTCCACGCGTCACTCCGGACTATGATCTCATGGGTATAGCACCGCGCCCGGCGCACGGCAACGGCCGAATGACGACGGCGGTGCAAACACAGGATGGCAGTGATGATGACTCGCCTTATTCTTTGCCTGGCACTCGCGACTACGCTTGCCGGATGCGTCATCGGGGGCGGCCGGTGTTTTTTCCTTGAGCCGATCAATGCGACTCTGACCGGCAAGATTCATTTTCGTGATTTTCCGACCGGCAGCGGTGTCGATAATGTACCGGTGCTGGCCCTGGACAGGACCGCACATGTCTATGCGCCGGCCGAAAGCCATTCCTGCATGCCGGTCAATGACATCCAGCTGGTTGGCTGGTCGGAGTTTCCGCCGGACATTGTCGAGGGAGCGCATATTACGGTGCATGGCTCGCTGTTCGAAGCGGCGGCCGCCCACCAGCACACGCAATTTCTGATGAATGTCGCCACGGTCGCGCCGGTGGGGGGCGCCGGCCAAAGCCGGTAGCGAGAGTATTATGCCGGGCTTTCCGGCCAGTCGAATCAAACGAGGAAGGAACGCATGCGTATCAAATCTCTGCTGACCATCGCCGCTGCCGCGGTCCTTTTTTCGCTGGCCGGCACGCCGCTGCCGGCACAGTCGGCGTCCGCGCCGACCAACTGCAACGACGGCACGACCTCGACGGCGACCGGAAGTGGCACCTGCTCAGGGCATGGCGGTGTGAACAAGTCAGCGCCGTCAGGCGCTGCGGCTGCGCCGACCAACTGCAACGACGGCACAACTTCAACGGCAATCGGAAAAGGCGCTTGCTCGGGGCATGGCGGCGTAAATAAGGCTGCCCCGTCAAGCGCTGCGGCGGCGCCGGCCAAGCCGGCCACGGCGGCAGCAAAACCGGGCGCAGCAGCGACCGCGACGCCGGCGTCGTCGGGCGCGGGCCTGGCGCCCGCGGGTGCGACGGCCCAGTGCAAGGACGGCAGCTACTCGATGGCGAAGAACCACCAGGGAGCCTGCTCCAGCCATGGCGGCGTCGGTAAGTGGCTGGACGGCAAGTAAGCTTTAGGCTTTTCGCCTCATTTTTTCAGCATCGGCTGCAGCTGGGGCCACACATTATTCAGCAGGACGGGCTGGCCGCGCTCATTCGGATGGTACCCATCCGACTGCATCAGCGCGGGCGACAGCGCGACGTCCTGCAGCAGGAAAGACACTGAGCGTATTTTGAGCTGCTCAGCGATCTGGCCAAATGCCGAGTGAAACTGCTCCGAATAGGCGGCGCCGTAGTTTGGCGGTATGCGCATGCCGAGCAGCAAGACCTCAGCGCCGGCGGCTCGGGCAAGCGTGATCATCTGCTGCAGATTCTCGCGCATGGCTGCGATTGGCAGGGCCCTGAGGCCATCGTTGGCGCCAAGTTCCAGAACGACGATTGCGGGATGATGCAGGGCGAGGGCGCGCGGCAGGCGCGCAAGCCCGCCGGCGGTCGTCTCGCCGCTGACGCTGGCGTTGAGCACCTGGTAACCGTACCCTTCGTTTTGTAACTTGTGCTGTAGCAAGGCGACCCAGCCACTCTCGAGAGAGGCGAGCCTCAGGCCCGCGCTGATGCTATCGCCCAGGACCAGGATCGGGCCGGTGCTGGACACGGCCGGCAGGTTCAAGAGGGTCAACAGCAACAGGACGGCTAAGCGCTTCACGGATGCTCCGGATGACTGATCACGACATACAGGGAAAAATCGTCCTCGAAGCCCGGCAGGTATCGAAGACAGTGGCGAGCCCCGAAGGTTCGCTGACTATACTCGCCGACGTCAGCCTACGTGTGCGCGCCGGGGAATCGCTCGCGATCGTCGGCCCCTCCGGCGCCGGAAAATCTACGTTACTGGCGCTGCTCGCGGGGCTCGACACCCCCTCGACCGGGCAGGTCCTGATCGCCGGCATTGATCTTGGCCCACTGGGCGAGGATGGCCGTGCGGCCCTACGCGGCCGGCATGTCGGATTCGTGTTCCAGTCCTTTCACCTGATCCCCTCGCTGACCGCGATCGAGAACGTCATGCTGCCGCTAGAGCTAGGGGCAAGGCCCGATGCGCGCAAGATTGCTGGCGAGGCGCTCGTACAGGTGGGGCTCGGCGCGCGCCTGGCGCATTACCCGAAACAATTATCGGGCGGCGAGCAGCAACGCGTTGCAATCGCGCGCGCCTACGTAACCCATCCTGACGTGCTGTTCGCCGATGAGCCGACGGGCAACCTCGATACCCACACCGGACAGCGCGTCACCGACCTGATGTTTGAGCTGAATCGAAGCACTGGCAGCACGCTCGTGCTGGTCACGCATGACCGCTCGCTGGCGAGCCGCTGCAACCGCATGCTGGAACTCGATGGCGGACGCACCGTGATGCAGGGCGCTGGCTGAGCGGCCACGAATGCGCGTCCTGCGTTTTGCCTTGCGTAATCTGTGGCGCGACTTGAAATCGGGCGAGCTGTCGGTATTGCTGCTGGCCCTGACCGTCGCGACGGCATCCTTGACGGCAGTAGGGTTCTTCACCAACCGCATCACGCAGGCGGTCCGCGCGCAGGCAGGCGAAGTCCTGGCCGCGGACCTGCGCCTCGAGTCCTCACAGCCTGTGCCGCAGCGCTACTTCGATGCGGCGCAAGAGCAGGGCCTGGCGACCGCGCAGATCTGGTCCTTTCCGACCGCCGTATTCAACGGCGCGGCCAGCCAGCTGGTATCCATCCAGGCAATCACGAGCGGCTATCCGCTGCGCGGGCGGCTGCGCATCGCCGATACGCCCTTCGGGGCCGCACAGGCGACGACCCTGATCCCAAACTCTGGCGAGTGCTGGGTCGATGGGCGCGCCATGGCCCAGTTGTCGCTCAGCGTCGGCGCTAGGGTGCGGATCGGCGAGTCAGCACTGCGCATCACGCGGGTGCTTGATTACCGTCCCGACCAGGGCACGGGGTTTGTCAGCCTGGCGCCCGCTGTGTTGATGAATATTGCGGACCTCGACGCCACTCAGCTGATCCAGCCGGGCAGCCGCGTCAACTATGCCGCGCTATTCGCCGGGCCCCCGGCATCGGTTAACGGATTTCGAGACTGGCTGACCGCCCATAAAGGCGCGGGTGAGCGGCTGCGCGAAGTCGACGACGCCAGCCGGCAACTGACTGCCGCCATCGATCGGGCAAGCCGCTTCCTGAGCCTGGCCAGCCTCGCCTCCGTGCTGCTGGGGGCTGTGGCGGTTGCCATGGGTGCGAGGCGCTATGTGGCGCGGCATATCGATGCGGTGGCCCTGATGAAATGCATGGGCGCGGCGCAGGGTTTCGTATTGGCCGTGTCAGTCGTTGAACTTGCGCTGCTCGCGGCGGCGGCGGTTGGCGTCGGCGCCGTCACCGGGTTCCTGGCGCAGCAGGGAATTGCCTGGCTGTTGCGCGACCTGATCCGCACCAATCTGCCGCCCGCTTCGCTCGCGCCATTGCTGCTCGCATTCGTTACGGTCAGTGCCATGCTGATTGGCTTTGCCCTGCCGCCGCTGTTGCAGCTGAAGAACACACCACCCGCACGGGTGCTGCGCAAGACCGTTGCGGCCCCGCCATTGCGTTACGGCATCAGCTACCTGCTCGCGGTGGCGGCACTGGTTGCGATCCTGTGGGTACTGGTGCGGGACACCGAGCTTGTATTCACGGTGCTGGCGGGCGTCGTTGTGGTCGGCGCCGCCCTGGCACTCGCGGGCGTCGCGCTGGTGCGCCTAACGGGGCGCTTGCGCGGCGGCGTGGGCGTGGCCTGGCGCTATGGCCTCGCGAATGTCTCACGCCGCGGCGCCTCCAGCGTGGTGCAGATCGTTGCATTCGGCTTGGGGCTGATGGTGCTGCTGGTGCTCGCCGTCGTGCGCGGCGACCTGCTCGCCGATTGGCGCCACAGCCTCGCGAACGACGTGCCGAACAATTTCCTGATCAACATACGTCCCGACGAACGCGCGCCGCTGCAGGACTACCTGGCTGCTAACCACCTGGGCAGTCCCGTGATGTACCCGATGATCCGCGCGCGCATGACGGCGATCAACGATACCCCTGCGGAGCAGCTGAAATTCAAGCAGGATTCCGGCCGGTCCTTTCTCGAGCGCGAGCAGAACCTGACATGGTCCGAGGAGCTGATGCCGGACAACCAGCTGATCGAAGGGCGCTGGTGGAGCGCTGCCGACCGGGGCAAGCCGCTGGTGTCGATCTCCTCCGAATACCAGGAAGCCTTGCACCTAAAGCCCGGCGATCATCTGCGCTTTGATGTAGCCGGCGAGACGCTGAACGTCGAGGTCGCGAGCGTGCGCAAGATCCGCTGGGATAGTTTCCGGCCGAACTTCTTCCTGGTCTTCCCGCCAGGCCTGCTGGATGGCACGGCCGGTACCTATATGACCAGCGTCTACCTGACTCCCGCCGAGCGCCCCGCGTTGCTCGGACTGGTACGCCGCTTTCCAACGGTCTCGGTGGTCGACGTGGATGCGATCCTGCGGCAGATCCGCGAGATCATGGATCGCGCCTCGCTCGCCGTGCAGTATGTGTTCCTGTTCACGCTGGCCGCCGGCGTTGTCGTGCTGCTGGCCGCAGTGCAGTCAACGCGCGATGAACGGCGCTATGAAAGCGCGATGCTGCGCACACTTGGCGCGAGTCGCGCCACGGTGCTGCAGGGAATCGCCGCGGAATTCTGCGCGCTCGGATTTCTTGCCGGCATTCTTGCCGCCATCGGCGCAAGCCTGATTGGCCTGGTGCTGGCGCGGCGGCTGCTCTCGCTCGAATATCATTTCGACCCGCTGGTCTGGATCGTTGGCCTGGTCTGCGGGACCCTGCTGGTCGGAATCAGCGGAACGCTGGCGACGCGGCGCGTCGTGACCACGCCGCCGGTCGTGAGCCTGCGCGAGAACTAGCGTTTAGCGCACCTCAATGGTCAGCCAGCCCGCATCCACCGCGGCGCCGATCAACGGCAGGGCCTGGATGCTGACGTCGTAGCGGCCGCTGCTGAGCGCGGTAGTGTTGAAAGAGACATGCATTTCACCATTTGAATCCTTCGACAGGGCCCCAAGCACCAGCGCACGCGCCTGGTCGCGCTTGTCGATCGTGACCCGGAAGCGCTTCTCCGACGAATACGACATGTCGATGCCGACATCAATCAGCTGCGGCACGGTGTGATCGACCTTGATCATCGCGTTGCCGAGCCCAGCCGCGCGATCCGGCTGGATGCGCAGGGCATGCATGGAATTCGGCGGTGCGAGCGATCCCTGCGTGGCCAGCCGGTGCGCATCCTCGAGCCGCCCGCTGATCAGCGTCAGCTTGCCAGCGAGCACAGCGCATGCGACCAGGGAGGCGAGCGCAATGGCGCAGGCAAGCCCCAGCACCTGTGGCTTTTTCCACCATGGTACTCGGGGTTCGGACAGGTCCTGCGGCATGCCGCTGGCTTCGAGCAGCTTAAGGCTCGCTACAGTGCGCTCGGACAGCTGCCGCTCGCGCACGTAATCGGGATTTGCCCGGCACCAATTTTCCAGGTCGCGCTGGCCCTTGTAGGGCAACTTGTTGTCGAGGTAGCGTTCCACGAGCTGGTTCGCATCGACGAACGCCCGATCGATCGGTGGTATGCCGGCCGTTGTCATGAGTTCAGATCCGCCATAACTGCTTCGCGGCCGTCCGCATCAAGATCCAGCCAGTCGATCTTGCCACGGCCGGTTTTGCTCAACGTGGCATCGTCGGTGCTGGGCAGCAATTCTACACGGCTGCGCCAGCGCTTGGGCAGGGTGTGGGCGCGGCCGCTGCGGATGATATCAATGACACCTCGAATGACGGCGCCATTGCAGGGCAGCCGCGCGTGCAGCTCGCGTACATAGTAGGTCGGAAGTTTTGGCAGCAAGGCCATGACCAGCGGCACGGTCCCATCGCCGCGCCATCCCAAGCGATATTCGAAGCCGTTGGCCTTGCGGCGAACGCCGACGACCGTCGGCTGATTGACGCCGGCGATCTGCACCATGCGCTGGTCCGGGGGCGCAAGTTTCGCGCGCACCTGTGCGACCTGCCGCAGCTGCTGCTCGTCAGGCTGCAATCCGCTCGCCGGCCAGCGATGGGCGCGGCACAAATTATCGACCTTAGGCGCGCCGCCCGACGGCAGCAAATGATAGAGACCGGTGAAGGTATGGAAGACGCGGCTGGCGAGATAGGCCGGCGAGTTCGCCAGGTCCAGGCGCGCGACCTTGCGCACGAAGCCATAGGTGCCGCGCAGCGCCTGCACCGCGGCGAACGAGCCGAAATTCGGCGTAGCGAGCAGTATCAGCTTGCGCACATGGCGCTTCGGCAGCATCGCCATCGCCATGCGCGCGATGAGGCCCCCCATGCTATGACCGACCAGGATGACGGGCTCGCGACTTGCCTCGATGCGCGCCGCGAGCAGTTCTCCCAGTTCCTCGAGCCCAAGGCGCCAATCGTAAGGGTGCAGGGCGGCATCGTAGCCCTGCTGGCGCAACTCGAGCAGCAGCCGCGCATAGGCGAATAGCTGTACGCCCTTAAGCCCGAGCTTGCGACCCTCAGGCAGTGCAAGTTCGTCCAGCGCCCCGGTGGAAATGGTCGCAGGATCGAACCACACGACCGCGCCGGGTTTATGCGCCTCGGGCGCGCACCCGAGCTTCGATCCCATGATGCCCGGCAATATCAGCACCTGCGCGCCGCGCCGTATTTTTCGAGCCTTGCCTGCCGCGAGCGCGACAAGGTCGGCATAATTCGCCGCGCCAAAATAGGCTCGCAAACTTGGCGCATGCGCACCGCTCGCGAGCGCCTCGAATATGGCCGCGTCAGCGGCGTGAAATGGCCAGTCCTGGTCGCTCACGGCGCAGGTCAGCCGCGCCGCGCCATGACCTGATCGACGACTCGGCAAAACTCGCCGATGGCTGCCGTACGGGTGCTGGACTTACGCCACACGGCGCCGATCGTGCGCGAGGGCGCGGGTTTTGCGAACGGGCGGATCGTCAGGCCGCGCTGTCCTCCAAAGGGCGATTCCACGGCCAGTTCCGGCAGCAGCGTGATGCCAAGGCCCGCGACGACCATTTGCCTAAGCGTCTCGAGGCTGGTCGCGCGGAAATCTTCCACTTCGTGCACATCAACCCGGCTGCATACCTCGAGGGCCTGGTCGCGCAGGCAATGCCCGTCCTCGAGCAGCAACAGCGCCTGGCCTTGCAAGTCCTGAATCTTGATAACCGCCTTGTCCCTGAGCGGATGTTGCTGGGGGATGGCGAGCATGAAGGCCTCCTGATATAACACGCGCGATTCGAGCCCCTCCGCATCGCTCGGCAGGGCAATGATGCCAAGATCAATTTCCCCATCGCGCAGGCGTTTCAGCAGTGGCTCCGTCTGATATTCGTACAGCATGAGGCCGAGGTTCGGCAGCGCCTTGCGGATTTTCTGTGTGACCCGCGGCAACAGGTACGGACCCACGGTCGGGATCAGCGCCACCTTGATCCGTCCTGACAGGGGATCGGCCTGGTTGCGCGCGAGCGCAACGATCTCCTCGCCATGCTCAAGCATGCGCCGCGCGCGGATCACGACCTGCTTGCCGACGTCAGTCAACTGCACATTGTTGGGTTGCCGCTCGACCAGCTTGACCCCCAGGAATTCCTCAAGCTTTTTCAGCTGCGCGGACAGCGTCGGCTGGCTGACAAAGGTCCGCTCCGCGGCCTTGCCAAAATGTCCGGTATCAGCCAGCGCAACCAGATATTTCAGGTCTTTGAGGTTCATGTATGATCGACAAGTATACCCATATCGTCGCTGAACTATTTCATGCAGGGCCCCACCACCGTGGCAGCAGCAACCAAAGCCAGACTCTCGGCCGGGGTCGTGGTGGTAAATCTCGCAAACCGGAAATTGCATTTCCTGTTGCTGCGCGCCTACCGCAACTGGGATTTCCCGAAGGGAATGGTCGAGGCTGGCGAGGCGCCGATCGATGCGGCGCTACGCGAGCTGCTCGAGGAGACTTCGATTGGCGAAGTCTCGTTCGACTGGGGACCGATATTCATGGAGACGGGGCCCTATCGCAAGGACAAGGTTGCGCGCTACTACATCGCACGCAGCAAGCAGCGCCACGTTGAATTGAAAGTCAATCCGGAGCTCGGCTTCCCGGAGCACCAGGAAGCCTGCTGGGTCAATTTCGAAAAGGCCCTTTCGATCGTTTCACCGCGGCTGAAGCCGGTCGTGCAATGGGCGCACTCGACCATCTTCCACGTTCCCGTACAACCATAATTGCGGCGCGGGTTACGGCCGGACGACGATCACCGGGACCGGCGCGATCAGCCCGACACGAGCGCCATAATAAAGACCCGGATAGGGGTGCCGCGGACCCACCGGTGCGATCACGCAGCCGGCCATCAACGTGAATCCAATCGGCACGAGTAACTTCAGTACGGTGTTCATGGCCCGCTCTCCTTAACTTGACCTGTTCCTGAGAAGAACAACGGCCGGCACCCCGCGCCGGATGACGGGATTAAGCATCATTAACGGACGGGCAGGGCGGGCGGCGCCCAGCCGGGGCATCAGGCGAGCGTGTGGAAGACTTTCTGCACGTCATCATCCTGCTCGAGCTTGTCGATCAGGGCGAGGACTTCGGCGGCGTGGCTCTCAGGCAATGCCGTCGGCACGCTGCAGATGTATTCATGCTCGGCAGACAGCGGCACGAGGCCGCGCTTCTCCAGCGCTTCCTGTAATTTGCCGAAATCGTTGAATGCGCAGCGGATGACCAGCTGCGCCTCGCCCTTATCGCCCGTGCTCTCGCCCATCTCCTCCAGCCCGTGGTCGATCAGGTCGAGCTCCAGCTCGTCCTGATCCTTCACCACCGATGGATCGAGGCGGAACACGCCCATCTTCTTGAACTGGAAACTGACGCTGCCGGTGGTGCCGAGATTGCCGCCATTCTTCGAGAAAATATTGCGCACATTGCCCACGGTGCGGGTCGGGTTGTCGGTCGCCGTCTCCACCAGCAGCGCGACGCCATGCGGCGCGTAGCCCTCGTAGAGTATCTGCAGATAATTAGCAGCCTCCTGGCCTGAGGCGCGGCGAATCGCGGCATCGGTCTTGTCCTTGGGCATGTTGACCGCACGCGCATTCTGCAGCACACGGCGCAGCGTGGAATTCGCTGCCGGGTCTGGGCCGCCCGCATGCACCGCGATCGCGATGTCCTTTGCGACGCGAGTGAACTGCTTCGCCATGCGGTTCCAGCGGGCGAACATGGCATGTTTCCTGACTTCGAATATGCGTCCCATGCCGTCATGGTAGCAATACCTATTCAAAGGGCTAGACTGTGCGCCAATTTTCCCGAAGGCACCCCATGAGTGAGACCCCCAGTTTCCGCGAGTTGGCGTTATCCGAGCCGGTTCTGCAGGCCCTGACCGATGTAGGTTACGAATCCCCCTCGCCGATCCAGGCCGCCACGATCCCGGTGCTTTTGTCGGGCAAGGACATGCTGGGCCAGGCGCAGACCGGGACCGGCAAGACCGCGGCGTTTGCGTTGCCGGCACTTACGCAGATCGACCTTGCGGGGCGCGAGCCGCAGGTGCTCGTGCTGGTGCCGACCCGCGAGCTCGCCCTACAGGTCGCCGAGGCGTTCCAGCGCTATGCCGCGCGCCTGCCGGGCTTTCATGTGCTGCCGATCTATGGCGGGCAGAGTTATCAGCCGCAGCTCAATGCTTTGCGCCGCGGCGTACACGTCGTCGTGGGCACGCCCGGGCGCGTGATCGACCATATGAACCGGGGCACGCTGAAGCTTGGCAGCCTGAAGCTGCTGGTGCTCGACGAAGCCGATGAAATGCTCGCCATGGGGTTCGTCGATGCGGTCGAGAGCATCCTCGAGCAGACGCCGCCGCAGAGGCAGGTTGCACTGTTCTCCGCGACGCTGGCCGCGCCGATCCGCCGGATCGCGCAAAAGCACCTGAAATCACCCGTCGAAGTCACGGTCAAGAGCAAGACCAGCACGGCGCCCAACATCCATCATCGCTACTGGGTCGTCAGTGGCGTGCACAAGCTCGATGCCCTGACCCGGATCCTCGAGGCTGAACCCTTCGACGGCATGCTGGTGTTCACGCGCACCAAGCACTCGACCGTGGAACTCGCCGAGAAGCTCGAGGCGCGCGGCTTCGCGGCGGCGCCTCTAAACGGCGATATTCCGCAGCCGCTGCGCGAGCGCACGATCGCGCGCCTGAAGTCCGGGCAGATCGACATCGTCGTAGCAACCGATGTGGCCGCACGCGGCCTCGATGTCGAGCGGATCGGACATGTTGTCAATTACGACGTCCCGTATGACACGGAGTCCTATGTACATCGGGTCGGCCGCACCGGACGTGCCGGGCGCAAGGGCGAGGCGATCCTCTTCATTGCGCCGCGCGAGCGCAACATGCTGCGCGCGATCGAGCGAGCGACACGGCAGACCATAGAGCAGATGAACCTGCCGAGTGTCGATGCCGTCAATACCCGGCGCATCGCGAAGTTCAGGAAGCGCGTGACCGATGTGCTTGCGGCGGGGGGCATCGAGCACTACAAGCCGGTGCTGGAACAGCTCGAAGCGGAGACCGGCATTCCGCTGGTCGACATCGCGGCGGCGCTCGCCTCGCTTGCGCAAGGGGAGACGCCGTTGCTGCTCGCCGGCAAGCCCGCAGCGCGGCCGCCGGATCTGCCGCTGCCAGCCCTGCGCACCGATGCTCCGCCGGAGCCGCCGCCATCCGCAACGCCGCCACTTCCCGACGCCGAACAGCAGCGTGTGGAGCGTCCGCGCCCGGAGCGCGGCAAGCTCAAGGAGGAGATGTACCAGAAGGAGACGTACCGGATAGCGGTCGGCTCGATCCACGGCGTCAAGCCGGGTAATATCGTAGGCGCCATCGCCAACGAGGCTGACATCGAAGGTGTGCACATCGGGCGGGTGGATATTCGCGAGGACCACAGTTTCGTCGATTTACCGGGCGGTATGCCCAAGACGATATTTGCCAAGCTGCAGAAGGTGCGGATCGCGGGCAGGGAGCTGCGCCTGACGCATGTGACCGAGAAGCCGCCGAAGCCGCGCAAGGTCCTTACGCGGCGCTGATTCAGAGTTGATCCATTGGTTTGAACCTTAAGGAGCGAGTCATGGGCAAGGGAATGGACCGAAAGAAGGAAGGCAAGAAAAAGCCGGCCAAGACGCTGGAAGAGAAGCGCGCCGCGAAGCGGGAAAAGAAGGCATCCAAAGGCTAGGCCTTAAAGCTCCCTAGTCGACCCGCATGCGGCGGCCGCCGCCCAGGAACTCGCGGATATTGGCGGCCATCTCCTGCAGGCAGCGCTGGCGTGCCTCGCGCGCGCCCCAGGCGACGTGCGGCGTCACGATCAGGTTTGGAATATCAGGATCCAGCAGCGGGTTCGCGTCGGTCGGCGGTTCGCGTGCCAGCACATCGATGCCGGCCCCTCCCAGCAGGCCTGCGCGTAGCGCATGCGCGAGCGCCGGTGCATCGACGAGGCCGCCGCGTGCGGTATTGATCAGCAGCGCGTCGCGCTTCATCAACGCCAGTTCCGCCGCGCCGATCATCCCGCGCGTCGCCTTGGTCAGCGGGCAATGCAGCGACACCACGTCGGCGACCTTCAGCAGTTCCCGCAAGTCCATGCGATCGGCAGCCGGCCTGGCCCCGGCCCGGTTCGCGATCACGACCTTCATGCCGAAGGCCTGGGCCATCTGCGCGACAGTGCGGCCGAGATTTCCCCAGCCGATGATCCCGAGCGTGCGGCCGGCAAGCTCGCGGATCTCGTAGACCCGCACCCGCGATTCGACGCCGCTCGCCCACGAGCCATCGACACTCGCGCGGCGGTATTCAAACAGGCGCTGCGTCAGGCACAGGATCAGGCTCCAGGCGTGTTGCGCGACTGAAGCTGTGCAGTAGTTCACGACGTTGCAGACCGCAATGCCGCGCTCGCGCGCGGCAGCCAAATCGACATTGTCCGTGCCGGTTCCCGAGCACACGATGAGTCGCAGCTGCGGCGCGGCGGCGAGCACGGCGCGCGTCAGCAGGGATTTGTTGACAAGCAGTATCTGCGCGTCGCGAATCAGGCCAGGCACTTCTGCGGCGGGCGGCGTGTCGACGAACTTAAGTTCCGGCAGCACCGCGAGCAGCGGCGCCGGATCAAGATCGGAGTAGGAGACGCTGTCGTAATCCAGATATATGGCTTGCATTGCAGGGTAGAATACGCATGATCAATATGAAAACCAACGCCGTCCGCACGTTGATCATCGCGAATGTCGCGGTGTATATCTGCCAATATCTGTCGCGCGGCAACCTTGACCTGTGGTTCGCGCTATGGCCGCTGCAACCGGTGGAGGGCGAGCCCGGGTTTCACGTATGGCAGATTGTCACTTACGCCTTCCTGCACAGCCGAACCGATTTCAGCCACCTGTTGTTCAACATGCTGGGATTGTGGATATTCGGCGCCCAGGTCGAGCGTTGCGTAGGATCGCGCCGGTTACTGGGCTGCTACTTCGCTTCAGTTATCGCGGCGGCGCTGAGCCAGTTATTCGTGCCGGCATTGCTGGGCACTGAACCGGAAGCGACGATCGGCGCTTCGGGCGGTGTGTTCGGGTTGCTGCTGGCTTATGGATACCTTTTTTCGCGTCACAAGGTCATCCCGCTGATCCTGCCGATACCCATGCCAGCGTGGTTGTTTGCCGCGCTGTATGCGGGCGCCGAGCTGGTCCTCGGCGTTACGGGATGGCAGGCAAGCGTCGCGCATTTCGCGCACATTGGCGGCATGATCGGCAGCGCCTGCGTAGTATGGCAGTGGCGGCGGTTCCGCCAGTGAGGCGCGGCTTTTGCGGTGGTATCGCGGTGCTTGTCCTTCTGGCCGGCTGGTGCGCGCCGGCGCAGGGGGCATGGGAGACGCGCGTAACCGACGGCATCATGGGCACGCGCATCACGGTAGAGCTGTGGACCGATGATGCCGCGAGTGCCGACAAGGCCAACGCTGCGGTGCTTGCGGTCATGCGCCACGTCGATGCGACGATGAGCACCTATAAAAGTGACAGCGAGGTCTCGCAGGTCAACGCGCGCGCCGCCGACGGGCCGATGCCGGTCAGCAAGGAGTTGTTTGATCTGCTGGTTACGGCGCGGGAGTATTCGCGCCTGACCGACGGCGCCTTTGACATCACCTATGCGAGCGTCGGTTATTTATACGATTTTCGCAAACGCATCCATCCGGATGAGGCGCATATCCGGGATGCCCTGCCCGCGGTCAACTACGAGCATGTACTGCTCGATGGCAAGCACCAGACCGTGCAGTTTTCGCAAAAAGGCGTTCGCATCGACCTGGGTGGCATAGCCAAGGGCTATGCCGTCGATTGCGGCATCGAGGCGCTGCGATCTTTAGGCATCACGCACGGCTATGTGGCGGCGGGCGGCGACAGCCGCATGATTGGCGATCGCCTCGGCAAGCCGTGGGTCGTCGGCATACGCGATCCGAGCAAGGGTGAGGGATCTGTGATCGCGCGCGTGCCGCTCGTCGATGCGGCCATGTCGACCTCCGGCGACTACGAGCGGTTCTTCGATGAAGCGGGCGTCCGCTATCATCACATCATCGATCCTCATACCGGCCATTCGGCCAGCAAGGTGCGCAGTGCAACCGTCATCGGGCCGACGGCAGTCCGCACGGATGGCCTGTCGAAGACGGCATTTGTGCTGGGGCCGGACAAGGCGATGGAGATCTATAACCGGATCGGCGATGTCGATGCAATCCTCGTGCGCCTCGACGGCACGGTCGCGTACTCAAAACGCATGCAACCGGCTGCCGCCGCTAGCCAAACTCCCGGCGCAAGTCGCTAGCCACGCGCAGCAATACGCCGCGCCAGTCTCCCGGACGCGCCTGCCGGTATAAAGTCATCGTCGGATACCAAGGGGAATCGCTGCGCTCGAGCAGCCAGCGCCAGTCCGCATCGAAGCAGAGCAGGGACCAGGTACGAAGGCCCAGCGCACCGGCCAAGTGCACGGCACTAGTGCACACGCTGATGACCAGGTCGGTCGTCGCCGCAAGTGCCGCGGTGTCGCGGAAATCGGCCAGCTCCGCCTCATGGGTCTTGATCCAGGGATTCGCGGCGAGCGCGCTGCGGTCGGTCGCGCGAATCTCCTTCTGCAGGCAGATATATTCAAACTCGCGCGGCAGTTCCGCGATCAGATCGGCGATCGCGATGCTGCGATTGCGATCGTTGCCCTGCAGCGCATTGCCGCTCCATACAAGGCCGATGCGCGGACGACTCTTCGCTCCCAGGCGCGCCTGCCAGTCGCGCAGGGCTTGCGCGTCGTTGGTGAGATAGGGAATCACGGCCGGGATGCTCGTCACCGCGGTGTTAAAGCACAGCGGCAGGCTCATCAGCGGGCACTGAATGTCGAATGGCGGCAGCGGGTCGCCCGCAGCGATGATGCGACTTACCCCGGGGAGGCGGCCCAGCATCGCGACGAGCGGCGCCTGCACTTCGAATATCACCTGCGCGCCGCGCTCGGCCAGCAGCCCGATATAGCGGCAGAACTGCAGTGTATCGCCGAGCCCCTGCTCAGCGTAGATCAGGATGCGCCGCCCATGCAGGTCATTCTGGCCGAGCCAGAGCGGTTCGCGGAACCTGCGCGGCTCGCCCATGGAAAGCTTCGCCGTGTTTTTCCAACGCCATTCATAGCCTTGCCACCCGGGTGCATAGTTACCTGCGAGCAGCTGGGCCAATGCGCGGTTGTAATGCGCCTCGGCGAACTCAGGCTTCAGCGCAATAGCCCGATCATAGCTCGCGAGCGCAGCGTCCACGTCGCGCGCTTGCGTTAGGCTCGCGCCGCGGCCGAACCACGCGTCGGCAAAATCACCGCGGACCCGGATGGCCTGATCGAAGCTCGCGATGGCGGCATCCGTCTGGCCAAGCTCCTTTTGCAGCATGCCGCGGTTGCACCAAGCTTCCGCATAGTCAGGATTCAGCGCAACGGCCTGATCGTAGCTCGCGAGTGCCTGCTGCGCCCGTTCAAGCTCCTGCAGCACCACGCCGCGATTGAGCCAGGCCTCAGGGTAGGCTGGATGGATGGCAATCGCACGATCATAGCTTTGCAGCGACTCGCCGAATTCCTTCAGCTCCTGCAATATGCTGCCGCGCTTGAAGTGGGCCTGGAATAGCTCTGCGTCAAGCGCGATCGCCTGCTCGTAGCTCTGCAGTGCGCCTTGCAGTTGCAAGCGTTGCTGCAGCAGCACACCCCGGTTGAAATGCGCCGGTGCAAATGCGGGATTCAGCACAATAGCGCGATCGTAACTTGCAAGCGCCGCCGCATGCTGGCCCAGCTCCTTGTGCACGGCGCCGCGATTGAACCAGGCATTGAACAGGCCGGGATCGCAGTCGGTGGCCAGCGCATAGCTCGCCAGGGCATCGTCCCAACGCCGAAGTTCCTGCAGCAACACGGCGCGGTTGTTATGGGTGATGGCATCGCGAGGATCCAGGGAAAGTGCCAGATCGTAGCTCGCGAGCGCCTCGTCGCGCCGGTTAAGCGCGGCGAGCACGACCCCGCGGTTACACAGGGCGTGCGCGTAGGCGGGCATAAGCTCAAGTGCGCGCTCGTAGCTTTGCAGCGCCGCGGCGAATTCGCCCGCATCCTTTTGCGCGTTGCCGCGCCGGTAGTGTGCGACGGCCGGGTCGGGCGGTGGCTGCGGGACTTGCATCGGACCTCAGCCCGCAGGCAGGCCCGCTTTCCCGCGATACCAGACCAGGTAGATGATCGTGAGCAACGCAAGGAACGGGATGCCGGTCGCCAGCGTCATGGCGAATAGCGCCGTGAAGGGTGTCGTCAGCATGACGGCCAGGATCAGCGTTGCGCCGAGCAGCGTCAACCACGGGAATCCCCACATTCGGAAAGGCCGCAGGGCATCTCCCTGCGCGGCCCATTGGCGCCGGAAGAACCAGTGCGTCACGAAGATCATAAACCAGGTAAACATCGCCCCGAATATGGAGATAGACATCATCAGCACGAACGCGCGTTCGGGCTGCCAGATCGACAGCACCATGGCAATGCCGATCCCGATGCAGGACAACGCGAGCGCATCGACTGGCACGCCGCTGCGGCGCAGGCGCCCGAAGCGCGCCGGCGCATAGCCACCACGCGAGAGGCTGAACATCATGCGCGTCGTGATGTAGAGCTGGCTGTTCATGGCCGAGAGCGCGGCGATCAGCACGACGAAATTGATCACGGCCGCGCCACCTGGCAGGCCAATGATCTCCATGACCCGCACGAACGGGCTCTTGTCCATGCCCGCGGCTTGCCAGGGCACGATGGCGAGCATCAACGCGAGCGACAGCAAGTAGAATATGGCCAGGCGTCCCAGGGTTGCACGAAAGGCGCTGATCACGGCCCTTTGCGGGTCTTCTGCCTCGCCCGCAGCGACTGCAATCATCTCGATGCTGAGATAGCCGAACACCGCGGGGATTACGGCAAACCACATACCGAGCGCTCCGTGCGGGAAAAACCCGCCGTGGTTGGTGTAGTTATCGAAACCTATCCCGACAGGCCGCGAATAAAACACCACATAGCTGCCGATCGCAATGAACGCGAGTATCGCAGTGACCTTGATGGATGAGAACCAGTACTCGACCGTGCCGAAGACCTTGACGTTCATCGCATTGACGCCGACCAGCACGGCGGAAAACAGCACGACCCACAGCCACGCGGGCGATGCTGGGAACCAATATTGCATGTAGGTGGCAACCGCCGTCACCTCGGCGCCAACCGCGAGCACGATGCAGGACCAGTAGGCATAGCGCACCAGGAAGCCCGCCAGCGGGTGGATGTAATATTCGGCATAGGCACCGAAGGAGCCTGGCGTCGGGTGCACGGCGGTCATCTCCGCGAGACATCCCATCAGCAGCAGGCTGATCACAGCCGCGATCGAATAGCTCAGCAGCACGCTGGGGCCGGCAAAGTGGATCGCGAGGCTGCTGCCCAGGAAGAGGCCGGTGCCGATCGCACCGCCGATCGCAATCATCGTCAGCTGCCGCGCGCTGAGCCGCTGGCGCAGGCCGCTTTCGCGTTCACTGATCGAATCGAAATTGCTCATCGGGGGATGACTCTGAGGCATCGAATGCGCTGGGTCAATTCAGCGCCTAGTCGCGGAAATTATTGAACTGCAGCGGCACGCCGACTTCTGCCTTGCGCAGGAACACAATCGCCTCCTGCAGGTCGTCGCGCTTCTTGCCGGTCACGCGTACCTTGTCACCCTGCACCTGCGCCTGGACCTTCAGTTTCGAATCCTTGATCAGGCGCGCAACCTTGCGTCCCGCTTCCGCGTCGATGCCATGCCGGAGCACGACCGGTTGCTTGGCCCGTGCCAGGTTCACAAGCGGCTCCTGCACGTCGAGGCAGGTAAGGTCGATGCCGCGCTTGGCGACGCGCAGCTTCAGGATATCGAGCATCTGCTTAAGCTGGAATTCGGCCTCCGCGATCATTGTCACGGTCGTATCCATCAGCTCGAAGGTAGCCCCGGTGCCCTTGAAATCGAAGCGCTGCGACAGCTCGCGGTTGGCCTGGTCGACCGCGTTCGTCAGTTCATGGCTGTCGATCTCTGAGACCACGTCAAATGAGGGCATGTCAGGAACCGGCGAGCATACGATTGACTTGCGTGCGGAATTCCTTCACCAGCACATCGTAGTGGGCGCCCGTGCCCGGACCCGAGAAGCCGGTGTGGATCCGTTGCACATGCCCGCTGCGATCGATGAAGATCGTCGTCGGGTAGGCAACCACGCGGTCAAGCATCGGCAATTGCTTGCCCGCGTCCTCCTTGTTCGACATGCCGGCGATCAGCGTCGTGTAGTCGATGCCATAGTGCTTGCGGAACCGGACAGTCGACTCCGCCGCGCGCGCAAAATCGCCGTAGTATTCAAACATCAGCGAGACGACCTCGACGCCCTTTGGCCGGTATTCACGGTAAAACGGCTCGAGGAAGGCCGCTTCGTCGTGACAATTGGGGCACCAGCTCCCGGCCAGCGTTACGATCAGTACCTTGCCATGGAAGCGCGGGTCATCCAGGCTGACCGGCTTGCCGTTCTCGTCGGGAAATGTAATCGAAAAACGCTGGCTCGGATCCTTCATATGCGTCATCGCATAGGCATCCGGAAGAGCGGCGTGCTGATCCCGTGTGCCGGTCCAGCTCTCGTGCCCCGTGAGCCCTGACCACCAGTCGCCCTGCAGGATACCGGAGGCGCCGAGCCTGGCGTGGTACAGGAATACGTGCGAACCATCGAACACCGACAGGAATAGCTCGTCCCCGCGCATCTGGCCTTCAAGGTAGCGATGATCGCCGGTCTCGGCAAGGAAGGTCCCGGTCACATGATCGCCGCTCTGGGCAAACTCACCAACGCCCTTTTCCTTGCTGCCATCGCCCGCATCGACAAACACCACGGCCCATCGGCCGGCGACATTCGCAGCGCGCGGCGCCGGCGCCGCAAAGAAGCGGAAATGGTCCCCGAGTTGCGCGCTCAGCGGTATGTGCTGCAGCGCCGCGCCGGGCCGCGTGCGTTCCAGTTCGCCCTTCAGCTGGCCGTCGCTGGCATCAGCGATGATGCGGTTCTCGAACCCCGGCATCTGGATTTCCACGTGCGAGCCTTTGATCATGACCTCGGAACAGCGCAGCCGCTCCTGCGCATTCAGCAGATAGGCGACAGTCGTCGCCCCCTCACGCTTCAGCTCAAGGCCAAACGGCAACTCGCCCGCGGGCAGCGTCAGCACCACCCGGTAATGGCCGAGCGCAATGGCGGGATCGGCGGCCCCGGCCGCCAGACTGAACAGCGCGGCAAGGCATAAGAGCGCCGTTGCAAAGGGCAGGGCAGCAGGATGGATCGAGATCGGGGTGTTCATGGATGCAACGATACGCGCGCGATGGCGCGATGAAAAGATCGCGGTATGATTGCCCGATGAGCACGAGCGCGCCAACTGTCCGGCTGGAAATTCGCGACCGCATCGCCTTTTTGACGATGGCCCGCCCAGATAGCGGGAACACGATGAACCTCGATTTCGGCAGGGACTTCCTGTCGGCGGCGCTTGCCGTCAAGGGTGATGGCGTGCGCGCGGTCGTGCTGTCTGGCGACGGCAAGAACTTCTGCTTTGGCGGCGACCTTCGCGGCATGATCGCATCCGGCGCTGATGTAACAGCGTATCTTGCCGAGCTGACGACAAATCTGCATAAGGGGCTTGCGTACCTGGCGGCCCAGCCCCTCCCTGTCATCGCTGCGGTCAACGGGATGGCAGCCGGAGCAGGGCTTGGGCTCGTGCTGATGGCGGACCTCGCGATCGCAGGCAGCAGCGCCAGGTTCACGACCGCTTATACAGGCGTCGGGCTGACTCCGGATGCCGGCTGCACCTTCCTGCTGCCGCGCACGATCGGCGCGCGGCGGGCGATGGAGATGTTGCTGACCAACCGTACGCTCGATGCCGCCGAAGCGTTGGAATGGGGTCTGGTCAACAAAGTCGTCGAGGACGCCGATCTGGGGGCCTCTGCCACAAGGCTCGCTGAGCGCCTCTCCCAGGGCCCGCGGCATGCCTATGGCACCGTGAAGCGCCTGCTGGCCGAATCCCAGCCCGGCTATGCCGAGCAGCTGGCCCGGGAAGGGCGCGCCATCAGCCTGCAGGCGGCGACCGCGGAGGGCATTGAGGGTATCGGCGCGTTCCTGGTCAAACGCTCGCCAAGGTTCTAGGGGTCAGCCCCGGGCCCTGCTATCCTAGAGCTTCCAGAGCGACCGGAGCCGCCTTCATGAACGCCGTCTCCATGGCCAAGACGCCATTGCCGTATCAGCCCAAGAACAAGGTGCGTATTGTCACCGCCACCTCGCTCTTTGATGGGCATGATGCGGCCGTCAATATCATGCGCCGCGTGCTGCAGGCCTCTGGAGCCGAGGTTATCCACCTCGGGCACAATCGCTCGGTCCAGGAAATCGTGAATGCCGCACTGCAAGAGGACGTGCAGGCCATTGCCGTGACCTCCTACCAGGGCGGCCACATCGAATTCTTCAAATACATGATCGACCTGCTGCGCAGCAGCGGCGGTGAAAATATCAAGGTCTTCGGCGGTGGTGGCGGTGTCATTGTGCCGGCCGAGATCCGCGAGCTGATGAACTATGGCGTCACGCGGCTTTATTCCCCGGAGGACGGCGCGAGCCTCGGGCTGCAGGGCATGATCGATGATGTGATCCGCCGCAGCGATTATGACCTCGGCAGCTTCGTGCCCGCCGAGGCCGATGTTTTGCAGATCCTGCGCGGCGGCGACAAGCGCCAGCTCGCGCATGTAATTACCGGTGTCGAAAACCGCGCCTATCCTGCGCGCACGCGCCAGGCACTGTTGCAGGCCGCCGCCGCCGTTGGAACCCCGATACTCGGCATCACCGGCACCGGCGGCGCGGGCAAGTCCTCGCTGACGGATGAGCTGATCCTGCGCCTGCGTCTCGATCAGCAGGACCGGCTGCGCGTGGCCATCATCTCGATCGATCCGTCACGCAAGCGAACCGGCGGCGCGCTGCTCGGCGATCGCATTCGCATGAATGCCATCGAGTCGCAGCAGATCTACATGCGTTCGCTTGCGACGCGCGATGCCGGCACTGAACTATCCGCAGCGCTTCCGGACGTGCTGGCCGTGTGCAAGCTCAGCGGCTTTGACCTGATCATCGTCGAGACCTCCGGCATCGGCCAGGGTGGGTCAGCGATCGTGCCGCTCGTCGATATGTCGCTGTACGTGATGACGCCTGAATTCGGCGCGGCCTCGCAGCTCGAGAAAATCGACATGCTGGATTTTGCCGATTTCGTCGCGATCAACAAGTTCGATCGCAAGGGTGCCGAGGATGCGCTGCGCGATGTGCGCAAGCAGTACCAGCGCAATCGCGAGCTGTTCAAGGAGCCTTCTGAGCGGATGCCGGTGTTCGGCACGATGGCGTCGCGCTTCAATGATGATGGCGTCACCGCGCTGTACCAGGCGATGCTGCCGCGCCTGAAGGACAAGGGCCTCGCGCTCGGCCCAGGCCAGCTCCCGCCTACCACGGTCAGGGCCTCATCCAGAGGGCGCGCGATCGTGCCGCCGGAGCGGGTGCGATACCTTGCCGAGATCGCCGCTACGCTGCGCGATTTTCACCGCGACATCCGCGCCCAGGTGCGCATGGCGCGCGAGCGCCAGAGCCTGCGCATATCGCAGCATTTGTTCGCGAAGGCGGGCAAGGAGGCCGCGGGCTTTGAGGAGCTGCTGGCCGTGGCCGAGGCGGGCCTCGACCCTGGGGCGCGCCAGCTGCTGGAAGGATGGCCGCAGACGCAGGAGCGCTACGCGCAAAGCGATTACGTCGTCAGGATCCGCGACCAGGAGATGCGGACGCGCCTGATCTCGCAGTCCCTGTCCGGCACGCAGATTCGCAAGGTCTCGCTGCCGCGCTTCGAGGATGACGGGGAGGTTCTGCGCTTCCTGCTGAAGGAGAACCTGCCGGGCTTTTATCCGTTTACCGCCGGCGTGTTTCCGTTCAAGCGCGAAGGAGAGGACCCCACCCGCATGTTCGCCGGCGAGGGCGATGCGTTTCGCACCAACCAGCGCTTCAAGCGCGTGTCGGAGGGCATGCCGGCGCACCGCCTGTCCACCGCCTTTGATTCGGTGACCCTGTATGGCTGGGACCCGGACCTTAGACCCGACATCTACGGCAAGGTGGGCAACGCCGGCGTGTCGATCGCGACGCTCGATGATCTCAAGGTTTTGTATTCAGGCTTCGACCTTTGCTCGCCGACGACTTCCGTGTCGATGACCATCAATGGCCCGGCGCCGATGATTCTCGCGATGTTCATGAATACAGCAATTGACCAGCAGCTGGATAAATTCCAGCACAAGCATGGCCGCGCGCCGGATGCCCAGGAACGCGGCACGATCAAGGCGTATGCGATGTCGACCGTGCGCGGTACCGTGCAGGCCGATATCCTGAAGGAGGACCAGGGGCAGAACACCTGCATCTTCTCGACCGAGTTCGCGCTGAAGATGATGGGCGATATCCAGGAGTACTTCGTGCGCAACGAGGTGCAGAATTTCTATTCGGTCTCGATTTCCGGCTATCACATCGCCGAGGCCGGTGCGAATCCGATCTCGCAGCTCGCCTTCACGCTCGCCAACGGCTTCACTTATGTCGAGTCCTACCTCGCGCGCGGCATGGCGGTTGATGATTTCGCCGGCAACCTGTCATTCTTCTTCTCCAACGGCATGGATCCGGAATACTCGGTCATCGGGCGCGTCGCGCGACGCATCTGGGCTGTGGCTATGAGGCGCCGCTACGGCGCCAACGAGCGCAGTCAGAAGCTCAAGTATCACGTGCAGACCTCGGGCCGCTCACTGCACGCGCAGGAAATGTCCTTCAACGACATACGCACGACCCTGCAGGCGCTATGTGCAATTTATGATAACTGCAACAGCCTGCACACCAACGCCTATGACGAGGCGGTCACGACGCCGACCGAGGAGAGCGTGCGGCGGGCGATGGCGATCCAGCTGATCATCAACCGCGAATGGGGCCTCGCCAAGAACGAGAACCCGAACCAGGGCAGCTTCATCATTGATGAGCTGACTGACCTCGTGGAAGAGGCGGTGCTGAAGGAGTTCGATGCGATTGCAAGTCGCGGCGGCGTGTTGGGCGCCATGGAGACGGGTTATCAGCGCGGCAAGATCCAGGAAGAGTCGCTGTTCTACGAGCGCCAGAAGCACGACGGCAGTTACCCGATTATCGGCGTCAACACCTTTCGCAGCCCTGCGGGGGAAGCCTCGTCCGGGCCGATCGAGCTTGCGCGCTCGACCGATGCGGAAAAGCAGTCGCAGCTAAAGCGGCTGCATGAGTTCCAGGCGCGTCATGCGGATAAATCTGCCGCCATGCTGCAGAGGCTACGGGCAGCAGTGATTAACGACGGCAACACCTTCGAGGTCCTGATGGACGCCGTGCGCGTCTGCTCGCTGGGCGAGATCACCCATGCGCTGTACGAAGTCGGCGGGCGCTACCGCCGCAACATGTAGGGCCAGCGCCCTCAGTCCACCGTGATCGTAATCTTCGCCGAATGCAGCGGCGGATCGAAGGAGCGGTGCGTGTAATCGGCGAACAGCAGCTCGAGCGTGTGCTTGCCGGGGCTCAGGTTCAGCGTGGTCTCCGTCTGCCCCTTGCCGAAATGCACGATCTTGTCTGTCATCGGCATCGACTCATCGAGATTCACATCCTTGATGTCGGTGTCGATCAGCAGGTGATGGTGGCCGGTATTGTCGAATTTAATGCCGGCCGGCGCGATGCCCATGCCCTTCAAACCGAATTGGACCGTCACCGGTCCATGCAGCTTCGCGCCATCCTTGGGCGAGATAAAGTAGACGTTGGCGCCCGCAGCCGGCGCCATAGCCGTCGCCGCGGGCGGCGCAGCCGGGGCAGTGGCCGGTGTCTGTGCGAATGCGAAGCTCGTCAGCAGGCCCGCGCCGCAGGCCATGATCAGTCGGTTCATGTCGCTCTCCCCTTTGTTGCCAGCCCCCGATCTGGGGCCATCTTACCGCTGGCAATCAGCGATAGCCACGCGCCTGCAGCAGGAAAAGATTGGCGTAGCGCCCGTTGTTCGCCATCAGCGATTCATGGCCGCCACGCTCGACGATCCGCCCCTCCTCGAGCACGAGGATCTGATCGGCCATGCGCACGGTGGAAAATCGATGCGAAATGACGATGGCTATCCGGGTCTTCGTCAGCTCGCGGAAATGCTCGAAAATCTCCGCCTCCGCCCCGGCATCGATCGCAGCGGTGGGCTCATCGAGCACCAGGATGTCGGCATCCTTGCGCATGAAGGCGCGGGCAAGTGCGATTTTCTGCCATTGGCCACCGGATAATTCACGGCCGTCCTTGAACCACTTGCCGAGCTGCGTGCGGTAGCCGACGGGCAGCTGCTCGACAAATTCCGCAGCAAGTCCCTGGGCGGCCGCGCTGCGCCAGCGCGCCTCGTCATCAAACGCCTGCTCATCGCCGGCCCCGATATTCTCGCCGACCAGCATCTGGTAGCGCGCGAAGTCCTGGAAAATGACGCCGATGCGCCTTCTGAGCGTGGCCTCGTCCCATTCGCCGAGGTCGAGGCCGTCCAGCAAAATCCGCCCGCTGGTCGGGGTGTAGAGCCGCGTCAGCAGCTTGATCAGCGTGGTCTTGCCCGAGCCATTCTGGCCAACCAGCGCAAGGCTTTCGCCAGGACGCACCACCAGGTCGATACCTTGCAGTGCCGGGCTCGTCGAGCCCGGATAGGTGAACTCGACCGCCTCGAAGCGGATGCCATCGCCAGGCTTAGGGCCCTTCAAGGCGCTGCCGGTGCGCACCACGACCGGCTGCTCGAGGTAGTCGAACAGGTTCGACAGGTACAGGTTGTCCTCATACATGCCGCCCACCGCTGACAAGGCGGCACTGACCGCGGTTTGCCCCTGCCGAAACAACATCAGGTACATCGTCATCTGGCCAAGCGTAATGGCGCCCGCCACGCAGCGGATCGCAATCCAGCCATAGCCCCCGTACAGCGTCGCCGTACCCAGCAATCCGAGCGACAGGCCCCAGGCGTCTCGCCGAATCGAGAGGCTCCGGTCCTCGGCATACAGGCGCGTGAAGATATCGCGATAGCGCGAGAGCAGTCGCGGGCCCAACTGGAACAGCTTTACTTCCTTGGCGTGGTCCTCGCGCGCAAGCACCGATTCGAGGTACATCTGCATGCGCGACTCCGGCGCGCGCCAGCGAAACAGCCGGAATGCCTCGCCGGAGAATTTCGCCTCGGCCAGGAACGATGGCAGGCCGGCGAGTCCGAGCAGCACCACCGCCCAGGGCGAGAACTTGATCAACAGCCCACCGAACGTCACCAGCGATATGCCATTCTGCAGCAGCCCGAACGTGCGCATGACGAGGCTCAGGGGCCTGCTCGAGGCTTCGCGGCGCGCACGCGCCAGCTTGTCGTAGAACTCGGAATCCTCGAACTGCGTCAGGTCAAGTGTGAGCGCCTTGTCGAGGATCATTTCATTCACTCGCTGGCCGAGCTGAGCGCGCAACAAGGACTGCGCGAGCGAGAGGCCGCGCTGCGTGAGCGCGACAATGGCGACCGCGATTGCCTCGAGCGCAACCAGCGACAGCACGAGCCCGAGCGAGAGAGCGCCGCCCTGCCGGTGCAGCTGGGCTGCATGCAGGACCGCATCGACGATTAGCGCGCCGATGAACGCAATCGCCGCGGGCATGGCGCCGGCAATGACGGTCAGCACGATCAACGCCACAGACAGGCGCTTGCTGGTCGTCCAGACCAAGTCGAGGGCGCGCCGGCTGTAGGCGAAGACGGCGCTGGCGGCGATCAGCTCGCTCAAGTGACCAGGCGCAGGCAGAACGGATAGCGATAGGGCTTGCCGTCACGCACCTGGATCGCGGCAATGATGACCAGCACGACATTGACGAGCCCGAGGATCCACAGGAACACGAGCCCGATCAGCACGAGGGCCAGCACGCCGAATAGGAGGCCGAGCAACCACACCGTGATCTGGAAATTCAGCGATTCCTTGGCCTGGGCCGCCGCGAAGGGCATGGTTTCGCGCTTGGAGCGCCAGATGATCAGCGGCCCCAGGATCGAGAACAGCACGAACGCGCCGATGGGGAAGAACAGCAGGCTGGGCCCTGCGAATATCCACAGCAGGCCGCATAGGTGAGCCCACATCGCCCAATTGCGTTCGTCGCTGGTAAGCGGCTGATCCATCTGGGCCTCTCCTGCAGGGCTTGCGGCGTGCCGCTATAATACTCATATGAAATTCCGGGCACTGCTCGATCGCTGGACACGGCAGGCTCCGCCCGCCCTGACTGCGCGCGAGTATGCGGTGCGCCTGCCGCTCGAGGATGCCAGCCGGATACATGCCCTCGCCGAACTCTTTCCAGGCCGTTCCATCGAGGACCTCATCACCGACCTTTTGCATGCGGGACTCGATGAGCTGGCCGCCTGCATGCCTTATGTGGCGGGTCCCAAGGTCATTTCAAGGGATGATCATGGCGATCCGGTATACGAAGATGTCGGACTCACGCCACGCTTCATCGAGCTGTGCCGCAAACATCGACGAAGTCTCAAATAACGGGGCTTCGCTTGACGCTGGCCACTGCGGACGGCGATACTCATGGCATGTCGCAAACGATATTTTCGGGCAATCCCCGCTGCTGGTGGCGCACGTCCTGCCTGAAGGAGTGGGCGCTGGCCGCTTGATATCTTAGATTTTCGCCAATCCAGAACCCATCCCCGACAACACCGGTGATGGGTTTTTTTTTGCAGAATTATGAAGCCACCTTTTGACATAGCCGCTGATCTTGATACCCCGGTATCGGCTTACCTGAAACTGGCGCCGTTCCGGCCAAGGTTCCTGCTCGAGAGTGTCGAGGGCGGCGAGCGCCTGGCGCGCTATTCATTCATCGGCTTCGGCGACTGCCTGGAGGTACGGCTTGATGCCGCAGGCATGCATATCGACGGCCAGCAATCGCCGCGGCCGAAGTCGCGCGCCGAATTTCTCGATGCGTTGCGCGCCGCACTCACGCTTGCACCGCAGCCCCTGCCGGATCTGCCGGGCGTGCCGCTGCTCGGAGGGCTGGTCGGTTACACCGCCTACGACTCGGTGCGTTATTTCGAGCGGCTGCCCGGACGCAGCCTCGATGCCACGCAGGCGCCGCATGCCCACTACGTCGCGCCGCGCTCGCTGCTAGTCTTCGATCACCTGACACGCGGCGTTGCCGTGCTGCACGATGGCAGCGAAGCGCAGCGACAGAGCCTGCGGCGCGAAGTCATCCGGGCGCTGCGCGGACCCGTCCCCACGCTGGCAACAGCTGGGAAATTCTCGCCCGCCACGCCCTCATTGTCGCAATCCCGGCACGCTGAGCTGGTACATCGTGCACAGGAGCATATCGGCGCAGGCGATGTCTACCAACTGGTGCTGGCCTCGCGCTTTGAGGGCGCGCATGCGCTCTCGCCGTTTGAGGTCTATCGCGCGCTGCGCCTGCTGAATCCATCACCCTACATGTACTTCTGCGAGCTGGGCGATATCACCGTGGTGGGCTCCTCGCCCGAGGCGCTGGTCAAACTGAACCAAGGCCATGCGCAGCTGCGCCCTATCGCAGGTTCAAGGCCGCGCGGGCAGGATGCCGAGAGCGATGCGGCGCTGGAGCGCGAACTGCTGGGCGACCCCAAGGAGAATGCCGAGCATGTGATGCTGGTGGACCTCGCGCGCAATGACCTGGGGCGCGTGGCCACCGCTGGCTCGGTCAATGTCGATCCCTACCGGGTCATCGAGCGCTACAGCCATATCATGCACATAGTCAGCGGCGTCAGCGGCACGCTGGCGCCGGGCAAGGATGCGTTCGATCTGTTCGCCGCGACCTTCCCCGCAGGTACTCTCGTGGGTGCGCCGAAAGTGCGGGCGATGGAAATCATCGACGAGCTCGAGCCCGTGGGCCGGCAGCTGTATGGCGGCACGATCGGCTATTTCGGGCGCCAGGGCGCCATGGACCAGGCAATCACGATCCGCACGCTGGTGTTTCGGGGCGACACCTACAGTTACCAGGCGGGCGGCGGCATTGTCGCCGACAGCGTCCCGCAGGCCGAATATGAAGAAGTGCTCGCGAAGAGCGCGGTATTGCGCCGCGCGCTCGAACTAGCGGCGGACGGGTTGTAGGCCATGCGCGCAGCGAAACTGTTGCTGATCGATAACTACGATTCGTTCACCTATAACCTCGTACAGGCATTCCTGATGCAAGGCGCCCAGGTCGACGTGTACCGCAATGATGCGATCAGCGTCGAGGCCGCGCTCGCGATGGATCACACGCACCTGGTGATTTCGCCGGGTCCCGGCACGCCGAAGGATGCGGGCGTCTCGATGGACATGATCCGGGCCTTTGCCGGGCGCATCCCGATCTTTGGCGTGTGCCTCGGGCACCAGTCGCTGGTGGAGGTGTTCGGCGGCAGGGTCGTACGCGCCGGGCGCCTGATGCACGGCAAGGTTTCCCCGGCCCATCATGACGGGCGCGGACTGTACGCGGGCATGCCGCAGGATTTCCAGGCCGGACGCTATCACTCGCTGATTGCTGAGGCGCACAGCATCCCGGCTGTTCTTGAAGTCACGGCTCGCACCCCGGAGGGCGAGATCATGGGTGTGCGCCATACCTCGCTGCCGATCGAGGGCGTGCAATTTCACCCGGAGAGCGTGCTGACGCCCGACGGGCCGATCCTGATGGGCAATTTCCTGAAGCTCTGAGGCCCCGACCTTGCAGACGCCGCGTGAATCCCTCGAGAGCCTGCTGTGCGGCAACGACCTGTCGGAGCAGGGCGCCGGCGAGTTGATGCAATGGCTTGCCGCGGGCGAAGGGCATCCGGCGCTCGCCGGCGGACTGCTGGCGGCATTGCGGGCCAAAGGCGTCACGGCAGCCGAGGTGCGTGGCTTTGCCGCCGCGATGCGCTCGCTTGCGCGCCGGCCCGGTCTGGCGGCGGGCCTCGATGCGATCGATCTGGTCGGGACCGGCGGCGATGGGTCGGGCAGCTTGAATCTTTCGACTGGGGCGGCGCTGCTGACTGCCGCCTGCGGCATGCCGGTCATCAAGCATGGCAATCGTTCGGTCTCCAGCCGCTGCGGCAGCGCCGACCTGATCGAACAGCTGGGCCTGAAGCTGCCGCTCGACGAGGCAGCGGCGGCGCGCTGCTTCGAGGCCAGCGGATTCACGTTCCTGTTCGCCCCTTATTATCATCCGGCGATGAAGGCGCTCGTGCCGATACGCGCGGCGCTCGCCGTGCGTACGGTATTCAACTTGCTGGGTCCGCTGACAAATCCGGCCGCGCCACGCTATCAACTGATCGGCGCGTACGACACGGCGGCGGCGCAGCTGATCGCGGCGACTTTAAGCGGCATGCAGCTGGCCCGCGCGTGGGTCGTGCATGGCGCCGCGGGCTGGGATGAAGCGACGCCCATCGGACCCTTTGCGGTGTTTGACGTCACGCCCGGGAATGTACGGCCCATGGAGATCGACCCTGCGAGCCTGGGGCTTGCGCGCTGCAGTGCTGCGGACCTTGCCGGAGGTGATGCCAGCACCAATGCAGCCGCGCTTCGCGCGGTTTTCGCCCGCCTGGATCGCGGCGCGCATCGTTCGGCGCTTGCCTTGCAGGCTGGCATCGCGTTGCACATCGCCGGGCGCGCGGCATCCGCGGCCGACGGCGTCGCGCTGGCCCTTGCCGCCATCGATAGCGGCCGCGCGCAGCGATGGCTCGACAAACTTGCAAAATGGGGCGCAGCGGCGTGAACGGGTTCCTGGATCAAATGAAGTCGGCCAGCGCGCTGCGGGTAGCGAAGGCCAGTGCGCACGAGAACTATGCGGCGCTCGAGCGGCGCGCCGCAGCCCAGGCACCGGCGCCGCCATTGCGATTATCCGCAGCGGGCTTCGATGTCATCGCCGAGATCAAGTTGCGCTCGCCCGCCGCAGGCGTGCTCGGCGAGGCGAGCGACAACTGGATGGGTCGCGCTTGCGCCTATGCCAGCGCAGGCGCCGCCGCCGTGTCCGTACTGACCGAAGAGAGCCGCTTCGATGGCTCGCTGGAGCACCTGCGTGCGGCTGCCGGCCTGCTCGCGCCGTTTGGGGTGCCCGCGATGCGCAAGGATTTCCTGGTCGATCCGTACCAGGTGCTCGAGGCGCGTGCCTGCGGGGCAGGGGGGGTCTTGCTGATCCTGAGGATGCTCTCGCGCGAGGGCATTGCGCAGCTGATGGATGTTGCGCTGCGACTTGGCATGTTCGTGCTGCTAGAGGCATTCGACGCGGCTGACCTGGCGGTCGCGGCGGTTATCCTGGCGCTGCGCACGCGCGCCGATCGCGGCACCGTCCTGATCGGGGTCAATTGTCGCGACCTGCAGACGCTTCAGGTCCGGCCGGAGCGCTTTGCCGAGCTCGCCGCGCATCTGCCGAAGGGCTTGCCAGCGGTTGCCGAAAGCGGTGTGGGCAGCCCCGTGGAGGCTCTCGCCGTGCGCAAGCTGGGTTTCGGCATTGCGCTGATCGGCACCGCGCTGATGCAGAGCAGCGATCCGGCGGCGCAGCTGGCCGGAATCCTGAATACTGCCCGCGCGGGGGGCCGCTAAGATGGCTACACTCCGACGGATGTGGATAAAGATATGCGGCATCACGACCGTCGATGCGATCACGGCCGCCGAGGCATCGAACGTTGATGCGATTGGATTCGTATTCGCGCCGAGTCCGCGCCAGGTCACGCCGCGACAGGCGGCGCAGTTGGCCGCGCTCGCGCCGCCTGGGATCCTGCGCATCGCAGTCACGCAGCACCCGCTGCAAATCCTGGTCGATGAGATCTGCCGCACGCTGAAGCCGGATTTTTTTCAGACCGATGTGGAGGACCTGCGTGAGCTGAAGGTCCCCGCGCATATCAAGATACTTCCCGTCGTGCGCTTCGGCCGCAAGACGCCGCATCCGCTGCCAGCGCGCATGTTATTCGAGGGACCGTCCAGCGGCATTGGCGAGATGGCGGACTGGGGCCGCGCTGCCGAGCTCTCGGCGCAGACGGAGCTGATCCTGGCCGGAGGCCTGACCCCAGCAAACGTGGCCGATGCGATTGCCGCGGTGCGCCCGTACGGCGTCGATGTCAGCAGCGGCGTGGAAGCTTCCGCCGGCGTCAAGGATCCGGCCAAGATCATCGAATTCGTCAACAGGGCGCGCGCGGCGGCAG
This sequence comes from Gammaproteobacteria bacterium, assembly GCA_025355645.1. Taxonomy (GTDB): domain Bacteria; phylum Pseudomonadota; class Gammaproteobacteria; order Steroidobacterales; family Steroidobacteraceae; genus Bog-1198. The sequence continues at coordinate 18,802 of JANXZG010000043.1, read as the reverse complement.
CTCTGTTAAAGGCAGAAACATGAGCGCATCGCCCGGGCATCCCGATGCAAAGGGCCGCTATGGCGCGTTCGGGGGACGCTATGTTCCGGAGACCCTGGTGCCAGCGCTCGATCGGCTGCAGGCGGGCGTCGATCGCTTCCTGCCGGATCCTGGATTCCAGGCGGAGTACGCGAGCGAGCTCATGAGCTGGGCCGGACGCCCGACGGCGCTCACGCGCGCAACCACATTGGGCAAGCGCTGGGGCGCGGAGGTCTGGCTCAAGCGCGAGGACCTCGCGCACACCGGCGCGCACAAGATCAACAATGCGATCGGACAGACCCTGCTCGCGCGTCGCCTCGGCGCAAAGCGGGTGATCGCGGAGACTGGCGCCGGCCAGCACGGCGTTGCCAGCGCGGCCGCCGCTGCGCGCGTGGGCCTGCCATGCGTCGTGTACATGGGCGCAGTCGATGTCGAGCGACAGGCGCCGAATGTCGATCGCATGAAACTGCTCGGTGCGACCGTCGTTCCGGTCACGGGCGGCGATCAGACGTTGCGCGCGGCAATCGACGAGGCGCTGCGCGACTGGGTTGCAGACCCCGATGGCACGTATTACGTGCTCGGATCGGCGGTGGGCCCGCACCCATATCCCTTTCTGGTGCGCGAACTGCAGTCGGTCATCGGCCGCGAAGCGCGTGCGCAGATGCAGCAGCAGGCGGGCGGCCTCCCCGACGTGGCAGTGGCCTGTGTTGGCGGCGGCTCGAACGCCATAGGCCTGTTTCATCCCTTCATCGGTGACTCCTCGGTACGTCTGCTCGGTATCGAGGCGGGTGGGCGCGGCCCGGGTCTCGGCGACAACGCGGCCTCGCTGACCGCCGGGACGCCCGGGGTTCTGCAGGGCAGTTACACGCTGATATTGCAGGATGCCCATGGCCAGGTGCAGGAAACCCATTCGGTGTCCGCTGGACTTGATTATTCAGGCGTCGGCCCCGAGCATGCTTACCTGATGCAAAGCGGCCGTGCGCAGTACGAGGTGGCGACCGATGCCGAGGCGCTCGACGCGCTGCTGGAATGTGCGAAGCATGAAGGAATTCTGCCGGCGATCGAGACCGCCCATGCCTTCGCGGGCGCGCGCCGCTTCGCCACGGCGAACCCCGGCGCTCGCATCCTGATCGGCTGCTCCGGCCGCGGCGACAAGGATATGCCGATCCTGCAGCGTACGGTCCTCAAGGAGCTGGCCTGACCGTGAAAGGGCACCAGCAGATATCGGCGAGCATCGACAGCGCAAAGCGCCAGGGCCGCACCGCACTGGTCGGATTCCTGACGGCAGGATTTCCGGATATGGCAGGGTTTTCGGGCAACCTGCAGGCAGTGGCCGGCGAATGCGATGTGGTCGAGATCGGCGTGCCGTTCACTGATCCGATGGCCGATGGCACGACGATCCAGCGCGCGAGCTTTGCGGCCCTGAAGCAAGGGGTTTCGTTGCCGTGGATCATCGCGCAGGTGCGCGAGCTCTCACCGCGCCCGGCGGCCCCGGTCCTGCTGATGAGTTACTTAAATCCGCTGCTTGCCTATGGCCTCAAGAGACTGCCGCGCGATGCCGCGGCCGCGGGCATCGCAGGATTCATCGTGCCCGACCTGCCGTTCGAGGAAAGCGACGAGCTGAAGGCGGCACTCGACGGCGAGGGCCTTGCGCTGGTGCAGATGGTCACGCCGGTCACGCCGCCCGAGCGGCTCGCGCGCCTGTGTGCGGGCGCGCAGGGATTCATTTATGCCGTGACCATGACCGGCACCACGGGGAAAACCGTGGTCGTGCCGCAGGATGTGCTCGCCTACATGGACCGGGTCAAGAAGGTCGCGCCCGTCCCGGTGTGCGCTGGGTTCGGCATCCGCTCGCGCGACCAGGTGACACTGTTCGGGGCGCATGTCGACGGCGTGGTGGTTGGCTCTGCGCTGATCGAAGCGCTGGAGCGGGGCGAGGATCCAGGCGCTTTTCTCGCCTCGCTGCGCTGATGGGCCGGCCCCGGTGAAGCGGGTCTATCGCGCCGCCTCCCTGTTCCAGGTTGCGCATGCCCGGAACCTGTTGGTTACCGCCGGCATCGACTGCGAAATACACAATCAGTATCTGGCCGGCGCCATGGGCGAGCTGCCGCTGATGGAAACATGGCCGCAGCTGATGGTGGCAGATGCGGACGAGGCGCGCTCACTGCAGGTTCTCGAGCGCGCGTCCGCGCCCGCTTCCGGCGCGCCGTGGATTTGCGAATCCTGCGGCGAGCGCCTCGAGGCGCAGTTCACACACTGCTGGCGTTGCGGTGCCGACGTCTCAGCATGAACAGCGCCACCGCGGTCGCCATCACAAACCAGCCGGCGGACCGATAAGAAGGGCCCGCAACCAGCCAGATAAGCCCTGACAGCCACAGGATACCGGCCGCGACCGCGGCCTCACGCCGGCGCGCGCCCAGGCGCATTTCTGCCCGCAGAAAATTAACCTCATCACTGCGGATCGGCAATCGAAACTCGCCGTCGGCGGCGGCCCGTACTGCGACGTTGGCGATGCGAGGCATCAGGCGCAGTGACTCCAGTGCATCGGGGAGCTGCTGCCGCAGCGAACGCAGCACAGCGCGCGGGCTTGAGCGTTCGCGCATCCAGGCACGCAGCACCGGCTGCGCGGTGTTCCACAGGTCAAGCTCCGGATATAGCTGGCGACCCAGGCCCTCGACGTTCAGCAGGGTCTTCTGCAGCAGGATCAGTTGCGGCTGCACGCGCATCTCGAAGCGGCGCGCGGTCTCGAACAGGCGTAGCAGCACGTGCGCGAATGAAATGTCCTTCAGCGGCTTGTTGAATATCGGCTCGCAAACGGTGCGCACCGCGCTCTCGAGCTCATCCACGCGTGTGGTGGCGGGCACCCAGCCGGATTCAACGTGCAAAGCCGCGACGCGGTGATAATTGCGCTCGAAGAAAGCCAGGAAATTCTCGGCAAGGTAGTGCTGGTCGCGCGGATCGAGCGTGCCGACGATGCCAAAGTCAATCGCGGCATAGCGCGGATTTTCCGGGTCCTCGACCTGCACGAAGATATTGCCGGGGTGCATGTCGGCGTGGAAAAAGTTGTGGCGGAACACCTGCGTGAAGAAAATCTCCACGCCATTTTCCGCCAGCTTGCGGATATTAGTGCCGCGCGCGCGAAGCTCATCGATCTGGCTGACGACGATGCCGTGGATGCGTTCCATGACCATGACATTGATGCGGCAGTAATCCCAGTACACCTGGGGCACATACAAAAGATTCGAGCCAGCAAAGTTGCGACGCAGCTGCGAGGCATTGCCGGCCTCGCGCAGCAGGTCGAGCTCATCCGTGATCGTCTTGCGATATTCGGCGACTACTTCCATAGGGCGCAGGCGGCGACCTTCCGCCCAGTATTCCTCGGCGAGCGCGGCGAGCGCCTCGAGCACCGTCAAGTCAAGCTCGATCACTTCGCGCATGCGCGGCCGCAGCACCTTGACGATGACTTCCTCGCCGCTCTTGAGCGTCGCGACGTGCACCTGTGCGATCGACGCGGCGGCGAGGGGCGTTGCCTGGAAATCCGCAAAAATATCGCCCAGGGGGCGCCCAAAAGCCGCTTCGACCGTGGCGATCGCCGTGGTGCCATCAAAGGGCGGCACGCGATCCTGCAATCTCGCGAGTTCGTCGGCGATGTCGATGGGCAGCAGATCGCGCCGCGTGGATACTGCTTGCCCGAATTTCACAAATATCGGCCCGAGTTCCTCCAGCGCGAGCCGCAGTCGCTCACCGCGCGTGACGCCGCGGCTGCGCTGGAACCACGTCCACGGCGACAGCAGCACGAGAAAGCGGAATGGCCGGTACAGGTGCGTAGCGCGCACGAAGTCATCGAGTCCATGTCGGACCAGGGCGCGCTGGATCTGCAGCAGCCGTAACAGCACCTGCAAGCGCATCAGGAATTCGCCGCCGCGCGCGATCCCAGCCGCTCAATGCGCGCTTCGAGGCGGTCGGCGCCCTCGCGCACGACATCGACGCCGCGCAGGAATTCCTCGAGTTCCGTCCGGTTAACGAGATCCCGGCTTTCCTCGGTCAGGTATTCCGCTATATTTTCCCCGATGCTGCGCTTCGCGCCCTTGAGCCAGCCAAGCGTCTGCCGGGCGAGGTTGCCAAGGCGGCGCGCCGGCACATCGCCAAGAATGCGCGACAGTTCTTCCTCCGCATCCGGTCGGGCGAGTGCGAGCAGTTCGCGATAAAGCCCGGCGACCTCGGCATCCCCGCTGACCTTGACGGCATTTGCGCCGGCGGCGGGCGCCGGCGCGCCGCGCATCATCGCAAGGAGTGCGGGCACGCTGCCGCTCAGCATGGCATCGGCCGGGGACTCATCGCCGCCGAGCAGTGCCAGGCGTCCCTGCGCGGCCAGCGCGCGCACCCGGATGGGCACCAGGCCCAAGACCTCCACTTGAAGCGATCTTCCCTCGAGCCTGCGCAGCAATGCAGAGGCGTTGGCCTGTGCGCCAATATTGCGGTTTAGCACGGTCTCAACAGGCGCCAGCCACGCAGGAGTTGCGGGCATGTCAGACTTTGTACCCGCGATGCAACGCGACGATGCCGCCGGAGAGGTTGTGATAGCGCGCCTGCGCGAAGCCGGCGCTTTGCAGCATGGCGAGCAGCGCCTCCTGATCCGGGTGCATGCGGATCGATTCGGCCAGGTAGCGGTAGCTCGCCTCGTCCCCGGCAACGAGGCGACCGAGCAGCGGCAGCACGTGGAATGAATAAGCATCGTAAAAAGGCTTCAGCCCCGGCAGCGTCGGGGTGGAGAACTCCAGCACGAGCAGCTGCCCACCTGGCTTCAGGACACGGTACATCGAGCGCAGCGCCGCGTCCTTGTCGGTCACGTTGCGCAGCCCGAAACCAATCGTCACGCAGTCGAAGGAATTGTCATCGAAGGGCAGCTGCTCGGCGTCGGCAACGATGCACTCGACATTGCTGACAAAGCCGGCATCCAGCAGCCGGTCGCGGCCGCGCTCGAGCATCGGCTCGTTGATGTCGCTTAAGGTTACCCGGCCCTGCTTTCCAACCTGCCGCAGCATTCCTAAGGCCAGGTCGCCGGTGCCGCCCGCCACATCGAGCGCGTGTTGGCCTACTCGCAAACCGCTCACGGACAGGGTGAACTGCTTCCACAGGCGATGCACGCCGAGAGACATCAGGTCGTTCATGACGTCGTATTTGCCGGCGACAGAGGCGAACACCTGGCGTACCCGGTGCGCTTTTTCGTCCCGGGGGACTTTCTGGTAGCCAAAATCGACGGTCTCGCCGCGCTTATCCATGCCGGCATTGTAGCCGAGTTACCCTTCCTGACGCGTAACCCCGGCGTCCCTGCAACGCTCGAGATAGCGCGCCCAATTGGCGCGCTGATCCCGTCCGAGTTCATGCAGCAGGCTCCATGAATACAGCCCGGTGTTATGCCCGTCGTCGAACACCAGCCGTACGGCGTAGTTACCGACCGGCTCGATCGCGCTGATGCCGACCTGCTCCTTGCCGGTTTGCAGGATGCCCTCGCCCCCGCCATGGCCCTTGACCTCCGCCGACGGCGAAAACACCCTCAGGTATTCGAAGCTCAGCGGGTAAGTCTGGCCGTCGCTAAAACTGACCTCCAGCAGGCGTGAGCCGGTGCGAAGCCGGATGTCGGTCGGGTGCGGATGCGGTGTGCTCATGGCCGGCGCCGCGCACGCGGGTGCGCCGCATCGTAGACTTTTGCCAGGTGCTGGAAGTCCAGATGCGTGTAGATCTGCGTCGTGCCGATGTCCGAGTGGCCGAGCAGCTCCTGCACGCCGCGCAAATCGCCGCTCGACTCGAGCAGGTGAGTTGCGAAGGAATGGCGGAACATGTGCGGATGCACGTGCATGCTGATGCCCTGCCGGCGCGCCCACTCACTGACCCGCAACTGCACGGCGCGCGCCGTCAGGCGCTGCCCGCCGCGACCAAGGAAAAGCGCAGGCTGCGGCGTGCGCTCGATGTCCCGCAATTTTACGCGCTCATTGAGCCAGGCCTGCAACGCGGCAATCGCATAGCGCCCGACCGGAACGATGCGCCCCTTGGCGCCTTTGCCGAGCACCCGCACCGTCAGATCGGCAAAGTCCACGTCGCCCATGTTCAGGCCGACGAGCTCGCTCAGACGCAGGCCGGACGAGTAGAACAGTTCCATGATCGCCTTGTCGCGAACCGAAAGCGAATCCTGCACACGGAACGCGAGCAGGCGCGCCATCTGGTCAGTGTCCAGCGTGCCTGGCAGGCGCTTTTTCCCCCTCGGCGCCCGTACTTCAAGGGCGGGATTCTGAGTGCCCGCGCCCTCGCGCTGCAGATAGCTGAAGAAGGTGCGCGCCGCCGACAGGCGCCGCTGGATACTACGCGGGGCAAGGCCGCCTGCATGCTGGGCAGCCGCAAACGCGCGGATCTCGCCGTTGCCAACAGCGCCCCAGGACGGAAACTTGCGCCGCTCGCAATGCGCGAGAAGGGCTTTAAGGTCCTGCCGGTAAGCGGAAACTGTATGGTCGCTGACCCGCCGTTCGCTGCGCAGATGTCGCAGGAACCGATCGACCCACTCGCGCGCGGCGGCATCCACTGTAGGCGACTCTCCGCATGCCTTCAGCGCGTGAGGGCAAACGCAACAAGGTCGGCGATGCGTGACAGGAATTCGGTGCTCATGCCCGGGTGAAATCGGTCAGCATCGCTCGCGCCGACGGCCAGCAGTCCGAGGTTTCCCTTGGGCCCCAGCGGCGCGAGCGCCACCGAGCCGATGGCCACCGTGTCCGTGCCGAACAGGAAATCACGCTGCGTGTCGCGGATCTGGCCGCAGCGCGGCTTGCCGGACTGAAGCAAGGAATCGAATGTGCGCATATCGGGGCTGTCGGGACTATCGAGCCGCAGGAACAGCGGTGCGTCGGCCTGCAGAGCCCGGACCGCCTCGGTGAACAGCACAAGGACCACATGCCGGGCCTCGAAATCCTCGCGCAGCGAGACCTCGATCGCGTTGACTGTTTGCAGCAGGTCGCGCGCGCGGATCAGGCGCTGGCTCAGGCGATGGATGCGCTCGGCCAGTGCGTCGTTGCTGCGTGCCACATCGATCAGCTCCTTGAGCTTGCGCTCGAGCACCTGGTTGCGGTCCCGCAGCACTTCAATCTGCCGCTCGACCAGGCTGACCGTGGAGCCCTCGTTGCGCAGGTGCGGAAGACGCAGTTTCGCGAGCAGCACCGCGTTGCGCTCGAAAAAATCCGGACTGTTCAGCAGGAATTCCGCGACGCTGCCCTCATCGAGGCTGGGCTTCGATACGCCGCGTGCGTGGCTGGTCGTCATGATTCGATACTCCCCATGTTTGGCATTTATATCTCGATCGATCCGGTAAATACTTTTGTGGCTGGACCTGTCAGCCAGAGCGGCTGGCCCGGCCCCTCCCAGGAAACCTGCGCCGCGCCTCCCGGGAGCTCGACCCGGACCGTGGCATCCAACGCGCCGCGCTTGCGGCCGATCGCAACGGCCGCACAGGCGCCCGTACCGCAGGCGCGCGTCTCTCCGACGCCGCGCTCGAACACGCGCAGCCGGATATTGCCGCGATCGACAATCTGCATGAAGCCGACGTTGGTTTGCCGCGGGAAGTGCGCGTGACTCCCAAGCGCAGCACCCACGCGTTCGACCGGCGCCGAATCGACGTCGGCGACCTCGATGACGACGTGGGGATTTCCGACCGACACCGCGCCGAATTCCACGTCGCCCACAGCGGTGCGCAAAGCGTAGAGCGCGGCCGCCTCGCGGGCGCGCATCGGCAGCGACTTCGGCTCAAAATCTGGCGCGCCCATCTCGACCGATACAGTGTGATCCTCGCGCACATGTGCGCGCACGGTGCCGCCGGGGCTCCCAAGCGTGAAGTCCCGTCCGAGTTCAGGCGCACGTGAATGCAGAAGCGCGGCCACGCAACGCGCGCCGTTGCCGCACTGCTCGACCTCGCCGCCATCGGCATTGAATATCCGGTAATAGGCGCGGCTCGCGGCGTCATGGGGCGGCTCAATCATCAGCGCCTGATCGAAACCGACGCCGGTGCGCCGGTCCGCAATCGCGCGCAATGTGGCGTTATCGAGCCGGTCGCCAGGCGCCGTGGTCGGTGTATCGAAGACGAAGAAATCGTTGCCGAGGCCCTGCATCTTCACGAACTCGATCCGCATGGCGCAGAGCATAGCCGAAGCGCCATCAGGCCGCGAGCCGACCGCATGCTAATCTGAAGGTATGGAGTGTTTGCGATGCGCGTCAGTCTAGCCAATTCCGGCTGCGATTTCAGCGTAGAGCGCGAACAGTCGGTGCTCGACGCCGCGCTTGCCGCCGGGCTCAACCTGCCGCATAGCTGCAAGAGCGGCAACTGCTCCGCCTGTCGCGCTCGGCTGCTTTCTGGACAGGTCGACTATGCGTTCGGCAAGCCGCTGGGCTTGAGCGATGCGGAAAGTGCTGATGGTTTCATCCTGATGTGCCAGGCGCGCGCTCGTTCCGACATCGTGATCGAGACGATGGAGATCCGCCCCGCGCATGAAGTCACGGTCAGGCGACTGCCATGCCGCGTCGAGCGCGCCGTGGCGCTATCGCATGACGTCATGGCGCTGTACCTGCGGCTGCCGGCGGCCGAGGATTTTGCGTTTGAAGCCGGTCAATATATTGACGTGATGCTCGAGGGCGGCCGCCGCCGCAGTTTCTCCATCGCTTCGCCACCGCACGCATCAAGGCCGCTTGAGCTGCACGTGCGCCGGGTCGCTGGCGGAGAATTCACCGAGCGATTGTTCGGCGGCCACGCGCAAAATACGCTGCTGACGATCGAAGGCCCGCTCGGACAGTTCACGTATAGGCAGTCCGATGCAAAGATCCTGATGGTCGGCGGCGGAACCGGGCTTGCGCCGCTACTATGCATTCTGCGGCATGTCATCGAGAACGGCATTTTGCGCGACATCACGCTCTACTGGGGCGTGCGCAGCGAGTCTGACTTGTACACCTTGCCAGCGCTGGAGGAACTTGCCAAGGAATCGGCCGGCTTTCACTATCTGGCGGTGCTATCGGCACCGTCACCGCAGTGGAGTGGCAGGCGCGGCTTCGTGCACGAGGCCGTGCTCGAGGATTACCGCAGCCTGGCGGGGCATGACATCTATGCGAGTGGCCCGCCCGCGATGATCGAGGCGGTGCGCGCGGGATTTGCCGGGCGCGGCGCGGATCCTGTGCGACTGTACTTCGATTCGTTCGACTACGCACCAGATACGCTGGAGCGCCAGCGCAGCAGCGCATCCACCAGCATCTGATCCTCGGCCGATTCGGCGACAATGAGCGGCGCAGCCCAGCCGAGCGCTTGCACGCCCGCCGCGATGCGCTGGCTGGGAACGAGCCAGTGCAGGCGGGAGGCCGGCTCGAGCAGGACCGGGTTCGCCGCGCAAATGGCCAGCAGGCTCTTCGCGATCTCAAGGCTGGTCGCCGTAATCACATGTAGCGCATTGGCCTGCAGCAGTTGCGCGACCGCCTTCAGCGATGCGAAGTCCGGAATCGACGGGTGCCGCTCATACACGGCGCAGGCGGTGACCACTGCGCCGCGCTGCTCGAGCATCTGTTCGAGCAGCTCGCGTCCGCCAACGCCGCGCACCGTCAGCACGCGTTGTCCCTTCAGGTTCTGCAGGCGCGGATGCTCAAGCAACCCTTCGGAATCGAACCCCTTGCTCGGCAGGATCGGCACGCGATATCCCGCCTGGTTCAGGGCGCGCAGCGTCGCCGGACCCACCGCTGCGAGGTTCAGGTCGCGCCGCTGATCAAGCAGGGCCGCCCCAAAACGCACTGAATTGGCGCTCAGGAAAATAATCACGTCGAATTTCTGCAGAGGTCCGAGGCAGGCTTGCTGCGCGTCCCGATCGACGCTCGGCCTGATGTCGATGGCGGGAAATCGATAGGCGCTCGCGCCCTGCGCCTCCAGCAGGCGGCATAAGGGCATTGCCTGCATCTCGGGCCTTGTAACCAATACGCCGAGCCCAGACAGGGCGCTCATCGCTCAGGCCACACGCAGTCGGTCGAGCAGCGGCCCTGCGCCCGCCGCAAGCAGCCGCTGCGCGAGCGCATCGCCAAGAGCTTCCGGGTCGGCCGCCGGCCCCGCTAGCTGATCGCGCAGCAGGCGCGAACCATCCGGTTCCGCGACGAGGCCCTGCAGGTCGAGCATGCCATTTGCGCAGCTGGCGTAGGCCGCGATCGGCGACTGGCAATTGCCGCCCAGCCGGCCTGAGAAAGCGCGCTCCGCTCGCAGCGCAGCGCGGCTCGCCGGGTGTTCGAGCGCAGCGAGCATGGCAAGCGCGCTCGCATTATTGGCGCGGCATTCTACCCCGATGATGCCCTGGCCGACGGCGGGCAGGCACGCGGCGATCTCCAGCTGCACGGTGATGCGTGCCTCGAGCCCGAGGCGAACGAGGCCCGCGCAGGCGAGCACGATGGCATCAAGTTCGCCATCATCCAGGCGCTTCAGGCGCGTGCCGACATTGCCGCGCAGGCCCTCGATTTGCAGGTCCGGGCGCAGGGACAGGAGCTGTGCCTGGCGACGCAGGCTCGAAGTGCCAACGCGAGCGCCCGCCGGCAGGTGCAAGAGGCTTGGAAAGCGCGTGCAGAGCAGCGCGTCGTGCGCATTGGCGCGCTCGAGCGCCGCGCCGATCACGAAGCCCGGGGGCAATTCGGCCGGGACATCCTTCATCGAGTGCACGGCGAGATCCGCCCTTCCTTCGGCAATCGCGACTTCCAGCTCCTTGATGAAAAGCCCCTTGCCGCCGATGGCAGCAAGGCTTCGATCCAGGATCTGATCACCCCTGGTTGTCATCGGCACGAGTTCAACGGCCAGGCCCGGGTGGGCGCTGCAAAGTAACGCTGCTACGTGTTCAGCCTGCCACAGTGCCAGCTGGCTCTTGCGGGTCGCGATACGCAGCAAGCTGCCGCGCGTCATGGACTGTTGAACAGCAGCGACTTCAGCAGATAAATCGAGGAGATATCCTCATCGGCATGGCCGCCCGCGATCAGCCGAGCATATTCGGCTAGCGTGGACTCCACTACGGGAAGCTTTGCGCCATGGGCTGCCGCCATGTCGCGGCAGATGCGCAGGTCCTTGTCATGCAGGCGCACGCGAAATCCAGCGGGAAAACTTCCCTTGGCCATGAACGGCGCGCGGTTCACGAAATACCAGCTGGATCCCGCGCCCTGGCCGAGCGTCTCGATGACTTTCTCAAGCGGCAGGCCCTCGGCCTTCGCAAATGCCATGGCTTCAGCAACTGCCTGGATGATTCCGGCGCACATGATCTGGTTGGTGGCCTTGGCGGCCTGGCCTGCGCCACTGGGGCCGAGATAGGCAATCGTCTTGCCAAGTTTTTCGAGCACGGGACGCACGCGATCGAATACGCTTTGCTCGCCACCGGCCATCATCGCAAGTGTGCCGAGGCGCGCGCCCTCGACACCGCCACTGACGGGGCAGTCAAGAAATCCAATGCCCTGCTTTGCCAGCAGGGCGTGCATCTCTCGCGCTGTCGCCGCACTGACGGTGGAGCAGTCGATGACGGTCGCCGCGGACCTAAGGCCGGGCCTGAGCGCTGCGACGACGCTGCGTACATCGGCATCGGCCGAGACGCAGATGATGATGACGTCGCAGTCTGCTGCCAAGGCGGCAAGATCGGTGTAAGCCTTGGTAGGTAACTCAGTGGCCAGCGCGGCGGCTTTTTCCGCAGTGCGGTTCCAGACGCCTTTTAGCAGTCCGGCGCGATGTAGGTTGCGCGCCATGTGCGCGCCCATGGCGCCCAAACCTACGAATCCGGTAGTCATACGCATAGCCTACGGCTTTGCGTGCGTCACGGCAAAGACGGATTCGCGCTTGCTAGTTAGCAGTACCGCAGACCGTATCGACTTCCTTCTTTGCATCCGCGCGTTCAGTGTCGATCTGGTCGGAAGTCAGGTACTCATGCTCGCCGTTCGGGCCGGGCTTGAAAAGATGCCGCCCCTCGCTCGCCTGTTTCAGGCGGGCCTGCGCGGCGGTGCATTGTGCCTCGTGCGCGGCGCTGGCAGCATCCTGGGCGGCGGCGTCGAGCGGCTTGTCTTTTGTTGCGGCAGCATTTTGCGCAGGCGCTGGCGCACGCGCGGGCGCTGGCGAGGATGTGGCCGGCGTGGAAACATGCGTGCCCAGCCCCTCGACGATTTGCGCTTTGACTCCGTCCGGCGGCCGGTCGCCGTAGTGCACCTTGCCCTCGGCATCGGACCACTTGTAGACCACGGCGGATGCGACCGCTGACCAGATGATCAATGCAGAGAACAGCAGTACGCGCTTCATGTTAACCCTCCGGACATAATCCTACAGCGCACGCGCGCCAGCTTCCCCGGTACGGATACGCACGGCCTGTGCCAACTCCAAAACAAAAATCTTGCCGTCACCTATTTTACCGGTGCGGGCCATGTCGATGATTACCTCGACAACGCGGTCCACCTGATCGTCTTCTACCGCGAGCTCAAGTTTCACTTTAGGCAGGAAGTCGACCACGTATTCGGCGCCCCGATACAGCTCAGTGTGGCCTTTCTGGCGGCCAAAACCTTTGACTTCCGTCACGGTAATGCCCTGAACTCCGATATCGGCCAGTGCCGAGCGAACGTCGTCTAATTTGAAGGGTTTTATAACGGCAACGACCAATTTCATGCGGACCGGCTCCTGAGCGATTCGCAAAATAGTGTATCAGCCCCCGAATGTGGACTTGTAACTCATTGAAATATATGGCTTATACTACAAGCGGCCGCATTCGACGCAATCTCAAGCGCAATTGCCGCGGCGCTCCCGTGCCACTACATGTCGACGGCTTTAAATGCCATGGGCCGGGCACCGACGGTTAATTTCATACGGCAAACCACGCGTTATCGGGTTAGTATCGTGTCGGACTGGCGCTGTCGAATGCCTTTTTTATTATTATATTTATCAATGAGTTACCGTTGAGCTTCCTTAATTCCACCGCATTGGATGAATTGGCCCGCCGCTTGGCCGCTTCGGTGCCGGAATCACTGCGCACGGTCGGCCGGGATCTCGAGGGCAACTTCAAGGCGGTGCTGCAGGCGCAGCTCAGCAAGCTCGATCTGGTGAACCGGCAGGAGTTCGATGTACAGGCTGCTCTGCTCGTCCGCACCCAGGAAAAACTTGCAACGCTCGACAAGCGGCTGCAGGAGCTTGAAGAAAAAAAGTAACTCCGGGTTGCGCACAGGCGCAATCGCTATGGTTACCCAGGATGTCCGGCATGCCTGCCACAGCCGCGCGCTGACCCGCGGCTTCTAGTGGCACTGTCAAGAAACAGATGCGTATCGTTTAACTGCGGCTTGCGCATCTTGCTGCTGCGTTTGGGATCGCGCAGCCGGTTCGCGTTGCCCCCGATCGAGCCCTGCACCAGCGCGCGCGCCATGTAGCCCTACTGGCAAGGTCCACCCTTTAGGTCGGCCCGCTGTCACATTGGCCAACCGCGCCGCCCGCGTCGAAAAGCGATCTCTTCGGGGTGCAATTGCCCTACACGCAGTCGCTTCATTATCCTAAATGCACGTGCCTTGGTCTTGGTTAGGGTGCGGCCTTCACTCGCAGCGAAGTCGACAATGAATGACACCAAAAAGACGCTCTCTCGGCGCCAGGCCGTTGAGCTGGCAGGCATGGGACTCGCGACTGCCGCGAAAGCTTCTGCGATTGCGCCGCAGCCGGGCGCGCAAGGCAGTAATCCTCCGCAAGCGGCCAAAGATGACCCACGCTCCAAATACCCCAAGCCCCCTTTCCAGGAGCAGTCGCAGCCCTGGCCGGGACTCGCGGGCAAGATGAATCCGAAGCCGGATCACGGGGAAACGAGTTATCGCGGTTCTGGACGACTGGCTGGCCGCAAGGCGCTGATCACCGGCGGTGATTCGGGAATGGGTCGGGCCGCTGCTATTGCCTATGCTCGTGAGGGCGCGGACGTAGCGATCAATTACTTTCCGTCAGAGGAGCCCGACGCACGCGAGGTCATCCAACTCGTCAAGGCAGCCGGTCGCATCGGCGTCGCGATTCCAGGCGATCTGCGCGACCGGGCGTTCTGTCAGAAATTAGTGGCGGAGGCTGTTCAGAAGCTCGGAGGCCTCGATATCGTGGTATGCAATGCCGGTCGCCAGCAAGCGAAAGCGTCCATCCTCGATATCAGCGATGAGGATTTCGACTCCACGATGAAGACGAATATTTACGCTCCGTTCTACATCATCAGGGCCGCCTTGTCGCATTTGAGCGAAGGTTCCTGCATTATCGGGACGACGTCCGAACAAGCCTACGATCCTTCCCCGGACCTGTACGATTATGCGCAAACAAAAGCCGCGACAATGAATTACGTAAAGTCCCTCGCCAAGCAGTTCGGACCCAAGGGTATCCGGGTCAACGGAGTTGCGCCGGGGCCGGTCTGGACACCGTTACAAATCAGCGGCGGTGCTACGGTCGAAAAGTACACGCATTTTGGCAGCACGACCGCGCTCGGTCGTCCCGGGCAACCCGCCGAACTCGCCTCGATCTTCGTGCAGCTCGCCGCCAGTGACGCGAGTTTTACCACGGGCAACATTTATGGCGCGGGTGGGGGTCAGGGCCAGCCGTAGCATGTCCTGACCTCTTCGGCGCCAGCGCGGACCCGGCCAAACATGTGTTTTTAGCTACATCCCCGCTGATCAACCGATCGTTGCGGGGCGCGACACGCGCCCCGGCCGCACCAGCAGCATCGCGACCATGGCGACTGCGGTTACTGCAGCCGCAGCCAGGAACATCGATGAGTAACCGTAAGCTACCGAAAGATATCCTGTCAGGGTAGGCGCGATTATCGCAGCCAGGCTCGCCACGAAATGCATCGTGCCGCTCATTGCCCCAACCCGGGCGGCGGGCACGGAGTCCATCACTACGGTCCAGTAAACCACGTTCGGCAGTGAATTGAAGGCATTGGCAAGGGTCATCAATCCAATCACGGCGGCGGCGCTTTGCGCCTGTGAGACCAGCACCAGACAGATAGTTGTCATCAGCAGGGACGTCGCCGCGAAGACCCCGCGCGCGATGACCAGGCTTCCCGTCCGGCGCAGCAGCCAGTCGGAGATCCGCCCACCGAGCAATATGGTCATGCACGCACCCGCCCAGGGAATCATGCCAACGTACCAAAGCGATGACAGGCTGAAGTGAAACTGGTCCTGCAAGTATTTAGGCGTCCACGTGACGAGCATGAACGTGACGTACACCAGTGAAAAATAGGCCACGGTATTAAAAATCAGCGTCGGGCGGAGCAGCAGTGACAGATAGCTGACCGGCACTTCCGCCTGTTCACGTGCGGCAGCAGTCAGTTGCGATTCGCCACCACGAATCAGGGTCAGCTCAGCGACGCTGACCCGTGGGTTCTGGGCAGGGCTATTCGTGAACAGACGCAGGAAGATCAATAACACCGCGGCGCTTAATACCGCGAGCACGAGAAAGGTCACGCGCCAGCTGTTAGTCAGAAGCAAAAGGCCCACGGACACAGGCGCCGTGACCAACGCACCGAGCGGCGTGCTGAGAAGTCCCACCGATACGGAGGTCCCGCGTTCCAGCGGCGCGGCCCACGCTGAGGTTGTCTTGTTGATCAGCGAATACGCGGGCCCCTCGCAGAAGCCAAACACGACGCGTACGACCGCAAAGCCGGCAAGCGCGGAGCCGCCGAAAGCAACAAGCCCAAGATCGCCCGCAAACGCCGAGGCACCCTCAAAAAAGGACCATGCAAAGCCCGCGATCGTCCATACGCGGCGCGTACCCCAGGCATCTGCAAGCGCGCCACCTAGCAGTGCGCCGAACATGTAGCCGTAACCAAAGAATCCCAGCACCTTGCCCCAGGCGACCCGGTCAAGGACATATTCACGAGTGATCGCTTCGGCGGCATAGGACATTGCGCCGCGATCGATGTAGTTCAGCATCGTGATGATCAGAAGCATCACGAATATTGTGTAGCGGAAATGGTGGCGCGACGACTCCGGCATTTAAATTGCAATCACCTCGCGCGACAGCCCCATGATCAGGCACGATGCCGACGCATTCGCCACGGTGAAGAGCGGCGGCCGCGATCACGGCCGCAGGCGCAAATGCCCACGGCGCGAATCAGGATCCGAATCGGCTTATATATGTTTTATCAATCATTGCCAAAGGACTGCGCTACTGGCATCTGCCGGGGTCATCAGGCAGCTGCGCACGAAGAGCGCGAGACTACTTGCTATTGAGCGTGACCATATAGTCGATGGTCATGTGAATCGTCGCATCGGGCCACGTCGTGCCACCACGGGGCGGCATCGCGCCCTTGCCAGCGATGGCATGCTCGTAAAGGGTCGCCTTGCCCTGTGCAAGACGCGGACCCCAGGCAGCGTGATCGCCGATTTTCGGCGCGCCGTTGATGCCCTGCGCGTGACAGGCAGAACATACGGCGGTGTAGGCGGCTTCGCCCGTCTTCGGGATTTCCATCGCGGCGGGTGCGGCTTTGGGCGCCTCGAGCGCCGCCAGCGCCGAATTGTCCTGGCCCGCAATTGCAACCTGCGCAAACGGCTGGATATTTTCCGTCACGGCAGCCGTTTGCTGCGCGTCGCTCTGCGCGTGCTCGACCTGCTGGTATCCGAGGTCCCGGGCCCAGAAGTACAATACGATCGCGATAAAGATCAGGATGCCCAGCACCAGGCTGAACGAGTTAAAGAAATGGGTATCGGAGGCTTCTTTAGAGGACACAATAACTCACTAGATAAACGGCTGGACCACGGGCATGGCGGGCGCAATATTATAGGGGCCAGCCCGGCTTGGATAGGGGATTGCGGCGCGGGGCCGTGCACGGAACGCCGCATATCGCTAGAATCCGCTCCCCATGGCACGACGTCTCATCAGCTCCGGCTCGACCTTCGAAGCGCAGATCGGCTACTCCCGGGCGGTCGTCGACGGCGAATGGATATTCGTCTCCGGCACGACCGGATACGACTATGCAAAGATGATCATGCCGGAGGGACTGCTGGAGCAGACCGAGCAGGCACTGACCAACATCGAAGCGGCGCTTGGCAAAGCCGGAGCCAGCCTCAGGGATGTCGTTCGGGTGACCTACATCCTTCCCAATGGGGCGGAATTCCCGCAGTGCTGGCCCATACTGCGCAAGCACTTTGGCGAGATTCGGCCGGCCTCTACCATGATCAGTGCGGGGCTCGCCGATCCGAAAATGCGCATCGAGATCGAAGTTACGGCGCTGAAGCGCTCGATCGCCTGACTCGGACCTGCCGCACGTGAGCTATGTCTACGTTGCCAATGCCGATGCACAGGACATTTCGGTGTTCCGTCTGGAGCCCGGTGGTGTGCTCAATGCCTGCGCGACAATCCCCGCGCAATCGCCGCCGCAAACCGGGCGCTCGATGCTGCTCGCGCTAAGTCCTGACCAGCGCTTCCTATACGCAGCCTATCTTTCTGGCACGCAGTTTGCCGCAACGACCTTCGCCATCGATACTGGCAACGGCATTCCGAA
Source organism: Gammaproteobacteria bacterium (assembly GCA_025355645.1). Taxonomy (GTDB): domain Bacteria; phylum Pseudomonadota; class Gammaproteobacteria; order Steroidobacterales; family Steroidobacteraceae; genus Bog-1198. The sequence continues at coordinate 1,262 of JANXZG010000043.1, read as the reverse complement.
ACGGCTCGGCACGGCCGCGCTGGCAGACACGATGGCGTACATGGTGACGGACCGGGCCGGGCGCTATCTTTTGTGCGCGTCGTATGCCGGCAATAAGGTAACGGTAAATGCGCTTGGCGCCGACGGCCAGGTCGGTGCGCTGGTGCAGGACATCGCCACCGCGCCCAAGGCCCATTGCATCGTCACGGACGCCTCGAACCGCCACGCCCTGCACACGAGTCTCGGTGGCGATCTCATTTATCAACAGCACTTCGACCCGGGCAGCGGTGAGCTGTCAGCGAACGCGCCGGCGACAATTGCCATGAAGCTCGGCAGCGGATCGAGATTCCTGGCACTGAGTCCAGATGCGCGATTCGTGTACGTGAACGGCGAGCTGGATGGCTCGATCGCAGTGCACCCTTACGACAACGTCGCCGGTACGTTGCGCCCGTGCATTCAGACTGTCAGCGTGTTGCCGGCAGGATTTGCCGGCAAGCCCTGGGCCGCAGACCTCAGGTTGAGCCCCGACGGAAAGTACCTGTACGCATCGGAGCGCACGAGCAGCACACTGAGCGCATTTGCTGTCGATAGGGCAAGTGGCGTGCTGCGTCTGATCGGGTCGGTACCTAGCGTCACACAGCCGCGAGCGATTGCAATTGACCCCACCGGGCACTACTTGGTCGCTGCCGGACAACTGTCAAACACGATCCAGTGCTACGCGATCGACCCTGGCACGGGCGCCCTTGCATCTCTGCGAGAATACCCGGTTGGCCGCAACCCGACCTGGATTGAGATAACTGGACGGGGCTTCGCTGCCGCGGGTAATATCGCGGCCCCGATGCGCCCGTAGCTCAGCTGGATAGAGTGTCGGCCTCCGAAGCCGAAGGTCCCGCGTTCGAATCGCGGCGGGCGCGCCATCAATCAGCGAATTTCCACATTTCGTCTGGGTCATGTAGGCACCGTGCAGGCAACGGAATAATCGACGCCGGCTATTGGCCTAGTGTTGGCCTTCGTGGAAATTTACGGTAGTAATTTCAGTGACACACCGGCGCGAGCGCGTTCACTGCGCGCCAACTGAGCGACATTAGCGCCGGTGAATACGGGCCGCGGCGGGTCTCAGGGGTTACTGCTGTCCCCTCAGGTGTATGCCAACACAGCATCCATCAATCAGATCTGCAGCGGCGCAGGTATCAGCACGAACTTACCCACGTGCTTTTTTTCGAGGAACTCGCGTTGCGCATCGGCTATCCGCTCGAGCGGAAATGTCCTCGCCACCAGGGGAC
>JANXZG010000113.1 GCA_025355645.1 Gammaproteobacteria bacterium | reverse complement strand
TTGCTATTTATCTCCGCGACCAGCCCAGCGCGCCAAGCCGACAATACGCTGCCGGAGTTGCAGCCCGCCAAACAACTGGGTTTAAAAACGTAAAGCAACGGACGTCAAAGAACTTCCGAAGTTGGGGCGGTATGCCATCGGGCGAGAAACATCACACTTCCGTTAGTCGTGCCGCTGATGCAAGTTTGCCGATCGTCGACATATCTTCCACGAGTATAGTCAATGGTCTCCAGTTGCCCGCGTCGCTTACTTGATGACGATTTTAACCCTACTAGTCAGACGCCATCGAAGCACCCGCGGTGGAATGTAAATAAGGACGACTCCGGGATCGTCTTAACACCTGGGTGTCGCGGGTGGCGATATCGCCAGCGTTGCGCCGAATGAGCGCTAATAAACGCCCGATCTACCTTGGCAAGGAAGAATATCCGCGCGGTTTCTGCGCGGGCACTGCTCGCACGGCGCATTGCTTTTTTCCGCATTTCGAACAGCGGAGGCGTTTCGCAACCTCATGGAGCTTCGCATCCCAGCCACACAACCGGCCAAGAATCTTCGGCACCGTCGAACGTTCGTACCCACAGGCAGAACAGGTCAGGATCAGCGTGTACTGCCCAAATTCGTCACTCAGCTTCTCGACACGGAACGCTGCCATGCCGCGAATTGTTCATGGACAATGCGGTCGCGTCCATCCAGTACTTAGCAACGAGCAACACTGTATATCGGCACGAGGCGATTCGGACGCCAGGGTCGAATTCCGAGGAAATCGACTGGGTCCCCCGTGCAGTCGGACGGCCTTTTCCCACGGCGACACCTGTCACGAGACTGAGCGGTCTAAAAAAGATTTTATCCCGGAGGCGGGCGACCGCTATACCGGTTTGCTCGACCTTCTTAAGCGCACCAGACAATAAGCAGGATTTATCCAAGGATCGGCACGAGCGCTACCAGCAGAAGCCAACCGCCGCGATCCGTGTCATGAAGGCAGCGCGTTGTCACAGCCGTGTAGGGCAAAGGCGTAGCAATTAAAAATGCCATGGAGACATTAAAACCTATGACGTCAAGGGTTGTCGCGGACTCAGAAGTTGACCTAGTCGTCGGCTGTTCAGCCGATGAATATGACACTAACTGATGAATCGTCGAACTTTCCGTCTGCGGTTAATGCAGTCGCTCGGCGCCGGATCCCTGCGCCATTCGCCATGGGGATCGGTCGCCCCATCCTTTGAGCGCATCAGTTGCCCAGGCGGTAGTTTTATCCGTGTGGCATAGGTTGCAGGCGTTCGGGATCTGCATCGCCTCGCTCTGCGCTGGCGTGATAAATCTGAACGTATGGGTGCGTACATTCACGTCCGCGATCGTCTGTTCGATCTTCGGCATGTGGCAGGCGACGCATTCATTGCCCGCGCTTCCAGCGGCATGATGGGTGTGTGCCTGGATGGTCGGCGCACGAGGGCCGTTCTGGGTGTTCGGTCCATGGCAGGTCGAGCATATTTCCTTGATTGGCTTGATTAACATTGCTTCGTTATCAGAGCCATGCGGGTCATGGCAGCTTGCGCAGGTTACCCCGCGCGTGTACATCAGGCTCTGCACGAAGTCGTTGCCTTGCATGCGGTTCTTATGGGCCGTGCCGTCGGGAAAGTGCGTAAATGAGAGCTCACCCAGCTTGTGGTCCTCAAGCTTCCAGAAGTCAACGAGCTTCGTCCCTATTTCAAAACCCACCGGCCAGTCATAATATTTGCCGTTAATCGGATTCGTGAGCGGCTGGCCTTGGGAGTGGCACTGGATGCAGGTGTCGGTCGCCTGCACGTAATCGAGCTTGATCGGATTGATGATGCGGGATTTGCCATGATTGTCGATGTGATCGCTCCCCGGGCCGTGGCATTTCTCGCACCCGACGTTCCACTCGGTGACTTTCTTCGTCGCGATGTCGTAGTTGACCGAGTGGCAGCCGTCGCAGAGCGGTCCGGTCGGTCGTTGCATATTGTCTGGCGGATATCGCGGGGCCCACCAGTCCGTGCCGTTCTTCACGAAGTACGGTCGCCACAGCTTGTGAGTTACGTCCCATTGCGCCGGGAATACAAAATAATCATCTCCTACCTGCTTAAAGTAGCGCTGTTTCCATTTACTCCCATAGACCAGAGCGATTTCTTCCTTCGTGAAGGTGAGCAAGGGATCAGCCTTGGACAAATCGGGGATAATGGCGTCCGGATGGGTCCGGGGATCACGCACCACATTGGCCATGCGAGTCTTTTGCCAACGCTCATAGATCTCACCGTGACAGTCTTTGCAAGCCGCTGAGCCCACGTAGTGGGCCGTGCCATCAGCCGGCAACTGCTCGGCCAGGCCTGCTGACAGCACGGCGACGCGGGGCAGGTTCCGTAAGTACGCCGTTACCTGCCAGAGCTTGCGATCGGGAAGCGTCCAGGCGGGCATGCCCGTGTGCCGGATTCCATTCTTTACGTGATGGAAAAGTTCTCCATCGCTCATTTTTTGCACCGGCGCACTGCGCAGATCCGGCGGCCGCGGATATTCACCACTCCCAATCTCGGACTTGCCCCCACCGTCGTACGCATGGCAAATCTCGCACTTCTGGGTATAAACCTGATGGCCCGCTTCCACATCCGCGCTGCCCGGCGTGCTTTCTACAGGATTAGTCATTGACCTGACGCTGGCGGGCACCGTGTAATGCAGCAGCCATTGCGCAATGTTAGCCTCCCAGGCCGGTGCATCCTCGCGCGCACTCGAACCCTCCCAGATGACCAGCGCGCACAGCCCGGCAAACAGCGCCGCGAGGCCGAGGATGCCGATTCCGGCAATCTTAAATAATTTCTTTGAACGCATGGGCATCGCTCAGGAGGGTGGGTGATGAGCTTATCCCATCATCGCGGGGTTCTCGCACCAGCCGTAAAAAGGCGATCTACGCCAGTTGCTATACCATGGGGAAAAAGAACCCCTGACATAGGTCCGTCCGTGGCAGGGGTTCCTGCAGACGAACATCTGCAAGCTATACCCCCGTCGCGGTGAATGCCGCCAACGGAGTAGTGAATGCTGCGATGCACCCGGTAGGAATATATTGCAACTAACGCTAGACCGACATTCTGACAGCACGAGGTTACGCAACCCATGAACAGCGTACGGCGAATGCCATTGATGCAAATTGGCGAAAGGCGCTTCGCCTATGTGGCGAGGCACCCGATGGCTTTCTTCTTAGGGGTCCTAGGCGCCTTCCGGGACAATCAGGTATTCCTGCTGGCCGGCGCCCTGGCCTATTACTTGCTACTGTCTATCGTCCCACTGCTGATCCTCATGTGGATGGCACTATCGAGGTTGGTAGATCAACAGGCGCTACTGAAGACCCTCGGCGAGTATCTGGAGCGTATCGTGCCGGGGCAATCCGCGGCGATTCTCGACGAGCTCTACCGGTTTTCGTCGAATAGCAGTCACATCAGCTGGATGCTGGTGGGGACGCTTATATTTTTCAGCTCCCAGGGTTTCTCGGTCCTTGAGAAATCCATGTCGATCATTTTTCTTCACCGGATCGAATTGCGGCGGCGTCATATCGCGCTATCTGCAGTCATTCCCTATTGTTACGTCGTAGTGCTGGTGCTGGGACTGCTCGTGATGACGCTGATTTCCCAGATGCTGCAGTCGATCGGGGCCGAACACCTTGAAGCATTCGGGCTTGTGTGGTCGCTGAAGGGTGCATCGGGCAAATTGGTATACCTGCTGGGTGTCGTCGCAGAAGTCATCCTGCTGACCTCGCTTTACTTGATCGTGCCGGCGGGAAGCAAGACATGGCGGCATGCCCTTGTGGGTGCTTCGGCTGCGACGCTTGCATGGGAACTGATCCGGCACCCTCTGATGTGGTATTTCCAAACCCGCTCGAAGGTCGGCCTGGTATATGGCTCGTTGACGTCGGCGATCGTCATACTCACTAGCTTTGAGGTATTTTCCCTCCTGTTACTGCTCGGTGCGCAGGTAATTGCCGAGTACGAGCGCATCGGTACGGACAACGAGGTGCCGCCTTTAGCGCCAACCGAGATTCTGCCAACAACGCATGGGTGATGGCCTGTGAGCTGACCCAGGGTCTTTCGAGCTCTCATCCTGGAAACTAAGCAATTCGACGATGGGGTCAGCGCCGGCCCATTTTCCAAACGGCGCGTTGCTGATCAGGCATCGACTGATAAATAGAACCTCGGCGTCGAAAAGCAGGTCCCGATTCTTTTTCTTCGCGTAACCATGCCCTTCGAACGCATCCGAACGCGTGAACGAAAAAATTCATTTATTTCATGGCCTTATAATTTATCGAGACGCGTCGCCCATGGCAATCATTCGCATATTTTTCGCGCAAGGCGCTTCATGCGATAAACAGCTTAGGGTGCAGGCGGCGTTGATCAACGAACTATTCCGCTAGAGCGACACGCCGAACCTTGTGCCGCTGCCCGTGTCGCTCTTAAGAGGTGAACGTCCGATGATAACTCGCGCGCTGATAGCGCCTTCGGCGCTGCTGTGGGCCCTGCTGCCGATTGCTTCAGCCCAACCGGCCTCGCTTAGCGAATATCCTGATTCTCCGCAGCTGCTGTTCCGTGACCTGTTCGTGGCGGTAGAGACGGCGCAGCTCTACGCCGACAGCAAGATGTTTCCGGATGCCGTCCCGGAGATTGATCCGCAAGAGATCATGCGGCAATTTCACTCGTTGCATGCCGATTCGCCGCAAGCGCTCAAACGATTCGTGGATGCGCACTTCATCCTGCCCGGCGAGATAGCTCCGGTTGCCTTTGCGCCGGCGCAAGCGACGATCGTCGAACACATTGACCGCTTATGGGATCCGCTTACGCGCCGCTCGAGCACGGCCCCGCCATATTCCTCGCTGCTGCCATTGCCGCAGCCGTACATCGTGCCGGGCGGACGCTTTCGTGAGATTTATTATTGGGACTCCTTTTTTACGATGCTGGGGCTGATCCAAAGCGGCCGGCGCGACCTGGTAGATGACATGGTTGGCAACTTCGCGTACTTCATCGACACCTTCGGACACATTCCGAACGGCGCACGCACCTATTACCTGAGCCGTTCACAACCGCCATTCTTTTTTGCGATGGTGGGTCTGCTCCAAAGCAATGATCCCCCGGCGGCATTCGTCCGATATCTGCCGCAGCTGAGGGCCGAATACGCATTCTGGATGAAGGGATCCGAAACGCTGCATCGCGGGACTGCAAGCGGCCATGTTGTGGCGCTCGCCGACGGCTCAATACTTAACCGTTATTGGGACGACTACGACACGCCTCGCGATGAATCGTATCGCGAGGACACGCAGCTTGCGCAGGGGACCCATCGGCCTGCGTCGGAGGTATTCCGCGACCTCCGCGCCGCTGCCGAGAGCGGCTGGGATTTCAGCTCGCGCTGGTTCGCTGATGGCCGTAGCCTTGCGACAATCGATACCACGGAAATCCTGCCGATCGATTTGAATAGCCTGCTGTTTGGCCTTGAGAAGGCCATCAGTAGCGCTTGCCGTCGCCAGGCCGACGATGCCTGCGCCCATGAATTCGCCGATCGCGCGGCAAGGCGCCGCGCGGCCATCGACCTTTACCTGTGGGACCCACCGAGTGGCGCCTTCGTTGACTATCGATGGACCGACCAAACACGCATCCGGCGCATCTCCGCCGCAACCCTCTATCCCCTTTTTGTCGGGCTGGCATCCGAGCGCCAGGCAGCATCGGTTGCAAAGGTTGCTGTGCGCCAACTGCTTAAGCCGGGCGGCATCGTTACGACGCCCGTTGAGACGGGCCAGCAATGGGACGCCCCCAACGGTTGGGCGCCCCTGCAGTGGATCGCAATTGATGGCCTGCGACGCTACAGGCAAAACGCATTGGCAGAGGCCATCGCGTGTCGCTGGATGATCAATGTCCAGCAGCACTTCAGGCAGAGCGGCAAATTGGTAGAGAAATATGACGTCATCAGCACGAGCCGCAGCGGCAGCGGCGGCGAATACCCGTTGCAGGATGGCTTTGGCTGGACCAATGGCGTGATGCGCCAGCTCATTGCCCTGTATCCGGCGGAGGCTGCCTATTCTGCGCTCGGCCAATGCCCGCAGCCGTCAAGTTGACCGAGGTGAATCTACCGGGTTCCCCGACCGGCGATGGGGGAAGGTGACCGCGCCGCCAACGAGCATATTTTGCGGCAGAACCCTGAAAGTGCGTTCATCCAAGTTGCCGTTGCGCGCTAATAGGTCACGCTGTGCGAGACATTCTTGACGATCGTATAGTGCGAGAGTCCCTCGGAGCCGCCCTCCCGGCCATAGCCGCTATCCTTGACCCCACCGAAGGGCGTCTCGGCGACCGAAGCTTCGAGCGTGTTGATCGACAGGTTGCCTGCCTCGACTCCCTCTATCAACAGGTCCACATTGCGCGCGGAGTTCGTAAAAGCATAGGCGGCCAGGCCAAACGGCAGGCCATTGGCCTTTTCGATGGCCTCCTCCAGCGATGAGACCGGGTTGATCAGGGCGAGCGGGCCAAATGGCTCCTCACGCATGGCGCGCGCGTCATCGGGCAAGTCCGCCAGCACCGTCAACGGGAAGAAGTAACCAGGACCGCCCAGCCGCGCGCCGCCCGTCAAGACGCGGGCGCCCTTCTTGCGTGCATCCGCCACCAGCATCTCGAGCGCCTCAATACGTCGCGGATTGGCCAAGGGTCCCATCTGGGTGGCGGGGTCGAAGCCATCTCCCACCTTCACCGTCACTGCCTTCTCGACGAAGGCCTTGGTGAAGGCTTCAAAAAGCGGCTTCTGGACATAGAACCGCGTCGGGGACGTACAGACCTGGCCGGCGTTGCGGGCCTTGCGCACGGCGGAGGTGATTGCGGTCGCCACGGGATCCACGTCGTCGCAGACGATAACCGGCGCATGCCCACCGAGCTCCATCAGCACGGGTTTCATGTGGCGCGCCGCAAGCTCGGTCAGTTGCTTGCCGACGGCAGTTGAGCCGGTGAACGCGATCAGCCGTGTCTGCTGCTGCGGAATAAGGTAGCCGGAGATTTCCGAGGGCAGGCCGAAAACGAGGTTCAGCACGCCGGGCGGCAGACCGGCGTCATGAAATGCGCGGGCGATATGCACTGCGCCCGCAGGCGTTTCCTCAGCCGCCTTCAGGATAATCGAGCATCCCGCTGCCAGCGCTCCGCCGACCTTTCGCGACGGCTGGCTCATGGGGAAGTTCCAGGGGGAGAATGCGGCAACCATGCCGATCGGCTGGCGCAGCACCATGTACCGGATGCCCGGAGCACTTGGGATCACCTGGCCGTAGTTGCGCAAGCCTTCGCCGGCGTCCCACTCGAAAAACTCGCAACCGCGGATCACTTCCGCGCGCGCCTGGTCGAGGGGCTTGCCGTGTTCAAGCGTGATCGAGTAGGCGATGTCCTCGATCCGGGCGCGCAGGAGGGCCGCGGCCTTCAGGATGATTTCCGCGCGCCGTGCTGGTGCAGTCGCGCTCCACACCTTGAAGCCCTCTGCTGCAGCAGCGAGCGCCGCGTCCAGGTCCGCGCGCGAGGCAACCGGAACCCGTCCGATCTCGCGCTCATTGGCGGGATTGAGCACCGGCAGGCTTTCCGCTGACTTTCGCCATGCTCCGCCGATATAGAGTTGAAGATCCGGGTACTGGCTCATGCTGGCCTCGACAGAAATTGGGGGCTTCAGGCAACTATGCCTAATTCTAGGCTTGGGCGCCGGCATTGTGACAAATGAGCATCCCGCCAGGGGAATGCGCGAGTAGGGCGTTTCGCCCGACACGGTAAAATTAGTTTAGCCTAGGCAACTATTTATCGCATTGGCCGGAGTCGTGCATGGCAGCCTATCTGCTTGTAGATACCTTGCTTGATAACGCCGATTTGTATGAACAATACAAACTGAAGGCGAAACCCCTGATCGAAAAATTCGGGGGTGAGTACCTTGCCAGGGGCGGACGCATGACACTGAGGGAAACCGATCTTTGGTCGCCCTCGCGCCTGGTGCTTATCCGATTTGCTGACGTCGAGACCGCCAACCGTTGCCTGGACTCGTTCGATTATCAGCAAATCCTTCCAATCAGCAAGAAATCGGCGCGCAGAACCGCGATCATCATCGAGGGTGTGTAGAGGCGAGGCGCCTCGGCTCAGACGGGCCCAGGATCGCTCGCAGGCTTAGCCCCATGCGCTCATTGCGGGGCCGCCGCGCTCTCGGCGTCCTCCTCGATGTCTGCCGCGCCCGGGTCGGCCCGGCCCGACAATTTTTGCGCCGTTTGCGCGATCAGCCGGCCGAGGCGCCGCGCGCCGTCGAGATCCTGAGGGCTTGGATGCCGCTGACCGGCCGAATCGGCCACAGTTGTCGCGCTGTAGGGCGGTCCCACGACCACCATGCCGAAATACAACAAATTGGTGAGGATCGACATCGAGGCGGCTTCCTGCCCGCCGTCCGGACTCGTGGGCGAAGCGAATGCGCCGCCGACCTTCCCGTGCAGGGCACCGCGGCTCGCAAGTTCGCCTGCCTGCTCGAGAAACCCAGCGACCGGCGCGGATAGCCGGCCGAATCGAGTCGGGCTGCCCACGATGATGGCATCGTAGTTCACGAGGTCCTCGATTGTAGCGACCGGAACGTTCTTTCCGGCGTTGAACAGCATGCCCCTGTCGGGGGCGGCGCGCGAAGCTTCGTCCGCTACCCTCTTGATATCAACTGATGCACCTGCCGAGCGGGCGCCATCGGCTATAGAGCGCGCGACTACCGCTGCGTAACCAAATGCGGAGTAATAAAGTACCAGAACCTTGGACATGTGAACCTCCGACTCCTTGAGCCTTTGTGCGCGCAATCGGCGCCGGGTTAGTCGCGGATTTATCGGGCGCGCGCGCCTCCATCCCTGCCGGCAGTGAAAAAAAAGTTCCGTCGCGCCAGCTGGCGCAAGCCGGCCCTATCAGAACGTGCAACGCACGCCTATCGTCGGGTTGATATTGGTGGTGTTGAGGTAGCCGCTCGCGACACCATCATGCACGCCGCTGTACATGGCGCCGAGGTAGGCGTCGAAGTGCTTGTTGAATCGGTAGTCGGCGTCGATGGAGAAGGCCTCG
>JANXZG010000165.1 GCA_025355645.1 Gammaproteobacteria bacterium | reverse complement strand
GTTCGGGCCGCCTTGCGGATCCTGGAATGGAATATAATCTGCGATGAACGTGACGTAGCCACTGCGGCCGGTCTCGTAGCTTACAAACATATAAAAATCGGTCCCGTCCACTGCAGGCTGCATCGAAATGAACGGCGCCTCGCGGTGGCTGGACGCCGCGGCGCATAACGGCAGGAACATCGCTGCCATTAGCGCGGAACGACTTGGTACAAACTTGCTCATTGGAATCCCCTTCGTTAAATAGGTCGGACAAGCCAGATATTTCCCTGGACTCCCAGGTATACGTTTAACGCTTCCCACCGGATGCACCTGACATAACAATATGGGAGAATGCCAATGCTCGCTGCGGCGCAGCATCTAACTGGGCGGTTGGCGTGACGGACCGAACCCATTTGCAATCGTCATGCGCGCCATTAACTAAGAAGTGCGAGTCCTCGATAACACGGTAAGCGTCCGGCGAGCCCCGTATTGGCGATCAGGGTTTGATCTTCGCGAGTGCGCGGTTGACGGCATCGAGGTTAAAACGCTTCGGATCGAAGTTACCGCCGGACCAGGTCATCAAAGGTTTGTGTTCCTCGTGAATTGGATCGGCGAGGACGTCGAGGAACTCCGCATATCCACGCGCACCGCCAACATCCTCCGGCGGGCAGGCGTTTTCTCCGGCGCTGCAGTAGATCGGTGACGTTGGGGAGGTTTGGATGTGGCGGTCTTCGACGATTGCGACGTGATGCCATTGGTCGCCAAAGTCGTAGATGTAGTCGAAGCAGCGAGCTTCGAGTCCCAGAGAATCGAGCAGGACTATCTCGGTCTCATAGACGTGCCCAGGCTCCTCAGCCCAATCGGGATCCGGATGGGCGTACTCGACGCCACCGATAATGAACTCGTGCAGGTGACTGTTGGTCCAGCCGAACGCGCTTTGGATAACTCGATCGAGCTTTGGCAACTTGATTTTCTCGGGAACGATGAGGCGGCGCCAGATCGTCGGCGTTATATCCAGCAACTCGATCTTCAACTGCCAGGACAGCTTGATCCTGTTCGGTGGCGCACGCTTCGGCATTACGCCGCGATCCGCTGGTGATCGAACTGCGCGGCCAGGTTCCACGCAAGCAGTTCACCGATCCGGTTGATTGGATGCTCCGCGAGTTTGGTTAACACGTCGCTCATCGGATTGCGAGCGAAGCAGAGAGGCGCGCACTGCGCGCAATGCCACCGGCGATCAGCCAATGATCCCATCGGAACTAGCTGAACAGCGGCGGCTGAGGCTCGCTGCCCGCCGCATCTGTATTTATTACCCTCGCGCCATTTGACACGAGGGGGCCAGATCAGAACTTCTGCCCGAATTTTATCCCGAATTCCATCGGCTTGATCGGGTAGATATGAGCATTGAGCAGGCAATAGTGGTTGAGGAGGTCATTGCATTCCGCATTCCTGCCGAGCTCACCGCGCTTATCGAAGAGGTTCAATATGAATGCCTCGACATGCCAGTTGTCCTTCGCGGTTCCCGCCGAAAGATCGAATGCAGTGAATGACGGAGTATCGCCCGCATAGGAGCGCGTGGCCTCGAGACTGTATGTAGTCGAACTCTGGTGCTCGACCGACCCCTGCAAGTAACTCTTATAGCTGCCGACATCGAAGCTATATCGAGCGGTGCCGTTGGCCTTGAGCTTGGGCGTTCCCGGCAACTGCGTACCCACAGGGGCATCGACGAAGGCTGCAGTGCAGGTGCTTTGCGGCACCCCCAGCTTGGTCGGGCTGCAGAAAGCCGTCGTGGTCTTCATATCGAGAAGACCCGTCGCCGCCGCGGACAAGCTCAGATGCTCGTTGACGGCCCACTCCAGCTCCGATTCAAGGCCGTCCACCTTGGCGTTGCCGGCATTGACGATGGACGTGATGCCATACTGGCCTTGAACCGCGGTTTGCGCATCGTTCCATCTCTCGTAAAAAACCGCGCCATTCCAGCGAAACCGGTGATCGAACCAGGAAGTCTTCCAGCCAAATTCGAAATTGGTGAGCGTGTCCGCAGTATAGGACCCCGCCGTCGGCAGGCGGTTGTTGCCGCCAGGCCGAAAACCCGTGGACCACGTACCGTAAACCATCAAGTCCGAGTTGATTTGGTACTGCAAATTAAGCTTGTGCGTCTCGCCGTGCTCGACCACTTTCTTGTTGGTGTCGACGCAGGGCAAGGGGCCTCCCGTGTAAACCCCGGGTGTGGTCAGTATCGGATTCCCGTCCTTCAGGCACAGCGCTTCACCGGCGCTGCTTGAATAACCATTGTCATTGAACCCGAAAAAACCATAGAGCGTATTGTTGACCCAGAACTCGCGGATGCCACCAGCCAGCTTCCATTTATCGCTGATATCGAACGATGTTTCACCGAACGCCGCATAGTCACGGTCGGCTCGGTTCATCTGCGACAGATAATAAACGTTTTGCTGCCCCGCGACTTCGTAAAAGACCGGCAGATTGGGGATGTCGAAGCCCGCACGTATGTCATCCGTCTGGCGCTGATAGAACAGCCCCACCGTCCCCCTCCAGCGATTTTCTGCCGGCGAGGAGACGCGAAATTCATGACTCTGCTTGGTGTACTTGTCAACGTTCTGCGTGTACTGCACTGGCCGATCGAGCAATTGGCCGTTGGCGGTAATGAACCGGGTGTACTGGTAGCTGTTGCCGACGGCCTGAGCGTCGTAAGCGACAGAGTACTGCGAATAGTCCACCAGATTTTCGACCGTGCGCTGGAACCATCCGCCGGTATAGGTTACGTCCCAGTTGCTAATTTTACCCTCGATCGTGAGCGCGGACTGATACCACTTATCGTTTTCATAGCCATCGAAATAGTTCGCCACATTGAGGTCGCCGTAATGCGGGTCGTAAGCGAAATCGCCGGCGCTTTTCATGCTTTGTGTCAGAAGCGTCGGCGTGATCGTCCATTGATCATTCAGATCGATCTTGAGAGCCGCCCGGCCGCCGACGTAGTCCACCGGATTGAAATTCTTCTGCACGACATTGGCGTTGTTGATGGTGACGGGGTCGTTGTTCGGAAAACCGTCAGGACCGTTCGCAGGACCCCCCGCGACCGGAGTCCCGGTCGGCGAGTATCGTTGGAACGTATCCTGCCGAAAGACATTGTTGATGTAACCGCCAACGTGCTCGTAGTAGGCCACCAACCGAATCGCCGCGTGGTCCGAGAGCGGAATGTTCACGAAGCCTTCGAATTCCCCGCCGCCAGCGCCGTGTTTCCACTTGTCGCCCTTCACATCGTAGCCGGCGGCAAACCCTGAAGGATCCGGTTTGTTGGTGATCAGGCGCAACGTGCCGGACAAGGAACTTGCCCCGTACAATGTGCCCTGGGGTCCTGCCAGCGCCTCGATTCGCGCCATATCGTACATATGAACGTCGAGGGCACCTCCGATGGTGGTTACCGGAAGGTCATCGAGGTACATGCCGGTCGAGGGCAGAAATCCCGCGTGTAGTTCCACAGTCCCGTTGCTGCTGGAAATGCCTCTGAAGAATAATTGTGTCTGGCTTGGGCCGTTGGATCTGAAACTCATGCTCGGCAAGAGCTTGGCGAAATCATCGAAGTTACTGACTTGCATCTGTTCGAGCTTTTCGCCGCTCAACACCTGCATGCTGATAGGTACCTTCTGCAAGTCTTCGGTGCGCTTTTCCGCGGTGACCACGACCTCTTCGAGCATCGTTTGCTCGCCGGTGTCGGCCGCATAGCTCATGCCGCTACTGGCGAGCATGGCGGATGCCAGCGGCATGCCGACCCATTTGGCACGGTTTCGCGCCAGTTTTCTCTTTCGGCTGCGGGTCATTGGGGCATCCCCTTGTTTTATGCCGACTCCCAACTTGGTTTATGCCACAGTGCGGGCGCTTTTAATATAGCCCACGTCCTACTGGCCGTCCCGCGGCGCGCTTGGGTAGGTGGCGAGCACATCGCCCAGGGAGCGCCGCAGCGGCTCCAACCAGAGTTCGTAGTGGCGCCATTGATCCAGCCCGTCGCGATAAATGGGCTGGCGCACCTGTTGTGAACTCGCGGTTCGGACCGCGCGCTCGTTCTCGTAAAAGCTTAAGGTAGCGTGTTCGAAGGGCAGCCCGCAGAAGTCCAACAGGCGCCGCACCTCGCCCTCGGTATCCTCGACCACGCGCTCATACATGACGCGGTAGATGGCACCCGGAGCCACGGCGTCAAAGTGCGCCATGAGCTCGGTATAGTCCCGGTAAAACTGGGCCAAGTGCTCAAAACTGTAGGAGTATCGCTGCCCCTGGGCAAAATTTTGTTTGAAGGCGGAAAAGCAGCAGGCCATGGGATGACGGCGCGCGTCGATAATCTTGGCGCGCGGCAATATCAAGCGGATCAGCCCTATATGCTGGAAATTGTTGGGCATTTTATCGATAAAGAAAGGCTTCGCTGTCTTGCGCAGAATCCTTGTCTGCTCGATGTACTGCTCGCCGAGCGCGCGGCTCTCCGCGACGCCCAGGTTGGCGAGCACACCGGGATACGACCACTCCTGGCCAGGAACCCGCTTGCCGCCCAGCTTGGCCGCCATGACCATGAGGTCGTGCAATTCCGAGGTGCCTTCGACGCTCGAATGACTGGCGAGGATCTGTTCGAGCAAGGTGGAACCGGCGCGCGGCAGGCCGACGATGAAAATCGGATCGGCAACCGACACGCCGTATTCCTCTCGCGCAGCGAAAAACTCTCTGGTGAACAATGCCTTCGAGCGCCTCACCAGGCTCGTGATCTCATGGGCATTCCAACCCACGTGGGCCAGCCGCAGCTTATTGCCCGCCATGTAATGCTCGAAAGACTCTGGGTAGCGCTTGGAGTCCTCGAGCGCCTTACCGATGGCAAAATGGAAGTGGGCGCGCTCCGCGTCCGCGAGGTCGTCGCGTGTGAGCTCGGCTTGCATTCGCTGCACCTCAACCCCATCGAACCGAAATGTCTTGAGGTTGGCCAGACTGTAATAAGCTTCGCCCAGCGCCGGGTCCAGGGCGATGCAGCGGCGATAGGCCGCAATGCTATCGGCTAGCCGGCCCGCGCTCGCAAGGGCATGCCCATAGCTCATCCAGATCCTAGATTGGTCCGGGTGCTTGGCGAGCACATCGGCGTAAATCTCGAGCGACTCCTGAAAGTTCCCGATATTGGCCAATACCACCGCCTTCAAATTGCGGTAGCCGGAATTACGCGGCTCGCTGGCTGTCAGCAAGTCAATCTGCTGCAACGCGGCAACCGATTTGTTCTGACGATAAAGCGCCATGGCGTAGTTATAGCGAGCTGCTTTGAATCCAGGGGCCAACTCGAGGCAGCGAACCAGGAGGATTTCGGCGTCTTGGAAGCGCCGAAGTCGACCCGCTACTTCGGCGAGCATGCGGATGGCCGCCACATCGGTCGGGTATTTCTTCAGATGTTCACGCAGCAGGTATTCGGCGCGAGGAATTTGGTTCTCGCACAACGCAGAAGCTGCCGCGAGGAGCCGCGGATCCTGGGTTGCCGCCTTGATGTGTTGCCCGTAGGCTGCGTGCGCGCCCTCAAGATCACCCAGGAGGGTCAGCCGGTCGCCGATTTCGCGCCACGCATCGGGCATATCGGCCTTCAAGGCGACCGCGCGGCGCAGCGACTTAAGGGCGGCATCGTGCTGATCGAGATCCCCCAACGTCATGCCCAATTCATAGTGTGCGGCAGCCGAATTGGGTTGTGCGCGAGCCAAGGGCTGCAACACTTCCAAGGCCGCGACCGGATCGCCCGCTGCCCGCCGTGCTGCACCCAGTAGAAGGATCACAACCGGATGCCCGGGAGACACTTTGAGGATTTCACCCGCCTGCTCCACCGCCGATCGCGGGTCGCTCTTGAGCAGGCGCGCTGCATGATCAAGCGCTTGCCCCAATGTCCCGGTTGGCGGAGCCGCTTCAGTCATTCAATTCAGCCGGCCTTATGCGGATTGATCAGGTATTTGCTGCCCGTTGCGCGTCGACCGTACACCGCAATGGACTTCGGATCCAAAGCCTCGAGCAACGATATTTCCGCCTTATAGCGGCTCGCGAAGGTGGTCTTGATTTCCGCGGCGACCCGCTCCTTCATGCGCTCGAGCGCCTCCGCGCCGATCTTCTGCATGTAAGGCCACAGCAGCCAGCCGCCCACTCCCCAAGCCATACCGTAGCTGCGATTGAGTACCGTGGGCGCCGCATCCAGAGCGCCGTACAGGTACACCTGCTTGTGCGTGGCGGAGCCGTATCGGCTGTAAGTGGTTGCGCCCCGATTCAGGGCCTTTTCCATGCACGTCAGAATCTGCCCCGCCAGCGAGCCCCCGCCAATGGCATCGAAGGCAAGCGTCGCACCGGTGGCGATCAGCGCCTCGGTCAAATCCGGCATGAAACTCGACCAATCGCTGCGGCAAACATGTTGAGCGCCGGCGGATTTGAGCAAGTCCTCCTGCTCCTGTGTGCGCACGATGTTAATCAGCGCAATTCCGTCCTTCAAGCACACTCTGTTCAACATCTGCCCCAAATTGGAGGCCGCTGCAGTGTGCACCAACGCCTTGTGTCCCTCGCGCTGCATCGTGCCGAGCATGCCGAGCGACGTCAGCGGATTGATGAAACTTGATGCGCCCTCGGCCGCCGTGGTGCCGGGCTTTAACGCCAGACATTGATTGACTGGGACGCAACGGAACTCTGAATACATGGCCCCGCCGAGCACCGCGACGGTCTTGCCGAGCAGCCCCTGGGCAGCCGGCGAGGAGCCCGCCTCGATCACCAGCCCGGCCCCTTCATTGCCCACCGGCATCGATTGATCCACCCGCTCCGCCATCGCACGCACCGCACAGGCTGCGACGCTACTGGCGACCACTGGGCCCTCGGCATTGCGTGTGACGGTCGGATGACTCCAGTCGGCCACCGCCAACAACAGACCCAAGTCGGAAGGATTGATGGGCGCCGCATCGATACGTACGACGACCTCGTCGGCAGCGGGTAGCGGCACCACCTCTCTGGCCAACGACAGCTCCAGCACACCGCTCTTCTTAAACAGCGAGCGGATCTGCAGGGATTCGCGTTTCTTGTTGAGTGTCATGGTCGGAATAGCATACGGCGCACCCGGCATACGCGGTAGTGCGCGGCCATTCGGGACCGACGGGTGATATTCTACCCGTCATTACGGTCGCGACGTTCCGCCTGAAACCATGCAACTGGCGAAGCCCTTTTTTCTGTTACCGCGCCGCTTCGACGTGGAGCGCTTGCGTGCGGAGGTTACGGCAATGCCCGCGGATGCGTGGGCGCCGCATCCCAGGGGAATTCCTGGTAACACCTCGGTCCGGCTCGTCAGCGCTGAGGGCGGCGAAAACGATCGTCTTGACGGCGATATGCGCGCCACCCCACATCTTGCGCGTGC
Organism: Gammaproteobacteria bacterium; assembly: GCA_025355645.1. Lineage (GTDB taxonomy): Bacteria > Pseudomonadota > Gammaproteobacteria > Steroidobacterales > Steroidobacteraceae > Bog-1198. The sequence continues at coordinate 4,148 of JANXZG010000165.1, read as the reverse complement.
ACCCTATATCCGCCAGCTATTGGCGAGCTTTGCCGTGCCTTGGAGCCGCACTCGGCTGCTGCGCCTGGCACCGGGGGCCGGGGTACCAAAACATGCCGACACCAACTATCACTGGTTTTCCCGAGTGCGTGTCCACATACCCGTCATCACGCGCGAGGAAGTGCGCTTTCACTGCGATAGAGAAAGCGTCCATATGGCCGCCGGCGAGGCCTGGATTTTCGATAACTGGCGGTTGCACCACGTCGTTAACCCAACATCCGATGAACGCATTCACCTGGTCGCGGACACCGCAGGCAACGCGGCATTCTGGCAGTTGGTAGGCTCCGGCGGTGATGCCGGCGTGCCCCGCGTGCAAGTTGCCTACGACCCGGCCCAGCAGGCTGACTTGCTCATCGAACGCTATTCGATGCGGCCGGTGATGAATCCCATGGAACTTGAGTTCCTCGTCGGCAATCTACGCAGTGAATTCCTGCCTCCGATTGAATGCGACGATCCGCACCTGCAACTCTCTCGCTATCATGAGCTGCTTGATGCCTTCGTCCGCGACTGGCGTCAATATTATTTTTTGCACGGCGAGGATCCAGCCGCTCGCGCTGATTTCGAACGATTACGCGATACCGTACGCAGCGCGTCACAGAAGCTCGGCGATCGAATTGCGCTACGTACCAACAGGGTGGCTGCCCACACCGTGCTGGAGGGGCGCGTACTTTCCGTCTGTCTGAGTTAGAGGACCCCCGGTGCGCAGCCGCCGGCCCGTCTTGCCCAGCTCGGCGCATTTCGCCAGATCTGCTGCGCGTAATTCCTTGGTCGCGAGACGCGGTTGCGCTGTGCTGGCGCCGATGCAAACGGTAAGGCGATCGGCAGCGGCTTTGGGACGCGACGATCATTTCGCATCAGCACCAGTAGATGGGGAGTGGATTGGTGAGGTTGGCCGCCGCGGGCGGGTGGCCGGGTCTTGCCGTCAACGGTGATATAGAACCAGGAAAGCCCGAAATTTGCAGGGCGCTCGTAGAGCTCGACCGTAGTAGCGGGGCCCACCGTTTGGGGTCACGGCGCCTAGATGCGCGCTCCTAAGCGTGATGCCGTTCACACTATATTTCAGCCTGCAGCCACCGCAGCGCCCCGGTCTGTTATTCGCCCAACTGTGATGCGATCCATGCCGCAGTTTTCCTAATTATTTAAACGCGTGTGTCGCTGCCAATGCAGAATGAATTTAATAGCTATTGTGAAATGCGAGCAATATGGGTAGCACGGAAAGCATTCCAGTGTCGGGCGTACTGGAAAAGGGGCAATCGGGTAATGCTGACGTCCGCTCCCTTCAGTGCATCCTTGCTATCTTCCTGCCATTGGGCGTGGCGCTCATTGCGGTTTGCGGTCCGGTTTTCGCGGACGCGTCTTCTTTAGTTCCTACGGCACGGCCCGACCGCGTAGTGCCGCTTCATTCCAGCGGAGTACAGGGTTCTGCCGCCGCGGCCGAAGAGGCGTCGCATGCACCGGACCCGGTGGCGCCGCCCACGGTGGTTAAGCCGGACGCTCTGCTTGCGGCCGTGAACGGTTTCAGTAAGGCAGTGTCCGCGAGAACAGACCGCATGGACGACGAGACCGAGGCGGCGCTGCGAAGCACACGGGAGACGATGCAGCGAGAATCGGCGGCGTACATTGCTGCGGCGGCTAGAAGCCGCGATGTCTTGCAATCGTCTAAGCTGCGCGGCGCGATAGACCAGTACGTAAAGTCCGGGAACGAAATGGTGCAGCTGAGCGACAAGCGCCGCCGTCTCCGGAGCGACTACACCCAGCTTCTGGTTTCGATTAAAACTTCGCTCAAGCAGGCGGTGGATCATTCATTCAAGTTATTCGGCCGCGTGGTTTCGCGTCAGTATCTTGTACTAATGAGCACAGACTTCGATGCCATTCTCGCACTCTCCGCCAGCATCGATTTACACACCACTGAAGATGATTCGGTGATCGCCGCGATAACTGCCAACGAAGCGAAGCTGGCTTCAACTCTGAAGCTCAATGAAATCTCATTGGTACACTCGGAAGGAGCGGAATGGCTTGCTAGATTGCAAGAAGATCTCGCGCAAAGCGGCTCGCTTCGGAGCTCGCTGCTGCACTTGAATCAGCAGACTCCGCTCAATGCCGCGACGTTCGCGCAGACTAACGCTTCGGTCCGACAATTGGCGGTACCCGTCATTATTCCTTCTACGGTGGTGAAACACGTCAGTCGTCAAAGTACGGTGCCGCCGCTCACTTCTGCGCCTCAGCTCGCTCCCGTGATGACTGCCGCAGCTGCGATGCCTGCCGCATCGGACCCGCTCCAGGCGCTCCCGCCGGGGCCCGAGACCGCCTCGCAAAGGTACGTGCAGATCGCTGATGAGCCCGCTCAATCGAATCGCGGCATGCTCATTGCCTGCATCATCGCGGGAGTAACGCTCCTGATGATGCTCGGCGGCTTCATGGCGCGCCGCATCATTCGGCCCATACGTTTGCTCTCGAGGGCCACGGTCAGGCTGGCTAACGGAGAAACCGAGGTGCGCGTTCCGCGCGGCGGGATCAAGGAATTGGACACGCTTGCGGTTGCCTTTAATAAGATGGCTGATCAGCTGACGGCCGCCCGTCATCTTACGCGCAGTCATCAGGAGCAGCTTGAAGCCAAGGTTGCACAGCGCACCGGCGAGCTGGAGGAGCGTACTCGCGAACTGGAATACGTCGCTGAACATGACTCACTGACGCTTCTGCCAAATCGCCGGCAATTGTTCACGCTATTGAACGGCGCGGTAGACCTTGCACTGAAGGAGGGTCGATTTGTCGGTGTGTTTTTCCTCGATCTCGATAACTTCAAATGCATCAACGACAGCATGGGACATGCCTTCGGGGATCGGGTGCTGGTAGCCATCGCCCAGCGCCTACACGGAATCGCGCAACAGTATGGGTTTGCGGCACGCCTGGGAGGCGATGAATTCACCGTCATCTACGCGAGCGCGACAGACGTCGAGCAAATTCGCAGTGCGGGCTGGTATTTGATCCGGGCCTTCCAGAAACCAATTGTCATTGATAATCGGGAATTGATGATCAGCGTCAGTATCGGCGCGAGCGTGTGTCCCGAGCACGATCAAGAGGCGGAGGCCTTATTGCGTGCCGCGGATGCCGCGCTGTTTCGCGCGAAGGCGCTGGGGCGCAGCCAATTGAGCGTATTCGCGCCCGATCTGTTGGAGGCAGCCGAATCCCGGTTTAAGACCGAGCAGGGCCTTCGCCGGGCAATCGAGCGTGGCGAGTTCGAACTGGTGTTTCAGCCTGAAGTGCGTATCGACACCTTTCAAACCGTGCTGGTGGAGGCATTGCTGCGCTGGAGATTGCCCAACGGACAATTAGTTGCCCCGGGGGAGTTTCTTGCGGTCGCGGAAGAGTCCGGGCTCATCATGGAGATCAGCGACTGGGTGCTACGATCTGCCATCGAGGCGGCTGCGCACTGGCATCATGGCACGTGGCCGGAAGCGCGCGTGGCTATCAACGTCTCGCCGCGGCAACTCTTTGATGCGGGGTTCGTCGATCGCGTCCGCAGCTTGCTGGAAAAACATCAGCTTCCGCCCCGCTGCATCGAGATTGAACTGACTGAAACCGTCCTGCAAACGGGCACGGCAACGATCGAGGCATTGCGAAAACTTCGCGCCCTGGGAATCGCAATCGCCCTCGACGACTTCGGCACCGGTTATTCTTCCCTGGGTTCGCTGGAACAGCTGCCTCTCACGCGCATAAAGATTGACCGCAGCTTGATCGAAGGCATCCACACCAGCTCCCGTACCGCCACCATTACGATGGCCATCATCGGGTTGTGTCAAAGCCTTGGGCTTGAGGTGACCGCGGAGGGTATCGAACGACCCGAGCAACTGGCGCAACTGCAGGGCCGGCCTGGCTTATATTTACAGGGATACCTGCTGTCCCGGCCGGTTTCGCGCGACGATTTGACACGGGTCATGAAGACCATTCAGCAGGAGTTGCGCTCGAAATTGCTATTTATCTCCGCGACCAGCCCAGCGCGCCAAGCCGACAATACGCTGCCGGAGTTGCAGCCCGCCAAACAACTGGGTTTAAAAACGTAAAGCAACGGACGTCAAAGAACTTCCGAAGTTGGGGCGGTATGCCATCGG
>JANXZG010000085.1 GCA_025355645.1 Gammaproteobacteria bacterium | reverse complement strand
TGGGACCCGAGCGTCGATGAAAAGGGCATTCTCGTGAAGGTAAGCGACGGTGTCGTGAGCCTACAAGGATCAGTGCCACATTTCTCCGACCGCTGGACCGCGGAGGAAGTGACCAAGCGGGTCGCCGGTGTTCGGGCGATCGCCAATGATATTGAGGTGAAAATCCCGAAACCCGGGGAGCGGTCAGATTCCGACATTGCATCTGCAGCCGCAAACGCGCTCAAATGGCATTTCGTCCTGGAATCGAGCGACATCCAGCCGGTCGTCAAGCAAGGCTGGATCACTCTATCCGGTCATGTGTCTTACGGCTACCAGAAGACCGTGGCCGAGAGCGCGGTGCGCTATTTGCTCGGCGTGAAGGGCGTTTTCAACGAAATCGAAGTGCGCCCCGAGGTCCAAGCGACAGACGTGAAGCAGAAGATCCAAAACGCGTTTCAACGCCAGGCGTCGCTGGATGCCAAGGACATCAAGGTCAATGTGGACGAGTCGGCCGTCGTCCTTCAGGGGACGGTGCATTCTTGGCGAGAAAAGGACGACGCGACGATAGCCGCGTGGGCGGCACCCGGGGTGACCAAAGTCGAGAACAAACTCCAGGTCCAATTCTAAACTGTACGTTTCAGTACACGCCACGAGCGCGATCGATACGATCGCCCTCGCGGCGATCTTTTCGCGGCGTGAGACGCTCAAGGAGTCTTGCCATGGTCACAGATACGACACCCGTCCTAATCCAGGATCGCTGGGTCACCATACGGCCGATCCGATCGACCGATTCGTCAATGGAAGCAGGTTTTGTTCGAAACCTCTCCACTGCCACGAAGCATTTTCGCTTTTTCTGCGCCTTAAAGGAATTGTCCCCTGCCGAGGTCAGTCGATTTTGCAATGTTGATGGTCCTCACACCATGGCATTTGTCGCGACCGTGCGCGATGAAGATCGTGAAGTGGAGATTGGCGTTTGTCGCTTTGCGCCCGGCAGCAAGCCAGACCTCCGTGAAATGGCCGTCCCGATCGCGGATGAATGGCAGCACACCGAGCTTGCGAAGCTGCTCATGGAGCACCTCATGATCGCCGCGAAGCGGTACGGCATTCGGCAGTTGTATGCAATAGAGCTCGCGGATAATAAAACAATGCGCATATTCGCTAAAGATGTCGGAATGACCGCGGAACGAGATCCGAGCGATGCGACCCAGGTCATCTATTCCCTGGGCCTTTGAGGCCTCGCGCACCGGCGCCGATTCGCGGCGATCTTGTGCGACTGAAACAGGCCCTGATTTGATCAGCTATTCGGCGTATCGGCGTATCGGCGTATCGGCGTACGTGTTGAGCGTTGCCCGGACAGGATATGTATAGACAGCTGACCTTCTCGATCGTGTTACTGCTGCTGGTATGCATTGTTTTTATTCCTGCAATCTCAGTACGCGCACGCGCCCTTGGGTTGGCACTTCTCATTTACCTCGGTTGGTGGCCGATATAGGCGGGGTCGCCGCACGAAGCGAGCCATATCAAGGACCGTGAGAATACAGTCACAGGCGGCGTAGGACTCATTGACCCACCGGCAGATCGACACCCCCTGACCTGCATAAACGCCGCCCGGCTCGATGCCGTCCTGAACAGAATGTGTCGACATAAACGACCTTCAATGTGGTTACAGTGCTTGCGACCCCCGGGAAGTTGGTGATTTCCAACGCCACTAGCGCGGTCTAGACTACTATACGGCCATCATTTCACGCACTTGTACTTCGAGCGCACGCTCACCACGCAGAGAATTCGCCACCAAGCAGAGCTTTTCGGCCCGTTCCAAAAGCTCGCGCGCCTTGGTGTGATCGGAATTGGACTGGACGGTCAGCGTGGCTCGGGTGACGTAGCGGATGAATTGAGTGACGCCGGATACCCGTTCCAGCGTTCCATCCACGTGGGCCTCGAGACCAACCCACTCGAAACGGGCCGCGCGGGACACCCCTCTAAATGTCAGGATGTAGCAGTCGGCAATGGCGGCGACGAGCAAGGTCTCGGGTGACCAAACGCCTCCGGGTCCGTCGAATTCTGGCGGAGGGGCGGTCGCCATGTCTGGCAATCCGGTCGACATGATCGAAACGGCTCCCAACGCAGAACCCTTCGCGGTTACGGTATACGAGTGCGGGTAGGGTTTCACGCGGAACCTGGATCAGCCAGGAGCGATGAGTGTGACTACCGGCAAGCCAGCCGCCTTCCATGCTGCAATTCCGCCGCCCATGTGCGCCGAGTGGAGTTGCCCTGCGGCGAGACGATGCTCAGCCGCCGTCAACGACCGCTTGCCGCTGCCGCAGTGAAAAACGATCTTGCGCGCGCCATCTTCCGGTAGCGCGGCCGCATCGAATGTCGACAGCGGATAAAGCAGTGCTCCGGCGATTCTCTCCGCTTGGAATTCGGCGGGCTCCCGGACATCGATGAGAAGCAGTTTGCCAGCCATCAACAATGTGGCAACTTCGACGACGTCCATCGTTTCGATGGACAACTGTGGCCTGCTCACATAATTTCTCCTCTCCTACAAGCTAGCAGCCACAGCGCCCTTTCAACATACGTAGCTCTGTGCAGATCAGTGCGGCAAACGCGTATGGCCTCATTTTCGCCGGTGTCTCCGGCGTCGGTTCCACGATGGCGGTTCCGCCGTGAGAACTTACCATTTGGTATTGCGTATGCCGAGCGCATAAGAGAGATGGTTGACCACGATGTCTCCGACGAATGAGACCAGGAGGATTATTGCAATATCCAGCAACGTCAGCCTCGCAAACGGAGTGATTAACAATAGAGAACCAGCGACAAAATCCAATTGATCCATTGGAATCCAGGGCCGGCCCGGCGGTATTCCCTTCAGTCGCTTCAATAGACTCTTGATGCTGTCGCCCGCCATGGCTCCAAAGCCGAACGCCAGCCCGATGAGCGGCCACTCCGCATACGGCAACAACCCTCCGCCCCAACCAACTTTCGATTGCACGAACGTCACCACCGAAGCGGCCGCCAGCCCAGAGCAAAACCCTACGACAGTCTTGTGATCTCCGAGCCACCGCCTGCTAATCGGGCGGTTGCAACCCGGCCAAAATTGCGTGAACGGCGGCGCCATATTGGCCAGGTAGGCTGGCAGCATCAAATACACCAGCTGAAGAATGTGTAGCGCGCCCGGAACAACATCGGCAATTCTAAATGGTGCGCTTAGCATATGATGTTTACTCCGCACAGCGCAGCGGCCAGCGCAGTGTGAAAGCGATTTAGATTTATTCGCACGTCGGAGGCCCTGCGGGTCTTCTCTGGCCTAGAGCGGATTATAAGCCGACAGATTTAAACGCCGGCGAGCGACTACGTTGAGGACCGGGAAGGTCGCGAAACAGACCTGCGCTGCAAGGCCGATCACACCGGCCAGTGATCGGAGATCGGCGAGGTACTCGCCAATCGATCGGTGAAACAGGCCGATCGAAATCGCGATCTCCAGTATCGTTAGTGTGGCAAACGCAACGGCACCCACGAGAGTGCGTGTGCGAATTTCAGCACTGACCGCGAGGCGCTTCATCCAAATGCTCGATACGTACCAGCTTGCCGTCAGAATGATGGGCGCCTCGACCGAGACGGCTATGGTTGAGCCCACGTGTGGAGCGAGCAGCCGAACGCGGGTCGTTCCGAGGAAGAAGCCGATCGCAAAGACTGTGACCGCGTAGGTGACTCCGGCCTTGGCGCTCAATGCAAGCAGTTTTCCCATACGCTCCGTCCTCAACGGCATCTAGATGGGCCTTTCCTTATCACCGTCCAGCAATTCAGGCTTTTGACCATCGGTACGCTGCTTTCGAGTTCTAATCACTGAGAGATGGTGGAGAGCGATGACAATGGTAAGCGCGGCACCTAAGCTCGCATGCAGTCGTGCCAAATAGCGGACTACAGGAGCCTCTTGGGCTGCGTCCTCGCGAGATACCTCAGAGTCCGTTGAGTTCGAATGTGCAGCACCTTCTGAGTGGTACCACTGCGGCAACGCAGGTACCCCAAACAAATGCGCGGGCATTCCTTCTTCTGAGGCGAGCCACCAACCCGATATGGGCAGAGCGATAAGCAGCGCGTAAAAGGCAACCCGCAGTCCTCGGTGCACACCGGCATCGGGCTTTCCGACACTGCTCGCCGTCGGTCGATATACGAACCACAAGAGGGCTCGAGTAATGGACAGAAGATACACTGTGAGACCCAGTGAACTGTGCCAAAGGAAGGCCTTATTGCCTGAGCCATGAGGGTCGATGTTATAGAAAATTGCCGTGACCAGCAGTCCGCCAACTAGTGCGACCGTCACCCAGTGAATGGCTCGACTCCAGGCATAGCATCGAATTGCGAATGCACGATTGTGTGGCGTTTCAGACTTTTCAATCATGCCGGTTACCTCATTCCTGAACAAATGGGCAATGTTCTCGTGTCTCGCAAACCACCTTCCGCTGCCCATTCGCGCCAAATGGCGAGGCCAATGGCGAGTACCACTGGGCCGGCGAACACACCGATGAGACCCCAGGTTGCAATGCCGCCAATTGCGCCGAACATCACCACGACAAAGGGCACATGCGTTGTGTTGCTGATAAGCAATGGACGCAGTACGTTGTCAATTGGATGCACCAGCAATAGTCCCCACAGAAGCAAAATAACAACTTTCGCCACATGACTCGTGAGCAGCAAATAGGTGGCGAGGCTGCCCCAAACAACAGCAGTTCCAAAAAACGGAACGAACGACAGTAAGCCAGTAATTGCGCCAAGCAGCACGGATCCCCGGAAGCCGAGGATCGCATATCTGATACCGGCAACTATGCCTTGGACGAAGGCGGTCGTCAGAAATCCAAACAGCACCGCGCGTGTCATCGAACCGGCTGTACGGACATATACTTCGAGGCGACTGCCGAACGACTTCCTTACGACCCGCCGCAACTGAACAAGGATTGAGTCCCCATCGCGATATAGGAAAAATACCGCAAACATGACGAGAAACAGATTGCCGACACTACGGCCAACACCGCCCGCCAGTGCAGCGACCTAGCCGGTCCACGAGTGAGCCCAGATAGCCACCTGCTGCCGGAAGCCGGCGGGTTCGACAGTGAATCGGTCCAATTGCTGCTGTAGCTGCTCGCCGAGCCAGGGAATCCGGCGAATGATCTCGGGAAGGACCAGCGTCCTCTCGGCAAGCAGTACCTCTAACGATCGATAAGCCCAGACCAACTCGCCGGCGATCAGCACAAATAACCACAGCGCCGGCAGTATCACGGCACACGTCAGCACAAGCGTCATACAAAATGCGGCAGCGCTTCGAAATCGACCGAATGGCCGACGCAATACTCGATACAACGGTCAACTGACATACGCGAGGATCGCGGACCACCCGAGGGAGGCCCAGCATGCCGGACGGAAATCGACTGCTCGTACCAATCGACGGATCAGATCACTCCTTGCGCGCACTTGCGCATGTGATCAAGCGGGCCGCGTCCCATCGGCAGCTCCAGATATTCGTACTCAATGTGCAATTGCCATTGCCTCCTAGCCTGTATGTGACACGGTCAACGATCGCTGACCACCACAAGGCAAAGAGCAAGGAGGATCTGGCGCGAGCGCTGCGAATGTTGCATCGAAAAGCTGTGAAAGCGGAGATCCTGGTTCGGGTGAGCGAACCGGGCAAGACTATAGCCCAAGTGGCGCGACAGAAGCACTGTGGCGAGATCGTTCTGGGTAGCCGAGGGTTGGGGAATCTCAAGAGTCTCATCTTGGGTTCGGTGACCACCAAGGTTATTCATGCGGCGCGTGTGCCAGTAACCTAGGTTGTGAAGCTTCAGCGACTTCCGGACAAAAGGCTAGCGCGGAAATGAGAGACTTCGAGCTGTTGCGGGCGCCCCGCAGATGGAGCGAAGTGGATGAGCAAACGAGAACATCGACGATTTACGGCGGACCAGAAACTGGAGATTTTACGCGAGGCGGACCAGCC
>JANXZG010000026.1 GCA_025355645.1 Gammaproteobacteria bacterium | reverse complement strand
CCAGAATGCCGTGACCTGCACAGAGCTGCTCACGCGTGCCGCCGCCAGTTCGCGCGGCGTCAGCTTCCACGACGATTTTGATGCACCGCGACGCATTGAATTCGGCGCGCTGCAGGCGGCCGCCCTGGTGACCCTGGGGCGCTTGCAGGCGCATGGGCTCAAACCCGGCGATACAATGCTGTTGATCGTGCCGCGGAACGAATACTTCCTGGTCGCCTTCTGGGCGGCATTGCTGGGGGGCATCGTGCCAGTGCCGCTCGCGATTGGCACGACCGCGGATCATCGCGACAAGATCTACCGGATTGCAGAGCTGCTGGGCGGCCCGGCGGTCTACACCGACCGTGCGCTCTGGGCGCGGCTGGTTAGCCACGCGCAAGGCTATGCAGGCTCCCCGCCCGCAGCCCGTCCGATATTCTGCGACGGCGAATTTGCCGCGAGCTCGGCCGGGCAGCCCATTGCGCGCGTGCCCTCAGACCTCGCATTCATCCAGTTCTCGTCCGGTTCGACCGCCAAGCCGAAGGGCGTTGAGCTGACCCATGCGAACCTGGTCGCCAGCATCGCATCGATGTCGATCGCCTTCGGTCTGGTCGAAGAGGATGTTCTGCTGAGCTGGATGCCGCTGACCCACGACATGGGTTTGATCGGCATGCACCTGATGATGCTTGCGAACAACATCGAACAGCATTTCTGGCCGACCGAGGCATTTGCACGCCGGCCGCTGCGCTGGACCAAGCTCGCGACCAAGACTGGCGCCACGATCTTGAGCAGCCCCAACTTCGGCTTGCGCCATTATGTATACGCTTCCGGCAATTCGATCCTGACCGACGTGCAACTGAGCCGTGTGCGGGTGATATTCAATGGCGCCGAACCCATATCGCCGTCCATTTGCGAGCACTTCATGGAACGCCTCGCCCCGTACGGCCTCGCGCCCTGCGCCATGCTGCCGGTCTATGGGCTGGCCGAGGCGACGCTCGCTGTCACCAGCACGGTGCCGCAGGAAGTGTGGGCGGTGCGCTATTTTGACCGCACCGACCTTACTCCGGGGCGAGTGCCGCGCCTCGTGGCGGCCACGCATGCGCGCGCGCTCGCGCTGGTCAGCGTCGGGCGCGCGATCCCGCAGATGGAACTGAGGTTTACGGACGATGATGGCGCGCAATTGCCGCAGGGGCGGGTGGGGCAAATCTGGATACGCGGACCCGCGGTCAGCGCGGGCTATCATCGCGACATGGCGGCCACGGCGGCAACGCGCTCTGCCGATGGCTGGGTCAACACCGGAGATATCGGGCTCGAGCTCGAGGGGGAGATTTACATCTCGGGCCGGGCCAAGGAAATATTATTCGTCGATGGGCAGAATTTCTATCCACATGACATTGAGGAGATGGCAGCCTCCGTCAAGGGCATCGGCACCGGTCGATTGGTCGCTGCAGGCTGCCGGCGGGCCGGGGTCGAAGTGGATGAGCTGACACTATTCGTCGATCACCGGGGCGACCTTGAGTCCTTCGTGCCGATAGTGCGCGAGCTGCGCCACACGATTGGAACGCGAATGGGGCTAGAGGTGCGCCACGTCATAGCCGTATCTTCGATCCCGCGCACGACCAGCGGAAAGATGCAGCGCGTGGCGCTTGAACAGGCATTCATTGCAGGTGACTTCGATGCGCAGCTTGCTGCGCAGGCCGAGGTCGAGGCACGTTTTGTGACCGTGACGACGCCGCGCACGGCGACAGAACGGGAAGTCCTCGCGATCGTCTATGCAGTGATGCCGCGCGAGGGCATCGACCTCGAGGCAAATTTCATTGACCTGGGAATCACCTCGCTTTACCAGCTGCAGATCTACCAGAAACTGCAGGCCCGTTGGCCCGACACGGTGCTGCTTGAGGAGATATTCGAGACGCCCTCGATCGCCAAGATTGCGCGCTTGGTTGACGCCAAGTCTGTTGAATTTGCGGATACTCCCGCGGCTGCGGCGGCCCAGCCCGATGCCGTGTCACCCGAACGCGTCGTGCTCGCCAAGTACGCGCACATCGAACCGCTGGAACGGATCCTCGCGCGCCAGCGGATGCAGCTAATCGGTTGGCATAGGCGACGCTCGCCCGATGCGCTGATTGCAGGCCGCCACGAGACTGGGGCGCTTGCGCCAATTTTCTGGTGCTGCCAGGGACCCGAAGAACTGGCGGCACTCGCCGATGCCCTCGGGCCTAACCAGCCGCTGTTTGGCATGCGCTCTGGCTTCAACGTCATGCAGTACTCGCTGCACAACATGGACAGCCTCGCGGACCGTTATGCAGCCGAGATCGAGAAAGAGCGACCCGGTGGTCCGCTGTTGGTCGGCGGAAATTGCCAGGGGGCCCAGATAGCACGTAGTGTTGCCCAGGCGCTGCGGCGCCGCGGCCGCGCGGTGCCGTTGGTCATGCTGATGGAGGAATCTTTGTTCCGCACTTACGACCGGCCGGTTGCGCTGCTGTTCGGCGATCGGAGCCGCCTCAATCCGTATGTCGCCGGCTTCGATTACGCGAAAGTTTTCAGCCGGTCCTATCCGGGTGGGTATAGCATCGATATCATTCCGGGCGCACATGGCGAATACTTCCAGCCGGAAAACGTCACGGGCTTGGCGCGGCAGATGGCGATACTGGTTGAGGCGGCGACGCAGAGCAGTGGGCCGCAGCGCGCGCCGGGATCGGCGCAGAGCATCGCAGGATGAGCTTCTGGCGCGCTTCTGGCGAGCCATTAAATGCCGTGACGGTTCACGCGTCGAGAAAAATGGATCCAGGCCAGTTCGTCCAGTGCCTGGCCGTGGCTTTGTAGGGCAACTCCATGTCATCTTTGCAGGAGAAGGCGTCTTCCGGAAATCTGAGGACGCTCACGCGCCTGAACAGCGCATCGATGTCCTCGCCACGCCGCACAAGGGTCTTGTAGCAAACGCTGATTAGCGTTGCCACATCCCATTCGCTGACACCTCCGGCCCCGGGCGTCGACGAATTCTTCCCCCAAACCACGCCATCGGGGATGCGCGCACGCTGATCCGGCCGCATTCGCAAGATCTCGTGCAGGGCAGTCAAAATGCCGGGACCGGTCGCCACCCACACATTGTTCGCAATCCGATTCTCGACATTGGCCGTGGCAATCTCCAGCACCGTCGCCAGCAATGCGTGTTCGGGGTGGCGAAAGCCAAAGATACAGTTTACGACCGGAAGACGGGGCTCCCTTCGAAATAGCACCGCATCGGCGTCGCGAGGCAGCATCGAATCCACGGTTCCGGTACACAGTGTGTCGGCGTCGGCGTAGAAACCGCCCATCGCATGCACGGCGCAATAGCGAAAATAGTCCGCGCGCATTGCCGGAACGGCACAACTGTTGAATGCGGTCAGTAGTCGACTGCCATAACGCTCGCTGATGAACGCAGCCGCTTGCTTGCGACAGAAACAGCGATATTGCATATGCCGGTTTTGCGCCTGGTAGGAGCCCAATAATGCAGCCAGGGTTGCATCCGGCTCCCCGGAGTCCCAGTACTGAAACAAGTGCATGCCCTGAGCCTCAGCCATCACGGAATATTGACTCTTTCCAGTTTTCCCAATGTGTTCCGGTGGTCTTGTAGGAGAGGTCCGGCTGTTTTATGTAGCGGTCCAGTATATCGACATACCGCACAACGCTGATTCCATCAAAAAGGCGCTCGAAGTTAAGGTGCCGGCTGCTTACGTAGTCATGGACGATCTGGAAGAACGTGAATTTCTGCCCTTCGGTAAACCATAGATTCGGGATCATCCCGATGGCGGAGCTGTCTGACAGGCGCGAGCGTTGCTGCGTCGTCATGCGCGATAGCAAGTAAAGTGCCGATACGATGGCGGGTCCCGTTGTCAGCCATACGCTGTTCGAAATGCGTCGCTCGATGTTTACAGTCGCAATCTCGACCAGCGCTTCCATTAGAGGATGTCCAGCTCGCCGGAAGCCGAATACGCCGTTCATCACCTGGAGCAATTTCGCGTTTCTAAACATGGCCTCATCGACACCAGCCGGCAAGAATGGCTCCTTGTAAAAAAGCACCGCATCCGCGGTGGCGGGCAGCAATGGTTCCAGGGGTGCCACACAATAGGTATCCGCGTCCGAGTAAAACCCGCCCGCCGCCAATACCGCGCAGTAGCGAAAGTAGTCTGACTGCATGGCGGGTACCGCACAAGAATCAAATGCCGCCAGGCGCCGCCGGTCAAAATTCATGCCGATGAAAGATGCCGCCGCTGAACGATCAAAACACCGGTAGTGCATATTCGGGTTTTGCGCCCGGTAGGAATCCAGAAGGGGCACTATCTCTGGCGGTGGCGATTCGCTGTCCCAGTACTGGAAAAGATGGAGTTGACTAGGCTCCGGCACGAGCAGTTATCCGGATCGTGGCTGGCTGCGGGGCATAAGGGGTTTGGTTGCTCACGGAGGACAATATACTGCAACGGCAATAAGGGTTCATCCGGCCCTGCGCATCCGTTATTGGGTGATCGGCTACTCTGATAATATTTGCAAATGGCCTTTGTCTCTGTGTTGATGCCGACGTACAACCAACAGAAATATCTGTGCGCGGCGGTTGAAAGCATACTGACGCAGACATATTCGGATTTTGAGCTATTGATCATCGACGATGGCTCGACCGACTCGACACCAGCGATACTCAGTGAATACGCGATCAAAGACAGCCGCGTGCGGGTTATCTCACGAGAAAACAAGGGTTTGTGTGCCAGTCTGAATGAACTGCTGGCCATGGCGCAGGGGCAGCTCATCGCGCGCATGGACTCGGACGATATCTCCTTGAGCGGTCGTTTCGCAAGTCAGGTGAAGTTCTTACAGGAACATCCCGAGGTGGTATGCGTCGGTGGCCACATTCAACTGATCAATGAAGCCGGTCGGATGTATGGGCGCATCTTGTACCCGATCGAGGACGGCGAGATACAGAAAGCGGCCCTGGTCGCCCGACCCTCCATAGCGCATCCGTGTTTCATGATGAGACGGGAATCCGTCTTGGCAATTGGCGGATATGACGCGACTCAATTTCCCGCCGAGGATCTGGATCTTATATTGCGCCTGGGGGAAATCGGCAAACTCGCCAATCTTGACGAGGTCATTTTAAAGTACCGGGGGCATTTGAAATCAATCAGCCGGCAACTGCGCCTGAGGCAGGAAAGGATAGCGCGGGCGGTTTGCGAGCGTGCGTGTCACCGGCGCGGCGTTGCGGTGCAGATCCAGCCTCTGATTGAAGAATTGCACGATGCGGATACTTTTCCGCAGTATCAGCTCTTGATAAAGTACGGCCGTTGGGCATATGACAACAATGATCGGCAGACCGCAATTGTCTATGGGCTACGCGCCATTATCGAGCACCCTGGCGCCGGCGACGCGTGGAAATTTATGGCACAGGCCTTGTTCAAACCGTTCCGCCTGAGTGACTGAAGGGCCAAAAAAAGCAATATAAGTAAATCGGCGGAATGATGTCAGCGGCGGCGCGGCAAGAGCCGGGTTGAATCAATTTTTCAGGCCGCCCAGCCGATCCATTCCTGCCGCAAACTCTAATCCTCGTCTCGGCATTTCTCGATGGAAGTGCTGGCGGTTGAACGAAATTGCGCTCAGGCGAACTTGCGCACCGCCAGCCCTAGTCCGAACGTGATGAACAAGCCGCCGGTCAGCCGGTCAAGGCCAGCGACGATTGCCGGGCGGCGCAACCACCGCGCGATCGGCTGGGTTGCCCGGATCAGGCTTGCAAACCACAGGCCCCCAAGTACCGCGTGGATGGCGCCTAGCAGCAGGAGAAAGCCCGCAACGGATACGCCGGCGGGAACGAACTGCGGCAAGAACGACACGTAGAAAATACCCACCTTTGGATTTAGCAGGTTGGTCAGCGCGCCGCGCGCGAATGCCGCACGGGCAGCGAGGCGCCCGGCGCGCGGATCAGGGCTCGTGTCAAGAAATCCATCTCGAGGCCGCAGTAACATTTTAATACCCGTGAACAGCAGGTAGCATGCGCCGATCGCGCGCAGCAGCGTGTAGGCAAGCGGGGAGGCGGCCAGCAGTGCGCCGAGCCCGAAGGCCACCATGATCGCCCAGCCAAAACAAGCCGTCACGATGCCGATTGCCGCATGCGTGGCGGCGCGCGCACCCTCGGATGCTGCGGTCCGAAGCAACAGCGCCGTATCGAGGCCGGGGGTAATCGTCAACAAACCCGCAGCTGCAGTGAATGCGATCAAGGCGCCGGTAACTGAAGCCATGCGGCGCATTTTCGCCTAGTATGTTTATTTTTACAGCGGTCTTTGCAGCCATGGACTCACTTCTGGCCACCCTCGAACGCCTGCTGCCTGCAGCGGCCACGGGAATCGTGGTCGGCTTGAGTGGCGGGCTGGATTCAAGCTGCCTTGCGACCGCGCTCGCGCGGCTCGCCGGGCGTGCCGCACTGCCTGGCGGTCCGCCGGTCCGGGCTGTGCATGTCGATCACGGCTTGCAGAGCGCATCCGGCGCGTTCCTTAAGGCGAGCGCGGCCCTATGCAGGGCCCTGCAGATGCCACTCGCGATCGTGGTAGTCGAGGTCGAGCTGCCACCGGGCGCATCGATTGAGGCGGCCGCGCGCGAAGTCCGCTATTCGGCCCTTGCGGCGCAGCTCGCGACGGGTGAGTGCCTGGTCACGGCGCACCACGCAGAAGACCAGGCGGAGACCTTCCTGTTGCAGGCGCTGCGCGGCGCAGGACCGAAAGGGCTTTCGAGCATGCCGGAATGTCGCCCCTTGGGCGCCGGCTGGCACCTTCGCCCGCTGCTTGGGGTGGGGCGGCTTGAACTGCAGCAGTACGCTACCAAGCACGGCGTTCCCTCGATCGAGGATCCGATGAATCGGGACCCGCGTTTTGATCGAGCTTTCCTGCGGCACCAGCTCTGGCCCCAGCTGCAGAGTCGCTGGCCGGCTGCAAGCGCTGCGCTTGCACGGGCAGCGCAGCACAGCGCGGACTCGCAGCATCTGCTCGATGCGCTCGCCGATGGGGATCTTGCCGGCGCGCGCGACGGAGCCGCCTTATCAGTAGTCGGAATGCGCCGCTTGCAGCCTTTGCGGCGCCTCAATGCCCTGCGTCGTTGGCTGGCACTTGAAGGCGCCGCGCTGCCCTCTACTGCACGCTTGACGGAGGCGTTGCGACAGATGCTAGAGGCGCGTGACGATCATTTGCCGGTTGTCAGGTGGGGCGCGCACGCATTAAGACGCTACCGGGAGCGGATCTTTTTGACCGCGGCGCAAATGCCTAGCGTGCTCGGCACGTTCGAATGGAACTGGCGCAACGATCCCGTGCTTGAACTCGGCGAGCGCCTCGGCTGCCTGCGCGCGGTGATGCGCCCGGGCGGCCTTGCGCACGAGCGGCTCCAGTCAGCGCTTAGGGTGCGCGCGCGCGCCGGCGGGGAGAAGATGCGCATCGCCCCAACCGGAAGGCTCCAGAGCGTTCAGCACCTATGCCAGGCGATGGGTGTCCTGCCGTGGGCTCGCGATGCGCTACCTTTCATTTTCCACGACGAGCAGCTTATTGCGATCGCAGACCTGTGGTCGAACGCCCCGTTGCGCGCCGCGGCCGGGGTGCATGGCCTCTCATTCGGATGGGAGCGTGCGCCCGTTGTCTGCTGATCCATGAACTGCTAGGGATCGCCCAACGCTGCATTCGGAGGAATTAGCGGCATGCTCGGATTCACAGCGAAGAAGCGCGCCGAGCCGCTGTACTGCCGCTGGCTATGGCATGCGGTCACTGTTTTATGCGACGGCAGCGTGACCTGCGGGCCAGATGATCCGTTCAAGGTGCGAAATTACGGCAGCGTTGCAGAGGCGCCCCTGAGTGAGCACGATCCTGGGGAACACCGCAGTCGCCGCGCGTCGCGAAGCGCTTCGATCGGGGATCCACTGCACGGCATGCTCGATGTATGAGCGAGCCGCCGGCCACGACGCGGCGGATCTGACGCCGAGCCACCCCTACCCGAACAGGCTAATCCTCGAACCTTCGATTAAGTGCAATATCCGCTGTCGCAACGAGACCTGCGACATTGCCAATGACGCGCATATCGAATTGCGGCGCGAAAACTTCATGCGGTGGGACCTTTTCTGCCGACTCATGGATGAAGTGGGCCCGCACCTGGAGGAACTGTATTTCTATAACTATGGTGAGCCGTTCCTGCATCCGCGGGCGCTGGACATGCTTGCCTATGCCAAGAAGATGAACCCGCGGATCCACATCACGACCAGTACCAACGGTATCCTGCTGGCGCGCTCCGGCAAGGCCGAGCGTAACGTCGCTGAAGGGCTGGTGGACTTTATCTGCTGCACGATTGGCGGCGTTGACCAGGAAACCTACGGTCGGTACCACAAGGGCGGCTCGTTCGAGAAAGCGCTGCTCGGCATGCGTCGCGTCACGGAAGAAAAGCGGCGATCTGAGCAGTCGGGACCGACCGTGCATTGGCGCTATCTGCTTTTTAACTGGAATGATTCGGACGAACATATCGCTCAGGCGCTGCGGCTGCGCGACGAAATCGGCGTGGATGAGTTCCGGTTCATGCTGACCGCCTCGCCCATGGAAGGGCGCTCGTTATTTCGGGCCCCGGGTACGCCGGGGTTCGAGACGATGAAGCCTTGGCTGGCCTTGCAGGAAGGTCATTCGCCGGACCTTTTCGCGGAAGCGGGCCTCTGGGGCGCCGAGACCTGCTCATTGAATGGTCCCTTCAGCTGGACCGGCCGCCGGGCGAGCCTGCTTGCGCTGCCGCGGATGCGCCGTGTGCACGTACGCATGGCGTGCGGTGGGACTCCCACTGGGCCCGTGCCAGCGGTTCGGATGCGCCTACCTTGGGGCGACTTCCCGGGACAGGTGGGCCGCGAGCGTTGGCACGACAATTTCATCGATATTCCGGAAATGTTTTCGCAACCGAAGGTTCCGATTGACTTGGAAGTCGCGACGGTATTTACACCCATGCGCCATGGAGTCGTCGGTGACAACCGGGACTTGGGCGTGATGGTGTCGCTCGAGGACGTCGTGCCCGCCCCCAATCCCTATCGTATGACCGCGGTCTCACCCGCCCGGGTCGCAGGCTGCTCCCGCGGCGCGTGATGGCGAGTGAATCGCTGGTGCTGATTGTTGACGGCGAGGCAATCTGCTAATCTGATTTCCCGTCGAATTATCTTTTTTTCTCTTACACCGGCAAGACTTTCGAGGCCAAATGAATTGGCCGCGCGGTTTGGCTGTTTACTGAAGCGGCGGTGACCTAGCATGACCAGATTTGTATTCGTCACCGGCGGGGTCGTCTCCTCCCTCGGCAAAGGGCTTGCCTCCGCCTCGCTCGGTGCCATGCTTGAGGCGCGTGGCCTCAAGATCGCGATGGTCAAGCTTGACCCGTATATCAACGTCGATCCGGGCACCATGAGCCCTTTCCAGCATGGTGAGGTGTTCGTCACCGCGGACGGCACCGAGGCGGACCTGGATCTGGGCCATTACGAGCGCTTTGTGCATACGACCACGGGGCGCAACAGCAACTTCACGACCGGGCGCATCTACGAGCGGGTCATCGCCAAGGAGCGACGCGGCGATTACCTTGGCGCCACGGTGCAGGTCATCCCGCACATTACGGACGAGATCAAATACCGCATCCGCATGGGCGCTGGCGATGCGGACGTGTGCTTGGTGGAGATCGGCGGCACGGTCGGCGACATCGAATCGCTGCCGTTCCTGGAGGCGATCCGCCAGATGGGAGTCGAGCTCGGACGCAACCACGTGCTGTATATGCACCTGACGCTGGTGCCGATCGTCGGCGGCTCTGGGGAGATTAAGACCAAGCCCACGCAGCACTCGGTCAAGGAACTGCGCGGCATAGGCATCCAGCCCGACGTGCTGCTGTGCCGTTGTGCGCAATCCCTGCCCGACGAGCAGCGGCGCAAGATTGCCCTGTTCACGAATGTGGAGGAACGGGCAGTGATCTCGGCGGTCGATGCGGATGATATCTATAAAATTCCGCTGCTGCTGCACGAGCAGAACCTCGACGACATCGTGGTCGATAAGCTGCGCCTCGATGCGCCGCCGACCGACCTAACTGACTGGCGCGCGGTGGTTGCCGCCAAGCAGAACCCGGAGGCCACGGTCGATATCGGCATGGTCGGCAAGTATGTGCAGATCCGCGACTCTTATATATCGCTGAATGAAGCGCTGATGCACGGCGGCATCAAGACGCGTACCCGCGTCAATATCCATTATTTCGAGTCGCAGGACATCGAGCGCAGCGGCGCCGCTGCACTTGAGCACATGGATGCGATCCTGGTGCCCGGCGGCTTTGGCGACCGCGGCATCGAGGGCAAAATCCAGGCGATCCGCTATGCCCGCGAGAACCGCATTCCCTACCTGGGCATCTGCCTCGGTATGCAGCTCGCGATTATCGAGTACGCGCGCAACGTGGTGGGCCTCAAGGGCGCGAACAGTACCGAATTCGATCGCACGACCAACCACCCCGTCATCGCGCTGATCACGGAATGGCAGGATCTGGCGCGCGGCCAGCAAGTGCGCGACGAGAAATCCAGCATGGGTGCGAGCATGCGGCTCGGCGCGCAGGAAGTGCGCCTGACGGCCGGCTCCCTCGCGCACCAGCTATACGGTAATGAGGTCATCTTCGAGCGCCATCGGCACCGCTATGAGTTCAACAACAATTACCTCGCCGAACTGACGGCGGCCGGCATGCGTTTTTCGGGATTTTCGGCCGATGGCCTGGTGGAATTCGTCGAATTGCCGGGTCATCCGTGCATGGTCGCGAGCCAGTTCCATCCCGAGTTCACCTCGACGCCGCGCGACGGGCACCCGCTCTTCACGGGGTTCGTGCGGGCGGCGCGCGAATTCCGCGCTTCGCTGAAGCCTGGGCGGGCGACGGCGTAAGCCTGCCCCACGCATGATGCGCCTTGGCTCCTTTGATGTCGGACCCGAGCGGCCGCTGTTCCTGATAGCCGGCCCCTGCGTCATAGAGAGCGAGGAGCTGGTTATCGAAGTAGCGGGGCGCTTACGCGAGCTGACGGGCGCCCTTGGCGTGCCATTCATTTTCAAGGCGTCATTCGACAAGGCCAACCGCTCCTCGGAAAAGAGCTTTCGTGGCCCGGGTATCGCGGCCGGACTCCGGGCGCTCGCCCGGGTGCGCAAGGAGATTGGCGTGCCGGTGCTGACGGACGTGCATGAGGACACGCCGCTCGCGGAAGTAGCTGCCGTCGTCGATGTGCTGCAGACGCCGGCCTTCCTGTGCAGGCAGACCAATTTCATCCGCGCGGTGGCCGCGCAGGGCAAGCCCGTCAATATCAAGAAAGGCCAGTTTCTCTCGCCCTGGGAAATGCAGAACGTCGTCGACAAGGCGCGCTCGACCGGTAATAAGACGATCATGGTCTGCGAGCGCGGATTCTCGTTCGGTTACAACAATCTGGTTTCCGATATGCGATCGCTTGCCGTGATGCGCTCGACCGGATGCCCGGTCATCTTCGATGCGACGCACTCGGTGCAACTGCCCGGTGGTCGCGGCGATGCCTCCGGCGGGCAGCGCGAGCATATCCCGGTGCTGGCGCGCGCCGCGGTGGCAGCCGGCATCTCGGGCCTGTTCATGGAGACCCACCCGGACCCAGACAAGGCCCTGTCAGATGGCCCCAACGCGTGGCCTCTGGCGCGCATGGCAGCGTTGCTCGCGACGCTGGTCGAGCTCGACCGGGCCGTGAAGAAACAACCCTTCGAGGAATCGCTGCTATGAGTCGAATTGCCGATATCAGGGCGCGCGAGATCATCGACTCGCGCGGCAATCCTACGGTGGAAGCCGATGTGCTGCTCGAATCCGGCGCGATCGGACGCGCGGCGGTGCCTTCCGGGGCCTCGACTGGATCGCGCGAGGCACTCGAGGCACGCGATGGGGATCCCAAGCGCTATGCCGGCAAGGGCGTCCTGAAGGCGGTCGCAAACGTGAATGGCCCAATCCGCAAACTCCTGCGGGAGCAGGATGTCCAGGACCAGGCGGGGCTCGACCGGAAGATGATCGAGCTCGATGGCACCGATTCCAAATCGAATCTTGGCGCAAACGCGATGCTGGCCGCTTCGCTGGCTGCGTCGCATGCAGCCGCCGCTGATCGCAAGCTGCCGCTGTACCGTCACCTGGGCGGCGATGCGGACCTGACAATGCCGTTGCCAATGATGAACATCATCAATGGCGGCGCGCACGCGGATAACAGCGTTGATATCCAGGAGTTCATGATATTACCGCTCGGCGCACCATCATTCACGGAGGCCGTGCGTTACGGCGCCGAGGTGTTCCACGCATTAAAAAAGGTGTTGCATGGCAAGGGCATGAACACTGCGGTGGGTGATGAAGGTGGCTTCGCGCCGGATCTGCCGTCGAACGAAGCGGCCATCACGGTGATCCTCGAGGCAATCGACAAGGCGGGATACCAGGCCGGCAAGGATATCTATCTGGGTCTCGATGTCGCCAGCACGGAGTTCTACAAGAACGGCTGTTATGAGCTCGCCTCGGAAGGCCGCAAATTCTCGTCGGCCGAGTTCGTCGATTACCTGGCGGCACTGGCCGCGAAGTACCCGATCGTGACGATCGAGGATGGCATGAGCGAAGGCGACTGGGACGGCTGGGCAATCCTGACTCAAAAGCTCGGCAAGAAATTGCAGCTCGTGGGCGATGATCTGTTCGTCACCAACACGAAGATCTTTGCCGAAGGCATCCGCAAGAACATTGCCAACTGCATCCTGATCAAGCTGAACCAGATCGGGACAGTGACCGAGACGCTGGCGGCAATCCGCATGGCGGCGGATGCGCGCTACGCCTCCATCATGTCGCACCGCTCCGGCGAGACCGAGGATGTATCGATCGCGGATTTTGCGGTAGGCACGAGCGCAAGCCAGATCAAGACCGGATCGATGTCCCGGTCCGATCGGGTCGCAAAGTACAACCAGTTGCTGCGCATTGAGGCTGAGCTTGGCAACAAGGCACGCTTTCCAGGAGGCCGGGCCTTAGCCGTTCCAATCTCTTAAGAGTTCATGGTAAGCTGATGACCTTATGAGGATTTGTGTGGTTATCCTGAGTCTCGCAGTGGTCATGCTCCAGGTTCGCCTGTGGATCTCTGACCGGGGCATGCATGAGGTTTCGCGTCTGCAGACCGTGCTCGATGCACAGGGCGCCGCGAATCGCGAGCAGCGTGATCGCAATCGTCAGCTGGCCGCCGAGGTCTACAATCTGAAAGTGGGTTTGAACGCCATCGAGGAGCGCGCGCGCAGCGAGCTTGGCATGGTCGGGCACAGCGAGACATTCTTCCAGGTCGTTAAGGCGCAGCCCTACGCCACAATTCCGATGCCCCGGCCCGTCGCACCCGTCGCCCAGTCCCTGACCGCCCGCGCCCAATGACCGGCAGCCGCGCTGCGCTGCGCTTGTGGGCGATTGTGCCCGCAGCGGGTCGCGGGGAGCGCTTTACCGCTGACCAGCCCAAGCAGTACGCGCCCTTGCTCGGCGCGCCGATGCTGGAATGGACGCTGCGACGCCTGCTGGCGGAGGCGCGGATCGAGGCGATCGTCGTCGTCGTCGCGCCCCAGGATGAACGATGGCCGCCGCTGGCGCAGCGACTCGGGAGCACCCGCTTGCTGACAGCAGAGGGCGGCGCCGACCGGCAGACCTCGGTGCTAAACGGGCTGAAGCGGCTTGCTTCATTGGCGCAGCCTCAGGATTGGGTGCTGGTGCACGACGCCGCTCGCCCCTGTCTAACAGCACCGGAACTCGGCAACCTGATCGATGCGCTGGTTCCCGGCACATCGGGCGCGATGCTCGGCGCGCCGCTCGTTGATACCCTCAAGCGTGAAGAGGACGGGATGAGCGCCGCAACCGTTGAGCGGCAGGGCCTGTGGCGCGCGCTGACACCGCAGGCGTTCGCGTATGCGGCGCTCATGGAAGGACTCGAGGATGCGGCACGCGCTGGCGCCACAGTCACCGACGAGGCGCAGGCGATGGAGCGGCGCGGCGTGCGCGCGCAGCTGGTGGCGGGCTCCGCCTTTAATATCAAGATTACTCAGGCAGCCGATCTGCTCGCGGCCGCGCGGATCTTGCAATCCATGGGAGCTACTGCCATGCGCATCGGCCAGGGATTCGACGTGCATGCGTTTGGCGCCGGCAATTTTGTTACGCTCGGCGGCGTTCGCATCCTGCATTCAAACGGCGTCGTCGCACACTCCGACGGCGACGTGGTAATTCACGCGCTCTGCGATGCACTGCTCGGCGCCCTCGCCCGGGGTGACATTGGCCAGCATTTCCCGGATACCGATCCGCGCTTTCGCGGTGCTGACAGCCGCGTGTTCCTGCGCGACGTCGCCGGGATGGTGCGCAGTGCCGGCCTTCAGCTCGTCAATGCGGATATCACCGTGATTGCTGAGGCGCCGCGCATCACTGCGCATCGCGCGGCGATCGCCGCAAACCTCGCCGCGGATCTTGGCGTAGACGTGCAGCGGATCAATATCAAGGCGACCACTACGGAACGGCTGGGGTTCATTGGCCGCGCCGAGGGGCTTGCCGCGCAGGCCGTGGTTCTGCTCGATGAGCTACGCGCGTAGCAATAAGTAGGCGGCGCCAGCGCCACCGTCAATGGGCCGGGCCGAGGTGAAGGCCAGGACATCGGGATGCCGGCGCAGCCAGCCGTTCAGCGCAGACTTCAGGATCGCGCCGCGACTGCCCGAGCGCATGCCTTTGCCATGGATGATTCGCACGCAGCGCAGTCCGCCGGCGCGAGCCGAGTCGATGAACTGCACCGTCAGCGAGCGGGCGACCGACTGTGTCACGCCATGCAGGTCGAGCTGAGCTTCGATTGGAATCAGGCCGCGCCGCAGGCGCCGCAGGACCTGGTCGCGCACGCCAGGCCGGCGATGCGACAGCATCTCTTCGGGGCTCACGTCAGCGCCGCTTTCGGCATCGATCAGCGGCATCTCATGCAATTCGATGCCCGGCGCGGCGGGCTTGCGGATGACGTGGCGGAGCTTGCGCGGCGAAGACGCTTCTCGTGCGGCACCGGATTTTAGCGGCCGGACATCGCGCATGGCGGCGCGAAATTCCGCATTGTCGGCGCCTGGCGTTACCTCGTTCTGTTTGGCCATGCCTGCGGCACCCGATCCGCTATGCGCCTTTCTGGCCTTCCAGTATAGTCCGCGGGGCGCCGCGCGCCACACATGAAAATACTCTTATCGAACGACGATGGTTACCGGGCCGAGGGACTTGCCGCACTGAAGACGGCTATCAGTCCGTTGGGCGAGGTCACGATCGTGGCCCCCGATCGTAACCGCAGCGGCGCCAGCAACTCACTGACCCTGGACATGCCATTGCGCGCGACATGCTATGAGCCTGACTCCTATTACGTTAGCGGCACGCCGACCGATTGCGTGCACATGGCCGTGTCCGGCTTTTTTGATTTCGAACACAACCTCGTCGTCTCCGGCGTCAATCATGGCGCGAATCTCGGCGACGACGTGCTGTATTCCGGCACCGTGGCCGCCGCAATCGAGGGCCGCTTCCTTGGGCTTCCGGCGATTGCGGTTTCCTTATGCATCGAGGCCGGCAGCCCGCGCAATTTCGCGAGCGCCGCAAGAATTGCTGCGGATCTGGTCGAGCGCCTGTCCCGCGCCGCGCCGCCCATGCCGATGATCCTGAACGTCAACGTACCGGACCTTGCCGATGGCGAGCTGCGCGGACTTCGCGTCACGCGCCTGGGTAACCGGCATCGCAGCGAGCAAATCGTGCGCGCGCAGGACCCGCGCGGCCAGGATGTCTATTGGGTCGGCTCCGCAGGCGCTGGGCAGGATGCAGGGCTTGGCACCGATTTTCACGCCATCGCCAGCGGCTATGCCTCGATCACGCCCTTGCAGATCGACCTGACCCGCCACTCCGCGCTAGCCGAGATCGAGCACTGGCTCGATCGCTCCTGAAGCAATGGAAGACTCGCGGCTCAGCGGCATCGGCATGACCTCGGCACGCACCCGTGAGCGGCTGGTGCTGCGGCTTAAGGAGCAGGGCATTAGCAATGAGCGCGTGCTCGATCGGATCCGCAACGTGCCACGGCACCTGTTCGTCGATGAGGCGCTCTCAAGCCGTGCGTATGAGGATACGGCGCTGCCGATTGGCTTTGGCCAGACGATTTCCCAGCCGTACATTGTTGCGCTCATGACCGAGGCGCTGCTCGCCGCAGGACCCGTCGACAAGGTGCTGGAAATCGGCACCGGCTGCGGCTACCAGACCGCGGTGCTCGCGATACTGGTGCAGGAGATCTTCTCGATCGAACGGATCGGCCCGCTCCTGGCGCGGGCGCGCCGGACCTTGCGCGAGCTTAAGATCCGCAACCTGCATCTGCGCCTCGATGATGGCTACCTCGGCTGGGCCGCGCGTGCGCCGTTCGATGGAATCCTGCTAACCGCCGCACCACCCGATGTGCCGGCGCAATTGTTCGACCAGCTGCGCACCGGCGGCCGGTTGATCGCGCCCATTGGCGCTGAATCAAAACAGGAATTAGTGCGCTACACGAAGACGGAGCAGGGCGTGTCGCGCGAGTCCCTGGGCGCTGTCAGTTTCGTACCGTTGCTGTCGGGGTTGCAACGGTAGCGTCTATACCTGTATATAAAGTATAATGGATAAATAGTTTCTAACTATAAGAAAAATAAACAAATATAGTAGAAAGTTTCATTGCTTGTTTCGCTACAGCGAGTGTGTTTTACTTGGCGCCGTTGTCGAGAAGGTGATGAATTGCTCCTGCCCAGTCGGGTTTTGTGACTGCTTGCGGGGCGCCGATGGTTGATACGGAAACGAAGGGGATAAAAAGTCTAATAAGATCAATAATAAGAAGAACAATGCTCAAGTTTATTCTTTGAGAATCGATCTTTGCAATTCCGTATTTTCAAGTAAGCGCCCTGCCATTTTTCCACCGCTGCCCCTCTAAGGGAGCAGCACCGCCACTACTCGCCGCTCCTCGCTGACAAGTACGTTGAACGTGCGGCATGCCGCTCCGGTGTCCATGACCTCATAGCCTATGCCCGCGCGCAGGAACTGCGCTGCGAACGAGGCCTCGGGAAAAATCTGTCGTGCGCCGCTGCCGATCAGCACAAGTTCCGGTTTCAGGCTCAGGATGCGGGCGTGCTGTGCAGCGCCGAGATCCGCAATGAAATGCACCCCCGGTTCGAGCAGCAGGTCCGTGGCGCTCACGATCACGGCCTCGCGTATGCTCTGTTCGTTGATGCGAATCTCACCGGATCCGTAACCCCGAATGATGTTGATCGCCGTACTGGCATCTTCGATGAAGCGCATCGGCTTACCATACCCAAATATTGGCTGAGGCGTCGAGTGTCCCGAATCTATATTCGCTTGAATGCCCTGGCAGGCCCGAGTCCCACACGCGCGCCGTTGCTTGAGCGAATGCTCGCGCGCGCCGAGCCAATCCCAGCCGGAGCCGACTGGCGGCGCCAGGCATTTGAGCAGGTAGCTACGCCGTCCGCCGAGATGCCGGCCATCGCTGCGGCGGCATTATACGGCGAGCTCGGGTTCATCGATGGGGCTGCCGTGTTCATCGCCTCACCGGTGCATTGCGTAGCTGGCATGGTCAGTGTGCGCATGTCCGCCGACGGCGTGATATTGCTGGATCCGTCCGAGGCTTCGCGCCTGGCGCAAGAATTCAATCGTGATTTCGCCGACGGTGCACAGCGACTGATCGTGGCCCCGTCCGGGCGGCTGTTCGTCGTGCTTGCATCCGCGCTCACGGCGAGCACCCATGATCCGCTGGCGGTGCGTGGTCGGGACATCGGAACCTTTTTGCCTGAAGGAGCCGATGCGCCGCGCCTGCGGCGCCTGACCAGTGAAATCGAGATGTGGCTTTTCGAACATCCGGTTAATCGAGCGCGCATCGCGCGCGGCGCGCTGCCGCTGACCGGGCTATGGCTTTGGGGCGGCGGCGCGCCGCTCGCGAGCTTGCCGCCGTTGGCGGGATGGACGGGCGGCGAAGATGCGCTGTTCGGTGCCTGGCCGCCTTGCCCATCTTTTCCGCAGCTGCACCAGCCGGGCGTCATCGTGCTGGATGCGGAGCCGGGCAGTGCGTCGTGGCAGGGTCTGCAGGATACTTGGCTGGTGCCGGCGCTGGCGGCGCTGCGCTCGGGGCGGATCCGACGACTGGAACTGGGAATTGGCGCACAAAGCCTTGCATTGCGCGCCGGGTGGTCGCTGCGCTTCTGGCGGCCTCATGCGCGCCCGTGGTGGGAGTACCTGCAATGAGCGACACACGCATCCGGCGCAGGCAATTGGATGTATCGGACGGGCGTTTCGCGAACCTGAATCCGGTGCTGCGCCGTGTCTATGCGGCGCGCGGACTTACGCGTGAGGAGGACCTGGACCAGTCACTGCAGGCCCTGCTGCCAGTCGGATCCTTGCCGAATGTTATCCAGGCGGCGCGCCTGCTCGCGGCGCATCGGGAGCGCGGGCGAGTACTCGTGATTGGGGACTTCGATGCGGACGGTGCCACCAGCAGCGCGCTCGTCGTGCGCGCGCTGCGCGCGCTCAAATTCGCGCATGTCGATTTCCTGGTGCCGGACCGGTTCCGTTTTGGCTACGGGTTGACTGCTGAGATCGTCGAGCTCGCCGCGAGCCGCGCACCGACGCTCATTGTCACCGTCGATAATGGCGTGTCGAGCCTCGAGGGCGTCGAGGCGGCGCGGGCTCGCGGCATTCCCGTGCTGATCACGGACCATCATCTGCCAGGGGGCGAATTGCCTGCGGCGATTGCGATCGTCAATCCGAATCTTGCTGGCTCGACGTTCGCAAGCGGCGCGCTGGCAGGCGTGGGTGTTGCGTTTTACCTGATCGTCGCGCTGGCCGAACAACTGCAGCAGAGCGATTTCAGGGCGGCCGACCTGCTTGACCTCGTGGCCCTGGGGACGGTCGCCGACATGGTGCCGCTCGACAAGAACAATCGCGTGCTGGTGACGCAGGGCTTGCGGCGTATAAGGGCAGGGCGCTGCGTGCCTGGAATACTTGCGCTGCTTGAGCAAAGCGGCCGACGCCTGGAACAGCTCACTGCAGCGGATCTCGGATTTGCCGTCGCGCCGCGCTTGAATGCGGCCGGGCGGCTGACTGATATGAGCATCGGCATTGCCTGTCTGATCTCGGACGATGCGGCTGAAGCTGCTCGACTCGCCAGCCGGCTTTCGGCGCTCAACGATGAGCGGCGGGAAATCGAGCGGCGCATGCAGGCGGAGGCGCTTGATATTGCCGCTGCGCTGGGCGCAGCGGATGGCGCAGATGCGCTTGGTGTGTGCTTGTTTGATCCGAGCTGGCACCAAGGTATTGTCGGGCTCGTCGCCGGGCGCATCAAGGATCGGCTGCATCGTCCGGTCATCGCATTTGCGCCCGCCGAGGATGGATCGCTGCGCGGATCGGCGCGCTCCGTGCCCGGCATCCATATTCGCGATGCGCTCGATGGAGTTGCGGCCCGCCATCCCGGACTGCTGGTCAAGTTCGGCGGCCATGCCCTGGCGGCGGGTCTGTCGCTTGCACGCGAGAACTTGCCAGCATTCCGCGCCGCCTTTGCCGTGGAGATCGCACTGCGCTCAGATGCCGACAAGCTGGCCGGCTGGGTGCTCAGCGATGGCGAGCTCGAGCGCACGGAAATCTCGCTGCACACCGCGATCGCGCTGCGCGCCGCGGGTCCCTGGGGTCAGGGATTTCCGGAACCTGTTTTCGATGGTGAATTTGACATCCTGGACACCCGCATCGTCGGCGAGCGGCATCTGAAGTTGAAGGTGCGCGCCGTGACCGGCTGCGAGGCGATCGATGCGATAGCCTTTGGCCACATCGGCAGTTCAGCTGAATCTGTGGCCACTGCTCGCGGCGCACGCGTGCGCCTGGCCTATCGGCTCGAGGTCAATGAATACCGAGGCATGGAGCGCCTGCAGCTCAATTGCCAGCATCTCGAGCGCGCACGCGAGGGGCCTTTTTTGCCTTAGGCAGGGTGCGCACAGTCACGCGCACCAGCTGCGCCAGTAGGTCCGGGTCATCAAGCCCCTCGTCGATCAGGAAATGTGGCTTCGCGATCGACCATGGCGGCCGCTCAACAGGATTTCCCAACAGCGCCTTGCCTTCCGCAGTCGGCTTCACAAACAGCTGGTTGTTGCACACAAACGCGACGACCGTCCCGTCGCAATAGATGGCGTACTCGCCGAACATTTTGCGCGATGAAATAGCGCCCGCGCCGCGCATTTGCTCGCACACATAGGCCAAGAATTTCTGCTCCGATGCCATGGGTGCGATTCTAAAGCTGCGCGGTGCTCTGTGTTATGATTTTCAGCTATGGAAATCAACCAACTGAAGCGTTTTATCAAAGACCTCGAGGAGCGTACCGGCTCTTTAAGGGGGTATCTTTGATTACGACAACCAACACGAACGCCTGCAGGAAGTCACGCGCGAACTTGAGCAACCCGGCATCTGGGACAACCCGGAGCGCGCGCAGGAACTCGGCCGTGAGCGCGCCAAACTGGAAAACCTCGTCGGCAGCCTCGATCGGCTGACACGCGGCATCGCCGATGCGGATGAGCTGCTTGAGCTGGCCTCGGGCGAGGCTGATCTCGGTACCGCCGGCGAAATCGAGGCAGATGCAAACCGCCTGAACGTTGCTATCGAACGCCTGGAATTCCAGCGCATGTTCCCCGGCAAGATGGACTCGCACAATGCGTTTTTGGACATCCAGTCGGGCGCGGGCGGCACGGAAGCCCAGGACTGGGCCGCGATGCTGCTACGCATGTACCTGAAGTGGGCGGACGGGCACGGCTTCCGGACCGAGGTCATCGACCAGAGCGACGGCGAAGTCGCAGGCATCAAGGGCGCTACCGTCAGCGTGACCGGCGACTATGCTTATGGCTGGCTGCGTACCGAGACTGGCGTGCACCGGCTGGTGCGCAAATCCCCGTTTGATTCAGGCAATCGTCGACATACCTCGTTTGCATCGGTGTTCGTCTCCCCGGAAGTCGATGACGATATCGACATCGAGATCAACCCTGCGGATCTACGCACCGATGTCTACCGCTCGAGCGGCGCAGGCGGCCAGCATGTCAACAAGACCGAATCGGCCGTGCGCATCACGCATATGCCAAGCGGCATTGTCGCCGCCTGCCAGAGCGAGCGCAGCCAGCACAAGAACCGCTCCACAGCTATGAAGATGCTGAAGGCAAAACTCTATGAGCTGGAATTCAACAAGCGCAACGCCGCCGCCAAGGTGCTGGAGGACTCGAAGTCGGATGTAAGCTGGGGCAACCAGATCCGCAGTTACGTGCTGGACCAGTCACGCATCAAGGACCTTCGCACCGGCGTGGAGATCGGCAACACGACCTCGGTGCTCGACGGGGCGCTTGATACATTCATGCAAGCAAGCCTGAAGCAGGGCCTATGACAGACAATGACGAGAACCACCTGATCGCGGAGCGGCGCGCCAAGCTGCAGAAACTGCGCGAACGCGGCGTCGCGTTTCCGAACGACTTTCGCCGCACCGCGCTCGCCGGGCGGCTGCTCGAAGAACATGCCGATGCCAGCGCCGAGGTGCTCGAAGGGGCGCGACTGAAGGTCGCGGTGGCGGGTCGCATGCGCGCGAAACGCATCATGGGCAAGGCAAGTTTTATCAACCTCGAGGATGTCAGCGGCACGATCCAGGTGTTCCTGCAGCAGGCCACGCTCGGCGAGGTGTACGAGGATTTTCGCACCTGGGATGTCGGCGACATCGTGGCTGCCGAGGGGAGCCTGTTTCGCACGCGCACGGGTGAGCTATCCGTGCGTGCCGCTGGCCTGCGGCTGCTGACCAAGTCGCTGCGGCCGCTGCCGGACAAATGGCACGGCGTGGCGGATACCGAGCTTCGCTACCGGCAGCGCTATGTTGACCTGATTGTCAACGAGCACAGCCGCAAGGTGTTCGCGACGCGCTCGAAGATCGTGCGCCAGCTGCGCGAGATGCTCGATGCGCGCGATTTCCTCGAAGTCGAGACGCCGATGCTGCAGGCAATCCCGGGCGGTGCTGCCGCACGCCCATTCAAAACGCATCACAATGCGCTCGACCTTGACATGTACCTGCGCATCGCGCCGGAGTTATACCTGAAGCGCCTGACCGTCGGCGGCCTCGAGCGGGTATATGAAATTAACCGCAATTTCCGCAATGAAGGCGTCTCCACGCAGCACAACCCCGAGTTCACGATGCTCGAGTTGTATCAGGCCTACGGCGATTACCACGACATCATGCAGATCGTCGAGGACATGTTCCAGGGCATTGCCGACAAGTTGCATGGCTCGCGCCTGATCGACTACCAGGGACGCGAGTACAACCTGTCGCGCCCGTTCGCGCGGCTCACGATCGAGCAGATCCTGTGCGCCAGCATTGTGGACCTCGACGGTGCGCGGCTGCGCGACGTGGCCTATCTGCGCGGAGTCTGCGATCAGATGAAAGTGCCCTTCAAGAGCGGCGATGGCGCGGGCAAGCTGCAGATAGAACTGTTCGAACGCTCGGGCGAGGCGACACTGATCCAACCGACGTTTGCTTATGCCTATCCGGCGGAAGTCTCGCCGCTGTCAAGAAGCAACGATGCGGATCCGTTCCTGACCGACCGCTTCGAGCTTTTTATCGGCGGCCGCGAGTATGCCAACGGGTTCTCCGAGCTCAATGATGCCGAGGACCAGGCGCGGCGCTTTCGACAGCAGGTGGAGCGCAAGGATGCCGGGGACGAGGAGGCGATGTATTACGACGCCGACTACATCCGTGCGCTGGAATACGGCATGCCGCCAGCCGGTGGCCTTGGCGTCGGCATTGATCGGCTGGTGATGTTCTTCACGAATAGCGCCTCGATCCGTGATGTGCTGCTGTTCCCGCACCTGCGTCCCGAGACGTGAACCCGATCGGCGTATTTGATTCCGGGGTGGGCGGCCTGACCGTACTTCGTGCGCTGCGAGCGGCCTATCCATCCAACGATTTCATTTACCTTGGCGATACCGCCAGGCTTCCGTACGGCACCAAGAGTCCTGCCACGGTCATGCGCTACTCATTGCAATGTGCCAGCCTGCTGGTGCGCAGGGGCATTCGTTGCCTCGTGGTCGCCTGCAATACCGCCTCTGCGTCCGCGCTACAGGAGCTGCGCCTGGCGCACCCGTCGGTGCCGGTGATCGGCGTGATCGATCCGGGCGCCGAGGCGGCCGTTGCCGCGTCGCGCTCCCAGCACATCGCGGTGATTGCGACCGAAGGCACGATTGCGGGTGGCGCTTATCAGGCCGCGATCCGTCGGCTCAACAGTGCGGCACGGGTCACGGCGGGTGCCTGCTCGCTGTTCGTCGCGCTCGCCGAGGAAGGCTGGGT
This sequence comes from Gammaproteobacteria bacterium, assembly GCA_025355645.1. Lineage (GTDB taxonomy): Bacteria > Pseudomonadota > Gammaproteobacteria > Steroidobacterales > Steroidobacteraceae > Bog-1198. Next base: position 120,664 of record JANXZG010000026.1, on the reverse strand, counting down.
CGATGGCGAGATCCCGCAGGCAGTGGCCAGGCGCTACCTCGCGCCGATTTTTTCCGGTACCGATATGCCTGATACGCTGGTGCTCGGCTGCACGCACTTTCCGGTGCTGGCCCGGTCCATCGCTGCGGTGCTACCGCGCGGCGTGAAGATTGTCGACTCGGCTGCGACGACCGCAGCCGCCCTGCTTCGGCAGGTCGCACCGGCTGCGGCGGGAAGGGGGCGCGTGAGGTGGCTAGCCACTGACGATGCGGCGCGCTTCGCGCGCGTGGGCACCAGCTTTCTCGGCGAGACGCTGCACGCCGCGGATATCGAGATCGTTGACCTTATCGCTGCCTGAGCCCCCTACCGGGCATCAAGCATGAGCCAGGAACTTGCCAGCGAGCGATCCAATGCCACGGCATATCGACCATTCTGATAGGGCGCGATGACTTTGCGCATTTTTCCGGACTTCGCGCTCCAGGCGCGCAGGCCGAGACCGGCGCGCGCGCTGATCAGCAGGCGCCCTTCGACCGGCTCGGAGTAATAGGGCAGCGAATTGCCCGGCGCGACGACCGAGCGCGCGCCGATCGATATCATGATGCTGCGCGATTGGCTGATCGGATCGCCATCCAGGCTCTGCACCGCAACCACCGCATTGCGAGTTGAGACGGCGATGTCCACGTCGGGCAGCGCGATGCTTTTGCCCCCAATCCACCCCATCGCGGCCTGGGTGCGCGGCGTGTCGATCGTAAAGGTGCCCTGATCCCAGTTACGCCGCAGTTCATGATTATCAGATACCGCCTCAGTGGCACCGGCCGGCAGCAAGGATTGCTGTGGGTCAGAAATCAGGGTGGCGCCGGATGGTACCGGGCTCTTTTTTAACCAGGGCAGCTCGGGGACCTGCGGCATCGCGATCAGCAGCCTGCCCCGTTCGGCGGCCGTGCGCAGCGCGACGGAAGTCGCGGGTGATATCGAGCGGGTGAACAGGTCCCGCCCCGGCGTGAACACATAGGTCGTTGACGCTTCCCGCACGTGGCTTTGCCGAAACAGCAGGGCGGCCGCCGGTAGGCTCGCCATCAGCGCCGGATCGTTGTAGGCGTGGAAGATCGATGGCGAACTCCAGCTCTCGGATAACGCCTCCTGCGAATAAGCAAAAAACATCACTGCGCTCAAGCCCTGCAGCGCTGCGGAACTTGCGACATACAGCGGCATGTCGGCCCGATCGGCTGCCGCGGAGCCATGACTGTCGACGCCCCATTCGCTCACGCTGACAGGTTTTCCGGCGACGTGCGCCGCGGCCATCCAGTCGACCAAGGTTGCTCCGAGCTGTGGGTTCTTTTCCAGCTCGCCTTCGCCGCCATAGGCGTGCACGTCGATCAGGTCGCCCAGCGTCAGGGCCGGCAGGGAACTCAATGGGTCCTCGCCCCAGGAACTGGTGGGTACGATCGGCACGCGTACGCCGAGCGCGCGCAAATGCGCAATCATGTCGACATCAAAGCGTTGCTCAAGATCGTTTAAGAATATCTTTGATGGCCCGTTTTCCCATGCGCGCCAGACCTGCTCCTCGGCAAGAGCGTGCGCGTGGGCGAAATCCCGGGCCTCGCGCATGTAGATCGCGGCGTGCTTCGGAACGCCCTTGTCGGGCAGCAAGGCGTTGCCGAAATGATGCGTCAGGTCATTTTCGTTCGTGATCAGGATCGCGGCAATCGCCGGATCCTCTTTATAACGCAATGACGTGTAGCGATTCTGGTGGTTCAGGTACATCTCGTCGAAGCGCTTCATAGCCGCGCGGATGCTGTCATTGACGTAGTTGTATCCGGGAAGATCCGCCGCAGTCCCGCCCTTGCTGATCTCGGCGAAGTCCGTTATCCCGTCCGCTGCCAGCAGACGGCGGCCGACCTGCAGATCGATCCAGACATAAATACCTTCTTCCTTCAGGCATTTGATCCACCAGTCGAGCTTCTCCAGCATCGCGGCATCCAGTGCGTGCGTGCCGCGGCTCTTCAGATCGCCAAAGATGTTCGGATCGACCCAGTCAGAGTCATGGTGATGGATGCGCACCAGATTGAAGCCTAGCGCGGAAAGGCGGTGCGCTTGCTGCTTCACGTTCGCCTTTGACGTCCCGAAAAGCGCCGATGCGGTCAGATTCGCGCCCCAGAACCTGACCGCGGTGCCATCCTCAAACACCAACGCATCGGCGCGCGCGGCGAGGAAGCCACGCTTGCCGGCGGGCGCTTCCGGCGCGTTCAGAAAAGACAAGTCGACCGGTGCGACCGCAGGATTGAGGATGCCTGAGGACCAGGCGCTGTAATCGGCGGGCCCGTAGCGCTCGAGCGGGGTAGGAGCAAGCTCGACGTCGCCCGAGAGGCTCAAGGTCGCCACGTAATGCTGCCGGCCCGGCCTGATCTGATCCTTGTAGAAGAATGCGCGGACTTCGTTTTTTTGACCCCGTTCGAAATAGACCACCGCCAGCGGGTGGTCGAATCGCATCTCGACGCGATTGCTGCCCGCCCGGCCCCAGGCCCACCCGAGGTTGCCTGGCAGCAGCTCCGGTTCGCCCAGTTCAGGGCCAAAGGTCGCCATATCGAAGCGGAAGGAAATACCGCCGCCAATGATGCCAGCAAGGGGGCTGCGGGCCTCAAGGTCGAAATCCCACTGCATTTGACGGGCCGATTCTTTGCGGACATGGGCAGCTAGATCGAAATCGAGACCCGGATTTTTTCCGGTAATCGAGTAATCGAAGGGTGCGTTCAGCCTGAACGTGGTCTGCTGGTCCGAAAAGGCCCAGCTCTTGCCCCAGAACACATAAGCGCTGGTCAATGCGGCGGTGCCACCCCGCGAGAGCGACGGCAGCCCCTGCACCGGGTCTGCGCCGCTATGCCAAGAGGCCGCATAAGCCGTGTCGCAAAGCCAGCAGGCGAGCATCGCAACAGCGCGGCAGTACCCAGCAGCGGTCACTCAGTGCACCTGCGCGGCCCAGGACGGGAGTTGTTCCATCGTGGCGGTCGCGCCACCACACACGATGACCAAAATAGACTTGAACCCGGCTATCTGCGGGACGTTTTCGTACAGGGCTGCTAGCGCGGCACCGCAGGCGGGCTCCACCAGGATCCGGTGGTCGAGCAAAAACCGCAGGCACGCTGACACCGCAGAGCGGTCCGGGACCACGATGGAACGTATCGGGTGCCGCTGCGACCAATCGAACGCCTGCTCACAAACCTGTCGCGCGCCTAGGGATGTCGCGATGCTGGTGATCTCTTTTAACTCGATGCGCGCACCGGCCTGGATCGACTGGAAAAAAGCGTCTGCCCCAATCGTCTCCACGGCGATGACCGGCGCATCGCGCCAGCCGTGGCGGTGCATGCCTTCGAGGACACCGCAGAGCAATCCACCACCACCGACCGACAAGATCACCGCATCGGGCCTCACTCCGGCTGCCGCCACCTCATCGATCATCGTGGAGTGTCCCTGCCACAACAACGGATCATCGAAAGGATGCAGAAATGCATCGGTGGCTGTAACCATCGATTTTGCGCGTTCGTTCGCGTCGTGCCAGGAGGCGCCATGAATTATGAGTTCGGCCTGTTCGGATTTGATCAGTGCCCGGGCTCTTGCGGTTGTGGTCTCAGGGACCACTACCACGACTGGCACACCGAGACGGTGTCCGGCATAAGCCACCGCGATGCCCGCGTTGCCGCCGGATGAGCAGATCAAGCGTTTCGCGCCCCGGCGAATGTGCTCCTGGCAGGCGAGCCCGATGCCACGGATCTTGAACGAGCCTGGAGGTTGCAGTGCCTCAAGCTTCAGTAGTACCGTCTGCCGCGCTTGCGCAAGCGCGCGGGATTCAATCAGCGGCGTCTGGATATGCAGAGGAGTCATGGCAGGAATTGGTACTCGCGACGCAGGGCCGCCATAATGACAGCTGCGCCTATTCGGTCAACTGCGAGGATGTAACTGTGGCCCAACCCGATTTTTCCGGAATCATTCGCGTCGCTGTCGCCGCAATCACGGTGCTTGCGGGCGCTTGCGTGACTTCGCATGTCATCGTTGGCAAGGTGCGCCCGGAGATATCCGCGGACCAGGTGCAGCTATACCTGCATCCGCCGCAAGCAAAGTATGAACAGATCGCGATCCTCGACACCTCGAGCAGGCACTCGCTGTCGATCACCGCGCAGGGAAAGATCGATGCGGTCATTAAGCGACTCAAGGGTGAGGCGGCGAAACTCGGCGCCAATGGCATCCTGTTGTAGGATGTAGGCGATCAGGAGATAGGATCGGGCGGCGTCGGCGTCGGAACAGGCCTGTCCGGCGGCCATGGGTCGGTAGGCGTGGGTTTCAGCAGCAGTGACATGGTATATGCCAAGAGCGGCCGGGGAATTGCGATATACGTAGACGCCGACCCCGCCGCACAGTAACAATTGTGATGCGGTTCCGCCCATGACGGTCATCCGGCGCGCCACCCTGGCGTTCTGTTACCAAGTGGTTAAGCCGGAGCGTGGTTAATGAAGATCCTTACTCGCACCTCGCACTGGTGCCTGGCAGGCGCGCTCGTCGCAATCTGCATTTCGGCCATTGCGCGGGCTGATACGATCGAGGTCGTGCAGACGCTGCGCGCTGGCGGTTGCGGCGCGGTGATGGCCGTCAGAAATCCGCTTCATCACGATGTCAAGCTCGACCGGGCAGCCAAGAGATGGGCCGCGGGCGCCACGCTGCAAGGCGCCGTGGAGCAAAGCGGATACACCGCGCAAAAATCTGAAGGCTTGCACGTGACCGGCTCGGATTCCGCGCTGATGCAGCAACTGCGTGGTTCGCGCTGCCAGGGCATCGCCGATCTGGCGATGGTCGATGTGGGGCTATATCAACGCGGCGCAGACAAATGGCTCATGCTCGCGCTGCCCTATGTTGTGCCCACCCTCGCGCAAGCGCCGGTGCTGGCTGCGCGGGTCCTTAAGCTCGTCAATGAGGCGCGCCAGCGCGGGGCGCGTTGTGGCAGCCACTCGCTAGGCCCGGCGCCGCCGGTTGGCCTGTCGGGCCCACTCGGGGATGTAGCGCTGGGACATGCCACCGATATGGCCCGGCACGACTACTTCGAGCATCAGGACTTGTCGGGCCATAGCCCGGCGGACCGTGTGCGCGCGATCGGCTACCAGGAGAAACTCGTAGGCGAAAATATTGCCTACGGCCCTACCACGGCCGAAGAGGTCGTCAAAGGCTGGCTGGATAGCCCAGGGCATTGCGAAAATATCATGGACCCACGTTTCTCGCAGATGGGTCTTGCGTTCGCGGCGGGCCACACTTCCAAGCCTGGGCTTTACTGGGTGCAGGTGCTCGCCGCGCCACGCGGGTAATTTCCTTAAAAAAAGCAGGCGGACTGCATCGACTGCGACCCCCCAGGGCTGCATAGTCGCGCTGCGGATAAGCCCCAGCCCGCCGTATATTGCTCAACGCTGCTGCAGGCGGCCCGCGCCATATCCGGCACCGCTGGCTAAACACGGAAGGAAAAAAGCCGCACCACGAGCTGTTAATGTTCAGCCCGTTGTGCGGCGCCTGCACTATCGACAATCACATTGGTTTAGGGCGATCCGATGTGCGTGACAGTAAGGTTGTTGGTGACGTCATCGATGACCGCATAGTTATAATGCGCTGCGGGGTCGAGCACGGTATCGATGCCGAAGGCACCGCCCGGGCTCGAGTCAACGTTGTATTGCCGCACGAAATGGCCCCCGATCGTGAATTCCACGATCTCGCTCGGATGCAGCGCGCCTGCATTAACCGCATCGCCATTGGCGGCCAGCAGGTCGCCATTGGTCGCCCAGCGCAGCGCGAGCGGACCTCGCAGTTCGTGTCCCGCGAAAACGACGCTGCCGAGGGTGACTGCACTCGTACGATGCCCGGCCTGGGGAACCGCATAAACGACATTGTCTGCGGTCGCGGCGACATAGAGCGTATCGCTGGAGGCATCATAGGCAAGCCCGGTTGGCCCGAGCACCAGCGCCGCGCTATTGGGGACACTCATATAGCCGGAGGCAATCAGTGTCTTGCTCATGAGCGACACAGCCGTTGAAGATACGCCAACTTCGAGGCGCGTGACCGTCCCGCTCAGGACATCCGAGACGAAGATCAGGGCCCAGCTGCCATGATCATCGATAGTCAAATCCCAGGGACCATCCAGGAAGTGCTTATCAGTCCAGGTCTGCACGACTGTGCCATTGCGATCCAGCACCTGCAGTGCGCCCTGGCCGATGGTCTTAAAGGTTCCGTCAGTGGTCGGCACATTGCCGACGATCACGAACCCTGCGCGCAGCGTGCCAAGTGCTGTGCTCAGGCCTTGCAACGTGCTGCTAAAGAAGGCGACCGCTGTGCCCGGCGGCGCGATTGATCCCGTTGGCCGCAGCTGAATGATCGTAGTGCCCGCGCCCTGAAGATTGTTACTGTTGTTGAAATTGCTAACCAGCACATCGCCGGCGGCCAGGGCGCCGCCGGATGGAAACCCCTCGGGCACGAATGCGACCCCATAAGGATTGACATCCCCATTGGGAGGGACCGTCGAGGAATTGACCGTGCGTGGAATAAATGCTGTGTCCCCGGCCATCGCGGTGCTTTGCCCAAGGCAGCCGGCGAGCGCGATCACGGCTAGGGTAGGCCATGGAGTTTGATTAGGTGTAAGCGTGGATTTAGTCATGCGATGCCCCTTTTGTTATGCGATACCGGTGATGGGTAACGTGAGGCGGCCGAAAGGTTCTCGAAGGCGCGCCCCCGACCAATGGGGTGGGTACTGGCCGGAATCCGTATACTGGCCGCAATGCGAAAGAGGGGTGCATTGCTGCAGATACTGGGGCTTGCCGCCATGCCCATGCTCGCCAGCGCCGCGGACGGGCCTTGGAGTGGCTCGGTCGGCGCGACCACCGATTATGTTTTTCGCGGCGTTTCCCAGACCTATGACAGCGGCGCGTTGCAACTCGGCGCCAATTACCAGAGTCCGCAGGGCTGGTTTGCCGGGACCTGGGCGTCCAACGTGGATCCGTACCCTTTTGGGGTCGCGGCGCTTGAGCTCGATGTATACGGCGGAATACGCCGCCCGCTCGGGGATCAGTTCAACGCGACGTTAAGCTATACCCATTACCAATATCTGAATGACTCGCGTCCCGTTCACTATAACTATGACGAGCTGGCGCTATCGGCAAGTTACCTGGATGAAGTGGTCGCAACAGTCTCCTACCAGCCGGACAGTACACTGTATAGCACGCTGGGGGTCGCGAACCGGCGCGCGAGCGTGGCCTATGAACTCGCGCTGCGCTGGCCGCTGCCGGCGGCCTTTGCGCTGAATGCGGACGTTGGCTACTACGATTTGCACAAGCTGTTTGGTGTGCACTACTGGGCAGGCAACGCTGGCTTACAATACGTGCATCGGCGCGTTACCTTTGACTTGTCGCGGTTCTTTGCTGATTCCACGGTCAATCGGCTGTTCGAGGGCGCCAGTGCGAATGGCACCTGGGTGCTCTCGGCGATCTGGCGCTTCTGAATGCATGAACCTTATGCAGGGCTCGCGGTACATACCGAGGTAAGAATTTATCCTCAGGCGAGTAACTATGGGTAAGTAATTGAATAGCGAGGACTTCCATTTCGACTCCGGGGGCCCCGGACTAGCGGCAAATGAACTGGAACGAGAACTGCTGCGCCGAATCAGCGCAGGCGATAGGGACGCTTTTCGCGACCTGTACCTGCGCTATCACCGGCGGCTGGCCCGCTTCCTGACCCGCCTGCTGCACCGCTATGCCGATGCGGAGGAAATCATCAATGACACGTTGTGGATCGTATGGCAACGCGCCGGGGAATTCCGCAATGCATCGCGGGTTTCGACCTGGATCATGGGTATCGCGTACCGGCGCGCCCTGAACATGATCCGCAGGGCCGCGACCCACGAGCGCGCCATGATGCTGGAAATCGCAGAATCCGAGGGCAGCGTCAGTGACAGTGCACAGGCGCTTGAACAACGTCAGCTGCTCGCGGCGGGACTTGCGAAACTGCCGCTTGAGCAGCGCCTGGTGCTCGAATTCACTTATTACATGGACCATTCCTGCGAAGAGGTGGCGGAGATCATGGAATGTCCGGTCAATACCGTAAAGACGCGCATGTTCAATGCCCGGCGCAAGCTGCGGACGATACTGGCCGATTCGGCACCTGGTCTGGAGAAGTCGCTATGAATAATCACCTGCAGAGTGAGCGTTGTGAGGAAGAGGCTGCGCGCCTGCTGCCCTGGCATGTGGCTGGGCGGCTCGATGCGGCCGATACCGCGCGTGTCACGCGCCACCTCGCGCGCTGCACGATTTGCCGCGAGGATGAAGTTCACGAGCGCGCAATCCGGGCACTGATGAAAACCGAATCCAGCGTCGACTACGCGCCGCAACCCGGGCTCGCCCGGACGTTGTCGCGCATTGATGAGCTGGAGCGCGAATCCCCGGCCAGCACGCCTGCAATTGCTCACGCCGCTGCGATCCCGGCGCATCGCCGCAGCGCGGTGCCGTGGCTTGCGGCGGCCGCGCTGGTCCAGGCGGTTGCGCTTGGAGCCATTGGCACCGTGATGTTTCATCGTCAGGCGGGCGCGAACCAGGAGCCACGCTACGCAACTTTGTTTGCGGATGTCACGCCACCGGCTGACGGTGAACACATTCGTGCGGTCTTCGCGCCCGATGCCACGCTTGGCGCGCTGAACGACCTTCTCGCGGCGAATGCCCTTAGTATCGTCAGGGGCCCGAGCCATGCCGGGGTCTATACGCTCGCATTCACCGATCCACACGAGGCGAACGGACGCCTGGACCGGGCGGTCGCGGCGCTGCGCGCGAATGGGCAGGTCAGATTTGCCGAGCCCGCGCCGCACGATGAGGTTGCCTTGCGGTGAAAGGGCTGATCTGCCTCATCGCGCTTTTCCTGGCCGCCTGTCAAGCCAGCGTGCCGCTGCGCCCGAGCGCAACATTGCCGGCTGCTGCGCGCGCATCGCCGCAGAACTTTGTTGTACTGACGATCCGTAACCCGGTGAACTCCTCTGCGACGCGCGCCGCATCCTCCGCGCGCGGCTACGACCAGGCCGGGCCTTACATGGCCGGCGGCGCCGCGCGGGCGGTAGGTCGGGCACTCGTGCGCGAATATCACCTGCGCGAGAGCGCAAGTTGGCCCATCGCAATGCTGGGCGTGAACTGTCTGGTGTATGAGCTGCCGCCGGGCGCAGATCCGATTGAGCTCATGGCCCGTCTCGCCCGCGACCCACGCGTTGAATCGGTCGAGCCGCTGCTTAATTTTGAGACCGCAACGCTGCCCTACAATGATCCGTATGCGCAGCTGCAACACAACATCGACCAGCTCGGCGTCGCGCAAGCTCACGCACTGAGCCGCGGCAGTGGCGTGCGGGTCGCGGTGATTGACACCGGTGTGCAGGTGCACCATGTCGACCTGCCGAACACGCTGGTGTCACGTAATTTTGTTGATAACGATGCCGGCGTCTTTCAGTCAGACGCACACGGCACGGCCATGGCCGGCATTATAGGTGCGGTCCCTGGAAACGGGATCGGCATCGTTGGCATTGCCCCGGATGCCGCGCTGCTCGCCTACAAGGCCTGCTGGCGCGCCGCGGTCGGCGGCGTGCGCGCGACCTGCAACACCTTCACCCTCGCCCAGGCGATCGCCGCCGCCATCGAGGCACGGGTCGATATCATCAACCTGAGTTTGGATGGACCGGATGATCCACTGCTGTCGCGGTTGATTCGCCGCGCGCAGGATGACGGCATCATCGTGGTCGGCGCAATTCCGCCCGACGGCCTGCGCGATGCGTTTCCGACGAATATTGCGCACGTCATCGCGGTCGACGCCATCGAGAATAACTTCACCACCACTGGCGTGATCCGCGCGCCGGGCCGGGATGTCCTGTCGCTTGCTCCCGATGACCATTACGACTTCTACAATGGCAGTTCGCTCGCCACGGCTGAGATCTCCGGGGTCATCGCGCTGCTGCGCTCAAAGCAGAGTCACCTGACGGCGCGTGAAGTGGAAGTTTTGCTGAGCAGCGAGCCGCCTGCCGTGCCGGATGTCTGCGCAGCGCTGGACGTGATGTCACATCATGTCCAGCGCTGCCAGTAGGAAACCCGGCCTGCTTCCCAATCAGTACGGGTTCCCGCCGCCGGTCGACGTGGAGACCGTGATGGTACCGAACACGCCATCGGTCTGGTTGGCAAATCCGGCCGTGTAAAACAGCGTATTCACCGGCTTATCCGCATCCCCATTGCCGAACACCAGCGCCCATAGGCCCGGGATCGCCACCGTGCCGCCGTTGTTTGCCGCCATCGCCCCGACGGTAGCGCCGGCAGTCGTGAAGGCATTGATATGTCCATCGCCAAAGTTGCCGATCAGGACATCGCCCGCGAGCGATCCGAATCCTGCCGGCGCCACCGCAACGCCCCAAGGTGCATTAAGTACACCCTGTGAGGCAAAGCGACTGACGAAGTTGCCACTCATGTCAAACACGTCGACGTAGCCTAAGCCGGCGCCAAGCATTTCATCGTGCGCAGCCGCATCCTGCATGGCGTAGGTGACATACAGCTGCGTACCTGCCGCGGTGATGCCGAACGGCGCGAAGCCTGCAACGGGTGCCGGATCTACGAACAGCCCCTGCATGGCGGCAGGCTCGGTGAAGTTGGTGTCGAACACATCGACCTTGCTGTTATGAAAATCCGTGGCGTACAGAAAGTTCGCAGTTCCTACCGAGCCGATCGCCAGGCCCTTGTAGACCGCCGGACTCGCCGGGTGTGCGAGCGTGTCATCGAATGCGGTCGCGGCCGCGGCCCCGCCGCTCCAACCGGAAATCGTTCCACCCTGGCCGTCCAGAATGAATATAGCCGACTGCCCGCCGATGGCAAAGCCGCCCGTGCCATTGAAGATCTGACCGGTCGGATTGGCAGGCGCGCCGAGTGAATTTGGCGGAATCGTGATGCCGGCCTGGGTCGAGAGGCCGCTCGCGCTATTGGTCACGACCGTGCCGGTACCCGTGTAAAGCGTAGTCACGCTATTGGCTTCGTCGGATATCCAGAACGGATTGCCCGGCGCAAAAGCAACGCCCCAGGGATTTTGCAGGTTCGAATCGATGATCGTGGTCGTCGCAACCACCCCGGGCGCATCCGACACCAGTGCCGTATCGAGGAAACCCGCGGGGGGCGGGGGAGTTGTGGTCATCGAACCGCCTCCACTCCCGCCACCACCACAGGCGACCAGCGTGAGCGTGCAGGCAGCGGCGACGGCGGTGGCCACCGATGCCGGATCTTTGATACGGAGCTGAGAATTCATGATTACCCTCCAAAACACAGTTAAAATAGTTGACAGCCATGAGTACCGTGGCGAACCAAATGGGTTCTATCCCAATGCCGGTCATGCGCACGCGCGGCTCCGGTCATTGTTGCGGCACGCAAACTGGAGTGCGGTAATGGACGTTTTGTTCGAGCAATTCAGTGATGTCACGGATCAGCGCGCGCGCCGTGCCACGCCCTATCTTGAGTTCCTACGCGTGAATTCATTGAGCGCCGGCATTTACGTACTGCCGGCCGGCGGCGTGGATGTGCAGTCGCCGCACAAGCAGGATGAGCTGTATTACGTGGTCAGCGGCAAGGCGCGCGCGCGCGCCGGTGCGCAGGACCGCGAGATCCGCCCCGGCACGCTGATCTTCGTCGCCGCCAATGTGGAACATCGCTTCTACGCCATCGAAGAGGAACTCAGGCTGCTGGTTTTTTTTGCGCCGCCCGAGGCTGCATAGAATAAGGCAGCGCCAGCAGCTCAGCGGCTCCTGACATTGCGCCGGACGCGCTCGCTTCGAGCGGTAGCACCGCAAGCGCTTCATAGCCGCCGGCCGCTTGCGCAAGTTCGGTCACGCGCCCGCTGCGCCCGTCGACCACCGTGACGCTCTGGCCGATCGAGAGCGCGTCGCCTTCCTTGCCGATCGCAAGATGGAACATGCGCCGCTTGATGCGCCCGAGATGCTGGGTGCGTGCGATGATTTCCTGTCCCGTGTAGCACCCCTTCGTGAAACTGATGCCATCGACCAGGTCCAGGTTCAACATCTGTGCGACGAACGCCTCGCGTGTTGCCGCATAGACCTGGGGCAGGCCGGCCCCGATGTCCGCGAGCCGCCAATCGGCTTCGCGCTGGGCGGCGCTGCCCTGATCGAGCGCCGCCAAAGCTGCGGGCGCGCCGATGAGCCAGAACCGCTCCTCCGGCTCATTGGTGCGCGCGACGCCGATGCCCCGCGCTTCCTGGTACGCGCCGATGCCAGCCGGGACCGGCAGTCCGGCCCGCCGCAACCCGGCAGCGCCATGCTGGCCTGCGACGATCAGCTGCGCGGCGGACTCATCTATACGTACCTTACTGCGCAGGATGAACTTTCGCAGTGCCGCCGCGATCGGCGCCACAAGCTCAGCCGGCAGGATCGCAACGATGCCGGTGCTATGCGGCAGCAGGCTCAACACGGCGAGCACGCGCCCCTGTGCATTCGAATAGGCGCATAGCAGTGAATGACCCTGTGCAAGCCGCTCGGTATCATTGGAAATCTGGCCCTGCAGGAAACTGCGTGCATCGGCCCCGGTGAATCGCAGCAGCCCCAGGTGCCCCAATCGCCCCGAGTGTGCGCCGATCGCGTTATGATCCATCGGGTCATGGTACCGAAGCACAGGAATGACGCAGAGTTTTCTGGCAAACTTTGTGCCGTGACGCAACGCGACGACGATAAGCCTGCCCCGCCGGTTGTGCCGCCCGCGCCCGAACCTGAGGTGGGCGGCCCGGCAGCTCCGGAGCCGACTCGATACGGCGACTGGGAGCGGCGCGGCCGCTGCATCGATTTCTAAGGACCCGCATGCCCGTACGGCCCCGACCGCTGTCACCCCACCTGCAGATTTATCGCTGGCAGATGGGCAGCACGTTGTCGATCGTGCACCGGTTCACGGGCGTGGGCCTCGCTGCAGGGCTCCTCGCGCTGTGCTACTGGCTGATAGCGCTCGCCGCCGATCAATCGGCCTACGATTGCGCCACCCGATTGTTCAGCAGCGTCCCCGGCCTGTTAATGCTCGCTGCCTGGACGTTCGCCTTTTTCTATCACCTGCTTAACGGCCTGCGGCATTTGTTCTGGGACGCCGGCCGCGGCTATGAGCGGGCGCAGCGAAATGGCAGCGGCTGGCTGGTGGTCGCTGTCTCGGCAGCACTCAGCGCCGCGATCTGGGTGCTGTTGTGGCATGCAATTCGGGGTGCCCCGTGAGCAGCCTGCGCTCACCGCTCGGCGAGGCCCTGGGAAGGGGCTCCGCACATGCCGGAACCGCCCATTGGTGGCGGCAGCGCGTCAGCGCGGTGGCGCTGATTCCGTTGACGCTGTGGTTCCTGCTGTCGCTGCTGATGCTGCCGGACCTTTCGTACCTGACGGTGCGCGCCTGGCTCGCGACGCCCTTCAGCGCGTTCCTCGCGATGCTGCTGGTTGTCGTGCTGGCCTATCACGCCGAGCTTGGCACGCGAGTCGTGGTCGAGGATTACGTGCATGCCCCGGGCATGCGCACGCTGATCCTGCAGCTGCTGCGATGGGTGTATGTGCTCGGCGCGGGACTCGCGGTATTTGCGATCCTGCGCATCACGTTTGCGGCACCGGTTACATGAGCGACTATACATTTACGGATCACGCCTACGACGTCGTTGTGGTCGGCGCCGGTGGCTCAGGACTGCGCGCGACCTTGGGCCTTGCGCAGGCGGGGCTCAGCACCGCCTGCCTGAGCAAGGTATTCCCGACACGCAGCCACACGGTCGCCGCTCAGGGCGGCATCTCGGCCGCGCTCGGCAACATGGGCAATGATGACTGGCGCTGGCATATGTATGACACGGTCAAGGGCTCTGACTGGCTGGGCGACCAGGACTCAATTGAGTTCATGTGCAAGGAGGCGCCGTCCGCGGTCATCGAGCTCGAGCATTACGGCGTGCCATTTTCGCGCACCGAGGACGGACGGATTTATCAGCGCCCGTTCGGCGGCATGACCACGCACTACGGCCAGGGTACGGCGCAGCGCACCTGCGCGGCTGCCGATCGCACTGGGCATGCCATGCTGCATACGCTGTACCAGCAGTCGCTGAAGCACGCGGCAAATTTCTTCATCGAATACTTTGTGCTCGACCTGATCATGGAGGACGGCCAGTGCCGCGGTGTGGTCGCGCTCGACATGGCGAGCGGCACGCTGCATCGGTTTCGTGCCCATGAGGTCATCATCGCCACCGGCGGCTATGGACGCGCATGGTTCTCCTGCACCTCGGCGCATACCTGCACCGGGGATGGGGGGGGCATGGTGCTGCGCGCCGGACTGCCGCTGCAGGACATGGAGTTCGTGCAGTTCCATCCGACCGGTATCTACGGCGCCGGGTGCCTGATCACCGAGGGCTCGCGGGGCGAGGGCGGTTACCTGACCAATGCGGCCGGCGAGCGCTTCATGCCGCGCTATGCCCCGAATGCGAAGGACCTTGCCTCGCGCGACGTCGTGAGTCGCTCGATGACCATCGAAATCCGCGAAGGACGCGGCGTAGGGCCCCTGAAGGACCACATTCACCTGCACCTTGAACACCTGGGGCCAGAGGTCATCCATGAGCGACTTCCCGGCATAGCCGAGACGGCGCGGATATTTGCCGGGATCGATGTCAACAAAGATCCGATCCCGGTGCTGCCGACCGTGCACTACAACATGGGCGGCATACCCTGCAACCTGCATGGCGAGGTCCTGACCGCGAGCGATGGGGCGCGCGATACGCTGGTGCCCGGGCTCATGGCGGTGGGCGAGGCCGCCTGCGTGTCGGTGCACGGCGCCAATCGCCTGGGGTCGAACTCACTGCTGGATCTGGTCGTGTTTGGGCGCGAGGCGGCGCGGCATTGCGCGCGCACTGTTTCGCCGGGCGCTACGCACAAGCCGCTACACGCTGAAGCAGGCGCAGCGACGATCGCACGCCTCGATGCGCTGCGCCACGCGCGTGGCAAGCTGCGCACGGCCGATGTGCGCCTGGCGCTGCAGCGGACCATGCAACGCGATGCGGCGGTGTTTCGCACCGGGGAGTCGCTGAACGAGGGCAAGCGCAAGCTCGCTGACGTGTTCGCCTCATTTGCCGAGGTTGGCATCGCGGATCGATCGCTTATCTGGAATACGGACCTGGTCGAGACCATCGAGCTTGATAACCTGCTGGGCCAGGCGGTGGCGACTATGCATTCGGCCGAGAATCGCCAGGAGAGCCGCGGCGCCCATGCGCGCGAGGACTTCCCCAACCGCGACGATGAAAACTGGCTCAAGCACACCCTGTGCTGGGTCGATGCCAAGGGCGAGACGCGCATGAAGTACCGGCCGGTGCAGCTGAATACCCTGACCGGTGAAGTCGACTCCATTCCGCCCAAGGCAAGGACGTACTGAGATCGTGTTGCGGAGCAATCATGGCTGAATTCAAGTTGCCGGCGAACTCCACGGTCCGCAAGGACGGGCGCTTGTTCAAAGCGCCGGCAGAGGCGAAGAACGTGCGCGTGTTCCGCATCTACCGCTACGATCCGGATTCGCCCGAGAATCCGCGCATGGACACCTACGAAGTGGACATGGACAGCTGCGGGCCGATGGTGCTGGACGCGCTGATCAAGATAAAGAACGAGATTGATTCCACGCTAACCTTCCGGCGTTCCTGCCGCGAGGGGATCTGCGGTTCCTGCGCCATGAACATTGATGGCCGCAACGGGCTCGCCTGCATCAGCGCCTGTGCCGACGTCAAAAACGAGGTGCGGATCTATCCCTTGCCGCACTTGCCGGTCATCAAGGACCTGGTGCCGGACCTGACGGCCTTCTATGCGCAATACGCATCGATCAAGCCGTGGCTGCAGACGCGCACGCCGGCGCCGCCGGACGCCGAGCGATTGCAGTCCAAGGAGGACCAGCTCAAGGTCGACCGTCCGTCCGCCTGCATCCTGTGCGCCTGCTGCTCGACCAGTTGCCCGAGTTACTGGTGGAACAGCGACCGCTACCTCGGGCCCGCCGCCCTGCTTGCCGCCTATCGCTGGATCGTCGACAGCCGTGACGAGGCAAGCGGCGAGCGTCTCGATGAACTGATGGATCCGTTCCGCCTGTATCGGTGCCACACGATCATGAATTGCACCGAAGCGTGTCCGAAGGACCTGAATCCGGCGCAGGCGATAGGGCAGATCAAGCAGATGCTGGCCCACCGGGAACATTGAGCATGGCTCGCACCGATGCGCAGGAGTTGGGCAGGCTACGGTGGCGCTGCCGGCGCGGCATGCGCGAACTGGATGAATTGCTGACGAACTACCTGAGCGATCAATTCCCGGGCGCCGATCCGGCGCAGCGGGCGGCATTTGAGCAGCTTCTGGACTGCCCGGACATCGAGCTGAACGCGTACTGCCTGGGCCAACGCGTGCCGTCGAGCCCGGCACTGCGGGATCTCGTTGTCCGAATTACGTCAGGCTCGTTTGCGGGACACTAAAACCGGGCACTGCGGCTGGTAGACTGGCCGCATGCAAGCTGTGACACAGTTGGCGAACTTTTTGCTCCGCTGTCGGTCTACTCCGACAAGCTGGACCTTATGACCGTTGAGGAAAGCGACCTCAAACTGGTGGAGCGGGTTCAGCGTGGCGAGCGGGCAGCGTTTGATCTATTGGTCCTGCGGTATCAGCACAAGGTCCTCAAGCTCATCATGCGTTATGTTCACGATGCCAGTGAGGCCGAAGATATCGCTCAGGAGTCGTTCGTGAAGGCCTACAGGGCGTTACCCGCATTTCGCGGCGACAGTGCGTTCTATACCTGGCTTTATCGCATTGCGATAAATACGGCCAAGAACGCCCTGGTGGCGAACAAGCGCCGGCCCATGTCCTATGACCTCGACCTGCAGGACCCGGAGCAATATGACATGCAGGCGCGCATGTCCGAGGGCGAGACGCCCGAAGCGCTATTGCTGACCGATGAGATCCGCGACACGGTCAATCGCGCCATTGAGAACCTGCCCGAGGATTTGCGCACGGCGATCGTGCTGCGCGAGTTGGAAGGATTGAGCTACGAGGAGATCGCGCAAACCATGGACTGCCCCGTGGGCACCGTGCGCTCGCGCATCTTCCGTGCACGGGAAGCCATTGACAAGCGATTGAGACCTATTTTTGATGGCGGCCTGGGCCGTCCCGAGGACACATGAGCGAACAGATACGAGAGCAGATATCGGCGTTCCTAGATGGGGAACTGCCCAGTGCGGAATCGGAGCTGCTGTTGAAGCGCATGGTGCGCGATGCGGCACTGCGTGATAGCTTCGGTCGCTACGCGCTGATCGGCGAGGCGATGCGCGGCATGAAGCATATGCCGCTTCGCGGCAACTTCACCGGCGCGATCAACGGGGCCATTGATGGCGAACCTGCCACGGCAGTCGCGATCGCCCTGGCGGCCGCTAGGCCGCGGCGCTGGTGGCGACCGCTCGCCGGCGCGGCCATTGCGGCCAGTGTGGCGCTTGTCGCGATTGTCGCGCTGCAGTGGCGTACCGGCGTGTCTCCGATCGTCGCGCTGGTGCCGCGAGCATCCACTGCGGTGACGGCGCCGCTGGCCGCGAAGAACCACGAGGCTATCTCCTATATTACGCCGCCGTCGACCGGCAGTTCGCCCAACGCGATTCCGGGTGCGCGGTTGACAAAATACGTCTTTGCGCACAGCCAGTATCCTTCCCTGCTCGGCCAGCGCGACGTCATGACCGACTTGATCGTTGACGTCGATCAGCCCACACCAGAGGCCGATGCCAGCACCGCGCGATGATGCTACCGCTCGCCAAGTCTGCGAATCTCCTGGCATCCTGTGCGCTAGTGGGCCTCGCCGCCGCCGCCGAGGTTCAGCCGGCGCCGCAGCAGGAGGGCAGTCCGCGCGAATGGCTGGAGAAGATGAACAGTGCGCTGGCGCAGCGCAATTACGACGGCACCTTCCTGCACCTGAGCGAAGGACGCGTCGAGACGATGCGCATCGTGCATCGGGTGGTCGGTGGCGAGGTGACCGAGCGGCTAATGTCGCTGGATGGCTCGGGCCGCGAATTCGTGCGCAACAGCACCGAACTGACCTGCTACCTGCCGGACAAGAATACGATCCTGGTGGAGCCGCGCCAGTCGAGCGGGCCGTTCTTCGGAACCCTGCCGCAATTCAATCCTGGCGTCGCCCAGGTCTATGAACTGAACACGCTGCCTGGTATCCGCATACTCGGGCGCGCCGCCCACGGCATTTCAGTAAGCCCCAAGGACCAATTCCGCTTCGGCTACCGGCTGTGGCTCGATCAGCAGACCGGCATGCCGCTCAAGACGCAGCTGTGCGACTCCTCGGGACGGCTCATCGAGCAGATTCAATTCGCGCACCTCGAGATGCCTGACAGTATTCCTGACAGCGCGCTGAAGCCCTCGATGCCGCTCGCTGGTATGCAAATCATTCGCCAGGCTGCGCACGACGATTCGGTCAAGAAGGGCGCGGGCTTTCGCGCCATCGAGTTGCCACCCGGCTTTCACCTGATGGTGGCGGGTGCGCGCATGCTGAGCGGCCTCGGGGACCCGGTCATGCACTTGGTGTACTCGGATGGGCTCGCGACGGTCTCGGTGTTCGTTGAGCCGGGGCTCGCCGAGACTCACTCGCCCCAGCAGCAGGAGCTCGCGCGCGTCGGCTCAGGCTTCGCCTTTTCAACCATCGTGCAGGGGCACCAGGTCACCGCGGTCGGCGAAGTGCCGGCGCAGACCGTGGAGTTTATTGCTAATTCGGTCCGCCTGGACGATACCGCCACCCATTGAGCGTCGCCGCGCGCTTTCTATTGTATAGCCGTCCTGGATGTCATCTGTGTGAGCAAATGGCGGAGCAGCTCGCCCTGGCGCTCGCCGGCCATGCTCATACGCTCGAGATCGCCGATGTCGATGTTTCGGCGGCGACGCGCGTGCGCTTCGGTCACAAGGTTCCGGTGCTGATGTTAAATGGCGAGTTGGTATGCCACGGCTCCTTAGACCTTGAGGAAGTGCATAAGGCGCTCGCGCAGCTGCATTGACCGGTATAATCCGGCGTTTGCCCAAACCCGGCCCTAGATGAAGAATATCCGCAACTTTTCGATCATCGCCCACGTCGACCACGGTAAATCCACGTTGGCTGATCGGTTCATCCAGGAGTGCGGCGGACTCGATGCTCGGGAGATGCAGGCCCAGGTGCTCGACTCGATGGACCTCGAGCGCGAGCGCGGCATCACCATCAAGGCGCAGAGCGTGACGCTGGCCTTCAAGTCAAACACGGGCGAGGTCTACCAGCTCAATTTCATCGATACCCCGGGCCATGTGGATTTCTCCTACGAGGTGTCGCGCTCGCTCGCCGCCTGCGAGGGAGCGCTGCTGGTCGTCGACGCGGCGCAGGGCGTCGAGGCGCAGAGTGTGGCCAACTGCTACACCGCGCTTGAGCAGGGACTGGAAGTTCTGCCGGTCATCAACAAGATTGACCTGCCCTCGGCAGACCCTGCCAAGGTCATCCATGAGATTGAGGAAATCATCGGCATCCCGGCAGATGATGCGGCGCTCGTCAGTGCCAAGACTGGCCTCGGCGTGCCCGAGCTGCTCGAGCAGCTGGTGCGGCGCATCCCGGCCCCCTCGGGAAATCCGGACGGCCCGCTGCAGGCGCTGATCATCGACTCCTGGTTCGACAATTACGTTGGCGTGGTCTCGCTGGTGCGGGTCATGCATGGGGCGTTGGTGACCGGCGCAAAAATACGCGTGATGTCGACCGGCCGCAGCCATGCGATCGACAAGCTCGGCCGGTTCACGCCGAAACCCGTGACGCGCGAGTCCCTGGGAACCGGCGAAGTCGGCTTTGTGATCGCCGGCATCCGCGAGATCGACGGCGCGCCGGTCGGCGATACCATCACGCTGGATGCGAACCCGGCGGCCGCGCCACTGGCCGGTTTCAAGCAGGTACAGCCGCGCGTCTTTGCCGGCATGTTTCCGGTCAGCTCCGACGATTACGAGCAGTTCCGGGATGCCCTGAAGAAGCTCAAGCTGAACGATTCGGCCCTGCATTTCGAACCCGAGGTCTCCACCGCACTGGGCTTCGGGTTTCGCTGCGGGTTCCTGGGCCTGCTGCACATGGACATCGTGCAGGAGCGCCTCGAGCGCGAATACGACCTGCAACTGATCACGAGCGCGCCGACCGTCATCTACGAAGTCCTGCTTACCGATGGTTCGGTCATTAATGTCGACAATCCGTCCAAGCTGCCCGCGCAGGATCGCATCGAGGAGCTGCGCGAGCCGATCATCATCGCCAACATCCTGGTGCCCCCCGACTATGTCGGTGCGGTGCTGACCCTGTGCAGCGAGAAGCGCGGCACGCAGAAGAAAATGCTGTTCCTCGGCAGCCAGGTGTCGCTGCAGTACGAATTGCCGCTCGCCGAAGTGGTCATGGATTTTTTTGATCGCCTGAAGTCAGCGACCCGCGGCTATGCGTCCTTTGATTATGAATTCAGCCATTTCCAGGCTGCACCGCTGGTCAAGCTTGACGTCCTGATCAATGGCGATCCGGTCGATGCACTGTCGCTGATCGTGCATCGGGACAACTCCTACCTGCGCGGGCGCGAACTCGTCGATAAGATGCAGGAACTGATTCCGCGCCAGATGTTCGATGTGGCCGTGCAGGCGGCGATTGGCAGCCATATCATCGCGCGAGCAAGCGTCAAGGCGATGCGCAAGAACGTACTCGCCAAGTGCTATGGCGGCGACATCTCGCGCAAGCGCAAGCTGCTGGAGAAACAGAAGGCTGGCAAGAAGCGCATGAAACAGGTGGGCCAGGTGGAAATTCCGCAGGAGGCCTTCCTGGCTGTGTTGCGTGTCGGCAGGAAATCGACAACATGAGGGGACAGGTGTGAACGAGGGCGATAATCTGATTGTATTTCTGCTGATTGCGGACGCGGCCTGCGTGCTGGTGCTGCTGATCGATGCCTGGATATGGCGCCCGCGGCGCGACCCCGGGGCGACCAGCCTAGCCGAGACCGGGCTGCCGAGGGGCGCGACCTATGCGGTCGGGGTGCTGTCGCTGCTGATCCTGTGGCGCATGTTCCGCCATGAGGCGGTCGATTTTAGCCTGATGCTGGTCGACGTCGGCGCACTATCAGGGCTGGTCTGGGCGCTTGACCACTTTATATTCGCCCGGCGGCGCATGGCGGCGGCGGTTGCCGTCGGCACCGCACCTGCGCAGGTGCGCGAGCCGATTGCCGTGGAGTATGCGCGCTCCTTCTTTCCGGTCATCCTGCTGGTGCTGGTGATCCGCTCCTTCCTGTTCGAGCCATTCCGGATCCCGTCTGACTCGATGATGCCGACGCTGTATGACGGGGATTATATTTTCGTCAGCAAATTCGCCTATGGCTTGCGCTTGCCCGTGTCCAACACGCTGGTCCTGCCCACCGGCAATCCGCAGCGTGGCGATGTGATCGTGTTTCGACTGCCGCCCAACCCGAAGGTCAACTACATCAAGCGGCTGGTGGGCCTTCCGGGGGATCGGATCCGGGTGGATGACAACAACCAGCTGTACGTGAACGAGGTGCCAATGCGCCAGCTGCCCGGGCCCGCATATCGTGGACCGAAGCAGGATTTATATAACTACCTGGGGGCGCCTACCGCCACGGAGACGCTCGGCGAGCGGACCCATGCGCTGATGTTTGCCAAGGGTTATGCCCGTTCCGGGGAGTGGGTGGTGCCGGCGGGGCACTACTTTTTCATGGGCGATAACCGAAATAACAGCAAGGATAGCCGGTTTGACGGCGAAGCGGACGCACCGGGATTTGTGCCGGCTGAGAACTTGGTCGGGAAGGCGGTGAGGATTTGGCTTAATCTTGACACCCGGGACGGCCCTTTGTGGGGGCGGATCGGGCACGCGATTCAATAGGACGCCATTTTTTAGGGAGCTTCAATGCGGCATCGTCAAAACGGCATTACCTTCATCGGACTGCTTTTCGTCATTGCACTGGTCGGCCTGCCAGTCCTTGCGATCATCAAGCTTGTGCCGGTCTACCTGAACTATATGGCGGTGTCGCGCGATATGGAAGGGCTGCGATCGGAGTTCAAGGGCACGCCAGACCCGGGCGGCATTCGTCGCTCGCTCGATCGGCACTGGAATATCGATGACGTGACCGGTTTGCAGACCAAGGACATTGAAATCACCAAGGAAGATGGCGTGGTGATCGTGCATGCGGCCTGGGACGACAAGGTCTCCTATCTCGGCAATGTGTCGCTCATGGTCAGCTTTGACAAAACCGTAAGGATTGAGTGATCCCGCAGCGTACCAGCGGCGAGTTGCCAGCATGGACCGCGCGGGCGCTTGGGTATGTGTTCGTGAGTCCGGCGCTATGCGAAATGGCGCTGACGCATCGAAGCGCCGGCTCCTGCCATAACGAGCGGCTCGAGTTCCTCGGCGATGCAGTGCTGAACTGCACGGTGGCGCGGCTGCTGTACGAGGCTCATCCCAAGGCTGATGAGGGTGCGCTGTCGCGCCAGCGCGCATCGCTGGTGAGCGGCGAGACGCTCGCACAAATTGCGGCCGACCTGGGACTCGGGGATTGCCTGCGCCTCGGCGGCGGCGAGCTGAAGAGCGGGGGCTTCCGGCGTGCCTCGATTCTTGCCGATGCGTTAGAAGCGGTGCTCGGGGCAATCTTCCTGGATAGTGGCTACGCGGCTGTCAATGCCGTCGTGCGCCATATCCTCGGGACGCGACTCTCTGAGCTGCCTCCGGCGAGCGAGTTGAAGGACCCCAAGACGCGCCTGCAGGAAGCCCTGCAGGGGCGCGCCATGGCGTTGCCGTTGTACGAGCTGACCGGCGTCGCCGGTGAGGCGCACGAACAGTCCTTCACGGTTTCCTGCGACGTGCCCTCGCTCAAGCTCAAGAGCGTGGGCGCGGGCGTCACTCGCCGTCGCGCCGAACAGGAAGCGGCCGAGCGGTTGCTGGCACAGTTGCCTGCGGACCTGCAAAAAATATGAGTGCGGGCCCATTCAGAGCCGGACATGTGGCGATTGTGGGCCGTCCGAACGTCGGCAAGTCCACGCTGGTCAACGCGCTGGTCGGGCGCAAAATCACCATCGTGGCGCCCAAGCCCCAGACCACGCGCCACCGCGTCCTCGGGGTCGTCAATCGCGTCGACGCGCAGCTCGTGCTGGTCGATACCCCGGGCCTGCATGAAAGCGCCCGGCGTGTGATGAATCAGTACATGAACCGCGTCGCCATCTCCTCCTCGCAAGACT
Source organism: Gammaproteobacteria bacterium (assembly GCA_025355645.1). Classification (GTDB taxonomy): domain Bacteria; phylum Pseudomonadota; class Gammaproteobacteria; order Steroidobacterales; family Steroidobacteraceae; genus Bog-1198. Next base: position 97,377 of record JANXZG010000026.1, on the reverse strand, counting down.
CCGACGTGTTGCTGTTGGTGATCGAGGCGATGCGCTTCACGGATGAGGACCTGTGGGTCTGGGAGCGGGTCCGGGGACTGAAACAACCGTTGTTCGTGGTGGTCAACAAGGTCGACCAGGTTTATCCGCGCGAGCAGATGCTGCCCTTTCTCGAAGAGATTGCCGAGCGCATTCCGGCCTCCGGCATCGTGCCTATCTCCGCGCAGCAGCGCGACAACCTGGAGCGCCTGATCGAGGTGGTCGCGGAGCGCCTGCCGGTAGCGCCGCCGCTGTTTGCGCCCGATGTCGTAACCGACCGGGATGAACCGTTCCATGCCGCCGAGGTCGTGCGCGAGAAGCTGACCTTGAAGCTGCGCGACGAATTGCCCTACGGCATCAACGTGCAGATCGAGCGGTACGCGGAGGAGGGCGGGCGCATCATGATCCATGCGGTCATCTGGGTCGAGCGCGCAGGGCAAAAGGCGATCGTGATCGGGCAGCGCGGCGAGCGCCTGAAGGAGATCGGACGGCTCGCGCGCATTGAATTGAACGATTTGTGGCAGCGCTCGGTGCACCTGGAGCTGTGGGTCAAGATCAAGGAAAACTGGGCGGACAGCGAAATGGCGCTACGTCAATTCGGGTACGAGCGGCTGTGAGGCCATCACGTCGCGTGTTGCTGGCAAGCGCATACGTTTTGCATCAGTACGCGTATCGCGATACCAGCCGCATCATCGAGGTATTTTGCGCCGAGCAGGGCCGGCTTTCATTGTTTGCGCGCGGGGCGGCGGGGCCGAAGTCGGGACTTCGTGCGGTGCTGCGGCCCTTCCAGCGCCTGTTGGTCTCCTGGTCGGGTCGCTCCGAGGCCTGCCAGCTGGTAGGCGCGGAAATCGATGGGCCATCCACGCAGCTGCCGCCCGAGCGCCTGATGAGCGGCTTTTACCTGAATGAGCTGTTGCTGAAGCTGACCACGCGCTGCGACCCGCATCGTGGCATCTTCGATGCGTATGCGGAGGCGCTGCGCGCACTCGGCGCCAATCAGGATGAGGAGTATCATCTGCGCCGTTTTGAAAAGCGGCTGCTGCAGGATCTGGGCTATGGCCTGGAGCTGGCCAGAACGGATCAGGGTCTACCCATCGAGCCGGAAATGTACTATCGATTCGACGTGCAAAGTGGACCGCAGCGCTGCCTGGCCGAAGCGCCGGGTGCGGTATTCGGGCAGTCGCTCGCGAACCTGGACGCCGAGGAATTTGCCGACCTGCGCTCCTTACGTGACGCGAAGCGAGTGCTGCGTGCAGCGATCGACGCATGTCTCGAAGGGCGGGCGCTCAAGTCGCGCGAGGTGGCGATCGAGATGCGCCGGCGGGAGCAGACATGGGCGCCATGACCGCGGGCCAAGCGGCCATTGCGCTCGGCGTGAATATCGATCATGTCGCGACGCTGCGCCAGGTGCGACGTGCGACCTACCCGGACCCGCTGCATGCGGCGCTGCTCGCTGAACAGGCGGGCGCCGACAGCATCACGCTACATTTGCGCGAGGACCGGCGCCATATCCAGGATCAAGATGTCACGCTGATGCGCGCGGCGCTGCAGACCCGCATGAACCTGGAGATGGCGGTTACCGATGAGATGATTGCAATCGCGCGCCGCGTATTGCCGCAGGATTGTTGTCTGGTGCCGGAGAAGCGCGCCGAGGTGACTACCGAAGGTGGGCTCGACGTGCGCGCCCAGGCGACGCGCATCGGCGCTGCCTGCGCAGAGCTTGGCGCGGCGGGTATCCGTGTGTCGCTGTTCATTGATCCGGACCCTGCGCAGATCGAAGCCTGCCGGCGCGCTGGCGCCCCGGTGATCGAGCTGCATACGGGCGCCTATGCGCAGGCGACGGGGAGCGCGCGAGCGAAGGAGTTCGAGCGCCTGCGCGCCGGCGCTCATCAGGCCGCGACCCTCGGCCTGACCGTCAATGCCGGTCATGGACTGCATTATCACAATGTCGGCCCGATCGCCGCGATCGCGGAAATCGTTGAGCTGAACATCGGGCATGCGATCGTAGCGCGCGCCCTCTTCGACGGCCTCGCGAGGGCGGTCCGCGATATGAAGGCCCTGATGCTCGCGGCGCGCCTGCCGCGTTAGCATGAATACACTCGTCTTCGACATTGAGACGGTGCCGGATACCGCGTATGGCCGCCGCCTCTATGGGCTTGGCGAGGCCAGCGACAGGGCCGTCGCCGAGCTGATGTTCTCGCAGCGCCGGGCCGAGGCGGGCACGGATTTCCTGCCACTGGAGCAGCACCGCGTGATCGCAATCGCTGCGGTAATGCGCTCGCGCGAGAGCCTACGGGTATGGAGCGTCGGCGAGGAATCATCCGCCGAGAAGGAATTGCTGGAACGTTTCTTCGATGGCCTGGATAAGTACCAGCCGACCCTGGTGAGCTGGAATGGCGCGGGCTTCGACCTGCCAGTACTGCATTACCGCACGCTGCTGCATGGGGTTACTGCGGCGCGCTACTGGGAGACGGGCGAGAATGACACGAGTTTCCGGTACAGCAACTACCTGAGCCGCTTTCACTGGCGGCACATGGATCTGATGGACATTCTGTCCGGATTCCAGGGTCGCGGCCGCGCGAGCCTCGGCGACATGGCGAGCCTGCTCGGGTTTCCGGGCAAGATCGGCCTGCAAGGGTCCGAGGTCTGGGAGGCCTATCAGCGCGGCGAACTCGCGCGCATCCGCGGCTACTGCGAGAGCGATGTGCTGAATACTTACCTGGTTTTCCTGCGCTTCGAACTGGTGCGCGGAAACCTGACGCCGGCTGAGCACATCGCCGAGGTGCAGCGCGTGCGGCAAGTGCTGGGCGAATCGACAGCGTCTCATCACCGGGAATTTCTCGCCGCGTGGCCGGGCCCGTAAGCGCGGCCACGGAATCGGAGGCCGACGTCGTGGCACTCGCTCACGATGGCCGCGGCATCGCGCGCATCGACGGCAAGGTGGTGTTCATTGCCGGGGCGTTGCCCGCCGAACGGGTGCGCCTGCGCATCCTGCGCCGGCGGCGCAAGATGGACGAGGCGCAGCTGCTCGAGATCCTCACGCCATCCCCGGATCGGGTCACGCCGAAATGCGCGCATTTCGGCATCTGCGGCGCCTGCTCGCTGCAGCACCTGTCAGCGGCGGCGCAACTGGCAACGAAACAGCAGCAGCTCCTGGAGGACCTGTGGCGCATCGGGCAGGTCAGACCGCAGAGGGTGCTCGATCCGCTGCAGGGGCCGCAATGGGCTTACCGCCGTCGCGCGCGCCTTGGCGTCAAGTGGGTGCACAAGAAGGGGCGTGTCCTCGCCGGCTTCCGTGAGCGTGACAAGCCGTATCTGGCTGACATCCGCCACTGCGAGGTACTGGTCGGGGCGCTGCGCAGCTTGCCGAGCGACCTGGCTGCGCTGGTCGAGACGCTGACCCTGCGTGAGCAGATCCCGCAGGTGGAAGTGGCGGTCGGCGACTCGGGCACCGCGCTCGTGTTTCGCGTGCTGCAGCCACCGCCAGACCCGGACCTCGCTGCGCTCGATGAATTCGGACAGCGCCTGGGCGCGCAGATCTTCCTGCAAAGCGGCGGCCCCGACACCGTGCGGCCGCTGCGCACTGACTACCCGCCGCTCAGCTATCGGATCGACAGCGCGGGCGTGGCGATCGGGTTTAGCCCGCTTGATTTCATGCAGGTGAATCGCGCCATCAACGAGGCGATGGTCGGTGCAGCCATCGATGCGCTGCAAGCCGGCCCCGCGGATACCGTACTCGACCTCTTTTGCGGTCTCGGCAACTTCACGCTGCCCCTTGCCCGGCGGGTGCGCGAGGTCGTGGGCATCGAGGGCGATCAGGGTCTGGTCGCGGGGGCGCGGGCGAACGCGCTTGCCAATGGTATCGGCAATGCCCGTTTTGCCACCGAAAACCTGTTCGAACCGGCTGCCTGGGGCCCCTGGGCCGAGGCGCGCTACGGGTGCGTATTGCTCGATCCACCCCGCGCAGGCGCTGCTGCCGTGATGATGCGTATGTCACAGTGGGCACCGCGGCGCATCGTGTATATTTCCTGCCACTCGGGCAGCCTGGCGCGCGATGCCGGGATTCTGGTTGCAAGCCAGGGGTACCGACTACTCGCGGCAGGGGTGATGGACATGTTTCCGCAAACGACGCACGTCGAGTCGATCGCCGTGTTTGAACAGGCACCATGAGCCTGGGCCCGCTCATGGTCGACATCGGCGCGCCCGAGCTTAGTGCCGAGGATCGCGAAGTGCTGGCCCATCCGCTGATTGGCAGCGTGCTGCTGTTCGCCCGTAACTACCACAGCCGCGAGCAGCTCATTGCGCTGGTCGCATCGATTCGTGCGCTGCGTTCGCCCGCGTTGCTGGTGGCGGTTGATCATGAGGGCGGCCGCGTGCAGCGCTTCCGCGAGCAGTTCACGCGCTTGCCGGCGGCACGATTGATCGGCCACCGCTTCGATGCCGACCGGCGCGAAGGGCTCGCCATTGCGCAGACCGCGGGCTGGCTGATGGCAGCGGAACTGCGCTCGGTCGGGATCGACTTCAGCTTTGCACCCTGCGTCGACCTCGAATTCGGCCTCAGCGAGATTATCGGGGATCGCGCTTTCCATCGCGATGCCGATGTGGTCGGATCGCTCGCGGTGGCCTATATGGCAGGCATGCGCGAGGCGGGTATGGCCGCGACTGCCAAACATTTCCCGGGTCATGGTGCCGTCACGGCCGATTCGCATGTCGCGCTGCCGGTGGATCGGCGCGCACTCGCGGACCTTGAGCCGGACCTGCGGCCCTATCGCCTGCTGATCGCGAACCTGCTGCCCGCGGTCATGGCGGCGCACGTGGTCTACCCGCAGATCGATGCACTGCCCGCGAGCCTCTCGCACCGTTGGCTCGTCGGGATCCTGCGCGGCAACCTCGGGTTTCATGGCTGCATCTTTGCCGATGACCTGACCATGGCCGGTGCCGCCGCGTTCGGGGATGTGCACGCGCGCGCACGCCTCGCCGCCGCCGCGGGCTGCGATGTGCTGCCGATATGCAACGACCGTAAGGGGGTGCACAGCGTGCTCGACCAGTTCAAGCCCGACGTCGTGAACCCGGCGTCGCAGGCGCGCCTGGTGCATATGCGGGGCCGCGGTAACTGGAGTGCGGAGCTTGCCACCGATGCGCGCTGGCAGGATGCGGTTGAGCGCGTTCGCGCGCTCGATGCGCCGCCGCCGCTGGTGCTGACCGAGGGGACCTGATGCAGCAGATTGCCCCGCCATTGATGCGCCACCTGGTCGATGCCTCGCCGCAGCCGGTCGCTCTGGTCGACGCGCAGGATCCAGACCACCCGGTGGTCTATGTCAACGCGAGCTTCCTGGCCCTGACCGGCTATGCGGAAGAGGAACTGCTTGGGCGAAACCTACGCATGTTGCAGGGCCAGCAGCGCGAGCAGGAAGGGCGGCATCGGCTGCGCGAGGCGCTGGGCCGCGGCGAACCCTACGCGACACTGCTACGCAACTATCGCAAGGACGGAAGCGCTTTCTGGAACGAGTTCAACGTCATGCCGATGCGTGACGCGCAGGGGCAAGTCAGTCATTACGCTGCCTTCTATCGCGAGCCGCGCCCCGATCAGGAGGCCCCCGCCAGCGTATCGCCAGCGCAGCCCCAGGCGATCCTGCGCGATGACCGGCTGACGGGCCTGTATTCCTGGCTGTACTTTGAGGAACTGCTGAAGCGCGACTGGGCCAAGGCGCAGCGGGAACGCCACACGCTGACTGTGTTATCCATCGATATCGATGCGCTCGAGCTATACAACACAACGTTTGGCCGTGCCGCGGGGGACTCGACGATCCGGCGCGTCGGCCATTGCATTGCCGGCTGCCTGCGCCGCGCGAGCGATGCCACCTCACGCATCGAGGGGGGCGGCTTCGTCGCATTCGCATCTGGATTGTCCGTGGAGCAGGCGCTCGCCATGGGTAGCCTCGTGGGCGAACGGGTGCGCGATCTGCGTATCCATCATCCGCGCTGCACGGTGCTGCGCTTCATCACGGTAAGCGTAGGTGTGGCCACCGCGATCCCGGAAAAAACCGCCGGCCATCAGAGTCTCGTTGAGCATGCCAACCGCAAGCTGCAGGCGGCCAAGCAGTCCGGGCGCAACACCGTCAGCTAAAGCCTGCCGCGCCGGAATATGTGACCCGGGTCACTTGTTAAGCGCCCCGCCAGGGCCAAAGTGCCTAAACCGGCTAACAGGTCGCACATTCCGCGGGTTTTTTTGTTAAATCTGGCCTTATGAAGATCCGGTCGAAGGTCATGATACTGTTGACATTGTTGTTCGTCGTGCTGTGCGGCGTGGCAATCCTGTTTCAGGAATTGATCGTGATGCCGAGTTTCCAGAAGCTCGAGCAGCGCAACGCGCAGATTGCAATGAATCGCGTGCGCACCTCGGTCGAGCACGACCAGGAGACCTTTGCGGTCCAGATCATGGACTGGGCCAACTGGTCCGAGCTGCATGAGTTCGTGCGCGGAAACTTTTCCGACTTCGGTTTGCGCAACGTGACGCCGGCAGCCATGGGCGTGGTCCAGGCGGACGCGATCTGGATCGCGAACCTCGACGGCCACGTGCTGCTGTCGTCCGACCAATTCGTCCATACCGGCCTTGCACTCGAGGGCATCGTGTCCCGCGCCGATGCGCTGCGCAGCGACTTGCCGTGGCGCGGCGACCTTGGCTCGTTGCATTCCGCCTCCGGACTCGTGAATACCGACAAGGGTTTGATGATGGTAGTCAGCGGGCCGATCCTGGATGGCTCCGGCAGCGGACCCTCCGTCGGCATGGTGCTGATGGGCCGCCTGCTGACGCCGGCGATGATCCACAGGATAGAGGCGCAGACCGATACGGTGATCGTGCCGCAGCGGCATCTGGAGGATGGCCGCGCCGACCGGCTGGTCGAGACATCCGGGGTGACGCAAGTGTTTGGCTCATTTCGCGACATCTACGGCAAGCCGGTGCTGACGCTGCGGGTCGACGTGCCGCGCGAGTTCACGGCCTATGGGCGCCGCGCGCTGCAATTCGCCTCCGCCTCGATCGTGGCCGCCGCCATCGTCGTGCTAATCGTCATGCTGGTGTTGCTGAACCGGCTGGTGCTTGCGCCGTTGACCCGGGTCACGCGCCACGCGGTGGCGATCGGCAAGGACCCGGAGTTGTCCGACCGGCTGGATTTCAAGAGCGCCGATGAATTCGGGCTGCTCGCCGATGAATTCGATGGCATGGTCGCGCGCCTGGCATCAACCCGCAAAGAACTGGTCGACCAGTCCTTCCAGGCCGGGTTTGCGGAAATGTCCAAGGGCGTGCTGCACAATCTTGGCAACGCGCTGACGCCACTCGGCGTGCGCCTCGATGCGCTGTCCCGGCGCTTGCGCGAGTCACCTGCAGACGATGTGCGCCAGGCCGCGGCGGAACTGGCGAGCGCGGACTGTGATGCGGGCCGCAAAGCGCAGCTGCTGGAGTTCATCGACCTGGGTGCCCGCGAAATGGCCGTCATGCTGAGCGATACATCGACTGACCTCGAAACCATGCAACGCCAGGCTTCGCTGATGCGCGCTTCGCTGAGTGAGCAGATGCGGGTGTCCCCCAGCCGGGCTGCAGTACTCGAGTCAGTCAAGTTGCCCGAACTGGTGGCGCAATCGCTCGACATCGTGCCCGACGTGAGCCGCCGGCGCCTGTCGATCGAGGCGGACGACTCGCTGCAGCAAATAGGTGCGGTGCGCGTGGCGCGCACAGTGCTCCGGATGGTGTTGCAGAACCTGATCATCAATGCGGCGGATGCAGTGCGCGATTCCGGCAAGGACAAGGGCGTATTCCGGGTCGCTGCCGAAATCGTCACGGATCCCGACGGCCAGCAACTGCACCTGCGCTGCGCCGACGACGGCGTCGGCATCCCGCCGGACCAGCTCGAGCGAGTCTTTGAAAAAGGTTTCTCCACCAAGTCCCGCGATACCAATCATGGCATTGGCCTGCATTGGTGCGCAAATGCCGTGCTAGCGCTGGGAGGCCGCATCTGGGCTTCCAGCGAAGGGCCTGGGTGCGGCGCGGAGATGCATCTGATGCTGCCGATCGGTGCACGCGAAACTGTAGCGGTGGCATGATGAATAACGAGGTAGCGCTGTGACCGACACCAAACGATCGCCAATCCGGGTACTCGTCGCCGATGACGAATCGGACGTTCGCGACGCATACCGGCAGGTACTGCTCGAGGCGGATGTCAGCAAGGACCTTGCCGCGTTTCGCAAATTGCGCGCGCGACTGTTCAACAAGGGCGACGGCACCGCCTCCGGCGAACCGGCACCGGCAGGCACGCTGCCGGCATTCGACCCGGTGTTCTGTTCCGACGCAGAGTCCGCGGTTGCGGCGGTGCGCGCCGGGGTCGCTGCTGGCCAGCCGTTCGCGGTGATCTTCCTCGACATGCGCATGCCGCCGGGGAAGGATGGCGTGTGGGCCGCCAAGTGCATCCGGGATCTGGACCCGGCTGCGGAAATAGTCATCTGCACGGCGTACTCGGATACCGATCCCGGCACGATCGGCGGCCTGGTGCCACCCGAGGACAAGCTCTCCTATTTGCAGAAGCCATTCCACCCCCATGAAATCCGCCAGATGACGATATCCCTCGGCAGCAAATGGCGCGCCGAGCATCGCATCATCCGGCTCGCTTACTTCGATCCGCTGACCGGGCTTGCGAATCGGCAGCAGGCGCACGAGTGTCTGGACAGTGCAATCGAGGCGGCGCGCAAGCAGGACCGGCCGATGGCCGTGCTGTACCTCGACCTGGACAACTTCAAGCGCATCAACGACACGCTCGGCCATGGCGTCGGTGACCAATTGCTGTGTGCGGTTGCCGAGCGGCTGCGGCGCGTGCTGCGCCACGGCGATGCGGTATCTCCTGCACACGGCCCAGGGCCGCTCTCGGGGCTCATCGCGCGCATGGGCGGGGACGAATTCGTGGCGATCCTGCCGGATCTGCATGGCGCAGAGGATGCAGGGCTGGTCGCGGCGCGGCTGATCGAGCAGCTGCAGGTGCCGATTGAGCTACAGGAAAACACCGTGGTGATCACGCCAAGCGTCGGCATCGCGTACTTCCCGGCCGACGGCGCTGACGGGCAGGCGCTGATGCGCAATGCGGATCTTGCGATGTATTTCGCCAAGCGCCAAGGCGCGGGCAATTTCGCCTTTTTCGAGCAGTCCATGACCACGGTGGCACTGCATCGCTTCGCCATCGAGGGCAAGATGCGCGGCGCCTTGCAGCGTGGCGAATTCTCGATCCTGTACCAGCCGCAATTCGATGTGCGCACGAGCAGCGTGTCAGGGATGGAGGCATTGCTTCGCTGGGACAATCCAGAACTTGGCGCGATCTCGCCGGACGAATTCATTCCGATTGCCGAAGAGACCGGTATGATCATCGAATTGGGCGAATGGGTATTGCGCAATGCCTGCGCGCAAGCCAAAGTATGGCGGGACCAGAACCTGCCGCCGGTACGCATGGCGGTCAATGTATCCGGTCATCAGTTTGTGATGAAGGAATTCCCGCAGTTGGTCATGTCGATCATCCGGGAGACCGGCATCGATGCGTCGATGCTGGAGCTTGAGATCACCGAGTCGGTGGTCATGAAGGACGAACAATGGGCCGAGAAGGCATTGCTGGAGCTGAAGAAAATCGGCGTGTCGCTGGCGATCGACGATTTCGGCACCGGCTACTCGAGCCTCGGCCGCCTGCGCAACTTCGCGGTGGACCGCCTGAAGATCGATCGCTCGTTCGTGACCAGCCTGATCGACTGCGACGACGATCGGGCCATTGCCCAGGCGATCATCTCAATGTCGCGCTCGCTGCATATCAACGTCACGGCCGAAGGCGTCGAGAATTTCCCACAACTCGCCTTCCTGCTGGAGAACGAATGCCAGGAGGCACAAGGGTTCCTGTTCAGCCGCGCGCTGAGCGCGACAGATGCGCAGCAGCTGCTGATGCGCGCCGCGGCGCTCGGCGAGGAACCGACACGCACTGCACGGCTGCGATCGCTGATCGGCTGAGCCCGCCTTGGTAGCGCCAGCGCAGTCCGTCTGGCGCGTGCTCATCGCCAGCATGGTCGGCACGGCGATCGAATTCTTCGATTTCTATATTTATACCGTCGCCGCAGTGTTGGTGTTTCCAACGCTGTTTTTTCCTAAAAGCGATCCAAACACCGCAATATTGGCTTCTCTCGCTACCGTAGCGCTGGCTTTCTTTGCGCGGCCGGTGGGCTCAATGCTGTTCGGACACTTCGGCGATCGCATCGGCCGCAAGGCGACGCTGGTCACGGCGCTGCTGACCATGGGGCTCTCCACGGTGGCGATCGGCCTGCTGCCGACCTACAGCTCGCTTGGCGTCTATGCGACCGTGCTGCTCGCGCTGTGTCGCGTCGGGCAGGGCCTGGGATTGGGCGGTGAGTGGGGCGGCGCGGTGCTGCTGGCAACCGAGAATGCGCCGCCCGGCAAGCAGGCCTGGTACGGGTGCTTTCCGCAGCTGGGTGCGCCAGTCGGTTTCCTATGCTCGACCGGCACCTTCCTACTGCTTGGCAAGATCCTGACTCCGGCGCAGTTCATAGACTGGGGCTGGCGCGTGCCGTTCCTGGCGAGTGCGCTGCTGGTCGCCACCGGACTCTATGTCCGGCTGAAACTTGCCGAGACGCCGGCATTCCGGCGGGTGCTCGAGCAGGGCGAGCGTGTGCGCATTCCGCTATTTGTCGTGTTCGCCCGGCATTGGCGCGCGGTCCTGACGGGCACGATCGGCTCGATTGCCACCTTTGTCATCTTTTACCTGATCAACGTCTTTTCCTTAAGCTGGGCCACCAGCAAGCTCGGTTACTCGCAGCAGGATTTTCTGGTGATGCAGATGTTCGCGGTACTGTTTTTCGCTGCCGCTATCCCGGCGTCCGCACTCATCGCCGATCGGATCGGCGGGCGGAGGATGATGATCATTGCGAGTCTCTTGTTGTGCGGATTCGGATTCCTATTTCAGCCCCTCTTCGGTAGCGGCGGCTCGGTCGGTGTGCTCATCTATCTAGTTATCGGGTTCCTGCTGGTCGGAGTTACCTATGGGCCGCTAGGCGCGGCACTGTCGTCATTGTTCCCTACCTCCATACGTTACACCGGCACGTCACTGGCGTTTAATTTCGCGGGGATACTCGGTGGGTCCTTCGCGGCGATGATCGCCAAATGGCTCGCCGATCACTTCGGACTTGCCTGTGTCGGCTATTATCTAAGCGCTGCATCGGTCGTGTCGCTGGTGGCGTTGCTGTTTATGAAGGTAGCTGACGAGGGCCGCAGCGCGGCCTGACGCTCAGGCAATTTGCGTAAGTAGCTCCTCGACGCGCGCGAACAGGCTCTCGTCGGTGCGCGCCACATGGCCAAAGCGCAGCTTCAGCGGCCCATCGAGGCGGTATTCCTTCGGGCGTGACTGGATCAGCTTCAGCACGCGCGCGGTGTCAACCCGGTTGACCGGTTCGAACACGACGAAGCCGCCGGCGGCGCCCGCATCGATCTTGCGGATTCCGAGGTCGGCGGCGCGAAGCTTGATCTGGCGTACGCGAAATAGCGACTGCGCATAAGCGGGCAGCGGCCCGAACCGGTCGATCAGCTCGACCTTCAATTCGTCGAGCTCTTCGCCCGATTGCACCGTCGCAATGCGCTTGTACAGCACCAGGCGCAAATGCACGTCGGGCACGTAGTCCCCGGGTATCAGGGCCGGCAGGTGCAGCTCGACTTCCGGCCCGCGGTCGGTCGGGCTCTCGAGGTCCGCCGGCTTGCCGGCTTTCAGCGCCGCAACGGCGCGCTCCAACAGTTCTGAATACAAGCTGAAGCCGATTTCATGAATCTGGCCGCTCTGCTCATCGCCCAGCAGTTCACCGGCGCCGCGGATCTCCAGGTCGTGCGTGGCGAGCGTAAAGCCTGCGCCGAGTTCTTCGAGGGATTCGAGCGCTTCGAGGCGCTTCGCGGCGTCCGCAGTCATCAGCTTGCGCGCCGGCGTGATCAGGTAGGCGTAGGCACGGTGGTGCGAGCGGCCGACGCGTCCGCGCAGCTGGTGGATCTGGGCGAGGCCAAAGCGGTCCGCGCGGTCAATCACGATCGTGTTGGCGGTGGGAACGTCGATGCCGCTTTCGATGATTGTCGTACACACCAGCAGGTTGAAGCGCCGGTGGTAGAAGTCGAGCATCAGCTGCTCGAGATCGCGCTCACGCATCTGGCCATGGCCGACAGCAACGTTGGCTTCCGGCACGAGTTTGCGCAGTGCCTGTGCGGTCTTCTCGATCGTTTCAATCGTGTTGTGAACGTAGTAGATCTGCCCGCCGCGCCGTATTTCACGCAGGCATGCTTCCCGCACCACCGTTTCGTTCCATTCCAGCACAAAGGTCTTGACCGCCAGGCGCTCCGGGGGCGGTGTCGCGATCAGCGACAGATCGCGCAATCCGCCCATCGCCATGTTCAGCGTTCTAGGAATGGGCGTCGCGGTCAGCGTCAGCACATCGACCTCGGCGCGCAGAGCCTTGAGCTTTTCCTTGTCGCGCACGCCGAACCGGTGTTCCTCGTCGACGACCACGAGCCCTAAGTCCTTGAAGCGCGTCTTGCCCTGCAGCAGGCGCTGCGTGGCGATCACGATATCGACCGAGCCCGCGCTCACGCCCTCGAGCACGGCGTCCGCCTCCTTCTGGGTGCGGAATCGGGACAGGCTTTCGACGCGCACGGGCCAGTCCGCGAAGCGATCGGTAAAGCTCGTGAAATGTTGCTGCGCCAGCAGGGTCGTCGGCACCAGGACCGCCACCTGCTTGCCGGCCTGCACCGCCACAAACGCGGCACGCAGCGCAACTTCCGTCTTGCCAAAGCCGACATCCCCGCAGATGACCCGATCCATCGGCTTGCCGGATTTCAGGTCCGCGATGACCTGCTCGATCGCGCTCGCCTGGTCAGCGGTTTCCTCGAACGGAAACCCGGCCTGAAACGCACGGTAATCGGCTTCGGGCGCGACGATCGAGGTTCCCTGGCGCGCCGCGCGCCGCGAGTACAGGTCCAGGAGTTCCGCAGCGACGTCACGGATGCGCTGGGCGGCCTTACGGCGCGCTTTCAGCCATTGATCCCCGCCCAGCTTATGCAGCGGCGCACTGTCCGCCGCGGCGCCGGTGTAACGCGACACGAGGTGCAGCGCCTGTACGGGCACGTACAACTTGTCCCCTTCCGCGTATTCAAGCACCAGGAACTCGCCGGTGTATCCGGCCACATCCATTGTCTGCAGTCCGGCGTAGCGGCCAACGCCATAGGTCTCGTGCACTACCGGCGCGCCGGTGCGAAGGTCGGTCAGTTCAGCGAGGATCCGCGCCGGATCACGCTCGGCGCGTCGCCGCCGCCGCTCCTGGCGCGCGCGCTCCCCGAAGAGCTGCGACTCGGTCAGGATCTCGAGCGGCGGTGTCTGGAGGCGCAATCCGGCGACCGCCGCGCAGATCGCGATGCCGGGGTTGGCGTGGCCGGCGAGGAAGTCAGCGAAGTTCGCGTAGACCTGCGCCGATATGCCGCGACCACGTAGTAGCTCGAGCAGCAGCTCCCGCCGGCCGGCCGACTCTGCTGCCAGCAGTACGCGCGCTTGGCTGGTGTTTAGGTATGCCCCAAGCGTCGCGGCGGGCTGCTCGGCGCGCGCATCGATGCGCACGGTCGAAGGGGCCATGCTCGCGAAGTTCTGCACCGGGACCTGATCGCCGGACTCAGCTTGCGGGGGCCACTCGAATGAGCGCAGGTGCACGCGCGGCAGCGCCTGATAAAAGGTGTCGAACTCTGTCGGCGACAGGAACACTTCCTGCGGGTCCAATATTGGGCGCAGCCGGTCGTGGCCCAGCTGCTCGTGACGCAGCACGATATTCTCCCACAGCCCCGGTACAGCGGCACTTGCCTCGTTGACATCGATGAGCACGCAGGTGGGTGGCAGATATTCGAACAGGTGCGAGGCGCGCTCGAAGAACAGCGGCAGGTAATACTCGATGCCGCCCGGCGCGGCGCCCTGACTGACATCGCGATAAATCGCCTGTTCCGACAGGTCGCCGGCAAAGCGGATGCGATACCGCCGGCGAAATTCCCGCACCGAATCGGGGTCCAGCGGCGTCTCGCGCGCCGGCAGCAACTCGATACGCGAGAGCTTCTCGCCGGAGCGCTGCGAGTCCGGATCGAAGCGGCGGATGCTGTCGACATCGCGATCCAGCATATCGATGCGGAACGGGCTGTCCGATCCCATTGGAAATACATCGAGCAGCGAGCCGCGCACCGCGAATTCGCCGTGCGCGACAACCTGCGTCACCGCCGCATAGCCAGCGGCCGTCAGTTGCGCACGCAACGCCTCGATATTCAGCGCCTCGCCGACATGGACTTTCAGCGAATGCGCTTCGATGTAGCTACGCGGCGGCAGGCGCTGCAGCAGCGTATCGACGGCGACCACCCAGACGCCGCTAGTGGCGCGCGGCAGGGCGGCCAGTGCTGAAAGGCGCGCCGAGGTGATGTCCGGGTGCGCCGAGAAGCCATCGTAGGGCAGGGTCTCCAGGTCCGGGAACACCCGGATCGTGCTCTCGGCGGGCGCAAAAAACGCGATCTCGTCGGCCAGCGACTCGGCCTCGCGCGAGCCCGGCGCTATCACCAGCAGCGGCCCGCTCGCGCCTACCGCGGCCTCGGCGATGGCCAGTGAGGCAGCCGAGCCGTACAGCTTGCCCCAGCGGATTTGCATGCGGGCAGCGTTCGGCAGGCGCGGGGCGAGTAGGGTCATCGTGTCGGCAAAGCGATAGGCAAAAGAAAGGCCCGCCGCGGGGCGTTAGCCCGTGCGGCAGGATGCGAGTTGTCGGAAGCGGATGTTACGGTATGGCGGATTTACCGGGCAACTACTGATCGCCCGATGCCGGTGCTGCACTCGCCGGCGCGTTATCCATGGCGACTGCATGGATTACATGATCGTATTCAAAATACACCACGAACCCCGGATAATCCCAGCGGGAAATCGGCGGCTTGCCGACCGCGGCGGTCTTGTTCGACGGATTGCCGAATTTTCCGGCGACCTGGTCCATGGTCATGCCCCGGCCCGGCATCGGCAGTGAGGATTCCTTGACCGCGATGCCGCCCTCGGTGGCGACCATCCCGGCCATGCCGATTCCGCTCAGGCTGGCGGCCAGGGTAGCGGCAAGTAGCAGGGCTCGATAGCTCATGGCAGACCTCAAGTGGCTAGATCCATATAGCGTAAACTATACCAGATTGCCCTATGGCCCTGATTTGACACACTTAACACTCTGACTGCGTCCTGCATGTTCCAGCCCCTTCCGATCTTCGTGGGTTTGCGCTATTCGCTGGCCCGCGAGCACAGTTTCTTCGTTTCCTTCATCACCTGGATCTCGCTTCTCGGCGTAGCCGTGGGCGTTGCAGCATTGATCACCGTACTGTCGGTCATGAATGGGTTTGAGACCGAATTGCGCACGCGCCTGCTCAGCGTCTCCGCCCATGCCACGATCAGCGCGCAGGGTGCTCCGATTCCTGACTGGCGCGAGCGCCTGGTGCAGCTGAAGGGCGCGCAAGGGCTAGTCGGGGCGGCGCCATTCCTCGACACCGATGCGATGTTCAGCAAGGGCGCGGCGATGAGCGGGGCGGTGCTGCGCGGCGTCGATCCGTCGCTCGAGCCACAGGTCTCGGCGATCGGCGAATCGATGCGCGAGGGACGGCTGGTCGACCTGCAACCCGGGCTTGATCGCATCATCCTGGGCAGGAGCCTTGCCGATCAGCTGCAGGCACGCGTCGGCGATGCCGTCACGGTCATGATCGCCGGGGGTAGCGCGCCGGCGCCAAGGCTGCAACAGTTCGAGGTCACGGGCATATTCGAGGTCGGCCTGCAGGAACACGACAGCACGCTCGCCCTGGTGCACTGGCGGGATGCCGCGGCGCTGCGCGATCTGGCAGGTCCCACTGGCATTCGCCTCCGATTCTCCGACGTGCTTGAGGCGCCGCGCCTCGCACACGCCGCGGTCGGGCGCTTGGGCGCGGGCGTGCAGGTGCGCGACTGGACGCAGGAGAACGAGGCGTACTTTCGTGCCATACGCATCGAGAAGACCATGATGGGGCTGATCCTGATGCTGATCGTCGCAGTGGCCGTTTTCAATATCGTCGCAACCCTCGTCATGGTGGTCACCGACAAGCGCACTGATATCGCGATCCTGCGCACGCTGGGCCTGAGCCCGCGTGGCGTGCTCGGGGTTTTCATGACCCAGGGACTTTTGATCGGCTGGGTAGGTACAGCCATCGGCGTCGCCCTCGGCCTCGCGCTTGCCCTGAATGTCGGCGTGATCGTGCCGCTCCTTGAGAGCACGTTCGGCTTCCATATCATGGATCCGGACGTCTATTACATCGCCAGTATTCCGAGCGAAACTCACGCCCATGACGTGATATTCATCGCCCTTGCGGCGCTCGTGCTGACGTTCCTCGCGACGATCTACCCGTCGCTGCGCGCCGCGCACACGGCGCCGGCCGAAGCGCTGCGCTACGAATGACGCGTTATTGGTATGAAGGATTCCTAGGCCTGCGCTACCTGCGCTCGGCGCGGCATCGCGGCTTCGTCTCTCTGATCGCAGGCATCGCCATCCTCGGCCTCGCCCTCGGCGTCGCCGTGCTGATCGTCGTGCTCTCGGTCATGAACGGGTTCGAGGAGGAACTGCGCAGCCGGATATTGAGCCTGACGGGGCATGCAACTGTCTCCGGCCTCGAGGGACGTATCCCAGATTGGCGGCCCGACCTGGCCAGGCTCACGGCGCTTCCCGGGGTCGATGCGGTCGCGCCCTACGTTGAGGCGCAGGGCATGATGACCCATGATACGAAGTCCGCCGGGGTGCTGTTGCGAGGCATCGTACCGGCCGAGGAGCAGCGGGTCGCGGCCTTGAGTTCCCATCTGCTCTCGGGCCATCTGGCCGACCTCGTGCCGGGACAGTACCGGGTCATCCTCGGCAAGGCCCTTGCACAAGAACTCGGGGCGCAGGTTGGGCAGCGTGTGGTGCTGATCGTTGCCGAGGGCGATGTGACGCCGGTCGGTATCCTGCCACGCATGCGCAGTTTCGAGGTGGTCGGCATCCTCTCGGTCGGCATGTACGAATACGACCGGCGCATCGCCCTGGTGGCCATGCCGGATGCGGCGAGGCTGCTGAAAATGGGCGATGACATCACCGGCCTGCGGCTTGACCTGCACGACATGTACGCGGCGCCGCGGATCGTGCGCGACGCGGCGCTTGCCCTGGGTGGCGGCTTTTATGTCGAGGACTGGACCGGCCAGCACGTGAATTTCTTCCGCTCGATCGAGATCACCAAGCGGATTCTGTTCGTGATCCTCTCACTGGTGGTCGCGGTCGCGGCATTCAACATCGTCTCGACGATGGTCATGGTCGTCAAGGACAAGCGGCGTGACATCGCGATCCTGCGCACCTTTGGCTCATCGCCGCGCAGCATCCTGCAGGTATTCATCATCCAGGGCAGCCTGATCGGCCTGCTCGGCATTGGCCTCGGTGTGCTGCTCGGGCTCGTCATCGCAGTCAACCTGCAGCAACTGGTGCACGCGCTCGAGACGCTCGTGGGATTCAAATTCCTCGATGCCCGTGTATATTTCATGAGCGACTTGCCCGCGCACGTCAGATCTGGCGACATCCTGCAGATCTGCGGGGTGGCGTTCGTGCTCGCCTGCCTATCCACCCTTTACCCCGCCTGGCGCGCAGCCAGGCTGCTGCCGGCTGAGTCACTGCGAAATGATTGAGGTGCCCGTGAACGATGGATCGACGGCATTGGTGCTCGAGGGCCGGGACCTCGGCAAGGATTTTACCCAGGGCGGCGTGGTGCTTCAGGTGTTGCGCGGAGCCTCAATCGCCGTTCGCGCCGGCGAGCGCATTGCCATTGTCGGCGCCTCCGGGTCCGGCAAGACGACCCTGCTGCAGCTGCTCGGCGGCCTGGACCTGCCGACGCGCGGCTCGGTGCGCATCGCCGGCGCCGCGATGCACGAGTTGAACGACACGCAGCGCGGCGAGCTGCGCAACAAGGCAGTCGGATTCGTCTACCAGTTTCATCATTTGCTGCCTGAATTCTCGGCGCTCGAAAATGTCGCGATGCCGTTACTGGTGCGGCGCACTGCGCCGCGCCATGCGCGCGAGGTGGCCGCGGCGATCCTGGCGCGCGTGGGGCTCGCCGAACGCCTCGAGCACCGCCCGTCGCAACTCTCGGGCGGCGAGCGTCAGAGAGCCGCGGTGGCCCGTGCGCTAGTAACTCGTCCGCAGATCGTGCTTGCCGATGAACCGACCGGGAACCTTGATGGCGCAAATGCCGCGCAGGTTTTTGAGTTGATGCTGGAATTGAACCGCGAGTTGGGCACGAGCCTGGTCATCGTGACCCACGATGAGCGCCTTGCCGCGCGGCTCGACCGCAACCTGGTCCTTGCGGATGGCGTGCTTACCGAGCGCAGCGCGGCGCGCACCTAGCGCGGGCGCGGCGACGGCGCAGGTGATACGCCACCCGGGCGCGCCACAGGAATTTCGCGAGCAGGTAGCCGAGCGCGCCGGCGACGCAGCCGAGCACGAGTGAACCCAGCAACAGCGGCCACCACAGGCGTTGCAATGCATCGCCCATTCGCAGCTGCTCGATTTGTCGCATGAAGGGCACGAAGTCCAGCCCCATCAGCTTCGCGCCCACCCACACCGAGGCCAGTACCTGCGGGGCCCAGGTCAGCGGGTTGCTCGCGAAGGTCGTGGCAAACATGACCGGCAGGTTCAGCCGCAGCAGCATCGAGAACAAGAGGCACATCGTCAGGTGAATTGGTAGGGGCGGGGCGGGCGGGATAAATGCGATGAAGAGCCCGAGCGCAAAGGCCCGAGTGACGCTGCTGCGGTGAAACGACCAGCATTGCGCGCGCTGCATGATGGCCGTGAACGGCCGCAGAAACCAATGCTGTTCCAGCGTCTTGCGGTCGGGGGTGTTTCGTCTCAGCCAGCGTTGCATGCGTTCCTGCTCGGCCCATTGCAACTGGCATTATGCCGTTTTAGCAGCACACCTCGCCTGCTCGTGGTCCGCAAAATCTGCAAATTTATCGATTTGAGCCGCAGTTCGCAGCCAACAGCATAAATCACGCCAGCGCGGCCGGCACGCCTGACGGCACCGGCGCGCTGTCTCTGCGCGATGGGCTCACGTATCATGGTAAGCATGTGGGAGATCATTCGTGCCGGCGGCGCATTCATGTGGCCGATCGTAATGTGTTCGGTGATAGCGGTTGCGATCGTTGTCGAGCGTTTCTGGACATTGCAGAGCAGCCGGGTCATCCCGCGAGATCTGTCGCAGAAGGTCTGGAACTGGATCGAGACCGATCAGCTCAATGACCAGCTGATTGCGGCGCTCGAGGTCAATTCGCCGTTGGGGGAGCTGTTGGCGAACGGACTGAAGAACCGCAACAAGCCCCGCAACATGATGGTTGAGCGCCTGGAAGATGGCGGCCGCCATGTCGTGCACGAACTGGAGCGATACCTCAATACGCTCGGTACCATCGCTGCGATCGCGCCGCTGCTCGGATTGCTCGGCACCGTCGCCGGCATCATCCATGCGTTCAATGCGATCACGGCCAACGGGCTCGGCGACCCGCGCACGCTCTCCGGCGGCATTGGCGAGGCCCTGATCACGACCGCGGCGGGCCTCACTGTCGCGATTCCATCGCTGATTGCCTACCGCTTCCTGCGCGGCAAGGTCGAGCGGCTGGTGGTGCTGATGGAAAAAGAGGCGATGCGCATGGTCGACGCGCTCGACCAGCGCGGCCGCACCGGTGCGAGTCGCCAGCGTTGAATCTTCGACCGCGCCATCGCGAGGATCCGGAGCTGAACCTGATTTCGCTGATCGATGTGCTGCTCGTGCTGCTGATCTTCTTCATGGTGTCCACGACCTTCCAGCAGGAAGGGCGCGTCAAGATCCACCTGCCCCAGGCAAGTGACCTGCCCGTTCCGCGCGGCAGCCAGGAGCCACTGGTCATCACGGTGACTGCCGAGGGTAGCTACCGGCTCAACGAGCGCACGCTGATCAGCAGCTCGCCCGAGGTGCTTCGCGCCGCGCTGATGAAGCAAGCGGGCGCGGAGCGTGGCCCGATCACGATCAGGGCCGACGCGCGCGCGACCCACCAGGCCGTCGTGACCGCGATGGATGTGGCCGGGCGGCTCGGCTTCGTCGAGCTGAACATCGCCACGATGCACGAGGAAGCCGCGCCTTGAAGGCATGGGATATCTACAAGCGCCTGCTGCGCTATGCCAAGCCTTATGCTGGCGTATTCGCCATCGGGGTCTGCGGCATGCTGCTATTTGCGGCCACCGATGCCTCGCTCGCCTACCTCGTCAAGGTATTCGTCAATGGCGCATTCATCTCCAAGCATCCGGAGATCCTGTGGATGGTGCCGGGTGGCGTGATCGTGCTGTTCACGCTGCGTGGAATTGGCGATTATGTCTCGAACTATTTTCCCGGTTGGGTCGGGCGCCAGGTGATCAAGGGTTTGCGCCGCGATGTATTTTCACATTACCTGAGGCTCCCGACCGCTTACCTCGACACGCAGCAATCCGGACACCTGCTGTCGAAGCTCACCTACAACATCGAGCTGGTTGCCGATGCGGCCACTAACGCCTCGATCTCGCTGATCCGGGATAGTGTGACGATCGCGTTTCTGATTGCCTATCTTTTTTATCTGAATTGGCGCCTCGCCATCTTCTGCCTCGCGGCAGGTCCGCTGATCGGCTGGCTGATGCAAATCACTAATCGCAGTTTCCGCCGCTATAGCGCCAGGATCCAGAGTTCCATGGGGGACATCACGCGGGTAGCGAAGGAGGCGATCGATGCGCATCGCCTGATCAAGATATTCAACGCCGAACAGCACCAGATGATGCGCTTCGAGCAGGTCAACGAGCACAACCGCGCCTCTAACATGAAACTCTCGCGCGCCAGGGCGATCAGTAACCCGGTCGTGCAGCTGCTCGCATCAACTGCGCTCGCCGCGGTCCTGTACGTGGCCATCCGACAGGTCTTCGCGCATGGCATGCAGTTCGATGATTTCCTTGCCTTCCTGACCGCGGCGATGCTGGTCCCGGCGCCGCTGCGGCGCCTGGTGCAGATCAGCGGTCCGCTGCAGCAGGGTATTGCGGCCGGGCAAAGCGTGTTCGAGCTGATGGATCATCCGGCCGAGAACACCGGCGGCGAGCGCGCGCTAGCGCGCGCGCGCGGCGAGATCGAGTTTCAGAATGTATCCTTCGACTACGGCGTCGACAAGGGCGATGTGCTGATTGACGTCAGCTTCATCGTGCGCCCCGGTGAGACCGTGGCGCTGGTCGGCCGCTCGGGCAGTGGCAAGACCACGCTGGTAAGCCTGGTGCCGCGATTCTACGACGTGACCCAGGGGCGCGTGCTGCTGGACGGCGTCGATGTGCGCGAATACCGGCTCGCCGACCTGCGTTCCCAGGTGAGCCTGGTCAGCCAGGATGTGGTGCTGTTCAACGATACCATACGCAATAACATCGCCTTCAACGCGACCTCCAAGACCGATGCCGAAGTTGAATCGGCGGCGCGCTCCGCCAATGTGATGGAATTCGTCTCGCAGCAGCCGCTCGGGCTCGCGACGCCGCTGACTGACCGCGGCCAGAATCTCTCGGGTGGTCAGCGCCAGCGCATCTCGATTGCGCGCGCGCTGCTGAAGGACTCCCCGATCCTGGTGCTCGACGAAGCGACTGCGGCGCTCGATAACGAGTCGGAGCGCCGCGTACAGCAGGAACTTGCATTGCTGATGCGCGGCCGGACCACGCTGGTCATCGCGCACCGGCTCTCTACAGTCGAGGGGGCGGACCGCATCATCGTGCTCGACAAGGGGCGCATCGTCCAGAGCGGCTCGCATCGTGAGCTGCTGGCGCGCGGGGGACTTTACGCCACACTGCACGGGATGCAGTTCAGCGAGTAGCGGGTACACGCCCTGTATGCGGCTACAAGCCTGGTTCAACAGTATCTGGTACGGGCAAGCAGCGCCCCCGGGCTGGCTGCGCCCGCTAGCCGCGCTGTATGGCGCGCTGTCAGCGCTGCGTCGCTACGCCTACCGCAGCGGCTGGCGGCGCACCATCCGCCTCTCGCGCCCCGTCGTGGTGGTCGGCAACCTGACCGTCGGCGGCACCGGCAAGACGCCGCTGGTGATGTGGCTCGCCCAACAGCTGGCCGAGCGCGGGTTTCGGCCTGGCATCGTCACGCGCGGGTTTGGCGGCAGCGCCGCGTGTGCGCGCCAGATTAACCCCGCTGATGAGCCTGCGGTGGTGGGCGATGAGGCGCTGCTGATGGCGCGCCGGACACACTTACCGGTCGCCATCGGTCATGACCGGCCGCGGGCCGCGCAAATACTGATTGACGGGGGCTGCAATGTGATCCTGAGCGATGACGGCTTGCAACACCTGGCGCTCGCGCGCGACTTCGAGATCGTCGTGATCGACGGGGCGCGCGGATTCGGCAACGGCGCACTGTTGCCGGCAGGCCCTTTGCGCGAGCTGCCCGCGCGGCTCACGCAAGTCAATGCGATCGTGATCAATGGTGCCGGGGAGCCGTATTATGGCAAGGCGCTGCGGATGCACTTGCAGGCCGAGCGCGCGATCGCGCTGGGCGGCGGTGCGGCGCGGCCGCTCACGACATTTTCCGGCAAGATCGTGCACGCCGTTGCCGGAATCGGCAATCCAGAGCGCTTTTTCAGTATGCTGCGCAGCAGTGGCATGCAAGTGGTGCCGCATGCGCGCGACGACCATGCACCGATCGGTAGCGCGGAACTTGAGTTTGGCGATGAGAATGCGGTGTTAATGACAGAGAAAGATGCCGTAAAATGTGCCGCGTTCGGCACGGGCCAGTACTGGGCCGTCCCGGTGGACGTGGTGTTTGGCGTAGCGGACTCGCAGGAGTTGCTACATCTGTTGACGCGGGCGATCGAGGATTCACGTGGATAAGCAACTGCTGGAAATATTGGTTTGCCCCGTTTGCAAGGGGCCACTGCGGCAGGCGACGCAGGCAGGAGCGGTGGAACTGATCTGCATCGCGGACCGGCTGGCCTACGCTGTGCAGGATGGCATCCCGGTGATGATGCCCGAGGATGCGCGCGTGCTTGAGCCCGGCGATCCGCTGTTAGGGCGCTGATCATCCTGCTGAGCATCCAAGGCCCGTCACGCGTGTTTCATGTCGTCATTCCGGCACGCTATGCCGCTGCCAGGCTCCCTGGCAAGCCGCTGCTGAAAATCGGCGGCCGGCCGCTCATCCAATGGGTGTGGGAGCGCGCGCAGTCGAGCGGCGCGGCCTCGGTGATCATCGCGACGGACGATGTGCGTATCCAGGAGGCCGCCCACGGTTTCGGCGCCGAGTGTGCCATGACCCGCTCGACACACGCCTCGGGCACAGACCGCGTCGCCGAGGTCGCCGAACAGCGCCACTTTGGCGATGATGAGGTGATCGTCAACCTGCAGGGCGATGAGCCGATGATAGAGCCGCGGCTGCTGGCGGACCTCGCGCAGGCGCTGCGGCAGCGGGCGGACTTCGACATATCCACGGCGCTCGCACCGGTGCGCATCTTGCAGGAGTTTCTCGATCCGAACTGTGTCAAGGTGGTGCGCGCGATCGATGGTGCCGCGCTGTATTTCAGCCGCGCACCCGTGCCTTGGCCGCGCGACCAGAGCGAGCCGGGCCGGCCCGCGTCCTTCGATGGCGCCTGGCGGCACATAGGGATCTATGCCTACCGGATGCGCAGCTTGAGGCGTTTCACCGCCGCATTGCCCACGCCGCTTGAAGTGGCAGAAAAGCTCGAGCAGCTGCGCGCCCTCGAGCACGGCATGCGTATTTACTGCCTTGCATTGAGCGAGGCGCCGCCGGCGGGCGTCGATACGCCCGCGGACCTGGAACGGCTGCGCGCTCATCTGAGCGGCGCGTGACGCGGGTGCTGTTCGTGTGCCTCGGCAACATTTGCCGCAGCCCGACTGCCGAAAGCGTGCTGCGCCAGCTGCTGGCGCGCACCGCGCCCGACCTGCCTATGCAGATTGATTCGGCCGGCACCGGCGATTACCACACGGGCAGTCCGCCGGATACGCGCAGCCAGCGCGCGGCCAAGAAACGCGGATTCGATATCGGCAACCTGCGCGCCCGCCAGATCTGCGCAGAGGACTTTGACCGGTTCGACCTGATCCTCGCCATGGACGCGACAAACCTTCGCGATTTGCGCGCGCTGCAGCCCGCAGGATCTGCAGCGACGCTGCGGCTGTTCATGGACTATGCGAAGGATCAGCAGCGCGCCGACGTGCCGGATCCTTACATGGGCAAGGAGCGCGACTTTGAGACGGTGCTCGATCTGACTGAGGCCGCCTCGCGCGGGCTGATCGCGGCGCTCAAGGATGCGCGCTGATGCCGTTCACGATTGCGCATGTCGCGGCCGTGTTGCCATTCTCTCGCTATTTAAAACCGCGGCAATTGCTGTCGGCGGCGATCGTTGGCAGCATGGCGCCAGATTTTGGCATATTCCTGCCATTCCATCTGATGCGAACCGAGACGCACAGCCTGCTCGGGCTGGCGACATTCGTAGTGCCGGTGGCGCTTGCAAGTTACTGGTTATTTCAGCTGCTCATCAAGCCGGCGATCCTTGCGGTGCTGCCGGACCGCGCTTATCAGGCGGCGCATCCTTTCGCTGCCGCCGCCGACATCGGCAGCCTGCGCGCATGGATCCTCGCACTAATCGGAATCCTCTTCGGTGCGCTGACGCATCTTGCTTGGGACGCGTTCACGCATGAAGGCGCGCGCGGCATGCGCAGGATCCCCGCGCTCGATGAACTGGTGCTCGGTGCAGGGAGCCATCACGTGGCGGGTCAGCGACTGCTGCAAGACGTCAGTTCGGTGGTGGGACTTGCGATCATCGGCTGTTGGCTCGCGCTGGCGCTATATCGCCAGGTGCCCAAGTTCCCGATCCCGCGCCTGCTCGGGCCGCGCGAACGCGCGTTATGGCAGTGCCTGTACGTAGTGGCCGCCATTGTGCTCGCTATTGCGGCGATATTGCTGATGCACGACCCTGAACCCGGGCGGCTCGGACTTACCGCCGCGGCCACGGATGCCGCAGTCGCGGGTTTACGCGGACTCGGAGCGTCCCTGCTCGCGGTCAGCCTTATCCTCGACGTGCGCCTGTTTAGCCACTAGCGATCATCGGGGCCGCTGCGCGGCACATCGGCCGGCGTCGAGGACCAGACGACATACTTGTCGCCGTCCGCATTGGTGGGCGCCGCCGGCGTTGCCGGTGCGGAAGGTGCAGGGGACGGCGGTGGCGCAGCCGTGCGCTCGCGCTCACCCGACATCTGCGGTGCGCCGCCGGATGGCGGAGCAGGCGCACGTCCGCCATCTCCAAAAAAGTCCGCGGTGCCACCGACGCTGCCGCCGGTCGCATTGCCCGTTGGCGCTGGCCCTGACGATGGCGCTGCCGGCACATTGGGCCCGCCGCCTGCGTTGGCAGGACTTTCGCTATTGTCCCGGCGACCGCGGCCGCGACGACGACGCCCTCGGCCGCCCCGTTCATTGCGCTCGCCGCGATCGGCATTCTGTTCGCCATCGCGCGCCTGGTCGCTGCGCGGCGCCTGGTCGCTGCGCGGCGGTTGCTCGTTGCGAGAAGGCGCTTCGCTGCGCGCGGCAGGATCGCTCCTGGGCGGCTGCTCGGCCCGTGCCGGCTGCTCGCCGCGGCCATTGTCGGGCCGCGGAGCACTCGGGTTGCGCGGCCGATCGCGCCTCGGTTCGTCGCGCCGTGCTTCATCGCGACGCGGCTCGCGTGGCCGCTCTCCGCGGCTGTCGCGATTGCGGTTGCGGTCACGATCCCGATAGCGGTCCTGGCGCGCTTCGCGGTGCGCGGGGCGGTCCCGCGGTGCGGCCGACGCGCCCGATGTGGCGGGTGGCGGCGTCGCCGGCCTTGACCCAAACAGCCAGATCCGCAGTCGCTCAAATATGCCGAGCTGCGGCCCCGCCGGCGCTGCAGGAGCGGCTGGCTTTGGTTCGGGCGTCGGCATCGGGATGATCGGCGCCGCCGAGGCGCTCAACAGGCTTGGCACCAGCGGCGCTTCGCCCTGCGGCTTCTTGTCGCGATTGCCGACATTTGTATCGTCTATGGCGGGTTGCCCGACGATCATGAAGCTGGCGGTGTTGTTCTCCGGAAGCTCCTTCTCGTCGTCGCGAATCCGGCGCAGCGAGTAAGCCGGGGTCTCCATGTGCGGATTCGGCACAATGATCAGCGACACCCGGTCGCGCGCTTCGATCTGGTTCAGCCACTCGCGTTTCTCGTTGATCAGGTAGGTCGCAACATCGACCGGAACCTGCGCGATCACGCGACCGGTACGCTCCTTGCGCGCTTCCTCGCCGATCAGCCGCAGCAGCGCGAGCGACATCGATTCCACGCCGCGGATCGAGCCCATGCCCTGGCAGCGCGGGCAATTGATGTGCGTGGTCTCGCTGAGCGCGGGCCTGAGCCGCTGACGCGACATCTCGAGCAGGCCGAAGCGTGACAGGCGGCCGAGCTGGATGCGGGCGCGATCCATCTTGACCGCATCGCGCAGCATGTCCTCCACGGCGCGCTGGTTTGCGGTCGATTCCATGTCGATGAAATCGATAACGATCAGTCCGCCGATATCCCGCAGGCGCAATTGCCGGGCGATTTCCTCGGCGGCCTCCAGGTTCGTGTTGCGCGCGGTCGCTTCGATATCACCGCCGCGCGTGCTGCGCGCCGAATTGATGTCGACGGACACCAGCGCCTCGGTCTGGTCAATGACGAGGCTGCCACCGGAGGGCAGCGTGACCTTGTGTGAATACGCCGACTCGATCTGGCTCTCGATCTGGTAGCGCGTGAACAGCGGCACCGGGTCCTCGTACAGCTTCAGCTTGCGCTGGGCATCCGGGGGCATGAATCGCTGCATGTAGTCCATGGCCTTCTGAAAGGCTTCCGGCTGGTCGATCAGGCACTCGCCCACGTCGTCCGAGAAATAATCGCGCAGGCCGCGCGTGACTGCATCGCTTTCCTGGAAAATCAGGAATGGCGCCGGGCGGCCGTCATTGGCAACCACGATGGCATCCCAGGCGGTCTTGAGATTATTGAGGTCCCATTGCAGCTCTACGGTCGTGCGCCCGACGCCAGCGGTGCGCACGATGGCGCCCATGCCGTCAGGAATCTGCAGCCCGTTCATGGCTTCGCGCATCTGGTCGCGATCTTCGCCCTCGATGCGCCGCGACACGCCACCAGCGCGCGGATTGTTCGGCATCAGCACGAGAAAACGTCCCGCCAGGCTGATAAAGGTGGTTAGTGCGGCTCCCTTGTTGCCGCGCTCCTCCTTCTCGACCTGGACGATCAGTTCCTGGCCTTCCTTCAGCATGTCCTTGATGCCATTGCGGCCTTGCGCGCCGTTCTCGCTGAAGTACTCCTTTGAGACTTCCTTCAGCGGCAGGAACCCATGGCGCTGCGCGCCATATTCCACGAACGCGGCCTCGAGGCTGGGCTCGACCCGCGTGATCCGGCCTTTATAGATATTGGATTTTTTCTGTTCCCTTGACGGGATCTCAATCGAAAGGTCGTAGAGTTTCTGACCGTCGACGAGTGCAACTCGCAATTCTTCTTCCTGAATTGCGTTGACGAGCATTCTTTTCATGTGCCCCAACTGATGTGGTAGGGGCCGAGGAGAGCGGGAGAACGGGAAGCAGGGGCGCAGCCAGCGACGCGCGGAAGAACTGAGGACAGACGAGCGCAGTCAATGTCGCCCACATCGGTATCCAGCAATTCTGCAAAAACGTATACGTCAAGCCCAGGGCCTTGTGTTCTCGGATTACCGCTCTAGAGGACGCCGAAGTCTCGCGAGACTCGCTTGCGTACCTCTATCATCGGCCGAGCGATGGTCTGGAAACCCAGATCCAACTAATATGCGGCGCTCCCGTAGGATGGGAACGCCACCGAAACCGGTGCCTAATGACACGGCTTTTGGACATTAGCATAGCAATGCCGTCAGGGTCAATGTAATCAATACCTTAGAAGATGATTTACGCATGAATACGAATTCCGGTGACGCTTTGCATCTGAAGGGCGCGAAAAGCCCGGTTACCCTCAAAACCGTGACGGATGAGGAGGCCGGCCAGCGCATCGACAACTTCCTGATGCGCCATTTTAAGACCGTGCCGCGCAGCCGCGTCTACCGGCTACTGCGCAAGGGCGAGGTGCGCGTCAATCGCAAGCGCATCGAGGCCGAGTATCGACTGGTCTTGGGGGACGAGGTTCGCCTGCCGCCTGTGCGCATTGACACGCGCGAGGCGCCCGGGCGTCCCTCCACCAGCCTGCTCGAGCTGATCGAGAAGGCGGTGATTTTCCAGGATCGCCACCTGCTGGTCATCGACAAGCCGAGCGGTATTGCGGTGCATGGCGGCAGCGGCATGAGCTTTGGCCTGATCGAGGCGCTGCGCGCCTCGCGGCCGCGCGAGAGCCTGGAACTCGTGCATCGACTGGACCGGGACACGAGTGGCTGCCTGCTGGTTGCGCGTGACCGGGCGACGCTGACCTCGCTCCATGCTCTAATCCGCGAAGGCGGCATGCAAAAGACCTATATGGCACTGGTGGCCGGCAGCTGGCAGCTAGGTACCAAGCGTATTGATGCGCCACTCGCGACCGAGGCGCGCGAACGCGGTGAGCGACATGTGCGCGTTGCCTCGGGCGGCAAGGCCTCGGTCAGCAATTTCAAGCCGCTGCAGTTCTTCGGCGCACGCGCGACCCTGATGGAGGTCGGCATACCAACGGGCCGCACCCACCAGATCCGTGTGCACGCCAATCACGCTGGTCACCCGCTGCTCGGGGATGACAAGTACGGCGAGCATCAGCGCAATGCCGAGATGAAGGCGCTCGGGCTCAAGCGGATCTTCCTGCATGCGCAGTCGGTCGCATTCGAGTGGCCCGGTTCCGGCGTGCCGTTTCATGTCAGCGCGCCACTGCCCGCGGACCTTGTGGCCGTGATTGATGCGATCACGCCGGTCAAGCGCAAGCCTGCGAAGCGCTGAGCGGCTAGGGGACGAGATAACCGAGTTGCCGCAAAACGCCAGCGAGGCGAATCAAGGGCAGGCCCACCAGTGCGGTCGGGTCCTGCGAGTCGATGTGCTCGCACAGGGCGATGCCGAGTCCTTCACTCTTGAAACCACCGGCGCAGTCGAGCGCGGATTCGAACTCGACATAACGCTCGATCGTGGCGCTATCAAGCGTTCGAAAGCGGACCAGGGTCGTGTCGAGGAACTCATGCGCGCGATCGCCACTGCCGCGCATGATCGCAACCGCCGTCAGGAAACTCAAACTGCGGCCCGAGGCCTCCTGTAGCTGCCGGACGCAGTGCTCGGCACTGCCCGGCTTGCCCACCATGCGAACACCGCCCGTAGCATCCGCGAGCACCGCGGTCTGGTCCGATCCGATGACCCAGGCACCGGGATGCCTGAGTGCCACCGCGCCAGCCTTCGCGCGCGCCAGGCGCGCAACGAGCTCGGCGGGCGCTTCACCGGCGCGCACCGTTTCATCGATACCGGGACTTTGCACGCTGAATGGTACGCGCAGGCGCTCCAGCAGCGTGCGCCGGTAAGCCGACGTGGAGGCGAGGATCAGGGCGGGCTGAGACTTCAAAAACAACGACTTGCATCCGAATGGTTTTGACACTTAGGGTGTCGATGCCTATTATACGCGGCCCATGGCAGGCGGCCCGCCGGACTTGGTCGATTGCGAGCGTCTGGCCGAGTATCGCGAGACGCTCGAGCGGCACTACGAACTTGGCCAGCTGCCACGCTTGCAGGATTTACTGGCGCACCGGCAGGGTGGCCTGAAGGCCGAATTCGGATTTTCCCGTGCACCGTCCGGACGTAGCGGCGCCCTCATCCGGATTGAAGCGACGCTGCGTCTGGTTTGCCAGCGTTGCCTGGAGGGGTTCGACTATCCGGTCGCGGCGCGCAGCGAAGTGGAGTTCTGCGCCGACGCTCAGGCGGACGCGGCGCAGTCGGCGGGCGAGCTTTATCGCTCGGAACAGGGGCTGGTGTCGCTGCGCGATCTGGCCGAGGAGGAATTGCTGCTGGCACTGCCGCTTGTGCCGGCCTGCAGTGCTCCGCGAGAATGCGGCAGAGCGCCTCGGCTGGGCGCGGAGCCGGCGGCGCAGGCGGGGGCGCAGGAGACGGTGCGGCCGTTTGCGGCGTTACAGGATTTACTCAAGAAACACGACAGGACATAGAGAACATGGCAGTTCAAAAAAGCAGAAAGACCCCGTCCAAGCGCGGCATGCACCGCTCGCACGCGGCCCTCGACAAGCCGGCTGTCTCAATCGACGCGAAGAGCGGCGAGACCCACCTCAGGCACCGTATTTCTCGTGACGGCTACTATCGTGGCCGCAAGGTCATCGAGACCAAGGCCGACGTAGCAGCGTCCGACGAATAGTCACTTTAAGTCCGCCAGCCGTCCACCGGCGACTTCTTTGTGACCATCACTATTGCGGTTGACGTCATGAGTGGGGACAACGGGCCCGGCACGTGCATACCAGCCGCGCTCGGCGCCGCCGCGATTTATCCTGATGTGATGTTCACGCTCGTGGGGCGCGCCGCGGATCTCGATCGCGGCCTCGCCGGGCGGGTCCCCGCCAACGTATCGCGCGTGCTTGCCGAGCAAGTGGTTGAGATGACGGACCATCCGCGCGATGCGCTGCGTCGCAAGAAAGACTCTTCCATGCGCAAGGCGATTGACCTGGTCAAGTCCGGCGCAGCCTCTGCCTGCGTCAGCGCCGGAAATACCGGCGCGCTGATGGCGACCGCGCACTTCGTGCTGAAGATGATCCCCGGTGTCGAGCGGCCCGCTATCATCTCGCAGATTCCCTCGCGCGGCGGCCACACCTACATGCTGGACCTCGGCGCGAATGCCACCTGCACACCGGCGCAGTTGTGCCAGTTCGGCGTCATGGGATCTATCCTTGCCACCGATCTTGCCGGCGCGGTGCCGCGACCGCGCATCGGCTTGCTGAACATCGGCGAGGAAGAGATGAAGGGGGACGAGGTCGTGCAGGCGGCGCACAATTTCCTGGCCGCGAGCGGCGTCAACTATGTGGGGTTTGTCGAGGGCCATGATGTATTTTCCGACGAAGTGGACGTGGTCGTTACCGACGGCTTCACGGGCAACGTCGCGCTCAAGACGATGGAGGGGGCAGCGCGCATGATCAAAGAGGTGATGCGCGAGGAATTCACGCGCAGCCTGCTGCGCAAGCTCGGCGCGCTGGCGGCGAAGCCTGCGCTCGAGGCCATGCGCATGCGCATCGACGCCCGGCGCTACAATGGCGCGAGCATGATTGGATTGAGCGGCATCGTGATCAAGAGCCACGGCAATACCGACGTCTTTGGATTCCAGTGCGCCATCGAGGTCGCCGTGCACGAAGCGCGCGACAACGTCCCGGCGCGTATCGCCGAACGCCTTGGCGCCCACCCGGTTAATTGAAGGATCGTTAATGCACGCGCGTATTGCCGGAACTGGCAGCTATCTGCCGGAAAAAATATTGACCAACGCGGACTTGGAGAAATTCGTCGACACTACCGACGAATGGATCCGCACGCGCACCGGCATTGAGAGCCGGCATATCGCCGGAGAAGACGAGACGACCACCGACCTTGCGGAAAAAGCCGCGCGCATTGCCATGCTCGATGCAGGCGTAGGACCGGAGGACATCGACCTGATCGTAGTCGGTACCGCGACCCCGGACCTCGTGTTCCCAAATGTCGGCACCTTGCTGCAGGCGCGGCTCGACATCCATGGATGCCCCGCGTTCAGCGTCGAGGCGGCTTGCGCCGGGTTCCTGTACGCGCTCAGCATCGCCGAGAAATTCGTGGCCACGGGCTCAGCGCGCTGCGCCATGGTGATCGGCGCCGACACGCTGTCAAAAATGGTGGACTGGAAGGACCGCTCTACCTGCGTGCTGTTCGCCGACGGGGCTGGCGCCGTGATCCTGAAGGCCACGGAGGAGCCCGGCATCATCAGCACTCACCTGCATGCCGATGGCCGCTACAAGGATCTGCTGCTGTATCCGGATGGCGTCTCCAAGGGCTTCAAGAAGGTTCGCGCTGGCAATGTCGGCGTGATCATGAAGGGCAACGAAGTGTACAAGGTGGCGGTCAATACGCTCGGCGCGCTGGTGCTCGAGACCCTCAAGGCCAACCATATTGGCAAGGAGAAGATTGACTGGCTGATACCGCATCAGGCCAACATCCGCATCATTGAAGCGATTGCAAAACGGCTCGACTTGCCGATGGAGCGCGTGATCGTGACGATCCAGCACCATGGCAACACCTCGGCCGCGTCGGTTCCGCTTGCGCTCGATGCGGGCATCCGCGACGGGCGCATCAAACGCGGGCAGCTGCTGCTGCTTGAGGCTTTCGGCGGCGGATTCACCTGGGGCTCGGCGCTCGTGCGCTACTGAGGCAAGCGGCATGATTCTGATGCAGACGAAATGGCCGTACGCAGCCCTGTTCGTGGCATGCCTTGCCCGGGCGCAGGTGTTCCCGCTGGGCGCGGACCAGGACCTGATCGGCGAGCCGGGCCAGACCACCGCGGAGCACGCGGACACGCTTCCCGATATAGCGCGCCGCTATCATTTGGGGTTCGATGAAATCGGCATTGCGAATCCCGGCATCGACGTGTGGTTGCCTGGCGCCGGCACGACGGTGCGACTGCCAATGCAGCATCTGCTGCCCAATGTTCCGCGCACCGGGATCGTCGTGGACCTGCCCGATGGCCGGCTATATTATTTCCGCAATGACGCCCACGAGCGGGCCGTAGTCGAGACCTACCCGATCAGTATTGGCCAGATGGACTGGAAGACGCCAATCGGCGTGACCAAGATTGTGGTGAAGGAGAGGAACCCGACCTGGTATCCGCCGAAATCCGTGCGCGAGAAGCATTTGCAGGATGGCGAGGTGCTGCCCGAGTCGATACCACCGGGCCCTGCAAATCCGCTGGGCGCTTTTGCCATGCGCCTCGGCATTCCCGGCGGCGCCTACCTGATTCACGGCACAAACCTTCCCGTTGGCGTCGGCATGCAAATTACGCATGGCTGCATCCGGCTGTACCCGGAGGACATCGAGACACTATTCAAGGAAGTCCCGGTCGGCATGTCGGTGCGGCTGGTCAACGAGCGCATCAAGACCGGCTGGGTCGATGGCGCGCTGTACCTGGAAGTGCATCATGCGCTCGAGGCCACCGCGCCTGCAGACATCGAGGATTTGACGGCGCTGACCCGCGCGGTGGTTGCCGCAACCGCGAGCCGGCGGGTTATCGTTGACTGGGACACAGCCGAAAGGGTCTTCGGCGAAGCCCGCGGTGAGCCCACGCGCATATCGGTCGATCGCTGGCTTGCCCCGGCGCAAGCCGCCAAGCCTACATTGTCAGCACAATCTTCCCGATATGCTGCGAAGACTCCATGAGCGTGTGCGCAGCGCTCGCCTGAGCGAGCGGGAAGCTGGCGTGTACGACGGGCTTCACGCGCCCGGCGGCCAGCAACGGCCAGACGTTCTTGCGCACCGCCTCGGCGACGATGGCCTTTTGCGCCACGGTACGCGCGCGCAGGGTCGATCCGGTCAGGGTCAGGCGCTTTTGCATGAGGTGGCCCATGTTGATCTCTGCTTTCGCGCCGCCGAGCAACGAGATCGTCACGATGCGCCCCTCCGTCGCCGCCGCCTCGATATTCCTGGCCACATAACTTCCCGCCACCATGTCCAGAATCAGGTCGACCCCCCGGCCCGCGGTCGCGCTGCGCACCACCTCGACGAAATCTTCTGTTTTGTAATCGATGCCGCGCACCGCGCCGAGTCGCTCGCAGGCGCGGCATTTATCGGGGGAGCCTGCCGTCGCAAACACGCGCGCACCCCAGGCGCTTGCGAGCTGGATCGCAGTCGTGCCGATGCCGCTCGTGCCGCCATGGACCAGTACCGTATCGCCGCTTTTGCAACCGCCGCGCTGGAACAGGTTCGTCCACACCGTAAAATAGGTCTCCGGGACGGCCGCGGCCTCGATCATCGTGAGGCCCTCCGGCACCGGCAGGCATAGCGGCGCGGCGGCCAGCGCATACTCGGCGTAGCCACCGCCGGCTAGTAGCGCAAGCACCCGATCCCCGAGCTTAAAGCCGGATACGCCTGGTCCGATCGCGGCGATCTCGCCGGCGATTTCGAGTCCCGGCAGATCCGAGGCACCGGGGGGCGGCGGATAGCGGCCCTGGCGTTGCATGACATCGGGACGATTGACACCGGCGGCTGCCACGCGCACCAGCACCTCGCCCTCAGCGCAGGGCGGCACCGGGCGCGTGGTAAGTCGCAGTTGCTCGGCGCCGCCCGGGGCGGCAATTTCGATCGCCTTCATTTGACTGGGTATGTTTGCCATGCGCGCCAATCTAACCGCGTTGTAGAATCAATGCCAGAGGATCCGCATGACCACGCTGTACATTACCCATGCCGATTGCCGCCTGCACGAGATGGGCCCGGGCCACCCGGAGTGTCCCGGCCGCCTCGCGGCGATCAATGAGCAGCTGCGCGAGAGCGGGATGCTCACGCAGCTGCGCACGCTGGATGCGCCGCTCGCGAACAAGCAGGACCTTGAGCGTGTGCATCGCAAGGCCTATGTCGAGCTGATATTCAGCCAAGCACCGAGCACGGGCTACCGCCAGCTCGATCCGGACACCGCTATGAACCCGAGCAGCCTCGATGCGGCGCGCCGGGCCGCAGGCGCCGGAATGCTGGCGATTGATGAACTCATGGCCGGTCGGGCCGGCAACGCGTTTTGCGCGGTCCGACCTTGCGGTCACCACGCCACCGCGGATCGTTCGATGGGATTCTGCATATTCAACAACATCGCCGTGGCAGCAGCCTATGCGCTCGACAAGATGGGCCTCAGTCGCGTCGCGGTGATCGATTTCGATGTGCATCACGGCAATGGCACTGAGGATATTTTCGGCGCGCCGCAGTGGCGCGAACGCGTGCTGATGGCGGGGCTTTTCCAGCATCCTTTCTATCCTTACCGCGGTAGCGATGAGCCGGCGCCGAACATGCTGAACATCCCGTTTGCGGCAGGCAGCGGCGGGGCGGCTGTGCGTCCGGCGGTGGCCGAGGTATGGCTACCGGCACTCGAGCGGTTCAAGCCGCAGTTGATCCTGATCTCGGCCGGCTTCGATGCGCATGCAGAGGATCCGCTCGGCGGCATGGCGCTGCTCGAGGATGACTACGCCTGGATGACGGGCCAACTCTGCGCGCTGGCAAAGCGCCACTCCGGGGGCCGCGTAGTTTCGATGCTGGAGGGCGGCTACAGCCTGCCCGCGCTTGGGCGAAGCGTAGCCGCGCACGTCGCCGTACTCGCGCACAACGCGTAAGAGTCGCATGACGGAATCGCCGCAGGGCAGCGCCTGGAACCCGGGCATCAAGTCGCAGATCCCCTGGGAATTGCGGCCACTGTGCACGATCTTCCGTCCCGAAAACATCGCCAATACCCTGGCCGCAGTCGACGAACTGCGCGCGCTGACCGGGCTGCGCGCGAGTGAACTCGCGGTATTCAGGCCGGAGCGGCTGTTGCTGCATGAGCTGTTGATCCGTGTGACCGCGGATTTCAGGGTGCCCTCCGGTGCCTCGATCGGCGATCTCGGTATCAACTTTCGCGAAATCGCGACGCGTCTGCTGAGCCACGATCTTATGCCACAGATGCCAGCCATTAATGCAGCCTACTCAGAGGCGAGAGCCCGCTTGGCCGCTGCCGTGGATGCCGCACTCGCCGCACTATTGCCCGCCCGGGCCGCGGCCCCCTTGCCGCCGCGCGGACTGCTCGAGCGCTTGCGCGGTCGAAGGATCAGCAATGCACCGGCGATTTCGCATGAGTGGGGCCCTGAACAGATCAGGCAATGCGGGCAACTGGCGGAATCCGCGTCCGACAAATTGCAGCGCCTGATCTATCGCACGCTCGGGCGCATCCTCGCTGCTCTTTACCATACGCACGGCCGGGGCTGGGGAACTGCAGAGCTGATCGGGTCACTGGCGACCGACATGGCGAGCAACAGGTACTGCAGCGAAGCGATTGGCGCGTGCATCGAGCCGATGCTCGAGCAGGCGGCGCTGGCGCAGAATTACCAACGGCTGCCGCCGCAGCAGCATCCGGTCGTCATCAACACCAAGGGCGCATCCGCAGCCGGCAAGAGCAGCCTGCGTCCGTTGCAGGAAAAGCTGACCGCTGTGATCGGCCTGCGCTGGGCCGACTTCGCGCTGATCAGTCCGGACATCTGGCGCAAGCAGCTGCTCGACTACAATTCGCTCGGCGCCGCCTATAAATATGCCGGCAGCCTTACCGCCGAGGAGCTGCAGATCATTGATGAGCGCCTCGATCGCTACATGTCGCGAAAATACGCCCGCGGCGAAATGACGCACCTGCTCATTGATCGATTCCGGTTCGACAGCTTCGCGCCGGATTCCGAGGAGGCCGGCAGCAACCTGCTGACGCGTTTTGGCAGCCGGGCGCACCTGTTTTTTGTCATCACGCCGCCTGCTGACCTGGTGGAGCGGGCGTGGCAGCGCGGTCTGGAATTCGGTCGTTTCAAAGCCGTGGACGATACGCTCGGTCATGCGGTCGACGCCTATGCGGGCATTCCGGGGGTTTTTTTCACCTGGGTGGGACATGCCGATAAAAGGATCCGGTTCGAGTTCCTCGACAATAGCGTGCAGCTGGGCGAATTGCCGCGCACAGTCGCCTTCGGCGACAACCAGACCTTCCATATCCTGGACGTCGGCGCGTTCCTCGACATCGAGCGCTACGCCAAACTCAATGTGAACGCGACCTCTGCGCAGGCGCTCTACGGCAGCCGTGCGCGGCTCGACGCGGCCGCCAACTGCGGCTTCCTGCGTCGCTGCGTGGAAGGCTTTCGCCAGGTCTATTTTGCCGACCAGGCGAGCGGGCGTATCTACCTGCGCGTGGCAGACGGCAAGGCTGTTGCGGTGGATCGCGACGCGCTCGCGCTGGCCGTCGCCGACCCTGATACGGGTGAAGGCTTGCGCGCGGTCCTGCCGGAGGCGTTCCTGCCGGCGCTGCCGGCTGTTGGCGCCGCAGCGTACCTGCGCCATGAACTGAGCGCGGAAACCGCCGAGACGATCGGGCAGTGGGGCGGCGGGACCGCGGGCGCTTCAGCCTAGGAAATCGCAGTACCGATCGACGTGGGTCGCGAGGTCAAGCGTGTGCTGGCGCGTGAGCCGTTCTGCCAGTTCTGTGTCGCGGCGTTCCAATGCCTCGATGATCTTCAAATGATCGATGATCGAGCGGGCAGCACGGTCGGATTGGCTGATGGTAGCGCGGCGGATCGCGCGCACATGCAGCAGCAGGTCGCGGGTCGCATCGATGATGGTCTGCGAACCGCCGAGCGCGATCACGGCTGTGTGGAAGGCAATATTGGCGTCGGAGTACTCATGCATGTGCTCCGCGGGCGGGGAATTCTGGAATCCATCGAACAGATGGCGCAGCTTGGCGATCTCGGCATCGGTGGCATGCAAGGTCGCGAGCCGCGCTGCCATCGACTCGAGCGCCGCCCATACCTGGACCATCTCGATGATTTCGCGCTTTGATTTGCGCACGATGTAAATACCGCGGCGCGGGACCGTGCGAATGAACCCTTGTTGCTCGAGCAGCGAGAGCGCCTCGCGTATCGGAGTGCGGCTGACGCCGAGTGCCTGCGTCAACTGGCGCTCATCTAGACGCAATTCCTGGGTCGGATCGTAGATGTCCGTGTCGGCGATCGCGTTCTTTAAAAGCGCATGCGCCTGATCGCGCAGGCTCATGGCGTTCAATGGAGCGAGGGCGAGCGGGGTGGTGCCCGCTACTCGCTCGAGCATGGTGACCGTTGTGTTCATAAGTACGTTCGAGAGCCTAGCCGCTGTGAACCCTCACATGGTACACAAGATATATCAACGCGTGAACTTGCCGACCCACCGAGGCGACAAGCGGCGCAATGCAGCCTCTAGGCAGACTGAATTTTGCGTTGCAGCGGCCCGCATGCGTCACTCGCGGGCGGCAATTGTAGGATATTTCCGACGGCCCATTGTCATAATTGGCCAATATCTGATATACCACCGAACGAACACAACCAAAAAAGAGCTCCATGCGGGCTCAAGCGGGGGATGAATGACTGACGTACAACCGGTGCCGACTTCACCGTTGGCCAATCCCTGGATACAACTGGCTATCGGGGTTATCTGCATGGCCTGCGTTGCGAATCTGCAATATGGCTGGACCCTATTTGTAAATCCCATCGACGCGAAATACCACTGGGGTCGCGCGGCAATTCAGGTTGCATTTACTGTTTTCGTGTTAGTCGAGACCTGGCTAGTGCCCGTCGAGGGCTACCTGGTCGACAAGTACGGCCCACGCATCGTCGTTCTGGCCGGTTCGGTGCTGGTCGCCATAGCCTGGGTCATGAATTCTATGGCCGACTCATTGACGATGCTCTACGTAGCCGCAGCAATCGGTGGCATTGGCGTCGGCTCGGTATACGGGACTTGCGTTGGCAATGCGCTCAAATGGTTTCCAGGCCGTCGTGGACTGGCAGCGGGCTTCACGGCCGCCGGCTTCGGGGCGGGTGCGGCGCTCACCATCGTTCCTATCAAGCACATGATCGATGGCGCGGGCTATGAGCAGGCATTTTTGTACTTTGGTCTCGGCCAGGGAATTATCGTGTTCATCATGGCCTGGGGCCTGTTGGTCGCACCAGCATCGCTGATCAAGGTCACGGTCAAGGCCAACCAGTCCGCGCGCCAATTCGCGCCGATGGAAGTCGCGCGCAAACCGGTGTTCTGGGTCATGTATGTGATGTTTATGCTGGTGGCCGCCGGCGTGCTGATGATGGCTGCCAACATGGCGCCCATCGCAAAGGATCTCAAAGTCGAGAAGATCACGGTCGAATTGTTCGGGCTGGCGATGCCTGCACTGACCTTCGCACTGACTCTGAATCGTTATTTTGACGGTTTCGGCCGGCCATTTTTTGGCTGGGTCTCAGACAAGATCGGTCGCGAAAACACCATGGCCATCGCCTTTACGCTCGGCGCCATCGCGCTGTTTATGCTCGGTCAGACGGGCAGCGATCCGGTCCAGTTTGTAATCATTACGGCGCTGTATTTTGGCGTCAGCGGCGAGATCTACAGCCTGTTCCCGGCGACTCAGGGCGACACATTCGGCTCGAAGTTCGCGGCCGCCAATGCCGGCATGCTGTACACGGCCAAGGGCGCCGCTGCATTGGTGGTACCGGCGGCAGCGGCGATCGCCGCGACCAGTGGTTGGCACACGGTGTTCACCATATCTGCGGCCTGCAATCTTACCGCGGCAGCGTTGGGGCTATTCGTGCTAAAGCCCATGCGCAAGCGTCATTTTGAAGAAGTTCGAGCCCAGGGCGCGACCGCGGGTGCCTAGGGCTTTTAGCTTTAATTAACATCGATATCCTGGAGAGTACATGGCAGTTGAATCGCCGGTGGCCGCATCGAAAGCAGCCAGCACAGCTGAGGATACGCTGCAGCGTAAAAGCCGCGACGCCGCAGTGATATCCGGCGGGCACCTCGTTGCCCGGGCACTGAAGAACGAAGGCGTGGATACAATCTTCACGCTGTGCGGTGGACACATCATCGATATCTATGATGGTTGCGTCGATGAGGGCATACGCATTATCGACGTGCGTCATGAGCAGGTCGCAGCGCACGCAGCGGACGGCTACGCGCGCCAGACCGGCAAGCTCGGCTGTGTCGTCACCACGGCAGGTCCCGGTTGCACGAATGCGGTGACTGGTATTGCCACCGCGTTCCGCTCCGAGAGCCCGGTGCTGCATATCGGCGGCCAGGGCGCGCAGTCGCAGCACAAGATGGGCTCGCTGCAGGACCTGCCGCATGTCGACATGATGGCGCCGATCACCAAGTTCGCGGCCACCGTGTCGAGCACGGAACGGATCGCCGACATGATATCGATGGCGGTGCGTGAAGCGTTCAATGGCGCGCCGGGCCCCGCGTACCTGGAGATTCCGCGCGACGTGCTGGACCGCGAGGTCGATATTGCCAAGGCGGTCATTCCGAAACCGGGCGCCTACCGGGCCTCGACCAAGTCGATCGGCGACCCGCGCGATATCGAGCGGCTTGCCGACATCCTGGTCAAT
This sequence comes from Gammaproteobacteria bacterium, assembly GCA_025355645.1. GTDB lineage: Bacteria > Pseudomonadota > Gammaproteobacteria > Steroidobacterales > Steroidobacteraceae > Bog-1198. Next base: position 57,102 of record JANXZG010000026.1, on the reverse strand, counting down.
GCCGAGCGGCCCGCGATCCTGTATGGCCAGCAGGTCTGGACCGCGCGCGGGCACGTCGAGGCAATCGCGCTGCTGCGCGAGCTCGATATCCCGGGCTACTTCAATGGCGCGAGCCGCGGCTTGTTGCCGCCCGGCGATGCGCATCATTTCGATCGCACCCGCACGCAGGCATTTGCGAACGCCGACGTGCTGGTCATCGTCGGTACGCCCTTTGACTTTCGCATGGGCTATGGCAAGCGCATCAACAAGGATCTGACGCTCGTGCAGATCGACATGGATTACCGCACGGTCGGCAAGAACCGCGATATCAACCTGGGCCTGGTCGGCGATCCGGGGGCCATTTTGAGCGCAGTTGCCAAGGCGGCCTCGGGACGGATCAAGGCAGATAAGCGCCAGATGCGTCGTCAGTGGCTCAAGACGCTTTCCGATGGGGAGAGCGCCGCGGCCGAAAAACTCATGCCGCTGTTCAAGTCAGACAGCGTCCCGATCCACCCCTATCGAGTTGCTTATGAACTGAATGAATTCCTGCGCGATGACACGATTTATATCGGCGACGGTGGCGATGTGGTCACGATCTCGGCGCAGGCCGTGCGGCCGCGCGGTCCCGGACAATGGATGGACCCAGGCGCGCTCGGCTCGCTCGGGGTCGGCACCGGGTTTGCGATCGCGGCCGGATTGGCGAATCCCGCCAAGGAAGTACTCTGTTACTACGGCGACGGATCCTTCGGGATGACCGCCTTCGACATGGAGACGGCCAACCGGTTTGGCGTGCCGTACCTTGCGGTTATCGGCAACAACTCCGCGATGAACCAGATCCGCTACGGCCAGCTCGCAAAATACGGCGAGCAGCGTGGCAGTGTCGGCAACCTGCTCGGGGACGTGCCGTTCGGGAAATTTGCCGAGATGCTGGGCGGCTACGGCGAAGAGGTGCGCGACCCGGCGCAGATTGCATCCGCCCTGCAGCGGGGGCGCGACTCGGTGCGCAAGCTGCGCCGTTCGGCAGTGATCAACATCTGGGTCGACCCGCGCGAGTATGCGCCGGGCACCAAGAACCAGACGATGTACAAGTGAGCAGGTTGCGGAGTCAGGAATGAGCAAGGCATTGGATGGGGTTCGAATTCTAGATTTCACGCATGTGCAGTCAGGCCCCACGTGCACTCAGCTGCTCGCGTGGTTCGGCGCCGATGTCATCAAGGTCGAGCGCGCGGGCACTGGCGATATCACGCGCGAACAGCTGCGCGATATTCCGGGCGTGGACAGCCTGTATTTCACGATGCTGAACCATAACAAGCGCTCCGTGACACTCGACACCAAGAGCGAGCACGGCAAGCAGGTATTGACGAAACTGGTCAAGCACTGTGACGTGCTGGTCGAGAATTTCGCGCCCGGCGCGCTCGATCGCATGGGCTTCACCTGGGAGAAGATCCAAGAGCTGAATCCGCGCATGATCGTCGCCTCGGTCAAGGGCTTTGGACCCGGGCCCTACGAGGACTGCAAGGTCTATGAAAACGTGGCGCAATGCGCCGGCGGTTCCGCGTCGACGACCGGCTTCGATGACGGGCCGCCGCTCGTGACCGGCTCGCAGATCGGCGATAGCGGCACGGGCCTGCACCTCGCGCTCGGCATTGTCGCGGCGCTGTACCAGCGCAAAACCACCGGCCGCGGGCAGAAGGTGCTGACGGCGATGCAGGATGGCGTGCTGAACCTGTGCCGCGTCAAGTTGCGCGACCAGCAGCGACTCGCCCGCCATGGCGTAATGAAGGAGTATCCCCAGTATCCGCATGGCAAATTCGGCTCGGCCGTACCGCGCGCTGCCAATGCCTCCGGCGGTGGTCAACCGGGAACGATCGTCAAGTGCAAGGGCTGGGAGACCGACCCGAACGCATATCTGTATTTCATCGCGCAGGCTCCGGTCTGGAAGGAGATCTGCAAGGTGATCGGCCAGAGCGGCTGGATCACGGATCCTGAATTTGCGACGCCGGATGCGCGCCTACCGCGGCTTAAAGAAGTGTTCGATGCGGTCGAGGCCTGGACCAAGACGAAGACCAAATTCGAGGCCATGGCCATACTGAATGAATACGACATTCCGTGCGGCCCGATCCTCTCGATGGAAGAGCTGGCGAACGAGCCGTCGCTGCGGGCTACAGGCACGATCGTCGAGGTCGACCACCCGAAGCGCGGCAAGTACCTGACCGTGGGCAATCCGATCAAGATGAGCGACAGCCCCACTGACGTGACTCGCTCGCCGCTGCTGGGCGAGCACACCGATGCTGTGCTCGCAGAAATTGGCTACAGTGCGCTGGACATCGCGACATTGCGCGAAAACAGGGCAATTTGAAGAGAATTGGCAGGGGATTAAGGGCTGCCGGTCATGCTGAAGTGATGAATTATTACAAATGCTCACTAAGGACACATTCATGGAAAATCTAAGGTTTGCTAAAGCGCTCATGGTTGCTTTGGCGGCTTGTTCCGCACTTGCTATCATGCCGGTCAGCGTCCGCGCCGACGATGCGCAGGAAAATAGGGACCTCAAAGAGCAGATGCGCGTCATGATGCAGCGCATGGATGACCTGCAGAAGCAGGTACAGGCCCTTAGCAAGCAACAGCCCGCGCCTGTTACACCGGCACCGCAGGCCGCATCCACTGGACCTGCGACACCTGCCGCGGCCAAGGAAGACAAGGAACCGCGGCTGACGAAACTGCTCAGTGGCTTTTTCGGTACCCTCGATGTCTCCTTTGACGACACGACCAAAGGCATGAACGGCTTTGTTGCCTATCATCTGTTACCGGACGGCTCGGGGCTCGATTATACGAACCCGAAGAACGGCGGCGCAGGTCCGGTGGGGCGCGTCAATTACATGCCGGCGCTGTCGACCAACAAGTCAACGCTTGGCTATCGCGGCTCGCACCGGATCGATGGTACGGGTGTCGATTTTATCTACCAGATCCAGGCAGCACCCGCGATCACGTCCTCGCCCGGACTCAATACGTCGCAGTACCAGCAGTCCAACGTAACCAAGGCCGGCATCGGCTACGGCGACACATTTGTGGGCTTTGCCGGCAAGGAATGGGGCAAGATCAAGTTCGGCACGACCTACGCGCCCTACAAGAGCTCGACCGACCGCATGAATCCATTCTCCGGCATGCTCGGGGATTACGCCGTGGTCATGGGCAACAGCGGCGGCGACAATCGCGTTGAGTTCGGCACCCGACTGGATCATTCGTTTTGGTACGAGTCGCCCGTCATGGGCAAGATGTTCAGCTTCGATGTGCTGATCTCGCCGGGCCAGAACCGCACCTACAACAACGTCGTGCAGTCATCCGGATCGCCCGATTGCAACGGCGGCAACGAGCCGGGCAGCGGCAACCTGCTGTTGAACTGCGATGATGGCGGATTCGACGATGCGTACAGCGCCGATTTGAAATTTGAAACCGGTCCGTTATATGTCACGGCGGCGTACGAGTACCACAGGAACGTCAATCGCAACAGCGATGGAATCGGTTCGAATTCCCCGCAGTATGGGAATCTGGTGGCCGCGAATTCACCGGTGATCGACTTCGGCACCTTCAACGCCATCGTCGCCGAATATGGCGCCGCCTTCGTGAACGCCAACGGCTTCACGCCGCCGTACCTGACCGATATCGCCAATGAAACCGCCTTCAAGATTGGCGCGCAGTACAAGTTCGGCTTCGGCCTGTCGATCAGCGGGATTTACGAGACCCTGCACCGCAGCCTGCCTGCCGAGCTTGAGTTCCAGAACGAGCGCCAGCGTAACGGCCTGTGGTTTGCCTTGTCGGAGGATTTCTCGCCGATCGACAATGTCAGCATCGGCTGGGCCCATGCCGGCAGAACGCCCGGGGATCCTGCGGGGCAGCATAACTTCAATCCAGCCTCGCTGGATGATTCGGCCAACATGTACACGATCGCCTGGAAGCACCGCTTCGATAAGTCGCTGTATTGGTACCTCGATGCCGCCGAGACCGTCAATCACGGCAATGCGCACTACGACCTCGGCGCCGGTGGCCGCGGGTTGACGACCGATTGCCACGACGGCACCAACGCAATCGTCATCGACTACAGCAGTGCAGGTAACACCACGTGGGGCGGTTGCCATGAGATCGGCGTATCGACGGGCCTGAACTACAAGTTCTAAGTCCGCACCATCGATCAGCCTCGACTGAAAACCGCGGGCGCGAGAGCGTCCGCGGTTTTTCTTCATCAGCACGATAGCCGAAGGCGCAAGGGGGGCAGATGAAAATTGCAATCGTCGGGGTCGGCGCGATTGGCGGCTTTGTCGGGCATCGGCTCGCGCATGCGGGCGAAGAGGTGACGTTCATCGCGCGCGGCCGCACCCTTGAGGCGCTGCAGAGCCAGGGCATCCGTCTGCGCCTGGCAGACGGGACGGAAGAAGCGGTGCCGAAAATCCGCGCCACGGCGGACTACGCCAGTGCAGGTCCCCAGGACCTCGTGATCCTGGCGATGAAGGCGCACCAGGTCGAGGCGGTTGCCACGGACGTGCCGAAGCTGTTCGGTCCGCAAACCGTCGTGGTGCCAATGCAGAACGGGATCCCCTACTGGTATTTCCATGGTCATCCGGGGCCGCTCGCCGGTACGCGCGTCAGGAGCGTGGACCCCGAGGGACTGATCGGCCAGCACATCCCCGGGGAGCGGGTCATTGGCTGCGTTGTCTATCCAGCTACGGAGGTGCTCGAGCCCGGCTTGATCAAGCAGGTCGAGGGAAATCGGTTTCCGATCGGCGAGCTGGATGGTAGCGAGAGTGAGCGGGTGCGCTCGGTCTCGCAGTGCTTTATCCGCGGCGGCCTGCAATCACCGATACTAAAGGATATCCGTGCGGAGCTCTGGCTGAAGCTCTGGGGCAATATGACTTTCAATCCGATCAGCGCGCTGACGCGCGCAACGCTCGCCGGGATCTGCCAGTATCCGCCTGGCCGCGAGCTTGCCACCTCCATGATGGCTGAGGCGCAGTGCATTGCCGGCAAGCTCGGCATCACTTTCCGGGTTCCGATCGAGAAACGTATTGCGGGAGCCGAGCGCGTCGGCCATCATAAAACATCGATGTTGCAGGATGTCGAGGCAGGTCGGGCGCTTGAGATCGACGCGCTGCTCGGATCAGTCGTGGAACTTGCGCGCTTGACGGACACGGCGACGCCGCATCTCGACACGGTCTATGCTTTGACGAAGTTGCTGGGAAAGACCTTGGAGGCAAACAGGCCTTTATGAACGTGCATGAATATCAGGGCAAGGAAATTCTGCGCCGGTACGGCGTGGCGACACCTCAGGGCGTGCCGTGCTTCTCTGTGGCCGATGCGGATGATGCGGCGCGCAGGCTGGGTGGCAAGGCCTGGGTCGTCAAGGCGCAGATTCACGCCGGTGGGCGGGGCAAGGGCGGCGGCGTCAAGGTCGCCAAGACGCTTGCCGAGGTGCACGATGCTGCCGAGAAAATCCTCGGCATGACACTGATCACACACCAGACCGGGCCGCAGGGCCGGCTCGTGAAGCGCCTGCTGGTCGAAGAGGGCGCCAATATCGAGCGGGAGCTATATGTCGGCATGGTGGTCGACCGCTCGAGTCAGCGCGTCACGCTGATGGCAAGTTCAGAGGGCGGCATGGACATCGAGGAAGTCGCCGCGCGCACGCCGGAAAAAATTTATAAGGTGGCCATCGATCCTGGCATGGGGCTTACCGCGGCCCAGGCCGATGACATGGCGCGCAAGATCGGCATGCCTGATGCATCGATCGGCGAGGCGCGCCGCTTCATGCAGGGGCTGTACCAGGCATTCGAGGAGTGCGATGCGTCGCTTGCAGAAATCAATCCGCTAATCCTGACTGCAGACGGACGCGTACTCGCGCTCGATGCAAAGTTGAACTTCGATGACAACGCACTGTTTCGCCATCCGGACATCGTGGCGATGCGCGATCTCGACGAGGAGGACCCGGCCGAGGTTGAAGCCTCCCGCTTCGATCTTTCCTACATATCGCTCGGCGGGAATATTGGCTGCCTCGTCAACGGCGCCGGCCTTGCGATGGCCACGATGGATGCGATCAAGCTGTTCGGCGCGGAGCCTGCGAACTTCCTTGACGTGGGCGGCGGCGCGACCGCGCAAAAAGTCACCGAGGCGTTCAAGCTGATGCTGAAAAATCCGGCGGTGAAGGGTATCCTAGTCAACATCTTTGGCGGCATCATGCGCTGCGACACGATCGCGCAAGGCGTAATCGCGGCGGCGCGCGAGGTCAACCTCAGCGTGCCGCTGGTCGTGCGCATGAAGGGCACGAATGAGGAGCTCGGCCGGGAGCTGCTGCGCGCCTCGGGGTTGCCGATCATATCGGCCGACAACATGGCCGATGCGGCCCGCAAAATCGTGGCTGCGGTGGCGGGCAAATGAGCATCTTGATTGACAGGAATACCCGGGTAATGACCCAGGGCATCACCGGCAAAACCGGGGCTTTTCATACACGGCTGTGCCGCGATTACGCGAACGGCGTGGCTTGCTTTGTCGCCGGCGTCAACCCGAACAAGGCGGGAGAGAATTTCGAGGGCATCCCGATTTTCGCCACCGCCGCCGAGGCGAAGCAAAAGACCGGCGCCAACGTCTCGGTCATCTATGTGCCGCCGCCGGCTGCCGCGAGCGCCATCGATGAGGCGGTCGATGCGGGCCTTGACCTCGTGATCTGTATCACTGAGGGTGTGCCAGTGCGCGACATGATCGCTACGCGCTACCGCATGCGCGGCAAGAAGACCATACTCGTCGGACCGAACTGCCCCGGGGTGATTACGCCGGACGAGATAAAGATCGGCATCATGCCGGGGCACATCCACAAGAAGGGCCGCATCGGTGTGGTCTCCCGGTCCGGGACGCTGACGTACGAGGCCGTGGGCCAGCTGATGGAGCTCGGGCTCGGGCAGTCGACCTGTGTCGGCATCGGCGGCGACCCGGTCAATGGCATGAAGCATATCGATGTCATGAAGCTGTTCAATGCAGACCCTGAGACCGATGCGGTCATCATGGTCGGCGAGATTGGCGGCGATGATGAGGAAACCTGCGCGCGCTGGATCAAGGACAATATGCGCAAGCCCGTGGTCGGCTTCATCGCCGGGGTCACCGCGCCCGCGGGCAAGCGCATGGGCCACGCCGGTGCGATCATATCGGGCGGCAAGGGCACGGCCCAGGAAAAGCTCGCAGTCATGGAGGAGTGCGGCATCAAGGTCACGCGCAATCCTGCCGACATGGGCAAATTGCTCGCCTCGGTGCTATAGCGTGCCGGCGCTGATCCGGTGGGCGCGATTTCGTACACACGACGGCATTATCGGTTTCGGCACCTATAGCGAGGTAGGCGTTGCGGTCCACGAGGGCGATATGTTCGCCGCCCCGCGCCCCACCGGCGCCAACCTGGCAATCGGGGAGTTCCAGCTGCAATGCCCCTGCACACCTTCCAAAATCATCGCGCTGTGGAATAATTTTCACGAGCTATGTGCGAAGCTCGGCAAGCAGCCGTGCAAGCATCCGCAGTTCCTGATCAAGCCGGCGAGCTGCGTCATTGGGCCGGGCGAGGTCATCAGGCGCCCAACGAACTATGCAGGGAAAGTGGCATTCGAAGGCGAACTCGGGATCGTCATAGGCGCGCGCTGCACGCAGCTCAGCGCTTCGCAGGCAGCTGAGGCGATCTTTGGTTACACCTGCGTTAATGACGTGACAGCCATCGGGATTCTGAGCGAGAACCCGGATTTCGAGCAGTGGTGCCGCGCCAAGGGCTACGATACCTTTGGCTGCCTCGGTCCCGTCATCGCGACCGGACTTGAGCTCGCGGCGCTGCGCGTATACACCCGCGTCAATGGCGACGTGCGCCAGAATTATGCCCTCGCCGACATGGTCATCTCGCCCCAGGAGCTGGTCAGCCGCCTCTCCTGCGACATGACCCTGTTGCCCGGCGATGTCATCGCCTGCGGGACCTCGCTTGGGGTCGGCTCCCTGAAGGACGGTGCGATCGTCGAGGTGTCGATCGATGGAATCGGTGTGCTGCAAAATGCGTTCGGATGAATTCCGGGTCCTGCGGAAACTGCTGCGCCTGCCCGTGTTGCGCAGGCTACCGCGTTTTTTTTTAGAATTTTAAGGGGCTGATGTGCGTAGAAGCCGTAATGCCAAGATAGTCGCGACCCTGGGTCCGGCCAGCTCCAGTCCTGAAATAGTTCGCCGCCTTTTTCTCGGCGGCGCCGACGTGTTCCGGCTGAATTTCAGCCACGGCACGCCGGAAGACCATAGCCGCAGGGTCACGATCATCCGCGACCTGGAAAAAGAGACCGGGCGGCCCATTGGCATCATGGCTGACATGCAAGGCCCGAAGCACCGGGTGGGCCTGTTCACGGGCGGGGCGGTGACCCTGACTGCGGGCCAGAATTTCCGTTTCGACCTCGATGAGGCGCTGGGCACCACGCAGCGCGTGTGCCTGCCGCATCCGGAAATCTTCGCGGTGCTAGCAGCAGGATCGCAATTGCTGCTGGATGATGGGCGCCTGCGCCTCGCGGTTGAGCGCAGCGGTGCGGATTTCGCCGAGACCTCCGTCGTGGTCGGCGGCACGCTCTCCGGGCACAAGGGCGTCAACGTACCCGGCGTGATATTGCCACTGACCTCCCTGACGGCCAAGGATCACACCGACCTGCTGCTCGCGCTGCAGCTTGGCGTCGACTGGGTGGCGCTCTCATTCGTGCAGCGCCCCGAGGATGTGGCGGAGGCGCGCGCTATCATCGGGGATCGCGCCTGGATCATGTCAAAGCTCGAGAAGCCCGCGGCGGTCGAGCGACTCGAGGAGATCGTGGCGATATCCGATGCGATTATGGTGGCGCGCGGTGACCTTGGCGTGGAGCTGCCGGCCGAACGCGTGCCAGCAATCCAGAAGCGCATCATTCGCAGCTGCCGGCGCGTGGGCAAGCCCGTGGTCGTGGCCACGCAAATGCTCGAGTCCATGGTCACCAGCCCCGTGCCGACGCGCGCGGAAGCTTCCGACGTGGCGACCGCCATCTACGATGGCGCCGATGCGGTCATGCTGTCGGCCGAATCCGCCGCGGGACAGTACCCGGTCGAGGCGGTTGGCATGATGAACCGGATCATCGAGCAGACCGAATCCGATCCCCAGTATCGGCAGATGATCAACGCCTCGCACGCGCCGGCGGCGCCGGGTCACACCGATGTCGCAGGTTCCGTGTGCAGCGCAATGCGCTCGATTGTCTCGCTGCTGCATGCGAGCGCGATCGTCTGTTACTCATCGAGTGGTCATACCAGCCTGGGTGCGGCGCGCGAGCGGCCGGAGTCGCCGATCTTGAGCCTCTCGCCGCACCTGCCCACGGCGCGGCGCCTGGCGCTCGCCTGGGGCATCCATTCGGTACACACGGATGCCGATGTAGCCGACGTCCGGGAAATGACAGCGGCTGCGCGCGATGTCGCACGCCGGGAAAAATTCGCGGAAAGCGGCGAGACCATCGTTGCGATCGCCGGCGTCCCGTTTGGCGTGGCGGGCACGACCAACATGATCCGCATCGCGACCGCTTAGGGGTCAGCCGACCATCGATTTCGCGGTCTGGTAGATCTGCGCGGCGTCCAGCAGCAGATCGTTCTGTTCGAACAGGCGTGTGATGCAGGCCCGATGCAGAGCGAGCTTCAGCGCGCCGATCCCCAGCGGTCCGAACAGCGTCTTGCCGTGGCTCGTAAGCCCGCGATCCGCCATGCCGACCGATTCAATGCCGGCAGGTGGCGAGGCATTGGCATCGGCGATCAACTCGAGCGTGGCATGCTCCTGCCACTGCTTCGCCTCGAGCAGGCTGATGCCTGCGGCCCCCGTCGCAAGCACGATGTGGGCGCCGGCGAGAGCGGCGCCGCGTTCAGCGTTGCTGGGTGCCTCGATCGGCTCGGCCTTGACCCCGAACTGCCTCAGGATCAGGTCGCAGGCACTTTGCACCGCCGCTAGCTTGCGTCCCGTGATCGCGACCTCGGCGCCTTCCTGCGCGAGCAGGACAGCAGCGCGCTGGCCAACGGGGCCAGAGCCTGCGAGTACCACGGCGCGCTTGCCGGCAAGGCTGCGGCCATGGCTGAGCCAGGCGACGGCCGCAGCCGCCGTAGTGTTCGATCCGTTGCTGTCGAACATGACCGAGACCCGGAATTTCTGGAAGAATTTCTTTTGCACGGCATCGAGTACCGCCTGGCCTTCGGTCATGTTGCCGCCACCGATGAAAATCGCGGTGTTTTTCTTGTCCTTTGGGCCGCGCGTAAATATGGCGCCTTCCACCAGCGCGCCGACATTGCTTGCGTTCACGCCGCCATAGGCACAGACGTGGTCTGCGCCGCCATCGTAGGCCACCACGTTGTCAAAGACCGCAGGGAGTGCATCGGTATCGAGCTGATAAAGTAATTTTTTCATGTAACCAGATGTTGTGGAGCGCCTGCGTCCCAGCGCTCAATGTTATCGATCAGTTGGTCGGCCAGGAACTGCATGGCGCCATCCGATGCCCAGGCGATATGCGGCGTCAGTATGAAGTTTGGGCGCCGCAGGTCAAGCAGCGGGTGGCCATCGCGTGGGGGCTCGACCGTCAGCACGTCAAATCCTGCGCCTGCGATAAGCCCCTCATCGAGCGCCTGGATCAGCGCGGCCTCATCGACGAGGCCGCCGCGCGCGGTGTTGATCAGCAATGCGTTGCGCTTCATGCTGCGAAACGCCGCCAGGTTGATCAGGTTTCGAGTCGAGGGCATTAGCGGGCAATGCAGGGACAGCACATCGGATTCGGCCAGCACCTGCTCATGAGGGCTGAAGGTCACGCCCTGCACCTTGGGCGGGGCATGGTCGGCGAACAGCACTCGCATGCCGAAGGCGCGCCCGATGGCGGCCGTGCTTTGGCCGATCGCCCCTTCGCCGATAATGCCAAGAGTCGAGCCATGCAGATCGCCAATGTCATGCGCAAAAAAACAGAAATTGTCGGACCGTTGCCACACGCCGTTTTCCACATCCTGCCGGTAGGCGAGCAGGTTACGCCGCAGCGCGAGGATCAGCGTGAAGGCGTGCTCGGGGACCGTGTGCACCGCGTAGTTGCGGATGTTGGCGACTGAAATGCCGTGCTGCTTGCAGTAGGGCACGTCTACCACATCATAGCCGGTGGCGGCCACGGCAATCATCTTCAGCTGCGGCAACTGCGCGAGCGTCTCGGCGCGCATCGGTACCTTGTTGGTGATCGCAATGCCGGCACCGGCCAGGCGCGTCACGATCTCGCGCGCAGCGGTCTTGTCGTACTCGACATACTCAAGGGCGCACGCGGGTTTGCGCACCGCCGCCTTCAGCGAGGCACGGTCGAGAAAGACGACCCGATGTTTCATGCAGCGCGGTCTTTAGCGGCGGCGCCCGGTGAATGTGTGCGCCAGTAGTTCTGCGCGGCCGCGATGCCGCTACCTGGCTCGAGCTTCATGCCGACATCCTGCATCGCCATCTCGGATCCCGCGATCGCGCCGAGCAGCATCAGTTCGTTCAGGTCGCCCAGGTGTCCGATCCGGAACAGCTTTCCCGCCACCTTCGAGAGGCCCGCGCCGAGCGACAGGTTATAGCGCTTGAACGCGTGCGCAATCAGCGCCGCGCCATCGATGCCATCGGGCAGCATGATCGCGGACACCGTGTCCGAATGCCAGTGCGGCGCGCTCGCGCAGAGCTTGAGTTTCCAGCCCTGCAGCACGGCTGCGCGCACGCCAGAGGCCAGGTAGTGGTGGCGATGAAAGACATTCTCGAGCCCCTCTTCATTGAGCATGGCGAGGGACTCACGCAGTCCGCACAGCATCGGAATCGTCGGCGTATACGGAAAATATCCCGTGGCGTTGGACTTCACCATGTCGGCATAATCGAAATAGCAGCGCCTCGCGGTCGCGCTTCTCGCCGCCGCCAGGGCCTTGGCGCTGACGCAGGTGATGCCTAGGCCCGCGGGCAGCATCAGGCCCTTCTGCGAGCCACTGACGCAAACGTCGACGCCCCATTCATCCATGCGAAAATCGATGCTGGCAAGCGCGCTGACCGAGTCGACGAACAGCAGCGCCGGATGCGCGGCGCCATCGAGGGCCTTGCGCATGGCGGCGACATCGCTGGTCACGCCAGTGGCGGTCTCGTTCTGGCAGAACAGCACGGCCTTGATCTTGTGCTCCTTGTCCGCACGAAGCGCAGCCTGATAGCGGTCAATCGGCGCGCCATCCCCCCATGGGGTCTCGAGGATTTCCACCTCGAATCCTAAGCGCGTGCTCATGTCGGCCCACAAATGGCTGAACTGCCCAAAGCGGGCGATCAGCACCCGGTCGCCCGGGTTCAAACAATTGGTCAATGCCGCTTCCCAGCAACCGGTGCCGGAGGAGGGGAAAATCAACGGGCTGCCGGTCGTGGTCTTAAACAGCGTTTTCAGGCCATTCAGGCAGGCCAAGGCCAGTTCCGGGAACGCCGCAGAGCGATGGTCCTCCATGGGAACGAGCATCGAGCGCAGGATGCGGTCGGGAACGTTGGAGGGTCCCGGGACGAATAGAAAATTGCGGCCGGCCATCGATGGATCTCCTGAAGGTGAAGGGAAGGCGCCAGATTGTCGAGCGTCAGGCTGTCTGATATATCATACTTTGGTTCAGGATTTCACACAGGATCAGACACCCATGCGCATCGCCATGATCGGGCAAAAGGACTTTGGCAAGGCTTCCCTCGAGGCATTTGCAGCACGGGGCGATGAAATAGCGGGCGTGTTCTGCGCGCCGGAAAAGCCCGGGAGCGCGCCGGATCCGATGGTGGCCGCAGCAGAACAGCGCGGAATCCGCCTATTCCGCCTGCCGGACCTCAAGAGCGAGGAGGCGCGCTCGGTGCTGCGTTCACTCGATGTGCAGGTCGGCATCATGGCCTTCGTGTTGCAGTTCGTACCGCAGGATTTCGCGACCATCCCGCGCTATGGCACGCTTGGATTTCATCCCTCGTTGTTGCCGCGCTATCGCGGCCCCAGTTCAATCAACTGGCCGATCATACGCGGCGATACGCACACGGGATTGACGATCTTCCGGCCCACCGACGGACTCGATGAAGGTCCCATCGTGTTGCAGAAGGAAACTCCGATCAGTCCCGACGATACGCTCGGCAAGGTGTATTTCGACCGGTTGTTTCCGATGGGAATCGCGGCGCTGCTGGAGGCTGCGGACCTCGTGGTCAGTGGCCGGCAGCAGGAGCGCGCCCAGGATGAATCCAAGGCGAGCTACGAGGGCTGGTGCCGCGCCGCCGAGGCGCGCATCCATTGGCACCAGCATGGCGACCTGATCTACAACCTGATTCGTGGCTGCGATCCGGCGCCGGGCGCTTGGACGACATTCAACGGCAAGAAGCTGCAGTTATTCTCGGCGCGCAAACATCCGGTGCGCACTTTTGTCCAGGTGCAGGGGGCGCCCGGCGCGATCGCGTCCATCGGCGAGCACGGCATAATGCTCTCGGCGCAGGGCGCGCAGATCGAAGTGGCAATGGTGCGCCCGGAAGAGGGCAAGAAACTTGCCGCGGCACAATTCTGTGCGCAGGCGGGCATCAAGGTCGGCACCGTACTTGGCGCCTGAGCGACTAGTCCGCATCGTGGGCGAACGCATGGAGCCGAAGTACGGCTCAAGAAAATGCCGAGAAAACCAGTGGGCTCAGCCTGCGGGCGGAGGGGCGCTCGGCGGCTGCTCGACTGTTATCACATAATCTTTTGTCTGCACGTTTCCACTTGGGAATACGCATTTCACGGCTAATCGGTCAACCCCGATAAACGTTTTATCGGACGTATACACGACCGCGGCACTGGGGCTCTTTTTTCTATTGCATTCGGATCTTGGATTAGTGGTTGGGAATTCGGTGAAATGATCGACATTCTCGATTCGAACAGATCCATGAGAGGCGATTTTTGTAACCGATACCGTCGGTATTCCGGCCGAGGTACAGTCGATTTCTACAAAATAAAAATAGTTAAGGGTCAGGGCGATTCCTGAAAAAGTCGTTTTCTGAACGGGTGCGGAAACGTTTGCGTTTTACTGCACGGTCACACAGCCGCCAGTCACCATCATTACGCAGGCGCTCGCGAGGCGGCTATAGCGCGTGGTTGTTACGTTCATAATTCGGGCCACTCCCGGCCGTTGTTTTTTTGCCCGATCGCTTTGCCGGAATATATTCCTGGTTAATCCCATGCTAATTCTGACATGGATTTGCCTGCGGAATATTTGCGTTCGTGGACTTGGATAATCAAATAAGACGTAAGTGGTTGAATTTCTGCATTAGCGGCTATCGGTGAGTAATGCCGCGCTAAAAAAAACGCCGCGGGGTCACCGCGGCGTTTCTCGTTCTTACGAGACTATGTATCGAAGCTTACTTCGAGACGCTCTTCTTGAACATGCGATCCATCTTGTCGTTAATGGCATCGATCGAGGCCTTGTTGGCTTGCGCCATGGACAGAGCCTGGTTTGCCGTGCTCTGTGCGCCCGAGGCGGTTGAGGCGGCGCTCGCGGCGGCGCTGCTGGCGGCGGCGGCGGCGCTGGCGTTCTTGGCCGAGTCGCCCTGCAGCTTGCTGACCTGTGATTTCAGATCGTCGATTTGCGCCTGAATCGGCTTCAGATCCGTGCATCCGGCAAACGCTACAAGGCAGGCAGCGGCGGCCGTTACTTTCAATGTCGTTGCAAATTTCATATTAAAGTCCCCTAGGGTTGTGACAAGTCGTCGAAAAAACGGAAGCATTGCCGCAGCGCACCCAGTCTGTAGGAGTCGGGCTCACTCGCGTTGCAACACACCGTTATATTAGAAGAATTCACGGGGTCGTATGCAACTTAATTCTCCTATGTTGCCATTGTGCGACAGCGTAGGGAGGATTCAATACATCGCTCTACCCTTGATTGGAAGCCTTAACTTGCCAATCGTTCACGCCTGTATATAATGCCAGTAACTGGTTACATATACAGGTGATGCATGTCTGACCTTACGCCTCGTCAAACCCAAATCCTGCGGCTCATACAGAACGCCATCGCCGAGAGCGGCATGCCGCCGACTCGTGCGGAAATCGCCCGTACCCTGGGCTTTCGCTCTCCGAATGCAGCCGAGGAACACCTGCGGGCCCTGCAGCGTAAAGGGGTCATCGACCTGATTCCCGGCACCTCGCGCGGAATCCAGCTCAAGGACATCCTGCGCGAACAACTGGGCCTGCCGCTGATCGGCCGGGTCGCTGCCGGCCAGCCGATCCTGGCCGAAGAACATATCGAAGCGCGTTATCAGATCGATCCGCAATTGTTCCAGCCGCAACCGCATTACCTGTTGAAAGTGCGCGGCATGAGCATGAAGAACGCCGGCATCCTCGATGGCGACCTGGTGGCCGTGCATCGCACTCCCGAGGTCCGCAATCGCCAGATCGTCGTTGCGCGCCTTGAAAACGAAGTCACGGTCAAGCGCTACCGGCAGGAAGGCTCGATCGTCTGGCTGTTGCCGGAAAATGCGGATTTCGAACCCATACGAGTTGATCTGAAGGTTCAGCCGATGATCATCGAGGGAATCGTTGTTGGCGTCTTGCGACGCGGTAAAGACGTGGATGCTGCGTGAGGCGACATCGCTTGCGGATATCCTGGCCGATGCACGCGTCTGGAAGCTAAAGGACGGCGCGGCCCGTGCGTCTCGTCCGGTCTGGCCCACCGGCAATCCCTCCTTGGACATGCGCCTGCCCGGCGGGGGCTGGCCGACAGCCTCGCTGGTCGAGGTACTGATCGATGCGACGGGCCTGGGCGAAGTGCAGCTGTTCTTGCCTGCTCTGGTTCAATCCCAGCAGCGCCTGCCAGGGAACGATGTGCCGTGGCTCGTCTGGATTGCTCCTCCGTACGAGCCTTATGCGCCTGCGCTGGTGCAGCAGGGCATCGAGCTCGATCGCCTGCTCGTGGTGCGGCCCGTCACAGCTACTGAGGCCCTGTGGGCCGCCGAGCAGGCCTTGGGCTCGGGTGTCTGCGCCGCGGTGTTGCTATGGCTCAAAGGCAGTGACGATCGCTGGTTGCGGCGTCTGAAGCTCGCGGCGGAGGCGGGCGGCGCACTCGGCGTGCTATTTCGTCCCCAGCGCCATCGTTTCGAATCCTCGCCCGCCAGCCTGCGGCTGCTGATGACCGGGGGCTGCTCGGCCTCCCACCTGGAACTGATCAAGGTGCAGGGCGGGCAGCTCGGCCCCATTGCCCTCGGCGAGTCATGAGAGCGCATCGCAGCCGTCCGCGCACGGCAGACTTGTTCGCCGGGGCGAATGCGCCGGCGCTGCCGGCGCCGACGCTTGTCCCCGGTCCGCCGCAACCCCAGGTCGCGCGCGCTGCCGCTCCCCGGCAGCTATGGTATGCGGCGCTGTTTCCCTCGCTCGGCGATGACGAACAGGCGGCTATGGCGCTTCCGCGCCTCGCCCATCAGGCGCAGCGCTTTACCTCCTTTGTCAGTATCGAAGCGCCGAATGCGCTGTTGCTCGAGCTTCGGGGAAGTGTGCGCCTGTTCGGCAGCGCACAGCGCCTGCATGCCGACATCGATGCATGCTGGCGGGAACTTGCGGTACCTGCCCATAGCGCGATCGCGCCGGCGACGCTCGCGGCGCTGTGGTTCGCGCGCTCAGGGCAGCGGATACTGCTCGAGGATCCTTCGTTGCTTGCCGGCAGCCTCGCGCGCTTGCCCATAGCCTGCACCACCTGGGATGCGGATCGCCTGCAGACCTTGCGCTCGATGGGCGTCGCGAGCATCGGTGAGTTGCTGCGCTTGCCGCGCGCCGGCCTTGCCCGGCGCTTTGGCCCCGCTGCGCTGCTTGACCTGGACATTGCCCTGGGGCGATCGAGCGCGCCGCGTCGCTCGTTCGTGCCGCGCGAGCGTTTTCGCGAGAGATGCGATTTCGATGCCGAGATCGAGCATGCCGCGTATCTCGAGCAGGCGCTCGAGCCCGTGCTGGAGCGCTGTGCCGCATTCCTGCGCATGCGCCAGGCCGGCATCCAGGGCGTGGAGTTGCGCCTGCGGCATCGCTCTGCGCCCACGACGCGACTGCGGCTTGGCCTGGCGAGCGTCACGAGTGAGTATCGGCGCCTGCGGGACGTGCTTGCGCAACGCCTGCTGGGTCTTGAACTCGCGGCTCCTGTGCGCGCCATCGAAGTCATCTCGGGCCGCCTGCAGCCCCTGTCGGCAGCCTCCCTTGGCGTCTTTGCAGGGCAGGGCGGCGCGCAAGCCCGCGATACCGCCGTGCAGCTGGTCGAGCGCCTGCGTGCAAGGCTCGGCGTGCGCGCGGTGTATGGCGTGTCCGCGATCTGCGAGCACCGGCCGGAGGCGGCCTGGCGGCGCGTGCATGCGCTACAACTCGCGGCCGCGACGCTGTGCGAATCCCCGGCGGGTACGCTGCTGCCGCGGCCGCTGTGGCTGCTCGACACACCTATGCCTTTGCCACCGGCCGATGGCATTGCGGAACAGGGCCCCGAGCGCATCGAGAGTGGGTGGTGGGATGGCAGGGGAGTCGCCCGCGATTACTACGTCATGCGTCAGTCGCACGGCGCCAAGTGGTGGATCTTCCAGGAACGACACAGCAAGCGCTGGTACCTGCACGGCGTATTTGCCTGACGCGCCGGTTCCCGCGATGTACGCCGAGCTTCATGCGCTGAGCAATTTCTCCTTCCTGCGCGGCGCCTCGCAGCCCGAGGAGCTCGTCGCACAGGCCGCATGGCTTGGCTACCAGGCGCTTGCGGTGACCGACGAATGCTCGCTCGCCGGCATCGTGCGCGCCCACGTTGCCGCCAAAGCGCAGGGGCTTCCCCTGCTGATCGGCAGCGAACTGCACTGCACCGATGACTTGAGCCTCGTGGCGCTCGCGACTTCACGCGCAGGCTACGGCGCGCTATGCCGCCTGATCAGCAAGGCGCGCCGCGCCAGCCCGAAGGGCAGCTACGCGCTCGCGCGCGCCGATCTTGAAGGAGCACTCGCAGAGTGCCTGATCATCTGGCTGCCGCCGGCAGGCGCTGCGTGCGCCGCGCGCCAGCAGGAGCAGGGTACATGGCTGCGTGAGCGTTTTGCCGGACGTCTGTGGATCGGGGTTGAGCTTTTAACCAGCGGCCTCGATGCGCGGCGCCTGGCGAGCCTGACGCTGCTCGCAGAGGCGCTCGGCCTGCCGTGCGTGGCCGCAGGCGATGTGCACATGCACCGGCGCAGCCGGCGTGCACTGCAGGATGTGCTGACGGCGATCCGCCTGAATACCACGGTGGACCAGGCCGGCTACGCGCTGCACCCGAATGGCGAGCGTTGCCTGCGCCCCTTGAACCGCTTGCGCGAGCTGTACCCTGCGCAGCTTCTGGCCGCGACGCTCGAGATCGCCGCGCGCTGCCATTTCTCGCTCGATGAGCTGCGCTACGAGTACCCGGAGGAGATCGTGCCGCAAGGCCAGACACCCACGAGCCATCTGCGCGCGCTGACCGAGCGCGGCGCGCTGGAGCGCTGGCCCGAAGGCGTGCCGCCGGCGGTGCGTGAGGGCATCGAGCATGAGCTGCGTCTGATTGCCGACCTTCAATACGAGCCTTTTTTCCTGACGGTCCACGATATCGTGGTGTTTGCGCGCTCGCGCGGGATCCTCTGCCAGGGGCGCGGCTCGGCGGCCAACTCGGTGGTCTGTTATTGCCTGCAGATCACGGCGGTCGATCCGTCGCGCATGTCGATGCTGTTCGAGCGCTTTATTTCGCGCGAGCGCAATGAGCCGCCGGACATCGACGTCGACTTCGAGCATGAGCGGCGCGAGGAGGTTATCCAGTACATCTATGCCAAGTATGGCCGCGAGCGCGCGGCGCTCGCCGCGACCGTGATCTCTTACCGTAGGCGTAGCGCGCTACGCGATCTTGCCAAGGCGCTCGGCCGCGCAAGCGCGGAGCGCCACGATGCGCTCCTCGAGCAGATCCTGGGTTTTCCGCGGCACCTGTCGCAGCATGTCGGCGGCTTCGTGATCGCCCGCCATCGCCTCGATGAGCTCGTGCCGATCGAGAACGCGGCGATGCCCGAGCGAACCGTGATCCAGTGGGACAAGGATGAC
The DNA here is from genome assembly GCA_025355645.1 of Gammaproteobacteria bacterium. Taxonomy (GTDB): domain Bacteria; phylum Pseudomonadota; class Gammaproteobacteria; order Steroidobacterales; family Steroidobacteraceae; genus Bog-1198. Next base: position 38,023 of record JANXZG010000026.1, on the reverse strand, counting down.
CTCGATGCGCTCGGGCTGCTCAAGGTGGATGTGCTGGGCCTCGGCATGCTTGCGGCAATCCGCCGCACCTTTGACCTGGTCAACGAATTCGGCGGCTCTGCGGCCGTCGAGGGGCCATTGCAGCTCTCGAACGTGCCGCCGGAGGACCCGGCGGTCTACGAGATGATCTGCCGCGCCGATACGACTGGCGTCTTCCAGATCGAGTCGCGCGCGCAGATGGCGATGCTGCCGCGCCTGCGGCCACGCAATTACTACGACCTCGTGATCGAGGTGGCGATCGTGCGCCCGGGCCCGATCCAGGGCGAGATGGTGCATCCTTACTTACGCCGCCGCAACGATGAAGAACCGGTGACTTACCCGAGCCCGGCGGTCGAATCGGTGCTCAAGCGCACCCTCGGCGTGCCGATTTTCCAGGAGCAGGTCATGCAGCTCGCCATCGTCGCCGCAGGCTTCACGCCGGGCGAGGCGGATCAGCTGCGCCGCGCGATGGCGGCGTGGAAACGCAAGGGCGGCATGGAGCCCTTTGAGCGGCGCCTGATCGAGGGCATGCGTGAGCACGGGTTGCCCGAGACGTTTGCGCGGCAGATCTTCAAGCAGATCCTGGGGTTCGGCGAGTATGGGTTTCCCGAGTCGCATGCAGCGAGCTTCGCCCTGCTTGTCTATGTCTCGGCCTGGCTCAAATGCCATGAGCCGGCGGCGTTCTGCGCCGCGCTAGTCAACAGCCAGCCGATGGGCTTCTATGCGCCGGCGCAGCTAGTGCGCGATGTACGCGCGCATGGCGTCGAGGTGCGTCCCGTCGCGCTCGAGGTGAGCCACTGGGATTGCACGCTCGAGCGGCGCAAGGATGGGCGGGCGGCCGTGCGCTTAGGACTGCGGATGGTCAGGCACCTGTCGCAGGCGGGCGCGGACCGGCTGCTCAGCGCGCGTGCCACGCGTCCTTTCGGGGATATTGCCGATCTTGCGGAGCGCGCCCGCCTCGACAGGGGGGACCTTGAGGCGCTCGCGGCGGCCGATGCGCTTCTGGACCTGACCGGGCATCGCTATCGCAGCGTCTGGCAGGTCAGCGGCGTCGAGCGGGTGCTACCGCTGCTGCCCGCCGCGACAGTGATCCCGGAGGGCGTGCCACTGCTGCGCGCGCCCAAGGAAGGCCAGCAGATCGTGGCCGACTACGGCAGCTTAGGGCTCACCCTGCGGCGCCATCCGCTTGCGCTGCTGCGCGAGCGCCTGGCGCAACGGGGTCTCATACCGCACCAGGCGCTGTGGGACCAGCCGAATGGAAGGATCGTGCGCACCGCAGGACTTGTCATCATGCGCCAGCGCCCGGGCAGTGCGAGCGGCGTCGTCTTCGTCACCATGGAGGACGAGACCGGGTATGCGAATCTGATCGTCTGGGAACGCATCGCAACCGCGCAGCACGCGGCGCTGATCGACTCGCGATTGCTTGAAGTGCGCGGCAAGGTGCAACGCGAAGGCGATGTGCTGCACCTGATTGCGCAGCGCCTGACGAACCTCTCCGCAATGCTCGGGGACCTCATGGTCAGCTCCCGGGATTTTCACTAGGGGCAAATACATGCTACGCGCGATGGGATTGTCAGCAGGCCACCAGGCGCAAGGTCCATCGGCTGCTGGCCGCAAGCCGTCGCGGCTAACGGTAAAATGAGCGTTTTGAGGAGGCCATTAGAGCAGCTCTTCGTGATTAAACGCGATTGCTGTATCGTCAGATGCACCACGAAGGACGAGGGATTTATATGTTAGATGTCCATGCGCCGTATGAATCTGTGCATACGTGGAGGAGCTTCATCATCCACATTGCGACCATCACGATGGGTTTGCTGATCGCCGTCTGCCTCGAAAAGACGGTCGAGTATTTTCATCATCGTCACCAGGCCCATGAGGGCATGGACATGCTGCTGCGCGAGGTGCAGGCGAACCGCAAGAACCTTGATTTCAATGCCAGGATTAACGAGTGGGCGGAGCGCCAGCATCGCGCTGATCTCGGCGTAGTGCAGCGTCTGCGCCAGAGGGCGCTCAAGGGCCGGGTGACCGCCTCATTTATGTTCGCCCCTACTCACAGCTGATGGGTTCTCAGAGGCGAGTCGTGCACGAGTCGAATGCCGGCTCCTATATTCCCTATGAACTAATGGCTCTTTACGGCACCCTGTACGACTATCAGGATTATCTGAACAAGACAGCCAATGATGCCTCCTATGAGTTGCAGCGCGCCATGGCGACACTCAATACAGAGCACGAAAACATGAGTCGCGACGAGCAGAATCGCCTGCAAAGCTCCCTGGGAAACCTGGACATCCTGTCCATGAGTGCCGCGGCCTATGATGCGGCGATGATAAAACTCAGCGGCGAGGAGGACCTGACGCGACTCACGCCTGCGCAAATCGATCATCTGGAACAGGGCTTTCAGCAGGCGATCACCGCGGATCGGCGCTTGAATCGGTACTATCTTGCCTTGGCGCATTCCTACGAAGAAGTAGTGGCGAAATCGCGCTAGGCACCGCGCGAACGGCAATGACAACAGCCATTCCCGAGCTCACCCGCCGCCTCCATTCCCGGTCACTACAATAGACCTCATGGAAGGCCTGATTCCCTGCATCGACGTCGGCGCATTGTTTGGCGCCGATAGCGCGTCGCGCGCCGCGACTGATGAGGCCGTACGAGACACGGCGGCCGGCAGTGGCTTCCTGCTCATTCACAACTTCCCTGCGAAGGTGCTGGTGGGCGCGGCAGCGCGGGCGCAACTGTTGCGTCTTTTCGACTTGCCGGCTGAAAAAATCCGCCCGCTGTGGCGCCAGAAATTCGATCCGGCCCATCGCAATGTCTATCGCGGCTGGTTTCCGCTGCAGAGTGGGCACCCGACCGCCAAAGAAGGCATCGACATGGGCCCGGACGTCTTGCACGGAGCAAGCGTTATTGATGCGTCCGATCCGCTGCGCGAGGCGACGCCCATGCCCGATGCATCGGCGCTGCCCGGCTGGCGCGACGCCGTGGCGGGCTACTATCGCGGGATGGAGCAGGTCAGCCAGGCGCTGATGCGATCGATCGCGCGCACGCTCGGGTTGCAGGAACGATATTTCGATGCGGCGTTTTACCAGGGACTGTCGACCTTGCGCTTGATCCGTTACCCGGTGCGCGCGGATATCGATGGTGCCGGTGCATCCGACCCCGCGCTATGGGTCACGCACGCAGGAGCGCCGCGCTATCTGACTGGCGCGGCGCACGTCGATTCCGGATTCCTGACGCTGCTCGCACAGGATGGTGTCGAGGGCCTGCAGGCACGCCATCGCAGCGGCGTGTGGCTCGATGTGCCGGCGCGCGAGCGCACCCTTGCGGTGAATTTTGGCAAGGTGCTCGAGCTATGGAGCGGTGGCCGGTTCCGGGCCACCGAGCATCGGGTCATCGGCAGCGGACGCGAACGCCGCTCGATCCCCTATTTTCATGAGGCGCGGGCGGACGCGCGGATCGCGCCGCTGCCCACTCCGGGCGCAGCATCATTCGAGCCGTTTTTATACGGGGACTACCTGTGGGCTACCACCACAAAGTTCGTCGAGTTTCGCGGAATGGAGGGCCTGCGCAAGCCGCATCGTTAATGGCCTTTCTTTTTCTTCTTGCGGAGTTTTCCGGCCGGTGCTGAGCCCGCGCTGTCCTTGGCATTGGCATCGATCTGGTAATCGTCGAAATCACTCATCAGTTCCGCGGTGCGCCGCTCCTCCATGACCCGCTCGAGGCGCCGCCATGCCGGCTCGCATCCTTTCGGTGCCCGCCGCCGCGCTGTTTCAACATCGCGCAGCAGGTGATCAACGTCAAGCTCATCAGCGCCGGGCGCGGGCTCCTCCGCGTCTTCCTCGTCAAATTCGTCCGATTCCGGCTTCTCGGTCATATGCGCGGTTTATAAACGGAAACGGCGCCTGCTGGCAATACCCCCCGTGCAGATCCTTAGACTCACTTCACCAAATCGTTCAGCTGGAATATGGGCAGCAGCAACGCAATGACGATGAACATCACGACCGCTCCCATGAATACCACCATGAACGGCCCGAGCAAGTTGGTCATGGTCGCGAGCAGGCCGTCCATTTCCCGTTCCTGGTTGCTGGCCGCCCGCTCGAGCATTTTCTCAAGCTCGCCGCTGCTCTCGCCACTCGAAATCAGGTGAATCATCATCGGCGGGAAAATCTTGCGCGCGGCCAGGGATTTGCCGATCGGGGCGCCCTCACGCACCCGTAGTGCCGCCTCGACGACTGCGTATTTCATCGGCAGGTTGTTGACGACATCGGCGGAGATTTTCAGCGCCTCGAGCACCGGCACCGCGCTTGCCGTCAGGATGCTGAAGGTGCGCGCGAAGCGCGCGGTGTTCAGGCCGCGGATCAGCTTGCCGGCGAGCGGCACCCGCAGCAGGAAGCGGTGATAGCGAGCGCGCGCATCCGGCGAGCGCAGCCAGCGGTTGAAGCCCCAGGCCACCGCGCCGATCAGGATAAGCCCATAGATCCAGTAATGGCGCACGAAATCGCTCGCCCCGATCAGGATGCGCGTTGCGAGCGGCAGCTCCTGGTGACCGGACTCGAACACGGCGACGACCTGCGGTACGACATAGGCCAGCAGGAAAGAGACGATCGCGAACGAGAGCACCATCAGCACAATCGGATAGACCAGCGCGTTGCTGACCTGCTGGCCCATGACCTGACGCGATTCGGTGTAATCGGACAGCCGCTCGAGCACCGAATCGAGCTTGCCCGACTGCTCGCCGGCGGCCACCGTGGCACGGTAGATCTCCGGAAACGCTTGCGGAAAGTCCCCCAGCCCGTCCGCAAGCGGATGGCCTTCGACCACCTTGCTGCGCACCCCAAGGATGATGCGTTGCACGCGTGGCTTTTCTGTCTGTTCCGCCACTGCCTGCAAGGATTCCTCCAGCGGCAGGCCGGAGCGCAGCAGGGTCGCGAGCTGTCGTGTCAGCAAGGCGAGATCCAAAGTGGAGAGGCCGCGACGGGCGAATAAGGTGCGGGTGGTGCGCTTCTGTTCGCTTTGCGCCGCTTCCTGGATGTCCACCGGTAGCAGCTGCTTCTCGCGCAGCAGCTGGCGCACATGCTTGGCGGTATCGCCCTCGATCAGCCCTTTGCGCTCCTTGCCCAGCGCATCGAGGGCGGTGTACACGAATGCGCCCATCAATCCTCGCGGGTGACGCGCAGTACTTCTTCCAGTGTCGTGTCCCCGGCCAGCACCTTGCGCCGTCCATCATCGCGGATGCCGGGGCTTGAGGCGCGTGCGTAGCGCTCGAGCTCCTGCTCCGAGGCGCCATCGTGAATCATCGTGCGCATATGATCATCGACCGCGATCAGCTCATAGATGCCGGTGCGGCCGCGATACCCATCGCCTGGTTCCTGGCTGGGCCGGTACAGCTGCACCGCCTCGCCGCCCTTGTCGAGGTTCAGCAGGCGACGCTCGTACTCACCGGCCATGAACGGCTCGCGGGACACCGGATTCAGCACGCGCACCAGACGCTGGGCCAGCACCCCGATCAGGCTCGAGGACAGCAGGAAGGGCTCGATGCCCATGTCGCGCAAGCGCGTGACCGCGCCGACCGCGGTGTTCGTATGCAGGGTTGAGAGCACGAGGTGCCCCGTCAGGCTCGCCTGCACGGCGATCTGCGCGGTCTCCAGATCGCGGATCTCGCCGACCATGACCACGTCCGGGTCCTGGCGCAGGATCGCGCGCAGCCCGCGGGCGAAGGTCATCTCGACCTTGGTATTGACCTGGGTCTGGCCGATGCCATCGATGTAATACTCGATCGGATCCTCGACCGTCATGACATTGCGGGTGTTGTCATTGATGCGCTCGAGCGCCGCGTACAGCGTCGTGGTCTTGCCGGAACCGGTGGGTCCGGTGACCAGGATGATGCCGTGCGGCTTGTGGATGATTTCGTCCATGACCGACTGCGTGCGCGGATCCATGCCGAGCGAGGTCAGCTCGATGCGCCCCGCCTGCTTGTCGAGCAGGCGCAGCACGACCCTCTCGCCGTGTCCGGAGGGCAGGGTGGAGACGCGCACGTCGACCGCGCGACCGGCGATACGCAGCGAGATGCGCCCGTCCTGCGGCAGCCGGCGCTCGGCTATATCGAGCTTCGACATGACCTTGATGCGTGAGACGACCAGTGGCGCGACCGCGCGCTTGGTCTGCAGCACCTCGCGCAGCACCCCGTCGACCCGGAAGCGGATGACCAGCCGATTCTCATAGGGTTCGATGTGAATGTCCGAGGCATTTTCCTTGACCGCCTGGGTCAGCAGCGCATTGATCAGCCGAATGATCGGCGCTTCATCATCGCTTTCCAGAAGGTCGGAGGATTCGGGGATGTCCTCGGCCAGGTGCGCAAGGTCGGTGTTGTCATCCAGGCCCTCGAGCATCTGCATCGCGGCGCCGGAGCCTGCCTCATAGGTGATGCGCAGCAGATCATCGAACTGCTCGATGCTGAGGCGTGTCAGCTTCAGCGGCACGCCGACGAAACGGCGCACCTCGGCCAGGCTCAAGGGCGTGACTCCCGGACGGCAGACTGTGTCGGCGACGCCCTCGACAATGCCGCGCACCAGGATCCCGTGCCGCTTGGCAAAGGGAAAGGACAGCTTGCGCGGTTGCGCGGTCTCCTGCAGTTCGGCGTTCACGGCGGCGTGTTGGGCGGCGAATCGGCTTCGGGGAAGGCTGGCGTCGGCGCTGGCGGACTGTCCACGGGCGCGGCCGGCGCTGCCGGGGTGGGCTGCGGCGGCGGGGCCTTGATCAGCGCCGGCGGCGTGATGACCTGCGGAATCAGCGGCTGCGTCTGGCCCGGCAGCAGCATGATATGCCCGCCATTCAGGCTCTTCTGCTGGCCGCGCATCTCGTTATAGCTCGCCTCGCTGGTCGATTCGGTCTGCACGTCATCGCGCAGGATCTTCGGACGGATGAATACCAGCAGGTTCTTCTTCTGCCGGGAGCCGCTGCGCGACTTGAACAGATTACCGATGATCGGAATGGCGCCGAGCACCGGCACCCGGTCCTCGCTCTCGCTGACCGTGTCAGACATCAGTCCGCCCAGCACGATGATGCCGCCGTCCTCGATCAGCACGGTGGTCTTGATCGCGCGCTTGTTGGTCGAGATGTCGGCGGAGTTCGCGAGCTTGGCGCCCGGCGAGGAGTCTTCCTGCTCGATCTTCAATTGCACCGCATTGCCCTCGCTGATGTGCGGCGTGACCTTGAGGATCGTGCCGACCTCTTCACGCTGGATCGTCGTGAACGGGCTCGTGGTGCCATTGACCGCGGAGGTCGAGCTCGAGAAGGATCCGGTGATCAGCGGGATTTCCTGCGTGACCTTGACCTGCGCTTCCTCATTGTTCATCGTGATCAGCGAGGGCGTTGAGATCACATTGCTGGTGCCATCGCTGCGGATCGCCTGCACGAGGGCGGCGAAGTTTATGCCCGAATGGGCGTTGAAACGGCCGATCGCGAGCGAGGCGCCGATGCCGAGGGTCGAGCCGAGGCTCGAGGCGGCACCGCCGGTGCCGAGGCTCGAGCTGCCACTACTGGTCAGGCCGGAGATGCCGCCTGCGGCAAGCGCGGCCAGGTCGACGATGCTGGTTCCATTCGGGCCCGGCAAGTTCGATACGCCGGCTGGAACGGTCGAGCCATTGCCCGCCACAATCCATTGCACGCCGATATCGGCGCTCTTGTTGACATCGACTTCGACGATTAGTGCCTCGACCTGCACCTGGGCGCGGCGGATATCGAGTTTGTCGATCACTTCCATCAAGGACTTCATGATCTTTGGCGGCGCGGTCAGGATAAGCGCATTGGTCGGCACGTCCGCCCAGATCGTGACGCTCGCGTCGACATTGGAGGAGCCGCTCGTGCCGGACAGGCCCCCGATATTATTATTGGCAGACGCACCACCCAGCGATGAGCCTTGCGGGCCTTGCTGCGCCTTGGTCGAGGCGCTCGCTTGGCCCTTGAGCTTGTCGGCGAGCTTTTCGGCATCCGCATAGCGCAGATAGCGCACCTCGGTCTCGCCCGCGCCCTGGCGCGGTGTATCCAGGCTCAAGATCAGCGCCTTCATGCGCATGCGCTGGGATTTTTCGCCGCTGATCAGGATGCTGTTGGTGCGCTGGTCGGCCACAACCTTGATGGCACTGCCCGCGCCTTCGCCACCTGCGGCACCGCCCCCCTGGTTCAGCTGCGTGATCGTGCGAACGAGGTCCGCGGCGGTCGCATTCTTCAATGAGATCAGCTCGTAGGGCTCATCGCCGCTCTCATCCATGCGCTCGACGATGCGCAGGATGCGACTGACGTTGCTGGACCGGTCCGAGATGATCAGCATGTTGCCGGCCGCATAGGCTGCAAGCTGCCCGTACTGCGGAACCAGCGGGCGCAGCAGCGGCACCAGTTGCGCGGCGCTGATGTTCTTAAGCGTGATGATCTGCGTCACCAGTTCATCAGAGCCTGAGTTGATCTGATCCGGCAGGTCCCTTGATGGCAGTTGCCTTGAATCGGTGTTGGGCACGATCTTGATAACCTTTCCTGCAGGCACCGCGACGTAGCCGTAGACCTGCAGCACCGACAGGAAGGCCTCATAGAATGCGCCGGCCGACATCGGCGTCGCCGACAGCATCGTGACTTTGGCATTGACGCGCGGATCCACGATGAAATTCTTGCCCGTGACCTCGCTGACCGCCTGAATGATCTGGCCCAGGTCCGCATCCTTGTAGTTCGGCGTGATCGTGGCGCCGCCGGGCGCCGTGGAGATCGGTTCCGCGGCCAAGCAGACCAGCGTCAGCAGCGTGGCGAGGGCGACAACGGGGACTTTGCGGAGGAGAGGTAACTTATTCATGAGTCCTACGTATGGATACTAAACACTATCGACCGAATGAGGCTGACACCGTTCACAGTGTTATCGGTCATCGGGCTGCGGTTCCGGCTCCGGCGCCGGCGGCGGTGTGGGCGTCGGGCCCATCGGCGGCATCGCCCCGGCCGGATTGCCGCGCCGGCCCGGGCCGCCGAGCCCGCCCGGTACCGCGAATCCTTGACCGCCCGGCGAGAATCGATTCAGGCCATTCGATCCACCATTGGGCGTCCCCGGTCGGCCGGCGGCGGCAGGGTTCGGCTGTGCCGGGGTGCTATCCGTGGTATTTGGCTCCGCGGTGGCGCTCGCGATGCCGTTGGTGGCCTCGGTCACGACCTGCGCGATGTTCAGCGTCAAATCCTGTGCCTGACCACCGCGCTCGATGGTCACGGTCGCGCGGTCCGCCGTCTCGACGGTATTCATGATTTCCTGGCCGCGCTGCGGATCATCGAGCGGGCTGCCGTTGATCGCCGTCACAAGATCCCCGGGGCGCAGCCCTAAGTTATTGAATGCCGAACGGTTTTTACCCGGATAAATCCGAAAGCCGCGCAGCTTGCCGGCGGCGCTGTCGTACGAGGGGACGGCGCGCATGACCTGGGCCAGGATATTCGGGTCCTGTGCCACCAGGCGCTTCAGATTTTCCACCGCCGCTGGTGCGCCCGAGCGCGTCGCCGCAACATGAGAAGGCAATAATTGGCGCGGCAGCGAGAGTGTCTCGAGGGAGCCGCCGCGATCCAGGATCACGTGATCAAGGTAGACCGAGTGCAGGCGAAAGCCACTCAGGTTATCGCCGACCGAGTAGACCTTGGAGGGACCGCCATCGCTGATGATGGCAACCCCGTGGGTCGGGTCCTGGGTTGCGATGGTGCCCGCGAGCACGAGGTTCGCCGTGGTGGGCGGCGCATTGTTCGGATCCTGTAAGCCCGGTTCCGGCGCCGCCATGCCAAACAGGTGCGCACTCGCAACGCTTTGCACGTTGATGGCGGCGCGGCGCATGCCGGCGCCCATGCCGGGGCCTGCGCCCGGCAGCGCAACGGGCCGTAGCTGGTTCGAGCTTGCGAGCATCACGGTGATACGCGCAAGCTCGATCGCGATCAGTGCGGCGATCAGCATCGAGCCCAGCCACGGGCCGTTGCGTCTCAATCGCGTTAGCCTGTCCTGGATGCGCGGGTCGGTCATGGTGAACATGGGTTTACAATAATCTACCATGATACGGTCTACCCGCTTGATGGCTCAAGCATTTGTTTTTGCTTGTTAAAGTAAAGTGACACTGTTTGGCGACAGTGTGCGCGCAGGCCAGGCTTTCGGGCTGGTGCCTTGTAAAGAGGCCGGTGGCACCCTATAAATCGATATCGCATGAGTGACATTCAACGTGGACGCGAAGGCAATACTGGATTGGTCGTCGAGGAAGCGGCGCCGAAACTCAAGCGCCCACCTCTGTATCAGGTCCTGTTGATCAATGACGACTACACTCCCATGGAGTTTGTCGTCGATATCCTGCAAAGGTTCTTTACGATGGACCGGATCAAGGCGACCCGGGTCATGCTCGAGGTGCATACCAAGGGGAAGGGGGTTTGCGGGGTGTTTACCTATGAAATTGCCGAGACTAAAGTGGCCCAAGTGATCGCCTACGCGCGACAACATCAGCACCCGCTGATGGCAACCCTTGAAGAGGCGTAATCCGTGCTAAGTCAAGAACTGGAGTTTTGCCTGAACGACGCCTTCGCCGGTGCTCGCGAAGCGCGTCACGAATTCATGACCGTCGAGCACCTGCTGCTGGCGATCCTCGACACGCCGAAGATCCGCGAGATCCTGAAGTCCTGTGGCGCGGAGACGGCCAAGCTCAAGACCGAGCTCAAGCAGTTCATCGACCAGACGACTCCGCGCCTCCCGGCCGGCGAGGATCGCGATGTGCAGCCGACACTCGGCTTCCAGCGGGTGCTGCAGCGCGCGGTGTTCCACGTGCAGTCGAGCGGCAAAAAGGAAGTCACGGTCGCGAACGTGCTGGTCGCGATATTCAGCGAGAAGCAGTCGCACGCCGCCTATTTGCTTAGCATGCAGGACGTCTCGCGGCTGGACATCGTGAATTTCATTGCGCATGGGCTGGCAAAATCTGCCGGCGAGGAGAGCCGTGAACGCGAGGAAGGTGGCAGCGGCAATGAAGCGGAACGCGACGGCGAATCCGGCGGCAGCGCGCTCGACAAGTACGCGACCAACCTGAACGAGGCCGCGCGCAAGGGCAAGATCGATCCGCTAATCGGCCGCAAGCTCGAGATCGAGCGCACCATCGAGATATTGTGCCGTCGCCGCAAGAATAACCCACTGTATGTAGGCGAGGCGGGCGTAGGCAAGACCGCGATCGCCGAGGGCCTCGCGCGCATGATCGTCGAGAATCAGGTTCCCGACGTGCTGCTCGACGCGACGATTTATTCGCTTGACATGGGTTCGCTGATCGCCGGCACGAAGTATCGCGGCGATTTTGAGAAGCGCTTGAAGGCGGTGCTGGCCGAGGTCAAGAAGCAACCCGGGTCCATCCTGTTCATCGATGAGATCCATACGGTGATCGGCGCAGGCGCCGCTTCCGGAGGCGTCATGGACGCCTCGAACCTGATCAAACCGGCGCTGGCCAATGGCGAGCTACGCTGCATCGGCTCGACCACCTACAATGAGTATCGCGGTATCTTCGAGAAGGATCACGCGCTGACCCGGCGCTTCCAGAAGATCGATGTGACCGAACCCTCGATCCAGGACACCGTGGATATCCTGAGGGGCCTGAAATCGCGCTACGAAGAGCACCATGGCATCAAGTACGAGGATGCGGCCCTGCAGGCGGCGGCGGAACTTGCGGCGCGCCACATCAACGATCGCCACATGCCGGACAAGGCCATCGATGTGGTCGATGAGGCCGGCGCCAACCTGCGTCTGCAGCCCGTCGATAAACGCGACGGCTCGGTGACCGTCACGCATATTGAAAATGTGGTGGCTCGCATTGCACGTATCCCGCCGAAGAATGTATCGCTGTCCGATCGCGACGTGCTGCGAAACCTCGAGCGCAACCTTAAACTTACGATATTCGGGCAGGATCGGGCCATCACGGCGCTCGCCGCTGCCATCAAGATGTCCCGCTCCGGCTTGGGCGACCAGCGCAAGCCCGTCGGCTCTTTCCTGTTTTCAGGCCCGACTGGCGTCGGCAAGACCGAGGTCACGCGCCAGCTTGCGCTCGCGATGGGTGTTGAGCTTGTACGCTTCGACATGTCCGAGTACATGGAGCGCCACACGGTCTCGCGCCTGATTGGCGCGCCCCCGGGCTACGTTGGATTCGATCAGGGCGGACTGCTGACCGAGGCGATCTCGAAGCATCCGCATTGCGTGTTGCTGCTGGATGAGATCGAGAAGGCGCACGAGGATGTCTACAACCTGCTGCTGCAGGTCATGGATCATGGCACGCTGACCGATAACAACGGGCGCAAGGCGGATTTTCGCCACGTCATCATTGTCATGACGACCAACGCCGGAGCCTTCGAGATGAACCGCACTGCAATCGGCTTCATGCATGCGGATAATGGCTCCGACGGCATGGAAGCGATCAAAAAGCGTTTTTCGCCGGAATTCCGTAATCGCCTCGATGCGGTCGTGCAATTCGACGGGCTTGACCAGGCCACCATCGAACGGGTGGTCGACAAGCTGCTGGTTGAGGCCGAAGCGCAGCTTGAACTCAAGCATGTGTCGCTTGGCGTCGATGAGCCGGCGCGCCGATGGATTGCCAAGCGCGGTTATGACCCGAAGATGGGCGCACGGCCGATGGCGCGCGTCATCCAGGAATTCATCAAGCGACCGCTGGCCGAGGAACTGCTGTTCGGCAAGCTGATCAATGGTGGGCACGTCGAGGTCGGCGTCAGCGCTGATGGAGAGAAGCTCACTCTCGATTCGCGCGCCGTGGAGGAGCCGCTGGCCGAGTCGCGCGAGACCTAGCGAGCGCTTGGCGCGCCTAGCGACCGCGATAGACGATGCGTCCCTTGGTCAGGTCGTAGGGGGTCATCTCGACCGTAACCTGATCGCCCGTGAGGATGCGGATGTAGTTCTTGCGCATCTTTCCGGATATATGCGCGGTGACGATGTGGCCGGTCTTCAGTTTGACCCGGAACGTCGTATTAGGCAGCGTCTCGACGACCTCGCCCTCGAATTGAATTGCCTCTTCTTTTGACATGCGTCCCTAGGTGTACCGGAAACCGGGCGCATTGTGCATAAACGCCTGTGGTAATGCAATTTACAGCGGTTTATCGGTCCACCGGCTGCGCGGCTCGCGCGTTGCGTGGCGCGATAGCAGCGCCGCGAACTCCTGCCTCGAAATCTCGCGCGCGCCGAGGCCGGCCAGATGCGCGCTCGCGACCTGGCAGTCGATCAGCTCGATACCATTCGCCGGGCATTCCCGGATCAGCCGGGCGAGGGCGACCTTGGAGGCATCCGTGACCCGGCTGAACATGGACTCGCCGAAAAACACCCGGCCCAGCTGCACCCCGTACAGTCCGCCGACGAGCTGGCCGGCCTGATAGGTCTCGACGGAATGGGACAGGCCCATTGCGTGCAGCGCCGCGTAAGCTCCGATCATCTGCTCATTCAGCCAGGTATCGGCGCCCGAACGGCGCGGTGCAGCGCAGGCGCGGATTGTCTCGCCGAAGGCGCAGTCCAGACGGGTCTGCAGGTGTCCGCGGCGCAGCGTTTTTCGCAGGCTGCGCGAACAGCGAAACTCTGCCGGGAACAGCACCATGCGCGGATCGGGCGCCCACCATAGGATGGGCTGCCCGGCGGAATACCAGGGAAAAATGCCACGCTCGTAGGCAGCCAGCAGTCGCGCCGGGGTCAGGTCGCCGCCGGCGGCGAGCAGGCCCGGCGGGTCGCGCAGCGCCTGTGCGACAGGCGGAAACCAGTCCGCGGCGGCCTGCTCGCTGAGCCAGACCAGCCGCGTCACAGCAACAGCTCGGTATCGTCGGCGCGATGGTAGGGGACGTGTTCGCCGATTGCTGCGGCGTACTGGTCGACGCCGCGCGATTCGCGCGCCACATAGGCGCGGATAGCCTCCGCAAAACGCGCATCGATGATGTCATGTGACGAATGCGTGATGGCGGGCACGAATCCGCGCGGTACCTTGTGTTCGCCTTGAGTCCCGGGCTCGAAGCGCGACAGGCCCTGCTCGATGCAATACTCGATCCCCTGGTAATAGCAGGTCTCGAAATGCAGGCTATGGTAGTTGCCGCCGGCGCCCCAGTAGCGGCCGTATAGCACCTCGGCGCCAACGAAATAGATGGCGACGGCAATCGGGGTCCGGCCATGACGCGCGATCTTCAGCATCAGCATCTTCGGGCAGCTCGCTGCGATGCGCCGGAAAAAATCCAGGCTCAGGTAGGGCTCGTGGCCGTGGCGGTAAAAGGTGTCGGCATAGAATTCATACAGCGTTTGCCAGAGCTTCGCATCGATGTCCTCACCGAAGCGGGTGTCGAACTCGATGCCAGCCTCGGCGACCCGACGCCGTTCGCGCCGAGCTTTCTTGCGCTTCTCGGCGGTGAAGGTGGCGAGGAACGCATCGAAGGACTCGTACCCGCGGTTGAACCAGTGAAACTGGCAGTCGCGCCGCTCGATCAGGCCGCGCCCGCGCAGCAGCGCACTGTCCCGCTCCTGCGCAAACAACACATGCCAGGAGGACATGCCGCGCTCGCGCGCGTAGCCGCCGGCCGCTGCGCAAAGTGCATCCGCGGCCGAATCCGTGTCGGCGCCGGCATCGATCAACAGGCGCGGCCCGCTGGCGGGCGTAAATGGAATCGCCGATATCAGCTTCGGGTAGTAGGCAATTCCGTGCTGGGCATAGGCATTCGCCCAGGAGAAATCAAACACGAACTCTCCGCGCGAGTGATCCTTCTGGTAAAGCGGCATGGCACCGATGGCGCACCCGGCCGCATCCTCGAGCAGCAGGTGACGAGGCGTCCAGCCGCGCGCGCGCGTAACACAGCCCGATTCTTCCAGCGCCAGCAGGAATTCGTGCCGCAGGAATGGGTGCGATGAGCCGGCCAGCCGGTTCCAGGAGGCCGCATCAATGGCCCCGATGCCCTCGAGGAAGCGCACGCGGCCTGATCGCTGGCGCCCGCGCGCGGACCCGGCAAGCTGTTTCACGCGTTGGCAGCGTGTCGTTGCGTGGCGAACTGCCCGTCCAGTTGCTCAAGGTACCGATCGGCATCGAGGGCTGCCATGCAGCCGGTGCCGGCCGAGGTCACCGCCTGTCGATACACATGATCGGCGACATCTCCGGCGGCATAAACGCCCGGCACGCTCGTCGCCGTGGCATCGCCGCTGTTGCCGCCTTTGACGATGATGTAGCCGCCCTGCATCTCGAGTTGCTGCTCGAACAGCTGGGTATTGGGCTGATGGCCGACCGCAATGAAGACGCCATCGACATGGATCGTGCGTGCCACGCCGTCCGCAATGCCACGCAGTCTAGCGCCGACTACGCCGGCGTCGTCTCCCAGAATCTCATCGACCGTATGATTCCACAGGAGGGTCGCCTTGCCCTTGTCAGCCAGCGCGAACAGTCGGTCCTGCAGAATTTTTTCCGCGCGCAACTTGTCGCGGCGATGAACCAGGGTGACATGCGAGGCAATGTTCGCAAGGTACAGGGCTTCCTCGACCGCCGTATTGCCACCTCCGACCACGGCGACGGCCTTGCCGCGGTAGAAAAAACCGTCGCAGGTCGCGCAGGCCGATACGCCCTTGCCGCGATACTGCTCCTCGGATGCAAGCCCTAGGTATTTCGCCGAGGCGCCCGTGGCGATGATCAGCGCGTCGCAGGTATACTCGCCGTTGTCGCCGACCAGGCGAATCGGCTTGCTGCGAAGATCCACGCGGTTAATGTGATCGGTTGCGATCTCGGTGTCGAATCGCTCGGCATGGCGGCGCATGCGCTCCATCAGCGCAGGACCCTGCAGGCCCTCGACATCACCCGGCCAATTGTCCACGTCGGTCGTCGTCATCAGCTGCCCGCCCTGCTCAAGCCCGGTGATCAGCAATGGCTTGCGGTTGGCGCGCGCCGCATACACAGCCGCCGAGTAGCCGGCGGGGCCCGACCCCAGGATCACAAGACGGCTATGACGGACAACGCTCATGGAATATCTCGCATGGTAAGGAAACTCCCCGGGGTCAGCCACCCCTTGCGAGTGGCAACAGCCCGGAGAGTGGAGTACTATTACATAATATTCAACCGCTTAAGAAGTAATCGTCATTAAAGGTCTAGATCTAGCCGATGCACCTGGCGCCACCCGGTCCAGAGCTAAAACGAAGCTCTCCGCCGCTGTGGCCCGCTCACTGCGCGAAGGCACATTCTGGGCGATGGCCATGATCGCGCTTTTGCTGCTGCTCGCACTGCTGACCTATCATGCCGGCGACCCGGGCTTTTCGGACACGGGCAAGCTGGGCAAGCTCCACACGATCGCCAACCGCGTTGGGCCGGTCGGGGCATGGCTGTCGGATTTTCTCTTCTACCACTTTGGCCGTCCTGCCTATCTGTTTCCGCTGATGCTGGGCTACGCCGGCTGGCTCATTCATAAGGACCACTCATTGCCTGATGCGCGTTCGCGCATCAACACGCTGTTGCGCACCGGTGGCTTTGTGCTGACGCTGATGACCAGTTGCGCCCTCGCCACCTTACATTGGGACGGACTTGCCTTCCCCAATAGCGCCGGTGGCGCGCTCGGCCAACTCATCGGATTGCGCAGCGAAGCGGCCATGAACCTGCTGGGCGCGACCTTGCTGCTGCTGGGTTTATGGTTCGCCGGCGTGGCGCTCTTCCTCGGGGTGTCGTGGTTCGCGGTCATGGACAAGCTCGGCGGTTACACCTTGTCCGGCATCGAGTGGATCCAGACCCAGATCGACCAGCGTCGTGAGCTTGCGTCCGGGCAATTACGCAAGCAGGCGCGTCAGGATGTCGTGCGCGAAGAGCGCAAGAAGGTTGCAAGCCGGCCACCGCCACGCATCGAAGCGCAGCCGGCGGTCATGGAAAAAAGCGGGCGCATCGAGCGCGAGCGCCAGGTGCCGATGTTCGATGCGCCGAAGTCGAGCGAATTGCCGGCCCTGTCGCTGCTCGACGAACCGGTCGCGCGCGAGCCCTCTTATTCGGATGAGGCGCTCGAGGCCATGTCACGCCTCGTTGAAATCAAGCTGCGGGATTTCGGCGTCGAAGCCGAGGTCGTTGCAGTGCAGCCGGGCCCGGTCGTCACGCGCTTCGAGCTGCGCCCCGCGCCGGGCGTCAAGGTCAATCAAATCAGCAATCTGGCCAAGGACCTCGCGCGCGCGCTCTCAGCCATCAGCGTGCGCGTAGTCGAAGTCATTCCGGGCAAGTCCGTCGTGGGCCTGGAAATTCCGAATGAGAAGCGGGAAATCGTCACGCTCGGCGAGATCATCAAGTCCAAGCCCTACGATGATGTGGCCTCGCCGCTGGCGCTCGCGCTCGGCAAGGATATTGGCGGCGTGCCGGTGGTGGCAGATCTAGCCCGCATGCCGCATCTGTTGATCGCCGGCACTACCGGCTCGGGCAAGTCCGTCGGTATCAACGCCATGGTTCTGAGCCTTGTGTACAAGGCGACGCCGGAACATGTGCGCATGATCATGATCGATCCGAAAATGCTGGAGTTGTCGGTATACGAGGGGATACCGCACCTGCTTTCGCCAGTCGTGACCGATATGAAGCAGGCGGCCAATGCGCTGCGCTGGTGCGTCGCTGAAATGGAGCGGCGCTACCAGCTGATGTCTGCGCTCGGCGTTCGAAATATCGGCGGCTACAATCGCAAGGTCAAGGACGCGGCCGAAGCGGGCAAGCCGATCAAGGATCCGATCCGCATGGCGAAGATTGCGCAGGGCGTGCCCGGTATCGTCGAGGGCGATGTGCCGGATCTGACCAGCCTGCCCTTTATCGTGGTCATCATCGATGAGCTGGCGGACCTGATGATGATCGTCGGCAAGAAGGTTGAGGAACTGATCGCGCGGCTTGCGCAAAAAGCGCGTGCCTCCGGGATCCACCTGATCCTGGCGACCCAGCGTCCCTCGGTCGATGTCATCACCGGCCTCATCAAGGCCAATATCCCCACTAGAATCGCCTTCCAGGTATCTGCGAAGGTCGATTCGCGTACGATTCTGGACCAGAGCGGCGCCGAGTCTCTGCTAGGTCATGGCGACATGCTGTATTTGCCGCCTGGCACCGCCATCCCGACGCGCATCCATGGCGCCTTCGTGTCTGACCAGGAAGTGCATCGCGTTGTCGCCGGCCTGAAGGCCGCGGCGCCGCCCGTCTACATCGAAGAGATCCTGATCGGTCCGCGTGGCGCGATCCCCGGGTTTCCATCCGACGAGGAGGATATGGAAGGGGGCGGCCTTGCCGAAGCGGAGCAGGATCCGCTCTATGACGAGGCGGTCAGGATCGTTACCGAGACTCGTAAGGCGTCGATCTCGGGCGTGCAGCGGCGTCTGAAAATTGGCTACAACCGCGCGGCGCGCCTGGTCGAAACGATGGAGGCGGCAGGCCTTGTCGGGCCGCTCCAATCGAATGGCGCACGCGAAATTTACGGCGCCGCGCCGCCGGAGGAATAACGCCATGCGAATTCGGCTCGCGCAGCTTTGGCTCGCGCTCGGCCTGCTGCTCGGACTGCCGCCGGTAGATGCCGTCGATAGCGCCGGTACGCGCGATGCCGCGGCGACGGTCGAGCGGTATCTGTCGAACCTGTCGACCTGGAGCGCCGATTTCTCGCAGACGATCAACGATGAGGCCGGCAAGACCTTGCGCAGTGCCTCCGGACACCTGTACCTGCAGCGGCCCGGGAAATTTCGCTGGGATTACCTGAAGCCCGTCGAACAGATGGTGCTGGCAGATGGCAAGAAGCTGTGGTTTTACGATAAGGATTTGCAGCAGGCCAATGTGCGCGACCTGGATGCGGCGGTGGCGAACACCCCGGCAACGCTGCTCTCCGGGGGCGCAGCGCTCGGCAGTCAGTTCGAGATCAAATCGCTGCCTGCAGCGGAAGGCCTGGAGTGGTTCCAGCTGGTTCCGAAGCATCCCGACACGGACTTTCAGGCGGTGCGGATAGGATTTGCGAAAGGCGAACTCGTGCGCATGATGCTCGCCGATAAGCTGAATGAGGTCACGAGCCTGAGGTTCTCCGCGGCGCACCGCAATGTCACATTGCCCGCGGATGAGTTTACGTTCACGCCGCCGCCCGGAGTCGATGTGATCGGGCGCGATCCTCCATGAAAAAGCCGGGCGAGGGCGCGTACCGCCCGCTCGCCGACCGGCTGCGACCTCGCACCCTCGATGAATTCGTCGGGCAGGAGCATCTGCTTGGGGCCGGCGCGCCGCTTAGGCGCGCACTAGAGTCCGGTCGGCCGCATTCGATGATCCTGTGGGGACCGCCCGGCACCGGCAAGACCACGCTCGCACGCCTGGTCGCGAGCGGCGCGGAGTCGGAATTTGTCGCACTCTCGGCTGTGATGGCTGGCATCAAGGATATCCGCGCTGTCGTCGAGCAGGCCAAGGCGTTGCGCGGCACCCGGGACACGGTGCTGTTTCTCGACGAAGTGCACCGCTTCAACAAGTCGCAGCAGGACACGTTCCTTCCCTACGTCGAGGATGGCACGCTGATATTTGTCGGTGCGACGACCGAAAATCCCTCATTCGAAGTCAACAACGCGCTGCTATCGCGCGCGCGCGTATACATACTCACGAGCCTGCAGGCGGCCGATCTTGCCAGGCTCCTGGATCGTGCGCTCGCGGATACCGAGCGCGGCTTGGGTAGCCTGCGCCTGTCGATCGATATGCCGGCGCGGGAACTGCTGATCGCGGCTGCCGACGGGGACGCGCGCCGGCTGCTGAACCTGCTGGAAACGGCCGCTGACCTCGCGACCCTGGAGCCGGGCGGCGCCTCCCGCCGGCTCGACCTTGAGACCACCCGCGCGGTCATTGGCGCAACCTACGTGCGCTTCGACAAGGGCGGCGAGAATTTCTACGACCAGATCTCGGCGCTGCATAAAGCTATGCGCGGCAGTGATCCGGATGCGGCTCTTTACTGGCTATGCCGGATGCTGGCAGGGGGCTGCGATCCGCTGTACATCGCCCGGCGCGCGATCCGCATGGCGAGCGAGGACATTGGCAATGCCGATCCGCGTGCCCTGACGATGGCTCTGGAGGCGTGCATGGTCTATGAGCGCCTGGGCAGTCCGGAAGGGGAGCTTGCGATCGCCCAGGCGATTATTTTTATGTCCTGCGCGGCCAAGAGCAATGCGGTGTATACCGCATACCAGGCGGCGAGTGAGGATGCGAAATCGCTGGGCTCGCTCGAGGTGCCGCTGCACCTGCGCAACGCGCCGACGCGATTGATGAAGGAAATCGGCTACGGCAAGGGCTATCGTTATGCGCATGACGAGCCCGATGCCTACGCCGCTGGCGAGCGTTATTTCCCGGAAGGCATGCCCGAGAAGCGCTATTACACGCCCGTTGCGCGGGGTCTTGAGATCCGCATCGCCGAAGCGCTCGAGGCTCGCCGCGCCAGAAAATCCTGACCCGCTCGCAGGCATGCTTCGCCTACAATGACGCTGTCCAGAGGGCCTTCCAGGAGCCAATCGTGCTTGATCCCAAATTGCTACGCAATGATCTAGCCGGCGTTGCCGCGCAACTGGCGCGGCGCGGATTTGTGCTGGACACTTCCGCGTTTGCAGCCATTGAGGAGCGGCGCAAGGCCGCGCAGGTCCATGCCGACAGGCTGCGCGCCGAGCGCAACGCGAATGCCAAGGCAGTCGGCTTTGCCAAGGCCAAAGGGCAGGAGACAAGCGGGTTGCTTGCCGCGGGCGAGGCGCTGGGAGCTGAGCTCACGGCGGCCGAAGCCACGCTTCAAGGGCTGCTGACGGAGTCCCTGGCATTGCAGCTGGGACTGCCCAATATCTTACATTCAAGCGTCCCGGACGGGCGCGATGAAACGGCCAACGTCGAGGTGCGCCGCATTGGCACGCCGCGGCAGTTCTTGTTCGAGCCGAAGGATCACGTGGCTATCGGCGGCCCGCTCGGCATGGACTTCGAAGGGGCAGGGCGGATCTCGGGCGCCCGCTTCGTCGTGCTTTCCGGCGCGCTTGCCCGGGTGCACCGGGCCCTCGTCCAGTTCATGCTGGATATGCATATCCGCGATCATGGTTACCGGGAAACCTATGTGCCTTATCTGGTGCATGCCAATGCATTGCTGGGCACGGGCCAGTTGCCGAAGTTCGAGCAGGATCTTTTTGCGGTGCGCGGCGATCCGGGCTTCTACCTGATCCCAACCGCCGAGGTGCCGCTCACGAACCTGGTTCGCGACCAGATCCTTGCCGCCGACGATCTGCCGAAAAAAATGGTCGCGCACAGCCCCTGTTTCCGTTCTGAAGCGGGAGCCGCCGGCAAGGATACGCGCGGTATGATTCGTCAGCACCAGTTCGACAAGGTGGAACTCGTGCACATTGTGCGACCCGAAGAGTCCTACGCGGCGCTTGAGCAGATGACCGGCCACGCCGAGGCGGTCTTGAACGCCCTGGAATTACCCTACCGGGTCATCGCGCTATGCGCGGGGGATGTCGGGTTCGCCGGCGCGAAGACCTATGATCTCGAGGTGTGGCTTCCCTCGCAGGGCAAGTACCGGGAGATCTCCTCCTGCAGCAACTGCGAATCCTTCCAGAGCCGGCGGCTGCAGGCGCGCTGGCGAAATCCTGCGACCGGAAAGCCGGAACTCGTCCACACGCTGAACGGTTCGGGGGTCGCGGTCGGGCGCGCGCTGGTCGCGATATTGGAAAACGGTCAGCAGGCGGACGGCAGCGTCAGGCTGCCATCGGCACTCGCCCCTTACATGGCCGGGATGACCGAGCTGCGCTAGCGCCTGATTAGTTGCGGCTGCCCATGATCAAGCGCAGCACGTACCAGAACATCAGTGCGATCGAGGCGAACAGCTGCATCGCCGCGGAGACGTAACGATCTTCCGGGTATCGATGGATGACATTCGAGGTGTCGTACAGCACCGCGGCGCCGGCAAAGCCGATCATCAACACCGAGAACCAGGTGCCCATCTGCAAGCCGAATACCGCGCCACCAATGATCGCGATTAACGCGAGAACGCCGCCCCACATCAGGATCGCGCGCAGGAAAGTGAAGTCCTTGCGCGTGCGATGTGCGACGAACATCAAGCCGCCCGCACCGAGGCAAGTCACGAGCGTCGCGCTGTCAATCGCGCCCGGCGCCTTCATGTTGGCAATAAAAAGCAGCGGCACAAAGATCAGCGCTTCGGCGATCACGTACATCGCATAGGCGAAGTATTGCATGCCAATCGAGGTGCTGGTCTGCGCGGTGCGGGTGGCTAGCCAGCCCGTCAACATGAATGCGCCCATGATCCACAGCCAGTTGAATCCGAGCATGAAGCGAGCGATATCCGTGGCGACACCGGATTCGAACAAAGCAAGTTCGATCAACACGAACCCGAGGATGCCCCCGACGACGTGGGAATAGGTACGGGTGATGAATACGCTGCGGCTGTCGAGCGCGGTGCTTGGCAAGGACGTGTTATTGCCTGGAAAGCTGGCCATGACGAAACTCCTCAAGGACGGGCAAGGTGCCGATTTTACCACGCGCGGTCAACAGCTGCCGAAACGCGTCAGCAAGTGTTGCGCAGGGCCTTGAAAGACCGGAAAATCCCCCCACTCCATGGATGCCACAATGACGCAGTTGCCGCTCGCCGCGCGATTTGCGGCGAACCCGCCGCGCAGCATCTGCATCGTGCGACTCTCCGCAATCGGCGATACCTGCCACGTCGTACCGCTAATCCGCACGCTGCAACATGCGTGGCCTGAGTGCCGCATCAGCTGGATCATCGGGCGCGTCGAGGCGAAGCTCATGTCGCTGTTGCCAGAAATCGAACTGCTGACAGTCGACAAGCGCAAGTTTGGCAGCGAATTTCTACGATTACGAAAGGAACTTGCGCCGCGTCACTTTGACCTGATGCTGCAGATCCATGTGTCGTTTCGCTCGAGCCTGCTCGGCGCACTGGTGAATGCGCCAGTCAAGCTGGGGTTTGATCGGCCGAGGGCGCGTGATTTCCAGTGGCTGTTCACGAACTACCGGATCGCGGCGCGCCAGCGTGAGCACGTGCTTGATAGCTTCTGGGGCTTTACCGATGCGCTTGGACTAAAGGAGCGCCGGCTTGAATGGAACGTGCCCTTGCCCGCCGATGCCGTGGCATATGCTGCGCGCGTGATTGCGGATCAGCAGCCGACGCTGCTGATCAGTCCTTGCTCGAGCCATACCATGCGCAACTGGAGGCCGGCATATTTTGCCGAGGTCGCCGATCATGCCGCGAGGCGCTGGGGCATGCGCGTGATCCTGTGCGGGGGTCCCACCGCGGTCGAGCGGGACATGGGCGATCGGGTGCTGGCCGTGGCGAGCACCACGCTGATCGACCAGATCGGCAAGGATACCTTGCCGCAGATGCTCGCGCTGCTCGCTCGCGCATCGTTGCTGCTGACGCCAGACTCCGGTCCTGCGCACATGGCAACCATGGTCGATACGCCCGTGATCGGCTTGTACGCGCCAACAAATCCGGCACGCAGCGGTCCGTACAAGAGCCTGCGGTGGTGTGTCAGCCGTTTTGACGAAGCGGCCCGCAAGTTCAGGGGGCGCGATCCTGCCGAACTACCGTGGTGGGTGAAGATTGAGCAGCGGCCCGGAGCGATGGACTTGATCAAGCCTCAGGACGTGATCGAGCGGCTGGACCAGTTCATGCAGCTCGACCGGTCTGCAGGATATTAAGTGGCGCTGCCGCGGTTACGCGGCACTGCGCGAGCCGTACGATGAACGTGTTGACCAGCGCATGCTGGCCGGAAATGCTGGCATGGCTCGCGCTGTCGGTGAACACCATCCAGGCTGAGCCCGGCGCGAATCGCAGTTCATGATAGTCAGCGTCGCGCGCCTGGAAGGCGGGCGAGTCTTTCATATAGTTGTGGAAGCGGCGCATCAGCCGATCGTAGGGACTGGAATCCGCGACCATGGCTTCCTTGACGCCGGCCGCCACCAGGCCCTGCAGCACGCGGGTGCGCAGATTCCCGAGTGGCCCCCGGTTCAGGTTATGCGGGCCGCCAATGCCTGCCGCATCGGCGTATTTGGCGTGCAGCTGCGAGAATGTGCCCTTGGTCGCCCAGACGCGATCCTCGCGGGCGCTGACATTGACGAAGAACCGAAGGATGCGATCTCCGTTGGTCGCCCCATAAGCGCCCGCATCGATGTGAATCAGCTCATTGCTGGCGTGCGGCTTTAGGTCACGGCCTTTTTCCTGGATCGGGCGGAAGCTCGAGGTGCCCACGGTCCAGTTCTCGGTCAGATGGCCAATGGTCTTCTTGAGGAATGCCTCGACGGCCTGGCTGTGCGCCTTCAGGAAGCGGTAGGCGACATCGTGCAATTCGCCTTGCGACGGCACGCCATGCACATGATCGCTTTCTGGGTGGTAACTGACGTTCTTGGTGTTCAGCTGTTTCGGCAATTCGTCGCGCAATAACAGCAGATCCGTTGCCGATGGCAACGTAATCGGGCTCCGGGGAAAGCGGATGATCTCGCCACGCTCCAGCGCATCCCCAATCTCAAACGGGGAAAGCCGTGCAAGGTCCTGATCCGGGTAGTCGCGTAGCATGGGGGCTGAGCCTAACTCCGGGCCGCATGGCCGGCAAGGCGGTATGAAACTCCTGGTAGCGCTTGCGATGGACCATAGGAATTCGGAGCCCTTGCTGGGCACTTGTCTATCGGCGTTGTGAGCGCGATTTTCTGAAATTGGGGCGCCAATGAGGCAAAATGCGAAGCTCGAGAGCACGGTGTGTGACCTCGGCGTTGAGGTAAATGAAGCGCTGGAAATGGCCGAGCAGACTGAGGTGTAGCTCGACGGACGGGGCCGGTCGGCGTCAAACGGGCACTGACCGGCCAAACGCAGATGGTCGCCTTAACGATATGACCGCCTGGAAGCGGTCGCTCGGATCTTGCGATAGACTATGGCGAACGCCAAACAAGAGCCCGTTTATCGCCGATCGCGCCGACTCAAGATGTCTTCAGGTACACACTTCGGCGAGGGCACCGTGACCGACCCGAACAACGCGGTGTTCCTCAGCTATGCCTCCCAGGATGCGGAAGCTGCCCAGAACCTTTGCAATGCCCTACGCGCCGCAGGCATCGAGGCTTGGTTCGACCAGAGCGAGCTACGGGGTGGCGATGCGTGGGACACTTTGATTCGTAAGCAGGTCAAGGACTGTGTCCTGTTCGTACCGCTCATCTCCGCCAATACTGAAGCTCGCAGCGAGGGCTACTTCCGACGCGAATGGAATCTTGCGGCTAATCGCATGCTGGACATAGCGGATGATCAGGCATTTCTGCTTCCGGTGGTAATCGACGACACATCCGAATTGACCGCTCGTGTACCGGACCGATTTCGTGAGCGGCAGTGGACGCGCGTGCCCGGCGGATTGGCGCCGGCCGAATTTACCGCGCGCGTGGCGCGGCTGCTAGCAGCCGAGCGGACGGTCGCTCCCACTGGTCCAGACTTGGCCACGCAGACAGCATTTTCCCATCCCACTCCCTCGGCGAACGGCTTTTGGGTCGGCGTATTGCCGTTCAAATGTTCTGGCAGCAACGCCGAAGTCAGTGCCCTGGCGGATGCGATTGTCGACGAAATTGTGACCGGGATGTCACGCTTTTCATACTTGAGAGTGATCGCACGCAGCACGATGTCGCGCTATGCGGATGTGGCCGCTGATGCACGGGCCGTCGGCAGGGAAATTGGTGCGCGTTATCTCATGGAGGGGAGCCTGCGTCAGGCCGGATCCCGGTTGCGACTCGCGGTGCAACTTGACCAACGGCGCTCATCTTTGGGCGGAGACCTACGAGCGCACGTTCAGCGCGGATTCCGTGTTCGAACTGCAGGACGATTTGGTGCCCCGCGTTGTCTCGACCGTTGCCGACATGACCGGCGTTCTGGCCCGGAGCATGAGTGAGGCCGTGCGCAGCCGCGATCCGGGGCAATTGAGTCCTTACGAGGCCGTGCTGCGCAGTTTCGGGTACTTCGAGCGGCTCACGCCCGACGACCTCGCCACCGCTCGCACGGCACTGGAAGCCGCGGTCCGGAGTTCTTCCGCCTATTCCGATGCATGGGCCATGCTCGCGCTACTGTGCTACCAAGATTACGCCCAAGGATTCAATCTGCAGGCCGATAGCCTTGCCAAGGCGCTAAGCGCCGCACAGCAAGCCGTCGCTGCGGGACCGTCAAACGCGCTGGCCTATTGGAGCCTGGCACCCGCGCTGTATCTGCATGGAGAATTTCAGGGCTTTCGCAATGCCGCGGAGCGGGCCATCGCTCTCAACCCAATGGACGGAAACGCAATCGCATCGTTGGCGTCCATGCTCTATTATCAGGATAGAGCGCGTGGTCTTGAGCTGACGGCCCGAGCCAAACATCTTAACCCCAATCATCCAGGATGGTATTGGTTGGTCGACGCGGTAAACGCGTATGTCCAGAGCGACTTCCAGGGTGCGATAAATTTTGCGCTGAAAGCCAATCTACCGAAAAACCTTGGCGTGCGCGTCATTATCGCCGCGGCTTGTGGACAACTCGGCGACAATGAGTCCGCACGCAAAGCGCTCGCCTCCCTGCTAGAGCTGCGACCCGGCTTCGCAACTACCGTGCGCAAGGATCTTGCGAAATGGTGGCAGCCATGGCTCATGGAGCCCGTGGTCGATGGCCTACGCAAGGCCGGTCTCGCACTGGATCCAGTCAATGCGCCTTGAAATCGATTTGTTTTGTGATGAACTCCTTGAATTGACAGGTTTGCTGCTTAGGGTTGTGTTTGCGAGCGAACCGCCACCCAAGTGGCGGACCTAGAAGCTGACGTCGGCGACCGACGGGAACGGGTCGATTCCGGGAGAAATCAACAGTCCGATGGCCGGCCTGCGACGCCAGTAGGCCATCTGCAACGCATCGCAGACCAGCTTCGCACTCATCCGTTCGCTCATGGCTCAACCTGGAACCGGCGGACCGCAGAGATTCGACGGCAGTACCGCCGTGGCGCGTTCTACGAGCCTAAGACGAAATCATCTCGCCGAACCGTGGAGCTACCGGACGAGCTAGTGGCGGCGCTCAAGCGTTGGAAATTAAGATGCCCAATCAGCGAGCACGACTTGGTATTTCCCGATGCAAAGGGGGGGCACTTGACGAAAGGGAAAATAAAGTACGCTAAGCTCTAGGCAAATTCCTAGCTTCGCTTTGTTGGCGCGGATTTCCACTGAGAGCGACGTCGGTTAGCTCGGACACCCCGATAGCCGTATTCGATGCTGTGAACCAGAACTCTGACTGCGGGAGGCCGTTAATAAAGGGCGTCTGGAAGCCGTGCCTCTAGATAGGCTTCCATGGGTCTTCCAGCCATGACGGTCGAAACCCAGGCCCGACGCTCGAAGTCGATTGCAATCAGTTCATAGGCGCAAGCCATGAGATCCTCCTTTGCCGGCTTGAACTTTGGAGGTCCTGCAAACTCTGACTGGCCAACGAATTGCAGGCAGACGCATTCATTCGTCCACCATTGCGTCAACAGTGATTTCGCGGCACTTCCATGATGTAAGATAGCAAAGCCGACCGAATAATGCGGCGTTGATTCCATTCGATCGAGATTTGCCGCCACGAATGCGCGGGCTTCTTCAACCATTTGTTCGGTCAGCACCGCCGGGTCGGAGCTTCGGCGGCAATACCATAGGCCTTAATATTCCAATCAGAGAAGCGCCAAGTACCCAGGCTCCTGAAATGCCGTGGCGCGTATTGTGACAATTCCAAAGGTGTTCTCCTTGTCACCGTATCAACAGGGTTCTGACCGGCATCGCAGCAAATTCCTAGATTCGCTTGGCGATGGCGCGGATTTCCACCAGTGCGCCCTCGGTAATAAGCTCGGACACCCCGATCGCCGTCCAGGCAGGGTACGGTTCGGCGATAAATTCATCCTTTACCTTCATGAAGGCGCTCAAGTGCTGCTTGAGCCCGACATGGTAGGTCGTCAAATCGACCACGTTCTGAGCCGTCAGATCCGCGTGGAGGAAATTGTCCTGAAGGATCCGGAAGGCTTCTCGGAACTGCATTTCGGGATCCGCCGAGATCGAGAGATCCGCGCGTGTTCCCGTAATCCCAGAAAAGAATACTAAGTCCCCCGTATCGAGGCCGGGCGAGAAGTTCCAATCGCGTGGGTAGCTCGCGAACTCCGGCGTGACAACTACTTTGTGCATGGTTGGTGTCCTTTAGGGACTGGCGCCGGCGTTCCGGTAGAGCGTCGACCGCGCGACGCGGAACTGTTCAGCAATCGTGCTGACGGATACGTCGCCAGAACGCAGCAGCGCACGGACGGTTTTCAGATCCTTCGGGCTGAGCTTTCGGGGACGTCCACCCTTGCGGCCGCGGGCCCTGGCGGCCTTTAGGCCGGCAAGCGTTCGTTCGCGGATCAAATTGCGCTCGAACTCTGCGAGCGCACCAAATACATGGAACACGAGCTGCCCTGAGGGAGAGCGGGTGTCGATCTGCTCGGTCAGCGAGGCGAACCCGACCCCTCGCGCCTTGAGTTCGTGGGTCAGGTGGATGAGGTCCCGAGGCTTCGGCCCAGCCGGTCGAGGCGCCAGACGATGAGCGTATCGCCATCGCGCAGGGACTTCAGACAGGCCTCGAGCTGCGGGCGAGCAGTCTTCTTGCCGCTGGCGTGCTCCTCGTAGATCTCCTTGCACTTGGCGCGCTTCAAGGCATCGCGCTGCAGGTCGCGCGTCTGATCATCGGTCGAGACACGTGCATAGCCGACGCGCATAGAGGAAATTCCTATTGTTGCAAATCCGAAACAGGGTGCCGTTTATGCTCCGTAGATTATGCGACGGGTAATGCGGCATTATTCTGCCCGCTCAAGGCCTGATTTTGCGCCTTCCGCCACCATCGCACAAACCGAGGTTTTCGGGACAGTGAGGGTTGTATGCCGCGGCGCGGCTGCCCAAAAATGATATGCCGCCCAAAAACCGGAGAGCGTGGTACCGACGAGCACATAGCGGAGCGATTCGCGGCCGGTGCCGAATTAAATACGCAGCAGGTCACTCAAAAATACCAATCAGCTGGGGCGCGATGGCAAGATTTGCAACATTGGCGCCAAATAGCATCACGGCGCACGCGACCTCGCGCATCCGCGCTGGCACCAGGCTCTGCGTCAGAGCGAACCCTGGCGAAATGTTCAAGTAAGCGACGGGAACGAAAAGCCATAACATGGCCGTCGTCAGTGGCAGAGATTTGATTGCATAGGCGCCCATCGATGCGCACGTTCCGAACGGCGTCGCTGCAGCTGCAATCCAGGGTTGCCACCGTGGGTTCCGCCCAGCAAACCTGTGGGTCAGCATCGCGCTGATAATGATGCCGCCGGTGCCACCGATCCCACTGATGATTCCCACTGAACTTCCGGCGTCCGCCGTGCAAGGCCCTACGACCTGGCCAGAAATGCAGGCGTCCACCACAACAAACCCCAGCCCCGGAAGACCGCCACGGTTGAACCGGTCAGGACATGCAGCAGCGCCGTCTGACTACGCATATAATTCAGCGTATCCCTCAGAGTCGGCACTGCCGTCGCTGAAGTGGCCACGTCGTACGTGCCCGAGCCGGCTCGCGCAATGTCAGGCGCACCAATAGTCCGACGACGACGCCGGGAAGTGCGAAGGCGAGGAAGGCCGACCGCCAGCCGAACGCATCGCTGATAGCGCCGCCGAATGTCGAACCGAGCATGGATCCCGCGGCAGCGCCCAACGCAAAATACCGATGTTGCCCATGCTCGCTGACTGAACGGAAAGAGGTCCGAGAGCATCGATTGTGAAGCCGGCGTGCCGCCTGCCTCACCCACGCCAACGCCGATGCGAGCGAACAGGAGTTGCGAGAATGTATTCGCCTGGCCGCACGCGGCCATCATGACGGACCAGATGGAAATGGCAATCGCAATCAGATTGCGGCGGTTGATCCGATCGGCCATCAGACCCAGCGGTATCCCCAGGCCGGTGTAGAAAATCGCCAGCGCTGTGCCCGTCAGAAATCCGATTGCCGTGTCACTGAGATGCAAATCCGCCTAGATCGGCTCGATCAATGTCGAGATCACGTACCGGTCGGCAATGTTCGAAACACACACGAACGTGAGCAGCGTCAACGCATACCATGGATAGTAGCCATCGAGGCGCGCAGCAGTTCCTCGCCCGTGGGCCATCGGCTTCAGTAACGATACGTCGCTGTAATGCCGAGGGTTCGCGGGCGCTGACTGCGCTGGAAGTACAGGGTATCGTAGGCGGCCGGCACATCCCGCGACTGAAACAGGACTGGGAACGAGTTGGTGAGGTTACTGCCGTAGAAAGACAGGTCGACGCCGCTGAAGCGCACGCCCGCGCGCATCGACAGGCTCTTCGTGCCGGGCAACCCCGGATTGGTCGGATCGTTGATCGCATTTTGCGGGTTCTGTTGCGGCAACACTGCTCTTTGCGCTGTCGTATAAGCAAAGTCCACCCGGACATACGGCTTGCGACTGGAAGGCAGCGAAAAGACGTATTCGCCCGCACCGACGAACGTCCACGGCGCGCCAAGCAAGCGGTCGTTCTCGCTGACGATCGGGCTGCCGACGAGGCCGCCACTATTGGCGCACCCGCCACCGGTAAACGTAAGGCCGGGCAAGCAAGCGGTGGCCGTGTATTTCGCATCCGAATAGGCGGCGCTCAGATCGATCGTCAACGGGGACACGGGGCGTAGAGTAATCGAAATATCGCCGCCGTGACTGCGGACGCGGCCTAAATTCGCAGTGAATTGATTGCCGCAAAAAGGCAGATAGACGCTTTGCTGGATGTTGCGCCAGTCGATCGTGTAGAGACTGGAATTTATCTGCAACAGGCCATTTAACAAAGTGTTCTTGCCGCCCACCTCATAGCTCCAGACACTGTCGGAACTGTACTGCGTCGGCGAGTGCAGCGCCCCGTCGGGGCCGGGCACAATGCCGAGCGCAAGCAGGTCGGGACCACAAGCAACGGTCTGGCCGTAATCAACATTGGTTCCCCCGACGCGGAATCCCTTGGCGGCGCTGGCATAGAAAAGGTTGGCCCGGTCAGGATGCCATGCAAGGACCGCTTTCGGCGTGACCGGGGTTTCGGCGCCCGAAGCATCGCCGAAGATCGGCGCACCCGGGCCGTCCCGGCCGCCACCCTCGCTCTGTCCGGTATAACTCACGCGGGCAACGCGTACTCCGATCGTCGCTTGTAGCGAATCGAGGAGTTTGACGCTTATCTCGCCGAAGCCGGCGATCTGGCGATCGATGACACGAGCGTAAGGCTGGTAGTAGACAATCCCGCCCGGGCAGGGCACCGCCGCGCTGCAAAATGGTGAACCGGTCGCCGCCTGGTACTCGGCGTCAAGCGTCAGATCTTTTTCGTACTCGGTCGAATTTTCGTTCAAGCGCGCAAAGAAAATACCCGAATTCCACGTCAGCTGGGACGACGGGTCGACTGAAGAAAGGCGGAATTCCTGGTAAAAATTGTTCTGCGTGTCGGTGAAGAAGGCCGAGCCCACGGCACCCGGTGGTGGAAACGGGTTTTGCAGATATATCGTCCGCAGGTACTGCGTGTAATCTGAAATGGAATGCTGGTTGCGGGAAAAAAACGAAGTGTTCGACACAAGCTTTGCCGCGCCCAGATCCCAGTCGATCCGGATCGCCGCCAGGTAGAATGGATCGGTACTCGGGTTGGCTTGGGCGTTGCCGTTATTGAATCGTCCCGCATTTTGGTCAGAAAGGCTCGGCCAGTAGGCCGCGGTATCGTTGATCTTCAGTTGCTGGTAGTAGATCGACGGCGTAATCGAAACGGCGTCGCTGATTTTCCACTTCAGCGCCGCACGAAACGTCACCGTATCGTGCCAGTTCGAGCGCGGGTCGATCACCTGGCCGTTGCGAAAGTCCACGCGGTCGACGTAGCCGCCGTCATGGCGATAATCGGCACTGACGCGAAATCCCAACTGATCGCCGACAATCGGGCCGCCTACCGCGGCGCCAAGTTCCGCGGTTGGTCCGCCATGCGCAGTCGCCGCGGCTTCCGAACGCACATAACCGGAGAAAGTCTGAAGGCTGGGCTCCGGAGAGATGAAGCGCACTGTGCCACCCTCGGAGCCGGCGCCGAACAAGGTGCCTTGCGGACCACGCAGCACCTCAACCCGCTCCAGATCAAACAGCGCGGGGAAAGGATTGAAGGTGCCAAAGCCGATGCGCCGTGATTGAATCGGCGTGTCATCTATGTAGATCCCGGTCGTTGACGTACCGGCGGTGGAGTCTATGCCCCGGATGTTGATATCGGAATTCTCGTCGTTGTAATTCGCTGACGTACCGCTGCCATTGCGCTGAAATGTGACGCCCGGGGTCATTCGGCTGAGGTCGTCGATGCTGCGCAACCCCTCGGCGTCGAGCTTTTCCGGGCTGAAAGCGGTGACGCTGACGGCAACGTCCTGCAGACGCTCCTCACGACGCGTCGCGGTGACGACGACTTCCTCCAGCACCGTTTGGGATCCAGCGTTTGACGGTGCGCTCTGAGCCCAGCAGGCGTCCGTTGCGCCGATGACGGTTACGCAAGCAAGTCCAAAAGCAAGACCGTTGCGACGTCGAAGTGGCATGTTATCTCCCGTTCATGACGCTCAGTTCAGCGTAACACCAAAGTACTCTTACCGGATGGGGGTACGCTCGTAGACGAGGCGTCCACCAACCGTTGTTTCCAGGACTATGATGTCCGCGATATCCTCTACCGGGATTTCGAGAAAATTGCGATCGAGGACGATGAAGTCCGCCAGTTTTCCGCGCCTGATCGATCCGATCTGGTCCTCGGCATGAACTTCATAGGCAGCGTTCAGTGTGATCGCACGCAGCGCTTCAGACCGCGTGAGACCGGGATCTGCCCCCAGCCGCCCCGCATACTGTGGTCCGGCGTCGGTGGCGGCCTCGCGCGTAATGCCAACCTTGAGGCCGAACCACTCGTTCAGCGGGTCCACTGGCCAGTCGCTGCCATAAGTCACCCGGGCGCCGGCCTGAGCCAGAAAGCCCGCCGGCTCGAGCAAGCGAAAGCGCTGCGGCCCAAGGTATTCGCGCAGGTTGTCGATCGTATCGGTTGCCGGTTTTTCCCATTGCATCGAAAGCACCGGAATGACATTAAGCGCCTTGAACCGCCGAAAATCCGCGGCATCGACGCTTTCATCGTGTGCGAGTGCCGGGCGAATATCACGACCGGGTTCCGCGAGGCGCAGGGCCTGCATGGCATCGAGCCCCGCGCGCACCGCCCGGTCTCCGTCGACATGTAAATGCGGATCCAGTCCGCGCCGCGCGAGTTCTATCACGACATGGCGCAACTCGTCGGCAGAGAAATACGGGTCTGGGCCACGGCTCGGTCCAGCCACCCAGCGTGGAACCTGCGGTGACCCTGCATTGATCAGGTAGGGTGCCAGCATGGCGCCGGTGAACGAAGGACCGGCTATCACGCCATCCAGATAAATCTTCGCGCTTTGGATCCGCACGTCGGGGATTGGCGGCAGGCGGCCGTGTTCATAGTGTTTTGCGAGGGCGGCGATCTCCTCGATACGAGCGTCCGGATGCGCGGCGACCGCAACCGGGATCTGCGGGATCAGGTAGGCACGCGCAGTCAGGCGGCCCGAGCGCCCGATTTCAGTGAAGGCGGCAACCGTTTCATCCGAGCTGTCGGCATCGACGAAAGTCGTGATTCCCTGCTGCGCGAATGCCGCCAGGGCCATGTCCGCGCCGGCCAAATCGTCGGTAAAGGTCGGTTTCGGCAACAACGGCGCAATCAGGTCGCGTGCGTCATCTTCGAGCAATCCATTCGGTGCGCCGCGCGAGTCGTGGCCGATCGTACCTCCGGGCGGATCGCCGGTGGCAGCCGTGATGCCCGCCAGATCGAGCCCGCGGCGATTGACCAGCAAGGTGTGGCCGAATGTGGTGTTGACGACCACCGGACGGCGGGTGTTCATGGATTCCAGATCAGCAGCGGTCACAATAGCCCCGGCGGGATGCATCGACTGCTGGAACCAATTCGATACTTCGAGCCAGCTGTCCGGCTCCCGCTCCTGCGTAGCGTCCAGGCACTGTTGGATTCTCGCTCGAAAGCTTTCTATGGTGTAGGCCTCGTATTTGAGATCGCACTGATGCAGTTTGGTGCCGCCGGCGAGGGCATGCAGGTGTCCGTCGATGAGGCCGGGCATCAGCATGTGCCCTGCGAGGTCGTGTACGTGGGTGTGCGGACCCGTGTAGGCGCGCACGCCGCGATCCGAACCGACATATACGAAACGACCGTCCCGGATCGCGACCGCCTGCCGGGGGGGCTCGCCTGACTCGCCGGTATAGACATGCCCGTGCCAATAAACTAAGTCCGCAGGTGCCGCAGCATTCGCTGCCGAACCCGACGCGGCGACAATCCCGAGAGCCATCATCAACCGAGACCAGTTGCTCATGCCGTGTCCATCGTACGCAGTAAACTGTTACCGCGCTCGAAGCATACTGTAACTATCGGACTGCGGGTAGCGGCGCTGCCTTAACGGACCGCAGGCAGGAGCCGCGAAGGCTCCTGCCGGGTCGATACCCGATTTTTACGGGGCGACGGTATAGCTGTACGGAATGCTGACCACCTCATCGCCCGTCTGCACGTTCGGATTGAACGTATCGATGTAGAGGAATCCGCTGACTACCGAGCCGACGGGGGCCGAGGGCTTGATCGGCACATTGATCGTACCGGACTGCCCGGGCGCCAATACCAGAGGGTTGTAGGTGTTGGTTCCGAGCACAACGGCCGCCCAGATATCGCCGCTGTCTGCAGTGACCGCCGGGTCGAACGGCAGCATGGTCGCCAACGCACCAGTTGCAATCGGCGCCGGCTGCGCACCTCCGGCACCAGACGGGCCGACGAGCGCGGGGAACTCGATCCAAAGCCCAAACGGTACTTCGGGCTTGCTCAGCGTGGCTACGACGGTGTAAGGACTGGACGGATCACGCTTCGCATAAATGTCCAGAGCGCCGGCGCCTCCCACGATGTATCCGGCCTCATCATACGCATCCATGCGAATAGGGACGTTAGATTGAGCGAAGAACTGGATGCGGTTGATCTCCGGCGGCAGGAAGAACGTGCTGCAGAAGCCGGGCAGTGTCGTCGCCGAGCATGCATTCATCACGGGCAGCGGCGTCGTGACCGGCGTACTCAACCGGGCGTCGGCAAAATAGGCCTCGGTCGCAGCACCCGTATTGACAACGTTGATCGCGACGGCGACTGGCGCACCGCCCGCCGACAGAGAAGTACTCGCGCTGTCCGGTAGCGATGCCGCCACCTGCGCCGTATTGAAGCCGATCTGTGCCGTGAACGGCCGCGACGTCTGGTTGCCGGACGAAAAGAAATTCTCCAGCAGGATGAATCGCCACCGGCCCGGCTGCGGATTGGCACGGAACAGCTGCAGTCCGTAATCCACGTAGCTGGAGGCATCGAGGTTTCCCTGCAGGCTCAGTTCCATGCCGTTTGGATTAACCAGCAGGCCCTCGAGCAGGTAGCCGTTGTCGGCCACTTCGAGCGCCAGGCTCATTTTGTTGACCCCCTGCGGCACGTCGAACGCATAGGTCTGCGTGGGTCCTGCGCCCGCGCGTCCGTTGCCGCCAGTCAGCGAGCCGGTGAACGAGCCGCCGTTCGGGCCAGTGGGCACCAGCGTCCGCAGTGACACCGGTATTTCAGCGATGCCAGCGTTGCCAAAGCTGATCGCAGCGGCCTGGTCCCCGGGCTGTGAGGGCATGGCCCACCGCGCCGTGAGCGAAGCGGTCTGCCCGGGCGCGAGGCTGATGAGCGAGGGAGAGACTGAGCCGACACTGAGGAAATTCTCAGTCGACCACGTAAGCTGCACGGTGCCCGAATAGCTTTGCAAACCGCCCGTAGGCTGCGTCCAGATCACCGCCGTCCACGTGCCGGCAGCCGGACTGACGACATCGACATGCCCGTAGCCGCTGCTCGGTCCTTGAGGAATCGTATAGCCGGCGTTATTGCCGGAAGGGTCCAGCAGTGCCATGTAGACGATCTGCTGGGTCGAAGGGATCGGATTCTGCCAGGCAATCGCGACGTCCAGGTGCTGGGCGTCGTTGGGAACTATAAACGCCTGTTCGATGTACGAGCACGGCGAACCCGTTTCGCCAGGAACGTGGGATCCGTCGACGGATCCAGCGTCAGATTCAGCGTTGCGCCTGCGATAGAAGGACCAAGGATCTGCAGCCTGGGCGCGAGGAGCTTCGTCGAGCGTCCAGTATTGGTGATCGTGAACGTACGGCTGAACGGCCGGTTCGGCAAGTTGGTTACCGTTGCACTGTTCGGCGCCAACAGCACGCTGTTGCCCTGCGCCGGAAATGCCGCCGGGGCGCCGGCGTGCGCAGCAGAGTTGGCGTTTTGCACCGATAGCGCTGCATTGACCGCGGCCAGCGAATTGATAAGTCCCGCTCCCTGTTCGAAGGACGGCGCGCCGAGATCCGTTGCGGTGCTCATGATGATCTGCTTGATGAGCGCCGGCGACGGTGTCGCGCCGCCATGGGTGCTGCGATAGGCCTGTATCACCAATGCCGCTTCACCGGCCGTCAATGGCGCCGATTCACTGGTACCGCCGAACGACTCGACAGGAGCCGGCGCATTGTTGAACCCGCCGCAGTCGCAGTACGTTGCAGAATCGGTCGAACACAGTGCCCATGACAGATCGCCGGGCGCGACGACGTCCAGCACGCGCGCTCCCGTCTGGCCAAAGCCGGCCGAGCTGAACGAGGAAATGTTGTTGTCGAGGTAGCCCGTCGCGAACGGCGCTCCGCCATAGCCTGTCTGGGCATAGAAACGAAACTGCGTGCTGGCACCCACCGCGATGACACTGCGTTCCGTCGCTGGCGAGCCGAGTGTGCCCGCCGTACCGGCATCGCCTGTGCTGACGACAACCGTTACCCCCGCGCGTACCGCGGCGTTGTTCGCCAGCGAGATCGGGTCGTCGGTGTCGTCGGGGAATGGATTGATGCCGAATGATTCATTGATGACGTCGACGTCATCCTGGACCACCGCGTAATCAATCGCCTGGACGATAGTAGAGGCCGTCGTGTAACCGAGGCTCGAGAAGATTTTCAGACCAACCAGCGAAGCCCCAGGGGCCATGCCGCGAATGCTGATGTCGCAAGGCGAGGGCAGCGGATGCGCCGCGTTGACGAACTGACTGATATCAAACAGCAGAGGCTTGCCGTAGGGTTGGTCCTGGCCGCGATGGAACTTGCATCGCCAAACGCCTCGCCGCCGCCGGACGGCGTACCGGCCGGATCGCCGGAGAAATCCTGGTAATCGATGAACACACTGGTGCCATCGGGCCGGATGAATCCCGGCAACGTCGTATCCAGTCCGTCCGCCAGGTAGGCGACCTTGACCCCGACGCCGGTAACCGGAATGCCGTTGCCGTCGAGCACCCCCTAGGCCCGCGGCTCGTCTGGAGTCGGGTAGGCGGTGTTGGTTAGTTGCAGCGCCTCCGGCTCCAGCGTGTTGCAAAGGGCGGCGCCGGCGCCGGCGCCGACGGCCGCACGGCTGCCGCTTGCGACTCCTGAAAAGTCATGTGCAACCTTCGGCAGTCTGATGACGGCGTCCGGCACGACAGCCTGGACCAGCGGATGCGTGCTGAGGGACGCCGCCTCGGCTTCGGTTACCGTTGCAGCGACCGCATTGATCGTGTGGTAGGAGCGGATATTGCGCGCTCCGGACTGGCGCAGGTGGGACAGTACTGGTACCTGCGCGGCGGCGATCGCGGCCGAGCGACCCGCATGCGCACCGCGCGTCGCCGATTTCAAAGGGAGCAAGCTGTGCCAGGTCCTGGCCGTAGTAGTCGCGCAACAGTAGAAAGGCTAAACCAAGGGCTGGCCGTGGGCAAATACCTGCCGTATCAGGCAAACTACTCTCGCAGCCGTCGCCGTGGGATATGTCTGGAGAGGTGGCAGAGCGGTTGAATGCACCGGTCTTGAAAACCGGCA
>JANXZG010000162.1 GCA_025355645.1 Gammaproteobacteria bacterium | reverse complement strand
TGGGCGTACTGACGAGCTCACCCTTCCGGATCGCCATTGTCTATTCAATCCTTTTCTCAATTGGCGCGGTCGGCCTGCTTGGCGCGGTCAATTTTGCCGTGTCGCGAGTCATCGATGGCAGCACCGATAACCTGATCGAGGCAGAGGTGCAGGGGCTGCGCGAGCAGGTGCTCGTCCTGTCGCGCGCCGATTTCATCGAACTGGTCGAGCAGCGTTCCGAAGATCAGGACGTGCGCGGCGCGGTCTACCTGATGGTCGATCCGCAATTGAAGCCGGTTGCAGGCAATGTGCCGGCGTGGCCAACGGCGGCTGAGGATCAGGGCAAGTGGGTGCAATTCAAGATCTCAGTTCCCTACGGCGGTGCCACGCGCGAGCACGAAGTGCGCGCGCGCCGCTTCCCGTTGCCCGGCGGATTTCGCATGCTCGTGGGCCACGACGTGCAGGAGCGGCAGGATGTGAAGACCGTCATGATGCGCGGCCTCATCGCGGCGGTCGCGGCAACACTGCTGCTCGGCCTTGGCGGGGGTATCTGGCTCGGCCGGCGGATTCTTGCGCAGGCCGGCGCCATCTCTGCGGTGGCCACGCGGATCATGCAGGGGGATCTGTCGCAGCGCTTGCCGGTGAGGGACGCCGAGGATGAGATCAACAAGCTGGCGCTAGAAATCAATCGCATGCTCGAGAAGATCGAGCAGCTGACGCTTGGCATGCGCACCGTGCTCGACAGCGCGGCGCATGATCTGCGCACGCCGCTCAATCGACTGCAGGCGACCGCCGAGGGGGCGATGAGCCAGCTCAAGGCGGGTTCTCCGGAGCGGCGCGTGCTGGAGAGCGTCAGCACCGAGGTGGACCGGATGCGCAGTACGCTCGATGCGCTGCTGCGAATCGCCCTGGCGGAGACCGGCACGGTCGCGCGCGAACCCGTGGATCTGTCCGCACTGGTTGAGAGTATGGTCGAACTCTACGAACCGGTCAGCGAGGAACGCGGCCTGCGCTTGCAGAGCACGGTTGCAGCAGGCGCACAGATCCAGGGAAGCCGCCAGCTGCTGGCCCAGCTACTCGCGAACTTGCTCGACAACGCGGTGAAATTCACGCCTACCGGCGGCTGTATTCAAGTCCTGCTGCAGACGGCGAACGGGACCGTCGAGCTCATTGTCGCCGACAATGGTCCGGGGATTGCTGCCGACAAGCGCGAGATCGTGCTCGGCCGGCGCGTGCGACTGGATGAGGCGCGCAATTTTCCCGGCTCCGGTCTTGGGCTGTCTCTGGTCGCAGCGGTTGCGAAGTTGCACGGAGCGCGTCTGATCCTCGATGACGCCAAGCCCGGGTTGCGCGTGACGTTGCGGTTCGGCTTGTAGAGGACGTCAATAACACACCCTGTAACGACCAGGCCCGAGGCGGCGCAGGGAAATTTATTGCGATCCGCCCATCGCGGCGATAAAGAGGGTCTGCAGCGCTAGTGCGTGGCGCTTCGCTGCCCACGAGCTTGCTGATCCTCCATGGTGCTTGCGCGAGAGCATGCGCCATCTAGACCTTTACGCCCGCTTGGCCTCCCCGGCCGATCGTCACTAATACGCATTTCGGTCGTTCACGACCATCAACGCGGTTCTCGCAACTATTTTAACATCCAGCCACAGCGACCAGTTCTTGAGGTAGTCCAGGTCATAGTGCACGCGCGAGCGCATTTTATCGACCGTCGAGGTTTCGCCGCGCAGGCCGTTGACCTGCGCCCAGCCAGTGATGCCAGGCCGCACTTTGTGACGGATCATGTAGCCGTTGATCAATTTTCGGTAGACCTCGTTGTGCGCCACGGCATGGGGTCTGGGCCCGACAAAACTCATCTTACCTTCGAGCACATTGAATATTTGGGGCACCTCATCTAATGACGTGCGCCGCAGGAATGCGCCGAGGGGCGTGACCCGGCAGTCCCGTTGAGTTGCTTGAGCGACTTCGGACCCATCTTCACAGACCGTCATGCTGCGAAACTTATAGATCAATATTTCCTCGCCATTCAGGCCGTAACGACGTTGTTTGAACAAGATGGGCCCAGGCGAGGACTGCTTGATCGCCAGCGCAATTGCGAGCAGCACCGGCCACGTTAATATCAGCGCAACCAAAGCGAGAGTGACATCGAACGCGCGCTTCCAAAGGCCGCTCATCCCCTGTAATGGCGAATCACAAATCGAAAACGCCGGCATGCCGTTGATCTGCACGCATCGAGCTTGGACGAGGTCGAACGCAAATATATTCGGTACGAAATAAACCGAGGCAGTCGTATCGCGCAATTCTTTAAGCAGCTCTTCAATCCGCGGCGCCCGCGATATAGGCAATGCAAGGTAGACCCTGCCGATTGAGTTGGTTCGGACGAAATCGGCAAAATCCCGCGCCGAGCAATTAGCGGCAACCGGTTTGTCGAGGCCGTCAACTGCTCGTTCGGCGCTTCGGAAATCGAGAAACCCAAAAAACTTTTCGCATGCATTACTGCTTTCGATACGCCGCGCCAGTTCGGCGCCAACGTCGTTGGCACCGATGATGATATAACGTTGAACCATCCCTCGGTCCGACGCAAGCCATTGCGCAACCTGAGTTTTCAGCGAATCCACAAGCAGCAACGCCACGGGCGTTACCAGAAACCAACTCATGATGACGTCCCGCGGGAACACCTGAGTCAGGTTGAATGCAGCGGCGAGAAAAACTAGTACGGCGACGACGCAACTCCAGTTGAACAGGATGCGCGAAACTAGTTTGTGGGTGCCTTCGGTGCCTGGGCGTTTCCCCAGATCCAGCGGGCTGAAAATCTGCGCGGAGATAAGGAAGGTTACGAGCCCAAGTCCGGACAGTTCCAATGACCAGGAATGACTGCGGATCAATGTGCAAATGGCGAGTGTGAGAACGGCAACGAGCGGAAGCGTGCATTGCTTCAATATCGTAACTTGTGCGGGCTCAAGGCTACCGACGCGAACGACTTTGTTGCGAGGCGAGCCATTGCAAATCGGTGCAGCGGCGCGATTATTGATCTCGGTCCGGCGGACCCGTAACTGATTTACGGGAGAGCTCTCGGTGCTTGCTGGTATTTCGGCCATCGCAACATTTCTAACGAGTTACCCACTCATTTTTGATTTTGCATATGAAGTATATGGGCAAAAGATTTAGTGCAACAGTCAAATGCATTATGTTAACGAATTGAATCGTCGCGGCGTCACTTTCTGAATCTGAATGCCCTCCCGTGTAAGCCTAGTAATTCGCAAGCGAACGCAAACGCTAGGAGCTCCTGGTGTATGCATCTGTAAGATTATGGCTTGGTCAAATGTCAGACCCTTCTGACATGAAATACCGTGATCTCCTTGCGTTACCAGACTTTTGAACCTTGCGAAATGCGGATCACAACCATGCGTTTTGTCCTCGGGAGTGCGCCGGCGGGAACGACGTACGAGACCTGCAGGGGACGCTTGGTGTCAAGAATTCGCTCGTTCATCGCCGCAAGCTTCGGGGTTTAAGCTCGATCTCGTTGTCGTGATCAATGGGCGCCGCCAAGGCATTAGCTAAAAGGCGCGGGCGTACCTGCGGCTGGGCGGATGCAGGTGAGGGTGCTTAGAAATGAGTGACGGCGTTCGTCGTCATGCACGCTGAGTCGCACAGCCGTGGTAGCTGTGGTCCATATGCTGATCGCGGCGCCGCAATTTGCGCCCATTTCGCGAAATTCGCCGACCGGGCAGTATTATTCTTGGAGCCTAAGGCTTCTCGCCTGCGTGGGATCGGGGCTGTTGTCGGGCGTGTAAGAGCACCTCCGGCGCGCAGAGGATTTTCGTTAACGCTCAGGATGCTGCCGACCTCGCTACCGCGGAGTCCGCGGGCAGCTCAGCGTCGGATGGCAATCCCCAGATGTTTTGCCTCTCTAGAAGCAGGATGTCCAGCGGGCTTGGCACCGCGGTAACCCGCGCGTACCCCAGACTGACAGCCCCTACATGATCTT
Organism: Gammaproteobacteria bacterium; assembly: GCA_025355645.1. Taxonomy (GTDB): domain Bacteria; phylum Pseudomonadota; class Gammaproteobacteria; order Steroidobacterales; family Steroidobacteraceae; genus Bog-1198. Next base: position 581 of record JANXZG010000162.1, on the reverse strand, counting down.
CCCCGCCGGAACCCCCCACCGTCACCCCAGGCGTAGTACTAGGTGCCGTAGGGCACTTGTCATTGCCCCGGCGCCTCGCGGTGGGTGGTCATTGACCGCATGTCCCCGCAAAGTAGGACGGGATAGCCCTCGCGGCGGGGCGGGCGTAAACATAATTGTTTTGGAATCGGGGCGTATATCACTTAATCCTTGTATGGCGCGCATCGGGTGCGATTCCATCGTTCGACATGCGGATCTGCCCTGTATACTCTGGTGCAATCTGATGCTTTGGGCCGAATCAAACTGAAATCAAAACAAGCCGCTCCGTTTCAGCACCGGCGCTGCTAATGGAGAACCGCTATTCGTATTGTGACGGAGGATGACCGTATGAAGCAGTCGAACTCTTGGTCGGCATCCGCCAGGCGGCGGCTTGCACCAGTCCTTTCCTGGGTGGGCACGTTGGCGATTCTGTCGATGATGAGCGCGCCGTCGTTTTCGCAGGTCATCCCGGATTACCAGCTGCATCCGGGAGACAAGGTAGTCATCGGTGTGTACGACGATCCCAAGCTCCTGCCGCAGGAGATTACGGTCACGCCCGATGG
>JANXZG010000017.1 GCA_025355645.1 Gammaproteobacteria bacterium | reverse complement strand
GATTTGCGACATTCGCCTAGACCAGGGTCCGCGATTGACGCCGAGAACTGCGAACAGCGGCGAGCGACGGTGAACTCGAGCGACGATGCGGATCTGACCTGCTCTGCCCCCTCATCGCGGCTTCGCCTCGCCTGGTTCGCTAAAACCCATTGAGCCTTTCGGCATCTATCGCCGTCTATCGTCCTCAAGCGGAAGTTTTTGGCGGTAGATGTGACGGTAAATGCGGGGAAGCATGAAAGGAAGTCTAGTACTTTCAGATGGCTATGCGTACCGGAGACAATTGAGTGGGAGTGATCCGATATTTCAGTGCTCTTAATATCTCAATAAAAACAGTACCTTGAATCGCACCGGAGACAATTGATATTCAATCGTCGCAGGCCGCATTGGGGCGCGCTAAGTCGTTGAGTGATCAGGTCGATTGTGATTTCACCTGCATATCCCGGCGCGTTTCAAGCAGACTTTTTTGACGGTAAATCTGACGGTAAAAGTTTTCTGAGTACTTCGCTTTTGGAAGTTACCGTCAGAAGAGGTGGCGAGCGGCGCCAAAGCCTATAAATTAATACCTATTTTCAATTCGATGTCGCCGGGCTTGGGAAATTCTAGAGTTACGTCGCCGGCACCTCCTCCTCCTGGCTTGACCTCCCGCGTGTAAATGTTCTCTCAGGCGCGGCCAGGTCGAGCGCAATTCACCGGCTGCCATAGAGATGATTCCTCGTGTGCATTAAGCTGGCCACGTGAAATCCCGCACCACAATCTAGACTTTCAGTACTCATGCATTACAAACCGGAAGTGTTCGTTGGCGTAATAGCGGAGAAAACGATCCGCAAGGTCATGTTGCGGATAATCCCGCTCATCTTCTTGTTGTACATTGTCGCCTTTCTCGACCGAATCAATATCTCTTTTGCCTCGCTCACGATGAACCGAGAGTTGGCAATTGGAAGCGAGCAATACGGATTGCTGGTCGGGATCTTCTTCGTCGGCTACTTTCTCTTTGAAATCCCAAGTAATGTGTTGTTGCACCGAATTGGCGCTCGGATCTGGATTGCGCGGATTCTGATCACGTGGGGAATAGTCGCGGTACTTACAGGGTTCGCGAGCAGCGCCCACCAGCTCTACGCGCTGCGTTTTGCCTTGGGCGTCGCTGAGGCCGGATTTGCCCCCGGCATGCTGCTATATCTAACTTACTGGTTTCCCCAGAAGGACAGAGCTCGCGCAGTCGGTTTCTATCTATCAGGAATGCCGATCGCGACTATCCTCGGCGCGCCAATGTCAGGTCTCATCCTGGATCATGTGCACTGGGTTGGCTTAAGCAGTTGGCGGTGGTTGCTGATTCTGGAGGGCGCTCCGGCGGTTATGCTCGGAGCGGTGACCTATTTTCTATTGCCTGATCGGCCAGAGCAGGCTCGCTTTCTTGCGGCGGAGGAACGAAGTTGGCTCTGCACTACGTTGCGTGCGGAGGAGACGGCCACGCAAACGACTGGGAACCGTACGGCGGTATCAGCGCTGAAAAGTCCCCGGGTCTGGGTCTTGGCAGGCGTCTATTTTGGCATCCTGGTTGGTCTCTATGCCTTTAATTTCTTTGCCCCGCAATTGGTGAAGGCTGTCGCCAACGGGATCTCGAATAGCCGGGTCGGATTCCTGGTGATGATTCCGAGCCTGTTCGGGCTTGCGGCAATGGTAATAATTTCCAAACGGTCAGATCGAACTGGAGAGCGGCGTTTACACGTGGCAATTCCTATCATTGCTGCCGGTATGTCGTTAGTCCTGCTGAGCGTGACAACCTCACTGGTCCTGACATTGGCTCTTCTTTGCCTGACAGGTATTGGCGTCTACGGCTTTTTTGGCCCGTTCTGGGCTTTGCCGAGCAAATTTCTGACAGGCTACGCTGCCGCCTCGGGCCTCGCGCTTATCAATGCTTGTGGCAATCTGGCTGGTTTTGTGGGCCCGTACACGATCGGCTCGATAGCTCAGCGCACTGGAAATCCCTATGCCGGCCTGGCACTCGCGGGCTGCACGATGCTCGCGGCGGCGGCCTTGCTCCTGCGTAAGGTGCGCGCAGACCAATAGCAAGCGTCCTGGATAGCAAATACTTCGATTGACGAAGCGCCTGCGCTAGGTTGCCGGCTTTTGTACCCAGGCACCCACCATCGCCGGTAGGGGTGCAGCAACTCGTCTGAAGGCCGCTTCCTCGACCAATCTCGGGTATAGCGTGGACAGATCACCGACCGCGCTGAACGATATTTCCAGGGCCTGCGCACGAGGCGCGAGGCTTTGCAATACATCGGCCATCCAACGCTCGGCACCCACTAACGTATCTGTCTGCGTCTCTGGTTCTGGAAGGCCAGCGCTTAAGAATGCAGAAGATAGCTCGGCCCCCATTCGCGTGTTGGTTCCCGTGCGGTGGAACGTCTCAACCATCAATGCGGCGCCCGCGCGCCACAGCGGTAGAGGTTCGCAGGCCTGCAGAAAGGACTTCCAACACGGTTCCTGAAACGCAATAACCCCGCCTGGTTTCACGTTCCGCGCGACATCTCGCAACACCGCGACCGGGTCGCGCAGAAACATCAGAATGTAACGACCCACCGCAGCGTCAAACGGCTTCTCTGTTGACAGGTCCGCGACGTCCGTTTTCGTAAATCGGACTTGCTTTAGACCGAGGTCATGCATGCGCGCCGTAGCACGAGCGACTGCCTGTGTATCGCGTTCGGCGCCGACGACTTCCCCCGATGGCCCGACCAATCCGGCGGCGATCAACGACACGTCGCCAACTCCGGAACCGAGATCAAGAACGCGCTGCCCCGTTCGTATGCCGGCACGACGAAAGAAGCGTTCGGTATGTGCCGTCAGCCATGCCGCCTGACGGATCGGGCGCTCTTGCTCAGCTTCGGCGCTGCCAAGCGCATATTCATTGGAATTGCTGGGTCTAAAAGTCACGCTGGCAACCTTACCATGATGGAGATTTCGGGTGAAAGTCCGCTGGGCGCCGCGGCATTTTTTAGCGGTGTACGCGTCGAATCCGAGTGAAGGGACTCCGATCCTTTCCGCATCTATCGCCCTCTATCGCCTCCAAGCGAAGTTGTTTGTCGGTCAATCTGACGGTAAGTTGTGAGAGACAGAGCCTTTCTATTTGTAGAATCAATCGCTTGGAGGACTCGGAGACAATTGAGTGGGAGTGAGTAGGGCTCCGCCTCAGTCTGGCACGGTCGGCTGAGTCGGGGAAGCCCGAGATTTGGGGCAAAACTGGCAATTACTGCATACGGACATATTGACACCAGCCTGCGGCGACCGGTTGGAATTCACGAGCCCGAAGGCGGGTCACGTTTTCATGGGAACCGTTTTCACCGTCGCGTGGAAGCTCGCTGCGAGAGCCCATGGAATTCGGGCGACAGGCGCCAAACTGACGTTCCTTAGTCACGTTTGACGTGATTAACGTATCGCGTTACTATGCGTGCGTGTCGATCAAAACGTTTAAGTGCGCGGACACCGAGGCTTTGTTCGGCCTGCGTCGTGTCGCCCGCTTTGCGAACATTGAACGGCCGGCGCTGCGGAAGCTCAAGCAGCTCGATTTGGCGAGACGCATCGATGATCTGCGCGCACCACCCGGCAATCGGCTCGAGCAGCTCAAGGGCAATCGGGCTGGACGGTGGAGTATTCGCGTGAACGATCAGTTTCGTATTTGCTTTCGCTGGATCGGCACTAACGCTGAGGAAGTAGAGATAGTCGATTACCACTGACGGAGATGGATATGAGCAGAAAGCTGAAGCCCGTTTCGCCCGGGGAAATGTTGGCGGAGGAATTTCTGAAGCCACTTGGTCTGAGCAAGTATCGGCTCGCCAAAGAGATCGGCGTGCCGGCGCAGCGGATTGGCGAAGTCGTCGCGGGCAAGCGGGCCATCACGGCCGATACTGATCTGCGGTTGTGCCGCTTCTTCGGGCTGTCGGATGGCTGGTGGCTCCGTCTGCAGGCCGATTTCGATACCGAAATTGCAAAAGCGTCTCTTGCAAGACAGCTGGCAAAGATCAGACCGTGGATGCGAGAAATCGATGATCCGGCGGCTACTAGCTGACAGGCGTCGAGCGAGTTCTGGGGACGCGTGCTCATTCGTGCGGTCGAGCACCGGTTGGTAGCGAGTTCAAACTCTCGCCGACGTTGATCTCGATATCTATCGCATTCTATCGCCACCAACCAAGATCTCTCAACGTTGAATCTGACGCTAAAAATCGCACGTGCTGTGAAGAAGTCGGTATTTGCCAGAGGGTTGCATTCCCCAACGAAGCCGCCATCACGCGGCTCGTGGGTGCGTTGCTCCTGGTGCAGAGCGACGAGTGGGCGCTGCAGCGGCGCTGCATGCAACTTGAAGGATTGCGATCCTGACCGACAATCAACCCGCTCGGCTGTCCGCTGTGGCCCGCTGAGCACGAGTCCAACCGATCCAGAGATCACAAATTGTATGCCACATCCCGGGGCACGATCATCTCTGCGATTAGATCCGTGGCAGAATGCGCCTTGTGAGAGGAAACAACTATGTCTAGGATCGAAGATAAACTTCTGGCCCTCGGGCTAGCCCTGCCTCCGCCGACGCAACCGCCGCCGGGCGTCATTCTGCCCTTCCAGTTCGTACGCATCGTTGGCCGCAGGGCTCTATTCTCAGGCCATGGACCGCAAAATCCCGACGGATCATTTGCTTTGCCACTGGGGAAGCTGGGGCGAGATCTGACTCTAGAGCAAGGCTACGCCGCTGCACGAATGACTGCGCTCTCTATCCTTGGAAGCCTGAAACGCACGCTCGGCGACCTCGATCGCATCGCCGCTTGGTCGCGGGTATTCGGCATGGTCAACTCGGCTCCGGGGTTCAACCAGCAGCCGAGCGTGATCAACGGATTTTCTGATCTCATACTCGAGTTGTTTGGACCAGAGGTCGGCGCGCATTGCCGTAGCGCCGTGGGAATTGCTGAGCTTCCTTTCAATATCCCAGTCGAAATTGAAGGTGAAGTCGAACTTGTCGGCAATGATCAGACGTTGTCGTCGCCAAATCGGTGAGTGCCCGCGGATGAGTGCGTTCGTTGTCTTTGATGTGGAAATCCGTGATCCCGCCCGGTATCAGGATTTTATGGCGGCGGTCAAACCGGCGCTGGCCGCCGCTGGTGCACGTTACCTTGCACGCGGGGCCGCTCATAAAGTGTACGAAGGAGATTGGCAGCCTAGGCGTATCGTCATCTTGGAGTTTCCGTCGATAGCCGCCTGGGAGGGGTTCTATTATGGGCCAGTCTATCAACGACTTAAGACAATCCGTGATGAGTGCAGTTCCGCCCGGCTCGTAAGTGTCGAAGGCATTCCAGATTGAGCGACGCAGTCTTCCCTATGTCGATTAGTCACGACCGTCAGGTCCAGATCCTCAGGGGACATCTACATGCACATCGCTGCCCTGCTCTTCAGCATACGATAGTTGAGTTTTGATGGGGGACAAGTGAATGGATCGCCGCAGCGTGCTCAAGATCACAAGCATGGCTATGATCGGAATTCCGGCCTTGCGATCGCTTGCAGTCGCCGCAAACAAGAAGGATCACACGATGTCGCTTGACCGCAAGTGCATTGAAAGTCTCGCAGCGGAGTACACGGCTGCCTGGAACACCGGCTCCCCGCAAAACGTGGCTGCATATTTCGCAGAGAACGGTGAAATCGTCATCAACCGCGGTGCACCGTGGCGCGGGCGTGCGGGTATCGCCGAGATGGCGGCCGGATTTTTCGCCGATGTTTTAGGCATGAAACTCACCTGCGACGTAGCCCGCTGCGCCGGTTCGCACGTCGTCTACATGTGGACCTTCACAGGGCACGCAGCCAAGACGGGAAATACCCTCACCGTGCACGGCTGGGAAGAGTGGGACGTTGGCGACGATCTCAAGGTTAAGGCGTCGCGCGGTTGGTATGACGCCGAGGACTACGCGCGGCAGGTGGCCGGCGGAGCCGTCTGACGGTTTACTTCGGGTGAGTTCGGAACGGCGGCATACGACCTAAATCAACACCCGACCCGGCTCCTCGCGTGCCTACTCGAAATCACTCGAGTGTCGGTGGTCAGAGCGAAAAATCGTTTTGCCGACGGCCGGTGTGCGCCACTGGACGGAGGGAGTCGTTCGGCAACTATCGCCGTCTATCGCCCCCAAGCGGAAGTTTGAAAGCATTTCCTTCGCACAAGAAAGCTACACCTTTGAGTTTCACGGCTCCCCCGCCGAGTTTGCGGATCTGTTCAGGAAATATTATGGACCGACCATGAATGCGTTTGAGGCGGCGGACAAGAGCGGGCATCGATATAGCGCTATTAACGGAGTAACTCAATTGGCCCGTCAGCGTATAGATCAGCCCGAGTGGACCCGCCGCAATTTCGTTCAAGCCGGTCTCGCCGCGTCTGCTGCCGTTGCGCTGGGTGCTTGCGCGCATTCCAGCGTGCCGCGGGGTTCTACTGCGACCGGATCTGCCACCGATCTCAATTACCTCGCTCAACGCATGCATGGTCGTTTCCTTCTCGAGGAGTCTCCCGGGTATGACGAAGCAAGGAAGGTTTGGAACCTCGCCTATGATCGCCACCCGCTCGCGATGGCGCGCTGCTCGGACATCGATGACGTGCGGCGCTGCGAAAAATTCGCACGACGACACAGCGTTCCCGACTGCATCAGAGGGGGCGGGCACAGCTTCGCGGGGTTCGGGGTGTCCGATGGCGCGCTTCAGGTAGATCTCGGCGCGTTCACGACCGTCACGGTTGATCAGGACCGCCGCGTCGCCTCAGTGAAAAGGACTTCGGCTACATCGCGGAAATGGGCCAGGCGTTGAAAGCCCCTGCGCCTATGGCTACGGCGGCGCGCGTCGTAATGCAGCACGCGATAGAGGCAGGATATAGCGCCGGCAATATTACGGGGCTCGTCCAGCTATATGGACCGCTGAGCTAAGTCCCGACGAAAGCCGACCGACCGCCGGACCTACGGTCCGCCGTGTCGTCAACAGAGTATGCCGGCGCGTTGACTTCTTGCAATGTAATTCGCGAGAACGCCGCCATTACCGCTACTTAGCGCACGACGGTTGCCTCGCGCGGTTTCAGATGTCACGCATCGCGGGTTGCCCAAGCGCGTCCTCGCTACGTTCGAAATGCGCGAGCGAAGTTCCAAGGGTGAAACATGCGCAAGGGTTTCGGTAACTATCGGTGTTTGTTCGCGAAAGCGATCGGTGGAGAGCCAGCTTCCACGCCGAAGCCGCGATAGTCGATCCATCTGAGGCATTGAAGAACTGGTCTGGTGAAGGGTGCGACGTCAAGAGCGTCGAGCTGGCCGACGCCGCCGCAACGATGCTCTCGCAGACGATCGGCATCTTGACCTTCACAGCCCGTGCCGACGGTTCGTGCTTCGGTCAGAAAGTTGGACCCGTTTGGGGATCGCCCATCTACGTTAAGGTTGCAAGCGGCTGGAAGTGGAACTTTGGAATCAACGTGCCGTCGCGGGTGAGAGACGGAGACGGCTAAAAGCTTGAGCCCGAGCGGATTATCGGTATGCAACGCCCATCTTGACGGCCAATGCACTAAGACTTTTATCAACGCTCCACAGCAAAGCGTTACGAGTCAGCAGAGCGGACGCCAGCAGGGAAATGTCCACGGCTCCGCAGCCGAGATCCTGAATTTGCTCTCGCTCGATCATAGCGAGCGTTTCGTGCGTCGTTGATATGACGGATTGCTCCAGTCTTCGGAGATCTCTGAGCGTGCGTTCGCGGGGGGTCGGCGGTGTGCCGCAGGCGAGTTCCAAGACGATCAACGGATGACACAGCACTTGATCCGCGGCAAGCAGCAATTGCAGGGTCGTATTGGGCTTGCGAAAGTGCGCAACCCAAACCGATGAGTCAACCAACACGGACGCCACGCGACTAACCTTGAGATGGACGCCGTCGCGGAATATTTTTCATTTTAGGGGCTTGGCCTCCCAGCGAAGAAAGCCGCTTAGCCGCCTGGACGCGAACGAATACGCGAATCGCTTCGCGGAACAAATCCGCTTTGTCCATCGCCGGATCAGCGACGTCAAGCGCCTGCTGAT
>JANXZG010000022.1 GCA_025355645.1 Gammaproteobacteria bacterium | reverse complement strand
CGATGTACATTTCCTCCGGATGCGAGGCGCCGATCTTCGTGCAAAACACTTCTTCGCGTGCGCCGGCCCGCGAGGCCTGGGCATTTATCGCGCGCAATTTCTCGTCTCTCTGCAGGTTCGGATCAACATTGACGCCGGTAGGGCTCATTGAACCGCGGTAGCGGCCGCCGCCGACCGCGGCATCCGCCTTTTTTTCGATTGTTGGTCCGCTCGGAAGCTGCGCGTCAGCTGGGGAGTACGCGTATTTAACGCGGGCGATGCCTGAGCAACCATAACTCTTGAGCTGTGATTCTATCCAGTCCACTGCAGCGCGATTGCGATCGGTACCCTGGCGACGATCGCCAAACTGAGTTAAACCCTTGATGGTCGCTTTATAGCGCCCCAGGTCGAGGCGTGCCACGAGCGCTAGGAGCGGGTCCGCCGACTTCGCTCCCGCAGTGTCCGTTGCCGGCACAGAAGCTGACGGCATTGCGGCCGCCAATGAAATAAAAGCCGCCATCGTCATTGCCTTTCGAACCATGAGCCACCCCTCGTTGTCAGGCAACGCCTACTCCTTGGCCGTCAGCGACTTGCCCGGCATTCACGTGGAGAGCACTAACACCGGTGCCATCGCTAACGGATTCCTTGACACCAACCCATTAAATAAGCGCGAGGCCGATAGCCGCGCTCATGGCAGCGGCAGTCCTCAGGCTGAAAGCACTTCAATGAGATGGTCACAATCATCAAGCGTGTTGTAGATCGAAGGGGAAACCCGTATTCGATGCTCATACACGGATATTTTTATTTTTGCGCTTTTCAGTTGACTGGCAAAGCGTTTTTCTGCGTTCCGGTAGGCGAAGGCTACTAGCGGACTGCGGGAGCCGACCGGGGTCAGGGATTCAAATCCCAAGGCGGGTAACCGGGATTGCAAGCGATTCAGAAGCGGCTGCCGGAGTCGCGCAAGAGTCGCGACGCCCAGTTGCTCGATATATGCAAGGGAACCTGCCACGGTGGCAAGTGCGCCCCAAGCAGGGGTACTGACTTCGAAAATCCCAGCCGCCCCACCCGCAAGCGTGTAAGGGCCAATCGCGGGGCCAGGCGCGTCGAAGGGTAATACGTGACTTTCTTGATTTTTGACTTGCCTCCAACCGACTTCAACACGTTTAATTTGTCCCAGCACATCGGGTCTTACATATAAAAACGCCGTGCCGAAATCTCCCATGAGCCATTTATAGGTGCCGCAGGCGGCAAAATCTACCTGAGACTCCCGCACATCAATAGGCAGGGCACCTGCAGCTTGGATAATGTCCGCATACACTAACGCGCCATGCGAATGTGCCAGCGCACATAGCTCAGCAAGGTCATGTTCAAAACCCGTCGAACTCGACACCTGCGATACAGCAATCAACTTCGTTTCCCGCGTCAGTGCTTCCCGCACGTCGGCGAGGTCAATCCGGCCTGCTTTCGGGCGCACGACTGCGAGGGGTGCTCCCCTGCGCTGCAGTTCGGCGTACAGCACTAACGACCCGTCGTAATGGATCGCGTCGGTGAGCACCCCCACGCCTGGACCGACCCCAAGGCACGCGTTGACCAAATTCTCTGCGTCCATGGTGCTGGGAACAACTGCGATATCCTGCACCGCGGCATTAATCAGCCGAGCAAATCTCTCTACGGCGATTGCACGAGAGTTCTGCCGCGGACTGATGCTTTGTGGGTCCCGTCGACGAGTTTCCACGTAGTCGAGCGCGGCGCGACGTGCCACTTCTCCGAGTGGATGCGTGTAAGCCGCATCAAGATAGGTGCCGTCAATTGTGAAAGTCTGTCTGTCTTGCCCTGTCGAAGCGGCTGTTTGGGCCGAAGCGTCCGCGACGCTCGTCAAGGGCAAAGAAGTCAGTACCACCAATACTCGGCGTCGAGACAACATTATCGCTCGCCTAGTCATCAATTTTGGCGCGGGACGAGGATCGGCCAATGGCGTTAGCGGGATGACGAAGGGCAAAGAACGAACGCTGCTCTCGCCACTCGGTACAAATCGGGATGCGCATTGACCAAGTTTGCCACAAAACATCCATGGATTACGGGCCGCTGGTATTACAATCGCCCGCATGTCGGATGAGGCAATCTTGGGTTCCGCGTGCGACTGGTTGGTAAACAACGCCGTAGTTACGGTTTTACAAGTGGGAGAACACTCAATGGGCAATCCGAATGACAAAGGCAGAAATACCCGAGGCACCTTAATGAGCTCGGCGCGGATGCTCCTCGCAGCTATGGTCGTTTTGCTTGGCAATAACGAACACTCGGCCAGCGCTCCGACTATCGACAAGTTAGCCGTTCAATATGTTCGCGCCGCTGATCCGACTGCGCCCTTCTCAACCGCGGTAAGGGTCGAAAACATTCTTTATTTATCGGGGCAAATAGGCGTCGCTGCCGATGGCCGACTGCCGCCGCAGTTTGCCGACCAAGTGCGCCAGACAATGGAAAACGTCACCGCAACGCTGAAAGCCTCAGGAAGCAAGCTGGATGATGTCTTCAAGTGCACGGTGATGCTCACCGATATGTCCCACTGGGAAGACTTCAACAGGATCTACGTTACCTACTTCAAGCCGGAGCGGCTGCCTGTCCGCAGTGCCATCGGGGCGAATGGCCTTGCGCGCGGTGCGATGCTCGAATTGGAGTGCGCCGCTTACAGTCCACGGCTCTAGGCTTGAGAAAAGCAATCCGTAGTGTGAGGCACCTCTCCTTTCCCGCTGGGTTGGCTGCGGGTGTATTCGGAAATAGGTAGAATTGCCCGGGCTAACCTATATGGGGACATCCAACAGATAATTTTTGGCGAGGCGTCATGATTCGCCATATTTTTTCGGCCAAGGTGATTGACTACCTATCCACCCAGCCTCTCGCGGTGCGGGATCCGGGTACCGAATTCGAAGCCAAATCGCCTTTTACCATCATCTGGCTTTTTGCCGCGATTGTTCTTGGTCTGCTTCTCTTGGCGACCTTCAGCCTGGGCTCCCTGTCGGCGGCGCGCGCGTACGTGGGCGGCGAGAGCATGTGGTCGAAAGCACAGAAAGACGCCGTATTCCATTTGCAAAAGTATGCCGCCACCGGCACACCGGCCGAGTTTAAGCAGTACCAGTTGGCGATTGCCATACCCCTCGGCGATCGCGTCGCGCGGCTTGCCATGGACGATCCGAACGGTAATCCAGATGTTATACGGAACGGGTTCCTACGCGGCGGCATACATCCTGACGACATCGACGGTCTTGTGCTGCTTTATCACCGATTCAAGTCTGTTAGTTTCATGAGTCGGGCAGTGCGTGCATGGGCGCAAGGTGATGTATTGATTGCGCGACTCGATGAAGCTGCAACACGCCTGCAGAATGAGGTGGAAAATCCGACTTTCGATCCCGGCAGGATCAGCGCTGATCTGGCCGACATCGCGCAAATCAACGACGAACTAACCCCACTGGAGAACGAATTCATTGCGGCGCTCGGTGATGCGTCGCGCACCACCTACCAATTGTTGCGCAGCCTGTTGCTGGCCGCAACGCCGGTCCTGCTGTTGTTTGGCACGGTGCTGTCGGTTCGAATTTTACGTCACCGCAACCGCCTGCAGGATCGGATCAAGCAGATGGCATTCTTCGATACGCTGACTGCTCTTCCAAATAGAACGCTGTTATACCAGCGTCTCGAACACGCGATAGCCCGACGACGGGACGATGGGCATCAGCTGGCAGTGCTGTTCATGGATCTAGACCGATTCAAGATAATCAACGACTCGCTCGGACATTCGGCCGGAGATGTTCTGCTGCGGCATGTCGCCGAGCGCTTGCGCAAGCAGGTCAGAGAAGGCGACACGGTGTCGCGGATGGGCGGCGATGAATTCGTGGTTCTTGTCGAGAAATTTGAACATATATCCGCTGTTTCAACGCTCGCGGAGCAGCTTATCGGGCAGGTCAGCACGCCGTATGTCCTTGAGGACAAGGACTGCCATGTGACCGCAAGCATCGGCATCAGCGTCTTTCCGATTGACGCCAAGGACTCGCAATCCTTGCTCAAGATGGCCGACATTGCCATGTGCCGGGCGAAAGACCTGGGCCGTAATAACTACCAGTATTACTCGCCATCGATGAACGTCCATACGTTGGAGCGGCTCGAATTCGAGTCGGACCTGCGCCATGCCGTGGAACGCGATGAATTTGTGCTTCTCTACCAGCCCAAGGTCGACATGGTCAGCGGCCGAATAACCGGAACCGAGGCGTTGTTGCGCTGGAATCACCCACGGCGGGGGCTGGTAGCACCGAACGATTTCATTCCGCTGGCGGAAGAGACGGGACTGATCGGGCCGATCGGTGAATGGGTTCTCGCCTCGGCCTGCGCTCGTAACAAGCAATGGCAGGACCGGGGATTTACCAACCTGACGGTAGCCGTCAACCTCTCGGCCAGGCAGTTCGCGGATCCGAACCTCTTATCCAAGCTCACCGGCATTATCCAATCCAGCGGAATTGAAACCTCGACTTTGCACCTGGAGATTACCGAAAGCATGGTAATGACCCATGGCGCGAGCGCGCAGGTCCTGGAAGCCCTTAAGTCCACGGGTGTGCACATAACCATTGATGACTTCGGGACAGGCTACTCGTCACTGGCATACCTTAAGCGCCTTCCGATCGATTCGATCAAGATCGACCGCTCATTCATTCGGGATATCCCTGGCGATTCCGGTGGCGCCAAGATAACGCGTGCCGTCATCGCCCTGGCGCATAGCCTGAAACTTCATGTAATCGCCGAAGGCGTCGAGACCGAGGCCCAGCTGGCGTTTTTGCGCAGCCTGCGCTGCGACGAATTTCAAGAATTTTACCTCTACCGGCCGCTGCCAGAGAGTGAGATAGATGCAGTCCTGACGCGCAACCGCCTGCAGACAGCGCCGGCGCAAAGCGGGCGCGTTCGGCTGGTTTCTTCCGATACGAAATAGACGTTGCCTCAGCGGAGTTCTTCGGCACGCCCGCAAACAGCCGGCATTTGCCGGGTCGAAAATGGGTCCAGCAAATAGCGTGGCGCTGGACGCGGAAGAGCCGTCCCGAAAAAGCTCAACCCTGCTCTACACTAGGATAGAGCACCTCAGCGATATCAACGACTGCGGATGGCGCGGTTCTTAGCTGCATACCGATTGATATGCACCTCATCGGACCATCGGAGTTAAACTGCATTGCGGATATCCGATAAGGACTATTTAACAACGCCGCTCTCGGAGGCCTTCAAATGCTAAGCCGAATAGCAACCGCCGCCCTTGTTGCGTTCCTGTATGTTGCGTGTCTCCCGTTCGGGGATCGCGCGTCCGCAAATGCCATGGAGCCGCTGCAAATAAAATCTGCGTTTGCAAACCTGTCGGGTCATGTGGTTCGAGAGAATGAGCGCGTTTTGGTGACGATGTTCACGATTGAGCCTGGACAATCCACGGGTCCTCAAGTGCACAGCACCGACAGCCTGTTGGTGTTCGTGAAGGGAGGTGTACTTTCATCCAACCAATCGCACCGGGCTACCCTATGGAAAGACGGCCGCGTGATGTGGCAATCCATAGCGAATCAGCCCACCGCCGGCTACACGAACATAGACTCCGCGCCTATCCAGGTCATCCTGGTAGCATTGAAACCATTCCCGATTGCAATATCGGGTGTTTCAAACGAAAACCAGGAATACCATTTAAATTACCCGAATATTCCTGGCGAGGACATTCTGGAAAACGATTCCGTGGTCGTGCAGCGGTTCCGCCTCAATCCCGGACAATGGGAAGGAGCACATGCACACCGCGGAAACCAATTATGGATATTCATCAAGGGCGGGCTGTGGTCTAGTCGAACCAAAGATACTCAGCCGTCCGAACCACAGTTTGGTCCGGACGGAACTGTTGGATGGATGCCGGCGATAGATATTAGCCAAGGACATGAGTCGGGCAATGTGGGGACAACAGCCCGGGAGGTCGTGTGGATTACGCTCAAGCACTAGCGTATCCAAACTCAAACTGCCGAATCCCCGCTTGCTCGACCGAGCTCACCTTGCAAAGCCTGCGCCCGCAGCAGGGCCTTCTCCATGGTTGCGATTATATTCTCCTCGCCGAGTTTGGCAATTACCCCGGCGCGCTCCAGCTTGTAATGGACGTTGGCTCGTACCTCGACCAATAATACGTTGGTTCCGTGCCGCCGGAAGTCGCTGACGATCTCTTCCAAAGCGAATATCCCTGTCGCGTCGACAAACGGGACATTGCCCATTCGCAGTACCAGAATAGTAGCGCGTCTCTGGATAAGTCCCAGTGTGCGCTCCAATTTCTCCGCCGCACCGAAGAAAAATGGTCCATCGATGCTGTAAATTGCAATGCCGCTGTTCGCCGGCGCGGGCCGCCCGACGCTGGTCGGCCCTACTTCCTCGACTTGCTGCTCAACATTTACTGATTCTGCCATCCGCCGCATAAACAGCAGCGCCGCCAGGATCACTCCTACATTTACCGCTACTACAAGATCGACAAATACGGTCAGAAAAAATGTCAAAAGCAAAATGCCAACGTCGGGCTTAGGCGCGCCGCGTACGACTCGCAGGAAGTGTGGTAATTCACTCATATTCCAGGCGACGACGAATAAGACTGCCGATAGGCAACAAAGTGGGATCGCCGAGGCGAGCGGCGCCAGCAATACAACGACCATAATAAGAAATCCTGAGTGGACTAGACCAGCAAGCGGACCGGTTGCACCATTGTGGATGTTGGTCGCAGTTCGGGCGATCGCGCCGGTCGCAGCAAACCCACCAAAAAGCGGTGCCACAATGTTGGCAATGCCTTGGCCAATGAGTTCCTGGTTCGAATCGTGTCGAGTACCGATCATGCCGTCGGCAACAACCGCTGAAAGCAGCGACTCAATTGATCCCAGCAGCGCGATGGTGAACGCCGGTCCTACCAGCGATAGAACCCGGGTCAGGTCCATCGATGGAAAGGCCAGGTACGGTAATGTGCGAGGAATTCCGCCAAAGGTCGATCCAATGGTAGCCACCCCATGGAAATCGAATATCCGCTGTAATACGGTGACTGCGACCAATGCGAGCAGCGGGGCCGGAATGCGTTTCAGATGGCGTGTCCCCAGAGTCAAAATTGCCAGCGACAGCAGTGCTAGGCCCGTGGTTGCCAAATTAATTGTCGGCAACGCCTGCAATAGTGCCCAAAGCTTCTCATGGAAGCGAAGGCCGGATGGGGCTGGCGTCAGGCCAAGGAAGTCCTTCCATTGACCCACAAAAATAATGACCGCGATGCCAGAAGTAAAACCCACAATAACGGGATTAGGTATGAACTTAATCACCCCGCCGAGCCTTGCTGCGCCAAAGATGACGAGAATCACGCCGGCCATAATCGTTGCAATCTGCAAACCCGCAATGCCGTGCTGCGCCGTGATGATGGATAGAACGGCAACAAAGGCGCCCGTCGGACCCGATATCTGCACTCGCGTACCGCCGAACAGTGAAGTGACTACCGCCGCCACGATCGCCGTGTAGAGCCCTTGCTCCGGTCGCGCACCGGAGGCAATCGCGAATGCGAGGGCGAGCGGCAACGCGACGATTCCCACCACTAGGCCTGCATGAACATTGCCTCGAATATGGGAGCGCGACCACAAGCCATCTGCCTTGGCTTGCAGGATAGCTATCACGACGGCCCTCGCTGCCCACTCCGGTTGCAGGGGAATAAACGATCGAATAGTCTGCGGGTGGTTAATTCGCTCCGCAATTCACTCATGTTTTTTCAGGGAAGTACATAAATATATTTATATGAACATGAGTCACGTCATTTGAATTTACACGAAGCCTACGCGAGTTCTAACAAATTGGTGAATATAATGTTAATTGCGGCGTTGTTGGCAATTGGATCGCTTTCACAGAAACGTCAACGCCAGTATCCTCCCACTTGCCCCTTCGACAGGCCGGATGCCATAGCGATCGTCGTCCTTTATTTGAGTTCTGAGTATGCCCGCTATTCAAACAGCGTAGTGCATTCGATAAATAACGGCCCGACCGCGGGCCATATGTTCGTAATCTGACCGGGAGAGGACTGATGCTAAAGCCAGAACGACGGACTATCGCCCTGGTAACGGGAGCTGGCAGCCCAACGGGCATCGGTTTTGCAATCGCCAGAACGCTGGGGCACGCGGGTCATCGCATTGCCATCACGTCGATGACGGCGCGAATTGAGGATCGCGCCCGGGAACTCAGGGCTGAAGGCATAGATGCTATCGGATTCCCGGCGGATCTGACTGATCCGAAACGCGTGTGCGAATTAATCGCTGAAGTTGGCGACGTGGACGTGCTGGTCAATAATGCGGGCATGGCATCGCTTGGTGTCTCTGACCCGACCGGCCCACTTGAAGATATGGAAACGACGACGTGGGCCGTCACCCTAGAGCGCAATCTGACCACTGCTTTTTACGTTACGCGCGCCTGCCTACGCGGTATGAAAGCTCGCAAGTCCGGCCGCATCGTCAGCGTATCGTCGACCACCGGACCTGTGACGGGCATCGCGTTCGATTCGGCTTACGCCGCGGCGAAGGCCGGTATACTGGGCTTCACCAGAGCGGTTTGCTTAGAGGTTGCTCGGCACGGAATTACAGTGAATGCCGTCGCGCCCGGATGGATCGCTACCGGCTCCCAAGCCGAATCCGGAGCGCGCGCGGGGTGCGCGACACCCGTGGGGCGCTCTGGTACGCCGGCGGAGGTTGCGAGCTGCGTGGCCTTCCTGTGTTCGCCTGGCGCGTCGTACTTGACCGGTCAGCTCATCGTCGTCGACGGAGGCAACAGTGTTGTGGAGGACAAGGGTCAGTGATTCCCTCGAAGTACTATTGAACAAATACCCTCGAACTAATAGAGCGCGAGAGTTCGTAAATATGCGCAGTGATGCAACTGCAGGTTTTCATCCACCCGACTTCGGCGACGAGAGACGGACTTGAACCTAACAGAGGTCCGTTGTTAGTCAGTAGTGGTTATAAAATGGCGAGTTCCTGTTTGGAGAACTTTTCCAGTCCACAAATTTGGCGCTTGGATTAGCGCCGGCTGCACCGTTTAACAGCCATGTTGCCCAGTGAAAAGCCGTTATCAGAGGTCAGCGCAATATTCCCCCGAGCCTTCGGAATTTCCGGCGCTTGGCAACACCTGCGCGCCGTAGCACGGGCGCATCGTACTGGGCCTTGGTCAGAGGCCGGTTAGCTGCGGCGCGAGTTGCTAGACCCGCGGCGAATAAAGAGCGTTCATAGAAAATCCCGGACGCTTGTTAACGGTAACGGTCAAATTGACTCGAGATACGCGACCACGGCCTGCATCTGGTCCTTCGTGAGATTCTTAATAACACCGTGCATCACCGGCGCGGTGCGCAAAACACTCTGAATCACTAGCAACTGCCTGAGCAGATACGGCGCATGTTGCCCGGCGAGCCGTGGAAACGTAGCCATGCCCTGCGCGTGTTCGCCATGACAACTCGCACACGGAGGAATGCCGGTCGCGGGCACTCCCTGTTCGAACAGCGTCTTCCCCTGGGCGATGAGCTGCGGAGTGCCCGAACGACCCGTTGCAGCGGGCTGCGCGGCGAAGTAGGCAGCTAGCGCGCTGATGTCCCCATCGTTCAGCTGCGCCGCCATACCCCACATATACGCTTGCGCATCGGGGTCCGCACGAGACTGGTCCTTAAATGATTTCAGCTGTGCTTCGATGTACGGGGCGGTCTGGGCGGCAAGGTTAGGAAACTGCGGCGAGATGCTCTGACCCTTCATTCCGTGGCAGGTAGCGCAGGTATCAACCTTCGCCTTCAGGGACGCCTTGGCACTCTCGTTTGCAAGGTCGGCCGCCGGCGTGGCGGCGCCCAGACAGCCCGGGAGGCTGGCGGCAAGAACAAAGGCAGTACTGCGTTTCATGTATTTATGCTCCGATCAATACAGCAGCCAGAACAGCAGGAACGTCGTATTGTTGTCGCCCGCACTACGGCCGGCGCCGTCGTAATTAGTGGCGAGGCCGTTGAACTTGGAGTAGCGAGTGTACTGCAGCTGCAGCTTCGTATTGAGCCACGGCAGGTAGTTGAGCTCGAATATCTCCCCTTGCGAGTTCGGACTGTTAGCGACGCTGCCCGCGACGGGTATTGGCAGCATCACGTTATTCACCGTCTGCGATCCGGGGTACTTGCTGCTGTCACTGCTGCCGTCGATGTTGAAGAAGCCCAGCGAGCCGCCGATTGTACGCTCGTAATAGTACTCGCCGCTGATCTTAAAGGTCTTAAGCTCGTCGCTCGGGTTCGCCGACAGCGCCGCAGCATAGCTCGCATCCAGCCTCTGGTTCTCCTTAATGTACGTCGAAAGCAACGTGAACATATGGTCCTCGCCAATGAACTGGTACTGGACATCAGCGGCCACGTCACGATACTCGTCGGTTGGACCCTGCAGCGGCAGGCCATTGCCCGGGTTAATCTTCGCGTTCATACCGTACGCACCTACGGTGAGGGAATTCTGATTCCAGCGGGATTCGTACGCCACGCGCCAGTAAGGAGAAGTGCCGTGCACGACATTTGCCTGAGTGCTATCGAGCGGGTGCAAGTTTCCGCGGATAGCGGCGGAATACATCGTCAGCTCGGCGTATAAACGATCGTTTAACCAGGCGTAAACGCCAAGCCCTGCGGTTGACTGGATCAGGCTGCCCGCGCCGCTGTCCAGAATCGCGGACGCGATCGGCGACGGCGCCGTGCTGCTGAGCGAATACGGATATCCCCAAGCGGCAGTGCTGTTCCAGACATCCTGTATGGTTGGGCCGTTATTCAGCGTCAGGCCCAAGATCAAGTTGTCATGATCACCGCTTCCCACGCTAAAATGCTTCGCGTAGCGGATGTCCGTGTTGTCGAAGCCAAAACTATCGCCTACGCCATCGTAGGTCAGCTGCATGAATGCGCCGAGTCCGTCCGCGATCTTGCCAGCATAAAATAAACTCGCTTGCTGCGGAAACAGAACGTCACCGTCCTTCGCGAGCGCGCCGCTGATTTGACTGTCGGGTACTGGAGCACTCGTGCGGGCATAGGAGATCTGGACCATCAGGCTGATCGGTGGCGTGGAATTGAGGCCAAGGGTCTCGCGATTCTCGAGCGAGATTCCTTTGACCTGGCGAATGTTGTCGAGCACATAGCCATTCAGCTTGAATTCGCGCCCGAAGGGCGTGAGTTCCGGAAATACAGTATGGCAGGCCGAGCACGACATTCCGGTCTGCCGCGCAAAACTTGGCACAGCCCAGCCCGGGGTGCTTAGACCAATACAAAATGTCAGACCTAAACACCGCAGAAGTAAGCGAAAAAAGCGCACGTGTCGCTTGTAAGTCATCATCAATTCTCCCTGGTCACCCGTAGTGCATTCCACCGGCCACTTGGTGCATCAAACCATAAATGAGGCACGACTTGCGGCATATACGGGCTTACACGTAGTCGTACCGCGAGAGATCGCGCAATGGGAATGCGCGGAATCGCCCCTGGTGGAGGGGCCGTAAACTTTTTGAGGCCTAGGACTTAGGGACCCGTTGCTCCGATTATGGCAGCGGGAACGAAGCGCAAACAAAACCCTCATTATCCCGATGGCGCCCCAAGCTGCAGCGCCATCGCTTGCATAGCCATCGCCAATTCCAGCTGTTGCGCCGACAGCGATGCGCACCCGCGAGTCAAAAAAAAGCATTGCCAACGCTTGAAATTGCATGGGCCGCAATGTCCACTACAGCTCATTTAGATCGGCATTCATGCGCCGAATTGACCCAACGTATTAATGGATGCAGGACTTGCGCCGGGCCTTATGTCCGGCCTTTTTTTGTTGCGGCACCGGAACCGCGGCGCCCCGCCCTCTCGCCCAGCCGGCAACCTCGTGTCCCAACACGTCGGGATAAACGATATTGCACAACTCAACATCGATTAAATTCAGGCCGGTTCGGCAAATGGCGCAGGCCGACGCGCACTCGAATTTGGCCGGGCCCTGACAAGGGATCCGGGCCACCTCCCCATGAATTAGTATGGCCCGATGCTGTGTATTGACTGTTTGTATCGATTAAACTCCAAAGGCGCACAGAACGGCAGCTGCGCGAAAGCCGTCGGTTTAAGGAATGGCGCATCGCAGTTGGGACCTCCCAGAACTTGCTTCACGGCGTTTCCAAAAAAATGCATTTTCCGGCGAGCTGCGCGGGATGGGTAATTCAAGTTCGTCTTTACGGCGGCTAGTCAGCCATTCAATCCACGACGACGCCATCGTTGCGCATAATTTTGCGGACAGCGCCCGGGCCGTGCA
>JANXZG010000168.1 GCA_025355645.1 Gammaproteobacteria bacterium | reverse complement strand
TCTTGAGGTTGTTCTTCGTATTTGCAGCGAATCCGTCGAGGACGCTTGCGTTAAGTGTTTGGTGCTCCCTAATGTAGGTCCCCAGGAAAGTTACCAGATGGTCCTCGCCGATGAACTGGTACTGCATATCAACGGCGGTGTCCCTCAACATATCGAGGCCACCCGCCAGCGCCGTTCCATTTCCCGGATGAACGTTTGCATTCAAGCCGAAGGCGTCTACCGACAAGGAATTGCGGTCCCGGCGTTGCTCGTAGGCCAATCGCCAATAGGGCGCCGATCCCCGTACCACGTTGGCTTGCGTACTATCCAAGGGATGAGCGCCCCCTGGTATGGCGGCGGTGTAATCGCTGATCTCAGCGTAGAAGTGATCGTCCAACCATACACACATTCCTAGACCGCCTACGGACTGACCAAAACCGCCGGCGCCGCTATCAACCTTCGCGGACGTGGACGGCCCCGGCGCGGAACTACTCGCAGAATATGGGAACCCCCAGGCAGGCGTGGTGTTCCAGACGTCTTGCACGGTGGGGTTGTTGTTGAGCGTGACCCCGACAATCATATCGTGGCCGTTGTCGTTCGCGCCGCCGAATGACCAATGGTGGGCATAGCGAATGTCAGTATTATCGAATCCGAAGTGGTCTCCAATGCCATCGTAGGTTAGTTGTACGAACGCCCCCAGCCCGTCGGCGATCTTGCCGGCGTAGAAAAGGCTTACTTGTTGCGGAAATGCGAGGTCGCCGTCCTTGGCGAGCGCACCGGTAATCGCGCTATCCGGCAGCGCCGTGCTTGTGTGGGTATAGGATATTTGAAAAACTCCTTGCGCGTTGTCCAGTCCAAGCACATGCCCTCATTCACAGCTGCAGCGAAGCGGCTTCAGTGATAGTTGAACGAGTACCCTAAAGCGACCGCCGGCCCACTAAATCGAAGTTGCGCTCCGCGCGATGCTCGCCGGACGCGAGTGGAAAACTTCGCGGATTTTATTACCATGATGTCGCAAGCCAAATCGTCCAGGATGCGCTCGGCCGTATTGCCAACAAGCAAACGCTTGTATCCCGAGCGTGAAATGGCCCCCATCACGACGATGGCGCTGCGGCTCTTGCGAGTTGCCTCGGCAATAGCGTCGATAGGCCGGCGGGCGAGAAGGTACTGGCGCGAGCGCGCGATCCGCGTCGATCGCAGGGCGCGACTAAAACGCAGTTGCGCAGAATGTTCGGCGTCTACCTGTATTGCCTCTAAGGTCTCCGGCGTGATCACCTCGGGGGGGACGGCCACCGCAAAGCTTGCGTACGCGTGCACAGCATGCAGGGTTCCCTTAAGCGCCGCGGTCAGCGCCTTGGCGGTGCGCAGAATTTCCTTATCGAGTTGCAACGGCTTTTCATGTGCATGCGTGGGGTCAATCGCCGCCAATACCGCGGGATGACAGTAAGGATGAGGATTTTTCACCAACAGTACGGGTACCGAACTCAGCCGCACTAGCTCCCAATCCGTCAATCGCAGGAGCCACGGCACGTAATGTCGCCCCGAATGTAGAGAGGCGACAATGAGGTCCGCTTTGATCGCGCGAGCCCGGCGAATTATTGCCTCATGCGGGGGATAGTCCCATTCGGCGGAGACGCTCACCTTGATGCTGTGGGCGCGCAGTCGGTCGGCGATTGCCTCGAGGCGGCGAAGCGCCTTCTGGCGCATATCTTGCTCCAGTGATTCGAGTCCCTTGTTACCTGCCAGAACAGGATCCACATACAGCGGCGAGGCGATTGCATGGAATAATTCCAATTGGGCGCGATACGCCCGAGCGAGCTGCGCCGCTTTGAGTACTGCGGGCAACGGTTTGCCGGTGAATTCTTTCACCGTCACCAGAATTCGATGCATTGCAGCCATGACGTGTCCCTCAGGTAGATTGTAGCTCAAGCGGCGTCAACGGTGCCGCCGTTGCACAATTATCGGGGAGGCACGATATACAAGGTATCCGTAATACTACGGAGCAAAGCAGGGGTAACCACGTCTCCTGCATGACCGCACATCGCGTGATCCGCCGCACCATTGGGGAGTCTTATCTCACCTACCGAACTTACCTAACCGTAAAAGTGTAGGAGGAGGATCCGACGGCAATCGGACCCTCCGGTAATCTAGTACGACACTGTGATGTGATCGACAACGCTGCGTACGCCGGGTGATCCCCACGCAGTCTGCGTTGCCAACTCCCGTTCAGACCAGCTGTGTACCTTGCCGGACAACGTTACGCCGGCGCCGTCAACGCTAACGGAGATCTCGTTCGCATCTTTTAGAGCACGTCGTTTCAACGCCGCTTGTATATCGGCCTTGACAAGGGGCGCGGATACCTTCGGCTTGATGACGAGTTGATCGTTGACTCCTTTGACACCTATCAAGTAACGAATGGCACTGACCGCCGCTTCTCGTTGATATTCCCACACGAGTTCACCCGAGAGCGTAACAAAACCGCTTTCGACTTTTATTTTGATAGCGTCCTTGGGTAAATAAGTGGTCCACTGTAAGACGTTATCGACTGAGCGAGCAATGTCTGCATCAATTCGGGTGCTGGATCCCGCAAGCCTTACGTCCATTTCAACGGCGAGCGCTTTCACTCCGGCAACGCGCATTGCTGCACGTTCTGCGCCGATCTTTTCCGCGTAGCTGCTTACGTGCCCCGCTAAAGTGACAATTCCATCCTTGACCTCGACACCGATATCCTCGGAATTAATCGACGGTTCCCACGAAAGTTCCGCGATAACATCTGACTGCAATTGAGTATCTGTTTTCATAACTTGCTTCTATGTGTGATTGTCGGAGATAGAGTGTGCGCGCAGTGGGATCACGGGTCTGTACGTGAATCCGCCTATTAGCTAGGTATGTTACTAGCACCTGACAGTGGTGCGCCGCATAGAAAACCGATGGTTCGGCAGCGCGCCGATGAGGAGCGATGCGTGCGGAAAGACATTGACTAAGTAGATTCCACAGGTGTGGGGCCTCCCATGTCGGTGCATCCTTAGACATCGACGTAGATGAAACATACGTGTTGGAGGGTGCAATGACGATTCAATCAGCTTTGCGTGTGCCCGGCGTAGCTGCAATTATGAGAGATCTTTCGGACTATTTCGATCAATGTGACAAAGATCATGATGGCCGCATCTTCTACAAGGAATTCCTTGTGCTGCTTAATTGTCTTGGCCGTCCCGCGCCGCGTGACTTATCCGCGGAATTTCAGTGCATTGATATCGGTCGCAGAACCTCGATCGATATTCAGGATTTCTTCACATGGTGGATGAAGTGAAGACATCCGTAGAGCATTGCGGCGATTTTCTCGCAACAGGTCGCACCCTGACATCGTAGGGCTACGTGAATGGGCTTTGCATGTGCCGCAACTTACCGCGAGAAGACTTTGCGGAACCAGCGCGCCACTCTCGGCTGGGCTACAGAAAGTGTGGGTTCAGGATCGGAATCCGGGACGCCGCGGTGACCGCTGATTTGTTGGATGTGAATCCGAAAATAGAGAAATTGCATTGGGCGTGCTTTTCCGTGGAGCACCGTCTCCACATAACCCGGTTCCCACCACATGGCGCGCTTTTGGAGTAGGTTATAGGCGTGCTGCCGATGGGTTGCGTGGGGCTCAATATCGGGCAGTTCTTCATATTTTCCCGAAACAATCACCGAGGCCCAATCTTGCGCAGAGATCAACTCTTCAGCGAGAACGCATACCAGGGGATTTTTCCTCATCCAGGTAATTTTTTGTCCCAACGTCGAGAAACCATATAGGTAGTTGTGATCGTAGACGCAGTGTATTGGGGTGATATAGGGCTGCCCTTCAAGGGCGCATGCCAACCTGCACAACCGTGTGCGCGCCAGTAGATCAATGCTCTCTTCCGTGGTCATTTCCTTGATCAGCATATAAGTGGCCGCGATTTCGGACACGGCGCTGACCCCGTCGCCCGACAGAAGAATTCGACGATTGCAGGAAATCTTGATCTGCGGGTCGAGACTCCCCACTTCCGCTGCCAATTACCGAGCGTAGAAATCGATCGGTCGTGCGTACGCTTGCGTGTGGTGGTCATTTGGTGCGTCCTACTAGTGGCGAATTGATTGTGCCCGATCGAGCGCTATGACGCGCTCTGGGCTGTCCGACAATCCGTATGTACTTGCCGCAGATGTGCGGCTCAGAGAACGCCTCGCGGTCCCGATACAGCCCTCAGCCGCCATAGATGGGAAGAGCTGCCGACAATACAAGTAACTCTGGCCGTCGGTGGGCAACGTGGTTGGACGGAGCCGCCACGACGGGCAGCGTTCAGTTTACCATATCATACTCCCACCGGTAGAAGGCGACTTGGCCGATGGCGCTAGGTAAGGGCCCGACGCAAGGTCTTACGGCAATCCACAGCTGTACGGCGCCGGTTAATCCGGCACACTGATTCACCGGGCTTATTCCGGACGATGCTGCATGGGATAGTATTATGACTTTGACCATTGGCGGGGGGTGCCCCTATGTTGTTGTCAAGGATATTTCGGGGCGTGGCGGGCTATAAAGAGTTCCGTCACGCAACATGGCGAACAGCACATCGCAGCGGCGGCGTGCGAGCGCAATGAGGGCCTGATTG
>JANXZG010000150.1 GCA_025355645.1 Gammaproteobacteria bacterium | reverse complement strand
AACTCCCCGCCGTACTTCTCCGCCATTACCTTCGTCAAGGCTGCCGTCAGCGTCGTCTTCCCATGGTCCACATGCCCAATCGTCCCCACATTTACATGCGGCTTGGTTCGCTCAAACTTACCCTTCGACACGGCACACCTCTTGAATGGATATAAACACGATTATCGCCTTGAATCCTATGAAGCTTTCTTCATTACGGCATCGGCCACGTTGCTCGGCACTTCCATATACTTGGCAAATTCCATGGTGTAATTCGCGCGCCCCTGGCTCATCGAGCGCATGGCGGTCGAATACTGGAACATTTCGGCCAAAGGTACTTCGGCGGTCACGACCTTGCCGGAAGGCGATTCTTCCATGCCAATGATCTGCCCGCGCCGCCGGTTAAGGTCCCCGACGATATCGCCGTAGTAATCCTCGGGGGTTACGACCTCGACCCTCATGACCGGCTCAAGTAGCACGGGCTTTGCCTTGCGGAAACCTTCCTTGAAGCCCATCGAGCCTGCGATCTTGAACGCCATTTCGTTCGAATCGACGTCATGGTAGGAGCCATCGAAAATCGTGACCCTGACGTCGACGATCGGGTAACCCGCGATGACGCCCGTCTGCACGGCTTCCTGGATCCCCTTGTCGACTGCCGGGACGAACTCGCGCGGCACGGCGCCGCCGACGATGCCGTTGACGAATTCGTAGCCCTTGCCGGCCGGAAGCGGCTCGATCTTGAGCCACACATGCCCGTACTGGCCGCGACCGCCGGACTGGCGTATGAACTTGCCTTCCGATTCCACCGTCGCGCGCAGCGTCTCCCGGTACGCGACCTGCGGCTTGCCGACGTTCGCCTCGACCTTGAACTCGCGCTTCATGCGGTCCACGATGATTTCCAGGTGCAGCTCGCCCATGCCGGAGATAATCGTCTGCCCGGATTCCTGGTCGGTGTGCACGCGGAAGGAGGGATCTTCCTTCGCCAGGCGCTGCAGCGCGACGCCCATCTTCTCCTGGTCAACCTTGGTGCGCGGCTCGACGGCGACCGAGATCACCGGATCCGGGAACTCCATCTTCTCCAGAACGATGACCCTGTCCGTATCGCATAGCGTGTCACCGGTCGTCACATCCTTGAGGCCTACCGCTGCGGCGATGTCGCCGGCACGCACTTCCTTGATCTCGGAACGATCGCTCGCGTGCATCTGCAGCAGTCGTCCAATGCGCTCATTGCGGCTCTTGTTCGGCACATATACCTGATCGCCTGAGTTCAACCTGCCGGAATAGACCCGGAAGAAGGTCAGATTGCCCACAAATGGATCATTCAGGATCTTGAATGCGAGCGCCGCAAACGGCTCGGCATCGTCCGCCTTGCGCGTAATCGGCTCGCCGCGTTCGCTCTGTCCCTTAACGGGCGGCACTTCGACGGGCGATGGCATGTATTCAATGATTGCATCGAGCACGGCCTGCACGCCCTTGTTCTTGAAAGCCGATCCGCAGGTCACGAGGCATACCTCATTCTTGAGGGCACGTGCGCGTAGGCCCCGCCTGATCTCGACGTCCGACAAATCGCCATTCTCGAGATATTTATTCAGCAATTCCTCGTCGCCCTCGGCCGCCGCCTCGATCATCTTGCCGCGCCACTCGAGGCACTGCGCGCGCATTTCGGCCGGAATCTCGCGATACTCGAATTTCATTCCCTGCGTTTCCTCGTCCCAGGAAATTGCTTTCATCTTTACGAGGTCAACCACCCCGGCGAACCCTTCCTCCGCGCCGATCGGCAGCTGGATGGGCACTGGATTGCCGCGCAGGCGCGTGCGGATCTGCTCGACGCAGCGCAAGAAGTCCGCGCCGGCGCGATCCATCTTGTTGATGAATGCGACGCGGGGCACCCCGTACTTGTTCATCTGGCGCCACACTGTTTCAGACTGCGGCTGTACACCGGACACGGCACAATAAACGGCAACCGCGCTGTCCAGCACCCGCAAACTGCGCTCCACCTCGATCGTGAAGTCGACGTGCCCCGGCGTGTCGATGATGTTGATGCGGTGCTCGGGGAAACCCTTGTCCATCCCCTTCCAGAAACAGGTGGTTGCCGCGGCGGTTATCGTAATGCCGCGTTCCTGCTCCTGTTCCATGTAGTCCATGACGGCAGCGCCGTCATGGACTTCGCCAATCTTGTGGGATACGCCGGTATAGAAAAGAATTCGCTCGGTCGCGGTGGTCTTGCCCGCGTCGATATGCGCGGAGATACCGATATTGCGGTAGCGCTCAATGGGCGTAGTGCGTGCCACGATCGGCGCTCCTCAGGCAACCCCTACCAGCGGTAGTGCGCGAATGCCTTGTTGGCCTCGGCCATACGATGCGTATCCTCGCGCTTGCGCACGGCCGCGCCGCGGTTCTCGGCGGCTTCCATTAGCTCGGCCGCCAGGCGGTGCGCCATGGATTTCTCGCTGCGATCGGTGGCCGCCTCGATGACCCAGCGCATCGCGAGCGTCTGCCGTCGATTGGCACGTACCTCGACCGGCACCTGATAGGTCGCGCCGCCGACGCGGCGGGACTTGACCTCGACCACGGGCTTGACGTTGTCCAGTGCCTGCTGCAGCACAGCAATCGCCTCGCCGCCCGCGCGGCCGGTCTTGTCGCTGATCTTTTCGATCGCACCGTAGACAATCTTCTCCGCGGCGGACTTCTTGCCCCGCTCCATGACCATGTTGATGAACTTGGCCAACATGTCGTTGCCAAACTTCGGATCGGGAAGAATCGTACGATGCGGCGCTGCTGCTCTGCGGGACATAACCTAGGCTTCTCTTATTTTTTGGGGCGCTTCGCGCCGTACTTGGAACGGCCTTGGCGCCGGTCGTTGACGCCTGCGCAATCGAGCGCGCCGCGAACGGTGTGGTAGCGGACTCCGGGCAAATCCTTAACGCGGCCGCCACGGATCAGCACGACCGAGTGCTCCTGGAGGTTGTGGCCTTCGCCACCGATGTAGCTGGACACCTCGTAGCCATTGGTCAGGCGCACACGACAGACCTTGCGCAGCGCCGAGTTCGGCTTCTTCGGCGTGGTCGTGTAGACGCGCGTGCATACTCCACGCTTTTGCGGCGAGGCGGCGAGCGCCGGCACCTTGGACTTCCAGGCCGGCTCATTGCGGCCGGTGCGGATTAACTGAGTCGTCGTCGCCATAAATACCTTATGAATGCCATCCGTCGCCGATGGCGGTGTGAGAAAAAACTGTATTGACGCGGGGCCCTTACGCACGGCGACAAAGGCCGGCGATTGTAGGAAGCTAAGCCCTGAGTGTCAAGGCAAAAGCCGGCTCTGAAGCCGTATTGCTGCGCTGCGTCAACGCATCGTCGGCATGACAAAAGCCGCATCTCCGGGCGTCGGCGCCGGCCAGCGCTGGGTCACGCATTTCATGCGGGTATAAAAGCGAATTCCCTCGGCCCCATAAATATGGTGGTCGCCAAACAGCGATTGGCGCCACCCGCCAAAGCTGTAGAAGGCCATCGGCACGGGGATCGCCACGTTGATCCCGACCATGCCAACCTCGATCTTCTGCGCGAAGGTGCGCGCTACATCGCCATTGCGAGTAAACAGCGCAACACCATTGGCGAAGGTATGGGCATTGATCAGTTCGATGGCCGCCTGCAGGGTGGCAACCCTGACCACGCACAGGACCGGGCCGAATACTTCCTCGCGATAGATGCGCATTTGCGGCTTGACCTCGTCAAACAGCGTCGCGCCGAGGTAAAACCCTGGCGAACCGGCGAGCCCAGTGCCCTTGCGACCATCGACCACCAGGCGTGCACCCTCGCGCGCGCCGATGTCGATGTATCCTGCGACGCGATCGCGATGCACGGCGGTGACCAGCGGCCCCATCTCGGTCGCAGGATCATCCGGCGCGCCAATCTTGAGTGTCGCGATCCGCGCGGTCACGCGCTCGATCAGCTGATCGGCCATGTCATCACCCACGACGACAGCCACCGAGATCGCCATGCAGCGTTCGCCTGCCGATCCATACGCTGCGCCAACGAGTGCCTCGACCGTTTGCTCAAGGTCCGCATCCCGCATGATCACCATGTGGTTCTTGGCGCCGCCAAGTGCCTGCACCCGCTTACCGGATGAGGTGCCATCGAGGTATACGCGCTTGGCGATCGGGGTAGAGCCCACGAAACTGATGGCTGCGACGTCCGGGTGCTCAAGCAGCCTATCAACCGCCGCCTTGTCGCCGTTGATGACATTGAATACGCCCGCCGGCAGGCCCGCTTCATGCAGCAGTTCCGCGAGTCGCAGCGGCGCCGACGGATCACGCTCAGATGGCTTTAAAACAAAGGTATTGCCGCAGGCAAGCGCAATCGGGAACATCCACATTGGCACCATCAACGGGAAATTGAACGGCGTGATGCCCACCGCGACGCCGAGGGGCTGGCGCAAGCTGAACACGTCGACTCCGGTACCGACGTTGTCGCTGAACTCACCCTTCAGAAGATGCGGCGCGCCACAGGCAAATTCGATGACCTCAAGGCCACGTGTCAATTCTCCGCGCGCATCCGAGACGGTCTTGCCGTGTTCACGCGATAGCAGGCGCGAGAGTTCATCGGCATGCTCCTCGACCAGTTCTTTGAAGCGCGCCAGTATACGCGCGCGGCGCAGGGCCGGCGTCGCGGCCCAGCCAGGGAAAGCCGAGGCCGCGGCGCGCACGGCGGCATCGACAACTGCGCTGTCCGCCAGCGCGACCCGCGCGATGACGCGCCCCGACGCCGGATTGAAAACTTCGGCCGTGCGGGTGGCCGCGGGGCTCACGCGCTGCCCACCGATCCAGTGACAAACCGTGGGGAGAATATCGACGACGGGATGGGTGCTCATGTTGGGTGTAATTCTCCGCGATGGCTTGAGAGGGTACAAGCCTCAATACCTGGATTTGCACAAGCCCACACCCGATCTGACTTACATTGCCTCACCATTGCGCGATTGAATCACAGCTTTTGGAGAAGAATCAGGCGGGCAACTGCCCATAACTGCGGGTGAGCGCTTGCAAATGCCAGCCCGAAAGCGGTCGCTGGAACACACTCTGCCACTGTGGTTCTCGACGCCGGAGGCTTGACCAACGGCCGTGGTCGCAGGTGTGTCTACCCGCAGCGAACCTCATTGATCTGCGTACAGCTTGACGAGCCGATACAAAAACGTCCGGCCCTCGTAAACTGACGGCACACGAACGCGCTCGTTGAGCCCGTGAATGTGCCCCCCGTCCGGGTCAGTAAAGATGCCCGTAACCCCGTACGTTGGTATGCCTGCCGGATTCAGGAATTGTGCGTCGGACGCACCGGGTTCCAAAGCCGGAACTACCGGAACATTGGGCCACAGATCGTGCGCCACCTTCTCGATGGGCTCCATTATCTCCCGTGTCAACGGCGCAGGCGTCGCAACGGGCCCCCGAATCTCTGGAATGGTGATTGAAACTTTCGAATCGTCGATGATTATTGCTAGTTGCGCCAGCACAGCATCACGCGAGTCACCCGGAAAGATGCGGCAATTAATATTGGCCGTGGCGCGCTGCGGTAACGCATTGGTCGCGTGACCCGCGGCGAGCATCGTTGCAACGCATGTCGTGCGAAGCATGGCGTGCCAGTTCTCGTCCTTGTCAAGAATCGAGACCGATGCGGTATCATGCGGGTTCTTCATCACGGCCGTCATGGCTGCTCCGGCTTCGCCCGCGACGATCTTCGACATACCGGCGAAATAGGCGCGGTTCGCGTCGTCTAGTTCGACCGGAAATTCGAAGTGGCTTATCTTATCGACCGCCCGTACCAGGTGATAGATGGCATTATCCGGTACCGGGCGCGAGCTATGGCCACCGGGATTGGTCGCCTCCAGTACAAAGTTCTGGGACGTCTTCTCAGCAGCAAGAATCTTCAGGGCGATGGGATGACCTTGCGCGTCCAGCTCGCCCTCAACCCCCTCAGTCAAAGCCAGTTTGGCGTCTATAGCGTCTCGGGCATTCTTGGTCAGCCACCCGGCGCCGTTCAATGCGCTGTTAGTCTCCTCGCCACAAGTTAGCGCCATCTTGATGGTTCGCTTGGGGTGATACCCCTCTTCACGATAGCGGATCAGATTGTCGACCCAAATGGCGGCCTGAGCCTT
This sequence comes from Gammaproteobacteria bacterium, assembly GCA_025355645.1. Taxonomy (GTDB): domain Bacteria; phylum Pseudomonadota; class Gammaproteobacteria; order Steroidobacterales; family Steroidobacteraceae; genus Bog-1198. Next base: position 30,674 of record JANXZG010000150.1, on the reverse strand, counting down.
CATGTCGCTCGTTCCGCGACCGTAGAAGTAGCCATCCTCTTCTATCAGGCGGAACGGGTCGCGCGCCCAGTCTTCCCGCTTTGCCTCAACTACATCGATATGGGCAAGCATCAGTATGGCTTTGGCCTTGGAATCTGAGCCGTGAAGCACGGCCAGCAGCCCGCCCTCTTTGGGATGCCCTTCGGGGACGAAGACCCGCAGATCCTGATCAGGGTAGCCGGCTGCCTTCAGTCGAGCGGCCATGCGTTGTGCCGCAAGGGTGCAGTCTCCGGCGGATAAAGTGGTGTTTGTCTCGACGAGTTCTTTGTAGATCTCCCGAAACCGTTGTAACCCTTCAGCATCCGTGGCGGCAAGCGCCGGCATCGCCTCGCATAGAGTCGCGATCACCAATGTCGTCAATAACGTGCTGATTCTGCACATATTTTTCCTTTAACTGATAGCCCAGCTTTGATGGCGCGAGCCGTACCGCAACGAGTGAAGTGTAACGGATTCAAGCGCTAACGCTCGCAAAGCTGCCTGTCGCGACGGGCGGAGAGAGTCAAACTCGAACTTTGCATCTCAGGTCGCGCCTGAGCGAATGCACTCAGTTTCGCTGGCGGATCCGCGGCGTTACTTGAGCTTTCAACCAGTTACTTAGTTCTCGCAGCCGCATTGCCTCGTCTGTGACCCCGGGGCCAAGGCCATATTTCCAGTTAAGCACAGGGTCGCGCGGGTTCGTCTGAAGGCGTTTCATTTCCGCCGCGAAATCGTGCAGCGCAGTTTCATCCTCAAAAAAATGCTCATCGACTAGACGCATGCCATAACGCTCGGCCACCGCGCCAATATCGATTGGGTCATACTCGGGATGATATTGCACTCCCCAGAAGGTGCCGCGTTGGCACACAAACGCCGCTGCCTGCAGGCTTACATCGTTATGCGCGAGCGCGACCGCGCCAGGTGGCAGTACTGCGATGGAATCGAGATGCACGGTGGGCGCTTCAAATACCGGGGGCTTGCCCGCGTACAGCCCGTGAGCGCGGCCGGCATCGGTTAGCTCGATGCGCCGTGCAAATCCGAACTCCCGCCCGAGCGGGTTGCGATGCACCCTGCCGCCTGCTGCGGTAACGCCAACCTGCAGGCCCCAGCAACTGCCGAAGAACGGCACCCCGGCGGCGAACACCGCCTGCGCGAGTGAAACCTGCCGCTCGATGGCCGGGCCGCCATCGTAAATATTGAGCGCGGAACCTGTCATCGTCGCGCCATCGTAATCAGCAAGGCTAACTCCGGCGGGAAGCGAGATGTCGGCGTCCGCCGGGAGAACGATATCAGCCGTGATGGCGGGATCGATCCTGTTGAGAATGCGCCGGTAGCCCTCGCCGGAGTCATATCCCAGCATCTCACGCTGCCGCGCGCGCAGCTTGGCAACGTTCCCGTCCATCACGAGGATCCGCGGACCCTGCATCGCGATTACAACCGTCCCGCAACCGCGGCGCGGAAAATCTTCTCTAGCGCCGCCGCATCGACCGGGAGCGGATTTCCGCCGGCCGAAGGATCGATGGCCGCTTCGCTACCAATCAGCGCGGATTGGTCGGCGGTGACGCCGATGTCGGCGAGCGTATGCGGGATGCCGAGTTCCTGACGCAGCTTCAGCACCCACTCAAGCAGCCCCTCGAAGCCGCCCTTTGGCAGCGAGAGTGCCCGCGCTATAATTTCGCATTTGACTTCGATCGCGTGGCGGTTGTACACCATTACATACGGCAGGATCACCGCATTGGTCAATCCATGGTGAGTCGCGTAGAAAGAACCCACAGGGTGCGCGATCGCATGCACGCCGCCGAGGCCCTTCTGAAAGGCGGTCGCCCCCATCGAGGCTGCGGCGAGCATGTTGGCCCGCGCCTCGATGTCGTGTCCGTTCACACAGGCCCTGGGCAGATGGATCGCGATCAGCCGCATCCCCTCGAGTGCGACGCCGTCGGCAAGCGGATGAAACCCCGGCGCGCAAAAAGCCTCAAAGCAATGCACGAACGCGTCCATGCCGGTTGCCGCGGTGACTGCGCGCGGCAACCCGATGGTCAGCTCAGCGTCCAGGATCACGATATGCGGCATCATCTTCGGGTGGAAGATGATTTTTTTCTGGTGCGTCTGTTCGTTCAGTATCACCCCGGCGCGCCCCACCTCCGAGCCCGTACCTGCGGTGGTCGGCAGCGCAACGACCGGCGCAATCCCTGCCGGGTTCGCCCGCGTCCAGTAATCCCCGATGTCCTCGAAGTCCCATAGCGGTAGTGTTTGGCCTGACATGAAGGCAATGGTCTTGCCCGTATCGAGCGCTGCGCCGCCGCCGATCGCGACGACGCCGTCGTGCCGGCCGGCGCGGTAGACCGCGAGGCCCGCCTCGACATGCGCAGCAGTCGGATTGCCCTTGACCTCGCCAAATACCGCGGCTTGCACCAGCTCCGCCGCCCGATCGATCATCGGTGCGCCGAGCAGCCCCTGGTCGGTGACGAGCAGTGGTCGCTTGATGCCTGCGCGCTGGCAGGCGAGGGGTAGTTCGGCGAGGCGGCCGGGGCCGGCCCAGATCGTGGTCGGATAATTCCAGTTGCCTTTCAGCATGACGCTCATGAGGGAATCCTGAAGTGATAGGACTTGGGCCGCGTTAGCTGTTCAAAGCCCACGCGTGACAGCGTGCAACCGCGGCCGGAATACTTGACGCCGGTCCACGCCAGCGCGGGGTCGAGATAGTCGCAGCGATTAAGGAACACCGTGCCGGTCTCCAGCTGGTCGGCGAGCGACTCGGCCGCGCCCTGATCGCCAGAGAAGATTGCGGCGGTCAGGCCAAAATCGCTGTCATTCATCAGGCGTATGGCCTCCGCATCGGAGCCGACGCGCATGATGCCGACGGCTGGGCCGAAGGTTTCCTCGCGCATGATCGACATCGAGTGGTTGACGTCGATCAAGACCTGCGGCGCAAGGTAGGGGGTGCCGGCGCGGCTTTCCGGGAATCGCTTTGCATCGATCAGCGCGCGCGCGCCCTCATTGACTGCCGCGGCAACCTGGGTGCGCACCGCCTCGGCCGCAGCGGTGCGCACGACCGGACCCAGCGTTGTCTCCGTATCCACGGGCGTCGCGAGCCGGTACTGATGCGTGAGGTTCACTACGCCGTCGACAAAGGCCGCGAACTTATCGTCAGCCACGTAAATGCGCTTGATGCCGCAGCAGGACTGCCCCGAATTGAAGAATGCGCCGTCGGTCAGGGATTCGATCGCTTGCTCGAGATGGGCATCGTGACGCACGTAGGCTGGATCCTTGCCGCCGAGCTCAAGGCCGGCGGTCGCAAAGCCGCCCGCCGTTGCCTGCATGACGGCGCGGCCACCGGCAACGGAGCCCGTAAAACAGACATTCGCAATCCTGCTGTCGCTCATCAATCGCGACGTAGCGGCATGGGACAAATGCAGGTACTGGAATACCCCGGGCGGCAAGCCGGCCGACGTAAACGCCTCGGCGAAGCGCTCGGCGCACAGCGGGGTCTGGTGAGAGGCTTTCAGCACCACGGCGTTGCCGGCAATCAACGCCGGCATCACCGCGTTCACTGCGGTCAGGTATGGATAATTCCAGGGTGCCACGACGGCAACGATGCCGAGAGGCACGCGCTTGATCTGACGACGAAATCCGCTCTTTTCTTCCGGAATGATCGGTGCCAGCGCGGTCGCCGCGATGCTGAGCATGTAGCGCGCGCGCTCTTCGAAGCCGCGTACCTCACCCGGTGAGTGGCGCAACGGCCGGCCCATCTGCCAGGTGATTTCCGTGGCAATGTCGGCGCCTTTAGCGACGAAGGCATCGACTGCGCGGGTCAGGATCGCGACGCGCGTTGCAAGCGGCTGCTGCGCCCAGCCGCGCTGAGCGCGCAGCGCGTTGCTCAGGCAGCGGTCAATGGCGGCATCGTCGGCAAGCGCACGCTCGACGTAGATACGCCCATCCACCGGGCTTATGGTCTTCTGCAATTCAGTCACGGATGTTTTCCAGCGAGATGTTTTTAGATGATTTCAAAATATCGGCGAAGTTCCCAATCGGTCACGGCACGACGGAACTCGCGCTCTTCCCACTGGCGTGTGGCCGCGTGATGCTCGACAAATGCATCGCCGAAGAGCGCGCGGGCCGCTGCAGATTCCACCAGCCTCTCGGCCGCTTCCCAGAGCGTGGCCGGCAGCCTGCGCCCCGGCGGATGCTCACGATCGTAGGCATTGCCGACGATCGGCGCATCCGGTTCGATACGGTGCTCGATTCCCCACAGGCCGGAACCGATCGCCGCCGCGAGCGCAATATAAGGATTGATGTCGGCCGCGGCGATCCGGTACTCAACGCGCTGGCTGGAGGGGCCGCCACGAATGACGCGCAGCGCCGTGGTGCGATTCTCAACTCCCCAGGTGGCCGATGTCGGCGCCCAGTATCCGGGCACCAGGCGCGAATAGCTGTTCACCGTGGATGCGACCATCGCCAGCACTTCCGGCATCAGCGCCTGCTGGCCACCGATGAACCAGCGCATCTCATCAGAGACGTCCTGCGGCTTCGCCGGGTCGTAGAATACCGGCGAACCATCGGCGCGCCGCATGGACACATGCAGGTGGCCGCTTTGTCCCGGCAGGGTCGGCGACCATTTCGCCATGAAGGTTGCCATCAGTCCGCGACGCTGGCAAAGCGCCTTCGTGAAGGTCTTGAATAGCGCCGCCCGGTCGGCCGCCTCCAGCGCTTCGGAATACATCAGCGCCGCTTCGAGAACACCCGGACCCGTTTCCGAGTGCAAGCCTTCAATCGGAAAGCGCATTGCCTGGCCGAGGTCCAGCAACTCCTGGCACAGCTCGGCATGCACCGCGCTGCGCAGCATGGAATAGCCGAAATTGCCGGGCGTCATCGTCTGCAGATTCCGGTACCCCTTCTCGCGCACTGTCTCAGGGGTCTCGCGGAACATGAAGAACTCGAACTCGGCCGCCGCACTGACCGAATAGCCCATGCCTTCGGCGCGCTTCAATACGCGCCGCAGCGTCGCGCGCGGGCACACCGCCTCGGCCGCCCCTGCAAACTCTCCCAGCACGAACAGCGTTTTCGGCTCGAATGGGATATCGCGGCGCGTTTCCGGCAGCAGCCGGACCGCGGCGTCCGGATAGGCCGTGTGCCAGCCGGTGTACTTCACGTTGTCAATCAATTTGTCGTCCGAATCCCAGCCCAGGACCACATCGCAAAACCCCATGTCCTTTTCCAAAGCCGCGAGGAATTTCTCCCGACGCAGGTACTTGCCGCGCAGGATCCCGTCGCCATCGAACACGCCAACTTTCACATGTTCGATGCCACGATCCTTGATCGAGGCCGTCAGGGCAGCAATTTCGTCAGTATTTTTTGGCGTCATTAAGGCGATCGTCCCGTCAATTCGGTTTCTTAGTCTGCATCGGCGGGATCATATCCGAAACACGCGATTGGCCACCAAACACGACTCCCGCGAGCGGATTCGCCCCGAGCGCGTAGCAAAGCTCAGCGGGGCGCCCGATACGCCATAGCGCGAAGTCGGCGCGGCGCCCTATTTCAAGGGTGCCTCGATCGCCGTGTAACCCCAACGCGCGAGCTGCGTTGCGTGTGACACCGGCAAGCGCCTCCTCCGGCGTCAGGCCGAACAACGTACAGGCCATGCTCATCGCAAGCAGCAGCGAGGTGCAGGGCGAGGTGCCGGGGTTGCAGTCGGTGGCAACTGCAACGGGTACTCCGGTGTCGCGCAGCAGCGCTATCGGTGGCGGTGCAGTTTGCCGCAGCATGTAATACGCGCAGGGCAGCAGCACCGCGACGGTACCGCTTTTTTTCAGCGCCGCCGCACCACCGGCGCTCAGGTATTCGAGGTGATCCGCGGACAGGGCCGTGACATCGGCCGCGAGCTCCGCGGCACCGAGGTCACTCAATTGCCCGGCATGCACATGAGCCGGTAAATTCAGGCGGGCAGCGGCGCGCAGGAACTGGCCCGCCTCGGCCACGGTAAAAGCAATGTCTTCGCAGAACGCGTCAACCGCATCGACGAGACGCGCCGCGGCAAGTGTCTCTAGCCACGGCCCGCTGACCGCATCGACATAAGCCTGGCGATCGGTGCTGTATTCGGTAGGAAGCGCATGCAGGCCGAGAAAAGTCGTGCGCACGGACAGCGCCAGGTCACGCCCGAGTCGGCGGGCAACCTCGAGCATTCGTTGCTCGCTCGCGAGGTCAAGGCCATAACCGGACTTGATCTCGAGCGTCGTCACGCCCTCCCCCATCAGGCGCCGGGCGCGAAGCTCGGCCGAGGCACGAAGCTCATCGATGCCCGCCGCCCGTGTCGCGGCGACCGTCGACTGGATGCCGCCACCGGCGCGCGCAATCTGCTCATAGGAGGCGCCCTTCAGGCGCATTTCGTATTCCGCCACCCGATCGCCGCCATACACCAGATGTGTGTGGCAATCGATCAGGCCGGGAGTTATCCAAAGCCCCGCTGCATCATGCACGCGGGCACCGACCGCTTTCGCCTGTGGCAGCGCCTGTCGCGTCGGGCCGATCCACGCGATGCGCTCGCCGCGCACCGCCACCGCAGCGTCTGCCAATGCGCCATAGGGATCGCCGCCGTCCACCATCGTGGCAATATTGGCGCCTGTCCAAACCTGGTCCCAGGCTTCAGTGTCGTGATGCTGCACGGCAGGGTCCGTCTTATTGATGTCGCGTGGATGATAAGGCAAGCTCGGTTACATATACAGGTATAGGCAACATGACCCGACAATACCATTTGAGTTCGGCGCTGCTCGCGGATGGCTGGTCACGGCACGTCAATGTCAGCATTGCCGACGATGGGTCCATCGAGCGCGTGGAACAGGGCGTGCCGCCACCGGATGCCGAGCGCATCAGCGGCATAGTCATCCCCGGCATGCCGAATGCGCACAGCCACGCGTTCCAGCGGGCGATGGCCGGGTCAGCCGAGTTCCGTACCTCGGCGGGTGACAGCTTCTGGACCTGGCGCGATGCGATGTATCGGCTTGCCAACCGCCTCGAGCCTGATGAACTACAGGTCGTCGCAACGCAGCTGTTCATCGAGATGCTGAAGGCGGGTTACACCTCGGTTGCGGAATTCCACTACCTGCACCGGCGTAGGGATGGCTCGGCCTATGCCGGCAACAACGCGCTATGGGACGCGGTACGGGCCGCGTCCGAGACCACAGGCATAAGCCTTACGCTGTTGCCGACGCTCTACCAGAGCAGTGACTTCGGCTCCGTAGCGCTGAAGGCGGAGCAACGTCGCTTTGCCATGGAAACTGACGCGTTCGTGCGCGCAGTTGATGACGCCGCGCGCACGCGCGGCCCTTCCCGAGGCGGCGGCTCATTCGTCGGCGCCGCGTTCCATAGCCTTCGCGCGGTCTCAGAGCAGACGCTGCGCGCCGCGACGGCGCAACTTCGCAGCATTGACCCGGGCCTGCCATTGCATGTACATGTGGCCGAGCAAAACCGCGAGGTGGACTCGTGCAGGGCCCACAGCGGCATGCGCCCCATCGAGTTGCTGTTGCAGGCGGGTCTTTTGGATCGGCATTGGTGCCTGGTCCATTGTACCCAGGCCACTAGCGCGGAGTTGCGCGGTGTCGCGGCAACGGGCGCCGCCGTCTGCGTATCGATTTCGACGGAGGCGAATCTCGGCGATGGCTTTTTTGCGGCTCCGGCATTCCTGAAAGCGCGGGGGCGCCTGTGCATCGGGTCCGACAGCCAATCGACGGTCAATCCGGCTGAGGAACTGCGCTGGCTCGAATATCAGCAGCGCCTGCGCCGCAGGCGCCGCGCTGTGCTCGCGACTGCGCAGCTGCCGAATCTCGGCACCCGACTGTGGCGCGAGGCGGCGAGCACCGGTGCGCAGGCCCTCGGCCAGCCCGCGGGTGCCATCGCTGCCGGACAGCGCGCCGACTGGCTGGTGCTTGATCCATCGCATCCGTCCCTGGCCGGGGCGCCGCTCGAGGCTGCGCTCGACCATTTGCTGTTTGCCGCAGCCGACGCTGCGATTTGCGATGTGATGGTAGCGGGGCGTTGGGTCGTCAAGGGTGGCGAGCACGCGGCCGAGGGCGCATCGCGCAGCAAATTTGCCCAGTTGATGCAGCGCCTCAAGAGTCCGGATTGAGGCTCTTGACTAGAGTTGTCTATACAGCTTAATCTGGCGCCCATGCGCAAGTCCGCTGCCTCGGTCCAGCCTCTGTATTTGCAGGTTAAACGCCACATACTCGACAACATCAGCTCGGGCAAATGGGCGACTTCGGCGCGCGTCCCCTCGGAAAATGACATCGTCAGGTCCTTCGGCATTTCGCGCATGACGGCCAATCGGGCGCTGCGCGAACTGAGCGACGAAGGGGTGCTGGTGCGCGTCGCGGGAGTCGGCAGTTTCGTTGCGGACCGGCATGTCCAGGCTCACCCGCTCGAGGTGCGCAGTATCGCGGCGGAAATCCGCGCGCGCGGGCACGCACATCGCGCGCACGTCATTTCGGTCGAGCGGGTGCGCGCCGTGGCGCAGCTTGCCGCTGACTTCGCGGTTGCGCCACGAACCCTGCTTTTTTGTTCCCTGATCGTGCACTACGAAAATGACCAGGCGGTCCAGCTCGAGGATCGCTACGTGCTCGCCAGCGTCGCACCGGATTACCTGAAGGTCGATTTCAGCGCGACCACCCCTTCCGAGTACCTCGCCGACATAGCTCCTTTGCAGGAGGCCGAGCATGTGCTGCGCGCGGTGATGCCAGACGATCGAACACGCAAGCTCCTGGCCATGCCGCACGACGAGCCCTGCCTGTTGATGATCAGGCGCACCTGGGCAGCCGGCGCGATTGCATCCGTTGCGAATCTGTTCCACCCCGGATCGCGATACGAATTATCTGGGCGGTTTCGCCCCTGAATCTTAGAGGCCTGAATACATCATGCTAGCCCCCGTCAACCCCCGTGTGATCCGCGCCGCGCGCGGCACGAAGCTGTCCGCCCGCTCCTGGATGACCGAGGCGCCGCTGCGCATGCTGATGAACAACCTCGACCCGGAAGTTGCCGAAAATCCGGCCGAGCTGGTCGTATATGGTGGCATAGGCCGGGCTGCGCGCGATTGGAACTGCTACGACCGCATTGTCGAGACGCTGAAGACGCTGGGCGAGGATGAGACACTGCTGATTCAGTCGGGCAAGCCCGTGGGCGTGTTCCCTACGCATGCAGACGCGCCGCGGGTGCTGATCGCAAATTCGAACCTGGTGCCGCACTGGGCGACCTGGGAACACTTCCACGAGCTCGACCGCAAGGGCCTCGCGATGTACGGCCAGATGACGGCCGGCTCCTGGATCTACATTGGCAGCCAGGGCATCGTGCAGGGTACCTACGAGACATTCGTAGAGATGGGACGCCGGCATTTCGGTGGCCATCTTGCGGGCAAGTGGATCCTGACCGCGGGCCTGGGCGGTATGGGCGGTGCACAGCCGCTGGCGGCAACCATGGCGGGCGCCAGCATGATCGCGGTCGAATGCCGCCAGGATCGCATTGCGAAGCGGCTCGAGACGCGCTATGTCGATGTGCAGGCAAACACGCTCGACGAGGCCCTGGGCCACATCGACGCGGCCGCAAAATCCGGCCAGGCGACTTCAGTCGGATTGCTTGGCAATATCGTGGATGTACTGGAAGAGTTACTCGCGCGCGGCCTGCGGCCCGACGCGCTGACCGACCAGACCTCCGCGCACGATCCGGTCAACGGCTACCTGCCGCAGGGCTGGAGTGTCGCCGAGTGGGATGAGCGGCGCGCTCAGGATCCGGCCGGCACGGCGGCGGCCGCCAGCCGTTCGATGGCGAAGCATGTCGAGTACCTGCTGCGCTTCAAGTCCATGGGCCTGCCTGTATTCGATTACGGCAATAACATCCGCCAGGTCGCGCTTGACGAAGGCATCGCCAGGGCCTTCGACATCCCGGGATTTGTGCCGGAATACATACGGCCGCTGTTTTGCCGCGGCATCGGGCCATTCCGCTGGGTTGCGCTCTCGGGTGATCCGCAGGACATCTACAAGACTGATGCCAAGGTCAAGGAGCTGATCCCGGACGATCCGCATCTGCACAACTGGCTCGACATGGCGCGTTCGCGCATCCAGTTCCAGGGCCTGCCCGCGCGCATCTGCTGGGTCGGCCTCGGGCAGCGGCATCGCCTAGGGCTTGCCTTCAACGAGATGGTTCGCAGCGGCGAACTGGCCGCGCCGATCGTCATTGGCCGCGACCACCTGGACTCCGGGTCGGTCGCGAGCCCCAACCGCGAAACCGAAGCAATGCTGGACGGCTCGGATGCGGTCTCGGATTGGCCCCTGCTGAATGCCCTGTTAAACACGGCCGGCGGCGCGACCTGGGTGTCGATCCATCATGGCGGCGGGGTCGGCATGGGCTATTCACAACACGCCGGCGTCGTGGTCGTGTGCGATGGGTCGCCGGCCGCGCACAAGCGCGTCGCGCGCGTGCTGTGGAATGATCCAGGAACCGGCGTCATGCGCCACGCCGATGCGGGCTACCCCGCTGCGATTGACTGCGCGCGCGAACAGGGACTCGACCTGCCGATGCTGAGAAAATCACCGTGACCACCACGGTGACTTTGCGCGTCGGCGAATTATCACTGGCCGACCTGCGCCAGATATTCGCGCAGCCAGTGCAGCTCTCGCTCGGCGAGGCGGATCGGCTGCGCATCACGCGCGCGGCCCAGCTGGTTGATGACATTGTCGCGCGCGGCACGGCCGCCTATGGCATCAATACCGGCTTCGGGCTGCTGGCCCAGACCCGCATCCCTGACGATCAGCTGGAACTGCTGCAACGAAACCTGCTGATGTCGCATGCTGCGGGCATCGGTGAGCCGCTGCCCGACGCAGTGGTTCGCCTGATCCTGGCGCTGAAGGTCAATGCACTCGCGCAGGGCTTGTCCGGCATCGGCCATCCACTGATTAACGGACTGCTCGCGCTGCTGAACCGTCAGGTATACCCGCTGATTCCCGCCCAGGGATCCGTCGGCGCCTCGGGCGATCTTGCGCCGCTCGCGCACCTGGGCGCCGTGCTGCTGGGGATCGGCAAGGTGCGTGTCCGTGGCCAGATCCTCGATGCGGCGCAGGGTCTGCAACAGGCCGGCCTGCAACCTTTCAAGCTGCGCGCCAAGGAGGGCCTTGCATTGATCAACGGCACCCAGGTATCCACGGCCCTGGCGCTGGCCGGGTTGTTTGGCGCGGAAGATCTGTACGCCGCGGCGGTGGTCGCGGGAGCCATGTCGGTCGATGCGCTGAAGGGCAGCGATGCGCCATTCGATGCGCGCATCCACAGCGCACGCCGCCAACCAGGCCAGATCGCCGTCGCCCGCGAGTACCTGCAGCTGATGGCCGGCAGCGCGATACGCGCGTCGCACGTCAATTGCGCGCGCGTCCAGGACCCCTATTCCTTTCGCTGCCAGCCGCAGGTCATGGGCGCGTGCCTCGACTTGATCCGCAACGTCGCCGTGACATTGAACCTTGAGGCCAATGCCGTTACCGACAATCCGCTGTTGTTCACCGATGGCGGCGATGTGCTATCGGGCGGTAATTTTCACGGCGAGCCGGTGGCATTTGCAGCGGATACGCTGGCGCTTGCAATCGCCGAGATCGGCAACCTCTCGGAGCGGCGCATCGCCGTGCTGGTTGATCCGAAGATGAGCGGCTTGCCGCCTTTCCTGGTTGATAACAGCGGCTTGAATTCAGGTTTCATGATCGCGCAGGTCACAGCTGCCGCTCTGGTCTCCGAAAATAAATCCATCGCCGCGCCCTGCAGCGTCGACTCGATTCCGACCTCGGCAAATCAGGAGGATCATGTCAGCATGGCCACGCATGCGGCGCGGCGGCTGCTGCGCATGGTCGACAATGCCGCGGGCATCGTCGGCATCGAACTGCTTGCCGCGGCCCAGGGGATCGATTTTCACCGGCCGACCCGTTCATCACCGGCGCTCGAACGCGTACATGCCGGCATCCGTGCCGATGTGCCGTTTTACGCAGCCGACCGGTATTTTTCGCCCGATATCGAGGCGGCCAGCGGCTGGGTCAGGTCCGGCCGATATGCGCCGCTGCTGGGCCACCTGCTGCCCTCGCGCGCATGATCCCGCCGCTATATAAACTTTCGCCCGGCGCGATGCCGCTGCTGATCAGCATGCCGCACTCCGGCACGTACCTGCCGCCCGAGCTCGCAACGCGCATGACGGGCGCGGCTCGCGAGGTCCCGGACACCGACTGGTTCATTCCGCAGCTCTACCAGTTCGCGGGCGAGCTTGGCGCAACCATAATCCGCGCCACTCACTCGCGCTATGTGGTCGATCTGAACCGCCCGCCCGATGGCGAGCCGCTGTATCCAGGCCGGCGCGAAACGGGGGTCTGCCCGATAGAGACCTTTGCTGGAGATGATCTGTATGGCGCGGGTGACGAACCCTCGCCGGAGGAAATCGCGGCTCGCCTGCAACGTTACTGGCAGCCCTACCACGATCAGCTTTTGGCACTGATTCGCGGGCACGTCGCGAACTTCGGACGCTGCCTGCTATGGGACGCGCACTCGATTCATTCGACCTTGCCGGGACTGTTCGACGGTCGCCTGCCGGATCTGAACGTGGGTACGGCGGATGGACGCAGTTGCTCGCCCGGGATCGCAACGCAAGTTGTCGGAATGCTGGCCGCGCAAACCGAGTTCACTCATGTACTGAACGGCCGGTTCAAGGGCGGCTACATCACGCGGCACTATGGCCAGCCCGCGGCGCACATCGACGCGGTACAGCTCGAGATCGCCCAGTCGGCCTATTTGCGTGAGGAGCGAGCGCCGATATTCGACGCTGCATTCGCCAGGCCGCTGCAGATTCTGTTGCGCCAAACGCTATCCGAATTAAGCCGCGAAGCATAAACTTTCCGGTTCCGTTACCAGCCCCAAGGATTTTCCCGCCATGTATCGCGCGCCACTACAGGACATAAAATTCGCATTGGACGAGGTAATTGGAACAGACGCGCTGGCCGGTTGCGCCGAGTTCGCTGAGTACTCTCCCGAGCTCGCCGACAGCGTACTGCAGGAAGCTGCGCGACTCGCCGAGGAAGTGCTGGATCCACTCTATGCCTCTGCAGACCGCGAGGGCGCCCAATGGGCGAGTGAAGGCGTGACCACTCCTGCCGGATTCAAGGAAGCCTACCATCAGTACGTCGCCGGCGGCTGGCCGCAACTGCGCGCCACACAGGCGCATGGTGGTCAAGGCATGCCGACTACATTGGTGTGTGGCGTTGAGGAGCTGTTTGCTTCGGCGAATCTGGCATTTCGACTTTGCCCGATGCTGACGCAGGGCGCGACGGAGGCGATCGCCGTGTGTGGCTCGCCATCGCAGCAGGCGATGTTCCTGCCGCGCATGGTGCGCGGCGATTGGACCGGGACCATGAACCTGACCGAGCCCCAGGCCGGCTCGGACCTGGCGCAAGTGCGTACGCATGCGACGCCCGACAAGGATCAGTATCGGATCTTCGGCCAGAAAATATTTATCACCTATGGTGAGCATGATCTGACCGAGAACATTATCCACTTGGTTCTCGCGCGCATCGATGGTGCGCCAGCGGGCGTCAAGGGCATTTCGCTGTTCATCGTACCCAAGTTCCTGGTGCGCGCAGATGGCTCGCTTGGCGAGCGCAATGACCTGCAATGCGTATCAATCGAGCACAAGCTCGGCATTCGCGCCAGCCCGACCTGCGCGATGGTCTACGGACAGAAGGACGGTGCCATCGGATACCTGCTGGGCCAAGCGAACCGCGGTCTCGAGTACATGTTTATCATGATGAATGCCGCGCGCCTCAGCGTCGGCCTGGAAGGCTATGCCGTGGCGGAACGCTCTTACCAGGGCGCACTCGACTGGGCGCGCAACCGGGTGCAGGGTCGCCCGGCCGGCCAGCCCACCGCGACCCCATTGTCGATCGTCCACCATCCGGATGTTCGCCGCATGTTGCTGACCATGAAATCGCACATCGAAGCGATGCGTTATCTCACGTTGTATGCCGCATCGCAGCTCGATCGCGGCACGCATCATGAGGATGCGATGGTCCGCCAGGCATCCAAGGCCCGTGGTGAGTTCCTGATACCTATCGTCAAGGGCTGGTGCACGGAAACCGGCCAGGAGATGACCTCGGTCGGCATCCAGGTGCACGGCGGGATGGGCTTTATAGAAGAGACCGGTGCCGCGCAGCCGATGCGCGATGCACGCATCAGCACCATATATGAGGGGACGACCGGCATCCAGGCGATCGATCTGATCGGGCGCAAGCTCGCTAAGGACGGCGGCGCTGCCTTCACGGCGCTGGCCGCGGATATCCGCGCGGAACTCGCCGGGTACTTGACGACCGCTGGCCCGTCCGGCGCTGCTGCCGCGGCGGCCGATGCCGCCATCGTGCAGCTGCAGACCGTCGTGGCAAAGCTGCTCACGGACATGCGGACAAACCCTGCCGTGGGCAATGCGGTCGCGGTGCCGCTGTTGCACCTGACCGGGCTTACGCTTGGTGCCTGGTTGCATGCGCGCGCCGCGGCGCGCGCGCGCGCGCGGCTGAGCGCGAATGGAGTCAACCGCGGCTTCCTGCAGGCAAAGATCGACTCCGCGAATTTCTATATGGCGCAGCTGCTGCCGCAGGCCACCGGCCTCGCCCAGGTCGTCAACTCCGGCGCGGCCGCCGTGCTCGACTTCGACGCCGCTCTGCTATGAGGCCGTCTGCCACTTCAACGGCGCAACTTTCGGCAGCAGCACGACCCAACCGATGAAGCCGAGGATATTGACCGCCGCAGCGATGCTGAACGCCACGTCAAAAAGCCCGCTCCGCTCGACCAGCACGCCGGTGGCGAGCGGTGCGACGAGCCCCGCGACATTTCCGGCCGCGTTCTGCACCCCGACCCAGCGTCCCGCCGCCTTCGGTCCGGCAATGATCTGCGGAATGGCAAAAATGCCGGGGTAGGAGCAACCGCTGACGATGCAGAAAGTGAACAAGGAGGCAATGCAGCCACGTTCCGGCAACAGCAACATCCCGGCCATGCAGCCAAATACAACCACATGAGTGATACCCATGATGCCCTTATATATAAGGGTGGTGCTCGCGCCCGCCTTGATCCAGCGATCGGTAATCCATCCCATGAACAAGGCGCTCGCGGCGTTCAACACATAGGCGAACGAGGCGATCGCTGTCATGGACGCGATGGAGAATCCGCGCGACTTGACCAGGTAGAACGGCAACCAGGAAATAATAAAGTAGTAGACATAATTCGAGGCAAAATGCCCGAGCGATGCACCCCACAGCGCGCGGCGCGAGAGAATTTCCCGAAACAGCGGCACTGTCCCATCGATGCTTCCCGAGTGGCGCGGCGGGCCGATCACGACCTTGCGCCAGGGCAGCAGCCACAGCAGCGACAGCGCCCCGAACAGGATAAACACCGCCCGCCAGCCGACGATGGTCATCAGGTAGCCACCGATGAACGTACCAACCGCGGGCCCGACAAGATAGCCAAATCCCATCACGCCGTTGGCCACTCCCAAGCGACTGACCTCGACCGCGTCGGCCAGGATTTTTGACGCGCACGGAAAGGCACAGCTCTCGCCTAACCCCAGGAGCAGCCGCAGGGCGAGCAACCCCCCGAACCCCGTCACGAATCCCGTGCTCAACGTCGCAATCGACCAGATCGCGACCCCTGCTCCCAGCACCATTTTTGCGCCGAAACGGTCCGCGAGCCAGCCGGTCGCGGGCATGAATGGGACATACGAGAAATAGAACGCGGAAAACAGCATGCCGAGCTGGCTATCGCTCAACCGCAGATCGTCCTGCATGATCGGCGCGGCGGTCGCGAGATTGCCCCGGTCGATGTAGTTGATGAACACCGACGCGGTGACCAGCAGCACGATGCGCGCGGCGGAGCTTCCTGTACCCGCGACGCGGTCCTCGGACATATTATCTTCCCCGATCGGGCTACAATTGACGCGCCCAGAGTCGTGACACTAGCATTTGCCGCGGCGTTGCGAAACATCAGGAATTGCCGTTCCTGTAGAGTATTGTTCGGCGGACAATTCGCAAGTCACAGGAGGAGGCGATATGGCTTCCAATTCGATGGATTTCGCGTTGGGAGAAACAGCGAACGCAATCCGCGACACGACCGCACGCTTCGCGGCCGAGCAAATTGCGCCGATAGCTGGCGCGATCGATGTCAGCAACGAGTTCCCGCGCCAGCTATGGCGCCCTATGGGCGAGCTCGGCTTGCATGGAATCACCGTCGAGGAGGAAGCCGGCGGCCTGGGCCTGGGTTATCTCGAGCATTGCATCGCAATGGAAGAGGTCTCCCGCGCCTCGGGGGCGGTGGGGCTCTCCTACGGTGCACACTCCAATCTTTGCATCAACCAGATCCGCCGTTGGGCAACGGCCGAGCAGAAAAAGCGTTATCTGCCGAAGCTGATCAGCGGTGAGCACGTTGGCGCCCTGGCGATGAGCGAAGCCGGCGCGGGATCGGATGTCGTTTCAATGCGCCTGCAGGCACAGGCCCAAGGCGACCGCTACGTGCTTAACGGCAGCAAGTACTGGATTACCAACGCGCCGCACGCGGACACCCTCGTCGTGTATGCGCGGACCGGCACGCGTACAAATGACATTACCGCATTTATTATTGAGCGAACCATGCGCGGCTTTCGTGCAGGCAAGGCGCTCGACAAAATGGGCATGCGCGGCTCAGATACCGCCGAGCTGGTTTTCGAGGACTGCGAGGTGCCGGAAGCAAATGTGCTGGGCAAAGTTGGCGGCGGGCTTACGGTGTTGATGAGCGGCCTGGATTACGAACGTGTCGTGCTGGCGGCGGGACCGCTCGGGCTGATGCAGGCTTGTCTCGATGTCGTGCTGCCCTTTGTCCTCGAACGCAAGCAGTTTGGCAAGGCCATCGGATCCTTCCAGCTGATGCAGGGCAAGATAGCGGACATGCACGTCGCCCTGAACTCTTCGCGCAGCTACGTCTACACCGTGGCGCGGGCCTGCGATGCAGGTAAGGTCAATCGCCTGGATGCCGCGGGCGCCATCCTTTTCGCATCCGAAAACGCCGTCAAAAGCTGCCTGGAGGCAATCCAGGCACTCGGCGGCGCCGGCTACACGAAGGACTGGCCGGTTGAGCGTTGCCTGCGCGATGCCAAGCTTTACGACATCGGCGCTGGTACCAATGAGATCCGGCGTTTCCTGATTGGCCGCGAACTGGTGGGCAAATGAGTAATGCGACCGTCAATGCGGCGCTGGTCGAGAACCTGCGCGAGCGCATCGCGGCCGCCGCCCAGGGTGGTCCGTCGGCGACGCGTGAACGACATCTTGCGCGCGGCAAGCTGCTGCCACGGGACCGCGTCAATCGACTGCTGGATGCCGGTTCGCCATTCCTTGAAATCGCGCCGCTCGCGGCGACCGGCATGTATGAAGATCAGGCGCCTGGCGCCGGGATCATCACGGGCGTTGGGCGGATCGGGACACGCGAGGTCATGGTCATCGCCAATGACTCGACCGTGAAAGGCGGCGTGTACTTTCCACTAACCGTCAAGAAACACCTGCGCGCGCAGGAAATTGCGCAGGAAAACCACCTGCCCTGTGTATACCTCGTCGATTCAGGCGGGGCTAACCTGCCGCATCAGGCGGAAGTCTTCCCGGATCGGGACCACTTCGGGCGCATTTTTTACAACCAGGCGCAGATGTCCGCGAAAGGCATCGCGCAGATCGCCTGCGTGATGGGCAGTTGCACCGCGGGCGGCGCCTACGTGCCCGCAATGGCCGATGAGAGCGTGATAGTGCGTGGCCAGGGCACGATATTCCTCGCCGGTCCGCCGCTGGTTAAAGCCGCGACCGGGGAGGTCATCAGCGCCGAAGAACTTGGCGGCGCCGACACTCACTCGCGGCGCTCTGGACTGGTCGATCACGTCGCGGACAGTGACGAGCACGCGCTGCTGATCGTGCGAGACATTGTCGGGCGCCTGAATCGCACGCCTCGGCACGCATTGGAACGCAAGCCGGCGCGTCCGCCGCGCCTAGATCCGCGTGAACTTGCCAACATCGTACCAACTGACGTGCGCGAGCCCTACGACGTGCACGAAGTGATCGGCCGTATCGTCGATGACTCCGACTTCGGCGAGTTCAAGGCCGCCTATGGCACGTCGCTGGTATGCGGTTTTGCGCATATCTGGGGAATGCCGGTCGCGATTCTTGCCAACAACGGCGTACTGTTTTCCGAAAGCGCGCTCAAGGGAACGCACTTCATCGAGCTTGCCTGCCAGCGCGGTATCCCCTTGCTGTTCCTGCAGAATATTTCCGGCTTCATGGTCGGTGGCAAGTATGAAGCAGGTGGGATTGCCAAGGACGGCGCCAAGCTCGTGACCGCGGTGGCGACCGCCCAGGTGCCGAAGATCACGGTCCTGGTCGGCGGCAGCTACGGCGCTGGCAACTATGGCATGGCCGGACGCGCCTACTCGCCGCGATTTTTATTCAGCTGGCCCAACAGCCGCATCGGCGTCATGGGCGGTGATCAGGCCGCTGCGGTGCTCGCGACCATCAGACGCGACGCGATGCAGGCTCGCGGCGAGACCTGGAGCGCGGCCGAGGAGGCATCGTTCAAATCCCCGGTTCGCGATCGCTATGAGGCCGAAGCGGACCCTTTTTTCGCTACCGCCCGGCTATGGGACGATGGCATCATCGAGCCTGCGCAGACGCGCGATGTACTGGGCCTTGCCTTCAGCGTGACGCTGAACGCACCCATTCCGCCCCGTCCCTTCTCCCCAATGTTCCGGATGTAGGCGCATGCTTGAGTCCGTGCTGATTGCCAACAGGGGCGAGATTGCCCGGCGCATCATCCGTACCGCGCGCCGTCTCGGCATGCGCACAATCGCCGTGCACTCCGACATCGACCGCCATGCGCTGTTCGTTCGCGAGGCCGATGAGGCGTACCCGCTTGGCGGCGCGACGCCGCGCGAGAGTTACCTGGATATAGGGAAAATCCTCGCCGCCGCGAAGCATGCGCGTGTTGCCGCCGTTCACCCGGGCTACGGCTTCCTATCAGAAAACGCCGAATTCGCCGACGCGGTTCAAGGTGCAGGGCTCATCTGGGTCGGCGCACCGCCGACCGCCATTCGTGCCATGGGCCGCAAGGACGCCGCCAAGAAGTTGATGATGGCAAGTGGCGTCCCAGTGACGCCGGGGTATCTGGGCGAGAACCAGGGTACGGAGCGCCTAGCCGCGGAAGCGAAGAAAATCGGCTATCCCGTCATGATCAAGGCGGTTGCCGGTGGTGGCGGCAGGGGCATGCGCCGCGTGGCGGCGGCGGAAGATTTTCCAGACGAGCTCGCGGCATGCCGGCGGGAGGCCGCGGCAGCGTTTGGCAACGACGCGGTTCTTCTCGAGAGGTGCATCGACGCCCCTCGCCACATCGAGGTGCAGGTGTTCGGCGATCGCTTCGGCGAGGTCGTACACTTGTTCGAGCGCGACTGCTCCTTACAGCGGCGGCACCAGAAGATCATTGAAGAGGCGCCGGCACCGGGCATGGATGATGCGACGCGAAAGGCGCTGTGCGCAACGGCAGTGGCCGCCGCAAAAGCCATCCATTATGTGGGCGCCGGCACCGTGGAATTCATTGCCGATGCCGCCCAGGGCCTGCGTGCAGACCGCATCTGGTTCATGGAGATGAATACGCGCCTGCAGGTCGAGCACCCTGTCACCGAGCAGATCACCGGACAGGACCTCGTTGAGTGGCAGTTGCGCGTCGCAGCGGGGGAAGCGTTGCCGCTGCGCCAGGACGATCTGCAAATCAATGGCTGCGCAATGGAGGCGCGCCTGTATGCGGAGAACCCCGCAACCGGATTCCTGCCTTCCACCGGAATGTTGCGACATCTACACCTGCCTCGCGGGATCCGCATCGACAGCGGTTTTGCCGAGGGCGACGAAGTCAGCGGGTATTACGATGCCATGCTCGCCAAACTGATTGTACACGCCGCGGATCGGACCGCAGCAGCCGCCCAGCTCGAGCGCGCCTGCGCCGAGGTAGAGATATGGCCCGTGCACAGCAATGCCGCCCTGCTCATGCAAATAGCGAGTGATCCTGAGTTTGTCGCGGGCAAAGTCGATACCGGCTTTATCGAACGTCACGCCGCCAAGCTGCTGGCAGCGCCCGAACCGGACAGCGCGCTGATTGCTGCAGCGGCATGCGCGCTTCTGAAGATCGTCCCGGATGATCCCTGGAGCGCGCTCGTTGGCTGGCGTGGAAGCGTACCGGATTTCAGGCAAATGCCGGTGGAGATCAATGGCAAGCTGTTTCACGCGAGGCCGCAGGAGTCTGTGCCGGCGGCGCGCGCCTTTATCATTGATGGCGATCTGGTTTTGTTTGCCGGCGGCACGGCATGGCGCTGCCGCGCACCGGTTGTGGCACGTGACGCCAGTGCACGCGAGCACGCGGACGGCGCGATGCTCTCGCCCATGCCGGGTCGTATCGTCAGCGTCGCGAGCGAAGCGGGTTCGGCCGTCAAGCGCGGACAACGGCTGGTGGTGCTTGAGGCCATGAAGATGGAACATGCAATCGCAGCGCCATTCGACGGCATCGTGTCGGAGCTGCCCGTGAGCGAGGGCGATCAAGTGATGGAAGGGTCGCTGCTGGTGCGGGTGAGCAAGGAGATCCGATGAGCGGACGGTTCTTCGAGGAATGGAAGGTCGGGGATCACATCAGGCACGACCTGCATCGCACCATCACTGAAACAGATAATCTTCTGATCACGACACTGACCCATAATAGTCAGCCGCTGCACCTGGACGCCACGGCTGCGGCCGCGAGCGAGTTTGGGCAGATCCTGGTCAATGGCATCCTGACCTTTGGCCTGATGATCGGGATATCGGTCGCCGATACGACGCTGGGCGTGCTAGTCGCGAATCTCGGCTACGATAAGATCCGCATGCCAAAGCCGGTCTTCATCGGAGACACGTTGCGGGCGGAGACAACGGTAACCGAATTGCGCCCGAGCGCTTCCCGGCCGCAGGCTGGCATCGTCACGTTCACACATCATATGCTGAACCAGCGAGATGAGTTGGTATGCGAAGCGCTGCGAACCGCACTCATCCAGCGCCATCCACCATGAGGCGTGCAGGATGAAATTGCGGTCGCTGCTGTTTGTGCCCGGGGATCGGCCTGACCAGATGCAAAAGGCGCTGCAGTGCCACGCCGACGCGTTGATCCTCGATCTGGAGGATTCGGTGTCGGCGCAGAACAAACGCTCGGCGCGCGAGCACAGCGCTGCTTTCTTGCGTGCACCACAGCGGCCCACCCAGCTATTCGTACGCATCAATTCGCTGAGCTCAGGGCTTGCGAACGACGATCTTGGCATGATTCTCGCGGCCCAACCCGATGGCATCGTTCTGCCCAAAGCACAGGGTGCCAGCGCGATCCTAGAACTCACAAAGCTGCTCCCAGAGGGACTTCGTATCCTGCCGATCGCGACGGAGACTCCCTCCGCGATATTCCAGTTATCGGAATATGCGAGCGTTGCGAACCGACTGCTCGGGCTGACCTGGGGAGTCGAGGATCTTTCCGCTGCCATTGGCGCCCGTTCCGCACGGGGCGCGGACGGCGCATTCACGCCGCCTTTCGAAATGCTGCGCGGGCTGGTGCTATTCGCCGCTCACAGTGCGCAGATACCTGCGATAGAAACGGTATACAAAGCTTTTCGCGACCAGGCTGGGTTGACGGCATATCTTGCGCGTGCAGCGCACGACGGTTTCAACGGTATGCTCGCGATACACCCAGACCAAGTGCCAGTCATCAATTCGGCGTTCAGCCCAACGCCTGACGCGATTGCAAAGGCCGAGCGCATTGTCGCGGCCTTTCGCGCCTATCCGGGGGCCGGTGTCGTCAGCTTGGATGGGATCATGCTCGATGCGCCGCACCTGAAGCAGGCCGAACGAGTCATCGCACTATCGAAGTGACTAATCGATCAGGGCGTCGGCCCGCTGGCCAGCGCGCTCCAGGTGCACCGGCAGCACGCGGCCGTACAGCTACCGTGTACGTTCAGGACTGCCCACCATGCCCGGTTCTGTAACGAAGCTGAAAATCGCGACGTAGCGGATGCGGGGACCCCATAGCGGCATGACCCGGTGCAGCGAATAGCGGCCCTTAAAAATCTGCAGATCACCCGGTTCGAGGACCAAAGTACGGATCAGCGTCGGATCGCCGTCGAGCACCGCCTCGACTCCCGTGTAGTTCTCATCGGTCGGCGTGCGCAGTCGCGGGCTGTATTGGAAATCACCGCCCGAATCCGCGTTCTGAATGGCGAGGGTTACCGTAAAGTTGTTGGTATCAAAATGCCACGGAAAGCCACCGCCGGCTTCCGCGAGATTGACGATGACGTCCGCTAGCGGATCAGCATAGCGGTAAAACCGGCTCTCGCCGAGCGCAGCCTGGATGAACAGCGCAAAGGGCGGCCACTCATAAATTGCGCGAATGATGCTGTCGGCGCCCAGTTTATCGGCAGGCACGAAGGCATTAGAGCGATCGTAGAAACGGCGCAGCGGATGCGATGCTGGCAGGTCCGGATGATCCTGCGTGAAATAGGCATTCGTCCGGTTGAAATTGCGGTGCCCATGCTTTGCCACCCGATCACATTCAGCGACGAGATCGGCAATACGCTCTGGCCCCACGAAACCCTTGAGGACAGCACAGCCGTCAGCCTGCAGGTCGGCGCGGAGTTGATCCACCAGGACGCTATAGCGGCGTCCCGCAGATTCAATGGTAAATCGGGCGGTGTCGATATATTCGGACGGATTCATCGCCCTGTCATTGTAGCCCGCCGTCTTCCAACGGGACTACGCCTTCATATTCCCTTAAGCTGTCGCCAGGCATGTCCATCAACCATCGCAGGCCCGGTTCCAATCGACAGCGCGTTCGTGCCGTCCATCCCTCGGCTGCGACGTACATTATGCGCGTCATTCCGCCCTACGAGATGCTCGACGAAGAACAGCTCGTCAACATCGAGACCCACGCGGATCGGATCCTTCAGGAAATCGGCATGGAAATCCGTGGGGATTTGGATGCCCTGCGGCTGTGGAAGGAAGCCGGCGCCGAGATCGACGGCAAATCGCGCGTTCGCGTCCCGATGGGACTTGCGCGGCAGATCGTCAGGCGCTCTGCGCGTCGGGAGTTCGTACAGCACTCCCGCAACCCTGCGCGCTCCGTGGCGATCGGAGGCCGCGCAACGGTATTTGCGCCCGCCTATGGCCCGCCGTTTGTCGCGTGTGCCGATCGTGGCAGGCGCTATGGGACGCTCCTGGATTTCCATAATTTCGTCAAGCTTGCCTACATGATTCCGTGGCTGCATCACTCGGGCGGCACGGTATGCGAACCGACGGACATACCGGTCAATAAACGTCATCTCGACATGCTTTACGCGCACATGACGCTCTCCGACAAGCCCTTCATGGGCTCGGTGACTACCGCGTCACGTGCGGCGGATTCGATCGAGATGTGCCGGATCCTGTTCGGCGCAGAATTTGTGGACAACAATTGTGTGATCCTGGGCAACGTCAACGTCAACTCGCCGCTGGTCCTTGATGGCGAGGCGAGCCGCGTGATACGTACTTATGCCGCGGCCAATCAGGCACCGGTCTGCGTACCGTTCATCCTCGGCGGCGCGATGGGTCCGGTTACAACCGCTGGTGGGCTGGCGCAGTGCTTTGCCGAGGCCATATTCTGCGTGGCGTTGGGCCAGCTCGAGCGTCCAGGATCTCCTGTCATCCTGGGCAATTTCCTGTCATCGATCTCCTTGAAGAGCGGCGCCCCGACGTTCGGCACGCCGGAACCCTCCCTCGCTTATTTTGCAATCGGGCAACTCGCGCGGCGCCTTGGAGTGCCTTTGCGCTGTGGCGGCAATCTCTGTGCCTCGAAGGCCGTGGACGCGCAGGCCGCCTATGAGAGCGCAAGCTCCCTGTGGCCGGCCTTCCTTGCAGGCGCGAATTTTGTGCTGCACTCAGCCGGGTGGCTCGAGGCAGGTCTGGTCATGAGCTACGAGAAATTCGTCATCGATGCCGAGCAATGTGGCGCCTTCCACGTGGTTGGCCGTGGTTTGACGCTCGATGACAACGGATTTGCGATGGATGCATTTGCAGAGGTAGGTCCCGGCAGTCATTTTCTCGGCTCAGCGCATACGATGCGCAATTTCGAGACTGCGTTCTTCGACTTCGAGCTGTCCGATAACAACTCCTTTGAGCAGTGGACACAGGAGGGCGCGCACGACATCGTGTGGCGCGCCAATCGCAAGTGGAAGGCACTGCTGGAGGCATATCAGCCACCTGCCGTTAACGAGGCGAAAGACGACGCCCTGCAGTCATATATTGCCGCGCGCAAAGCCTCGATGGCAGATATGAATTACTGAAGCGCAAGGCACCAATGAGCGCAACGAGTCCGCTATTGCCATCTCGGTGCAGATTTTCGGGCGCTCCCTTGGGCCGCTGGCTTTTTTCCAGGCTACTCTGAACCGACGGCGGCCGGCTCGGTCTTCTTCACAGCGTCCGTCCGCACGTGGATCTCGGCGAGACGCCGCTGATGTCTGTCAGATGTAGAACTTCAGAACTTCAGCGTTACGCCCGCCTGATAGGTGGTGCCGTAGAATTCCCGCTGAATTGGCCGATTCTCGGAGCCTTCCGAAAATCGCATCGGATCGTTTGTCAGGTTTTTTACGTTTAAATAGATATTCGCGTGGTCCGCGACCTGATAATTCGCCCCCAAATCCAGCAACTTGCGTGGATCCTGGTAGGCGTCCTGGGCGCCCGACGGCGTTCCCAGACTCGGCGAGAAAAGCACTCGTGACGTGTAGTAGCCAGCCAACTTGATTTTTTGGACCCATATCGTAGAAGATAGCGGCATTTGCGGTGTTCTTCGCCGTGCTTGGCAATTGGCTGGTATAGCCGCGGCCGATGTCGCCGCGCGAACTCACCCACGTCCAGTTTGCGCCTATACCAAGTCCGCGCAGTACCCCCGGCAACATGGTGAGTTTCTGTTCCCAAGCCCATTCCATACCTGCGGCTCGCGCCTGCGAAATGTTGAGATAGTTGTCGATGGTGACAGTCGCGCCATGAAAGCCGGAGTAAATCGCGTTCTGCGGCAATGACGCGACAGGAACTACTGTTGCCGTTTGCACGATGTAGTTGCGCAACTCCTTGTCAAACAGCCCGAGGCTTACCACGCTGCCATTCGGAGAGACATGCTCGAGGCTCCAGTCAAAATTGTAGGCGGTGGTCGGGCGCAGCGCCGGATTGCCCTGGGATATGCTGTTGTTCGAAGGGGTGACCGAGATCGCAGCGGATATCTGCTGAAATCCGGGTCGGGCGATCGCCGATGAGATACTAGCGCGCATCAGCGTCCGCGGCGCGATCTCCCAGCGTGCCTGGACGGTCGGGAACAGATTCGTGTAGGACTTGTCTTGGGAGTTCAGCCCGATCAGGGTATTGGTATCGGCATTGAACGCATTTGCGGCATAACTGGCATGGGTCGTTTCAAGACGTGCGCCGGCGAGCCAGCCGACATCGCCAAACGTTACCTTGTACTGGCCGTAGAGCGCGTAGACGTTTTCCTTGTTGTGCTGGAACGCCTGCTCGTTCGCAGTTGTCGTGTTGCCGATATCCTCGACAAATCCGTTCGGTTGATTCAGGTTTCGAGCGTAAAAGCTCTCAAATGCGTTAGGATTGATTTGCGGTCCGATCGCATAGTTATTTTTGTAATAATTCACGAAATCCCCATTAACGAATTCCGATAGCGTCACGTTCGGTACGCTCGCAAAGGCGATCTGCGTCGGTTGCAGCGTCTTGTCGCGCAGGCGCACGCTCACCCCCGCCTTGACCTGCTCGTCTGATCCCCAGTGTTCCAGGAACCGCGTCAAGTTGATGACGCCGGACCATTCCTTGTCCAGGTCGTGCTCCGTGCTCGAGGAAAAGCTGGAGTTCAGCGAGTAAATTGAGGGATCGAAGCGGTTTGGCCCGCCACTGATCAGGTAGGACGGAAAGTTAGGGTTCGTCATGTTGTTGTACGTGATTGGTACTCCCAGTCCAGCCGCGCTCTGGAACGAGGGTCCAAGATCCTTGGACACGTGGTAACCGCCGTCAGTGAAGCTGATTCGATAGTCCAGCACCGTCTTGCCGAACTCATCACGACCGCCGACTGAGGCCAAGCGTGCTCGCAACGTTTCGGTGTGATCGGTCAGGTCGCGTTCATAGAAGTCTATCTGGTCAGCAAGGGCGTTCGGGTTGCCGGGCACCGGCACCGCTCCCATGCCCCCGTTTGGGAAATTCAGTATCAGATAATCTTTATATTGATTTTCGGTGTAGCCGGTCTGGTACAAGTCGACGTAGAAGCGATGCTCCCGCGACGGCTCATAGGCCAGTTCCCCGCCGAACCCCAGCCGTTTGCGACCATTCTGGTACCAGCGTTGTTGTAAGGCTGAGAACGCCTTGTCCGGTGTCGGCGGCGATCCTTGCTGATTGTCGGCATAACTCGCTTCAAGATCGTCGATGCCGCGGCGATCCTCGTAGTAGGCGATGGATCCAACTGCAGAGACCTGGGATTCCGATCCGAACAGGCCGAATCGACGCCCGGCAGACAATTCGAAATCTCCAATTTTTGTGCCGCGCAGATCCTCATAGCCGGTGCCAAGCCTCGCCAGGACGAATGGTTTGTCGTTTGGTCCCAGGCGGCGCGGCGACAGCTCGATCGTACCGCCCAGCGCTTCGGCGTCCTGATCGGGCGAATTGGTTTTGGTCACCGTCGCCGAACCGATTGGCCCCGCCGGTATCGTATCGAATGCTACGGCCCGGCCGCCGCCCAACGGCGAGGAAGGATTTGTCGGTAGAAGGCGCACGCCCGCGAAGGTGGTGCCATTCAGGTCGCTGTCGAGGCCGCGGATATTGATGAATCGTGCCTCGCCTGTATCATTTTCGGCGGACACTCCAGGCAGGCGCCGCAAGGCTTCAGCGGCGCTGACATCCGGCAACTCCCGGATCTCTTCCGCAATGATTACCGAGACAATATTCGGCGCCTCGTACTCAGTGGTGCGTGCGAAGTTAAGCGGCAAGCGTGCCGCGGTGACCAGGATCGCATCGAGGGAGCCGCCGCTGGCAGCCTCGCTACCGGCTGTCAATGTGATATCGGCGCCGACGTCCCGGCCCTCTTCAATAGCAATAGTCTTATCGACGGTTTTCGTTGTTTCGCCGGCGATGGAAATGCGCAGCGTGTAATGTCCCTCGCTGAGATCCGCAAAGTTATATGAGCCGTTATTGCCGGTCAGCACGCTGCGGTGCAACTCAAGAATTTCAATCCTGGCATGTCGAACGGGCCCGTGACTGTCGCTGAGCCGCCCCGTCAGATCTACAGCCAGAGTCTCGCCTCCTGAGACAAGCCCCGCAACGAAAATTGCCATCGGTCCAATCCCGCGAATAGCAGGCATCTTGTTTCACTCCCGTGGACGGAATAGGTCCCGGCAAGCTAAACCTCGCATGTTGCGGTAATGTTAATTAAGCTGGATGTAACACAGTGTTCATCAAATGGTTCTAACGTTTAATCATGGCAACCCATAACAAATCCGCGCTTGTCCCACTCCTGCTGATGATCCCGCTTGCAGTTCCTGGTTTGGCGGAGGCGGGTGGCGTTAGCAATTATTCTTTAGTCGCGCGGTGGCCTATTAACGGTAGCGATAAATGGGACTATTTGATCGTCGATGCGCCGCATCATCATTTATTCCTGTCCCGCTCGACCCGCGTGCAGGTGCTGGATCTCGAGTCCGGCAAATTGATCGGAGAAATTCCCAACACGCCCGGTGCGCATGGCATTGCGCTAGCACAGGATTTGCATCGCGGATTCATCAGCAACGGCAAAGGCAATTCAGTCACCGTATTTGATCTCGAAACGCTTACTGTGATCAGTGAAATAAAGACTTCCGGAAATGATCCGGACGCGATCATCTATGATGCGCCGAGCCATCAGGTCTACGCTTTTAATGGACACAGCAACACTGCGACGGTCATCAATGCGGCCCGCGCCGACGCGGTCGCAACGATTGCCCTGCCGGGCAGCCCGGAATTTGCGGTCAGCGATGGCGATGGTCACGTGTTCGTTAATATTGAAGACAAATCCCTGGTCGCCAAGATAGATGTGGGCAAGGGCGCCGTGCAGTCCAGCTGGTCGCTGGCGCCTTGCATTGAACCGACCGGCCTTGCGCTCGATCATGCTCGGCACCGCCTTTTTTCGGTGTGCCATAACGAGAAAATGATCATCAGCGACAGCGAGTCCGGTCGGCGCATCGCCGAATTGCCAATTGGTAAGCACGTGGATGCCGCGGCCTCGATCCCAGTCTGAATCTTGCTTTTAGTTCAAACGGCGACAGCGCGGATGTCAGCGTCGTGGAGTTTCAGTCGGGCGATCGTTATACAATCAGCGGCTCGCTCGCGACCGCGGAAGCCAAGACGATGGCGCTGGATTCCGCGACACATCGGATCTACATACCGGCGATGTCGTCGGATGGACTGCAGATTCTGGTTGGGGCGCCAGGTAGTCCTTAGGCAATGAGTCGTTTTCTATGGAATCGGCGCTCGACGCTGGCGGGGATTGCCGGCGCAGTTGTGGGAGCAACCTTACCTTGGCGGCCGACCGCCGGGGCCGCAACATCGGTCAATTTCCTGGTGGTCGGGGACTGGGGCCGAGACGGTGCCAATCACCAGCGTGAAGTTGCTGCGAAAATGGCTAAGGTCGCTGCCGCGCGAGCTAGTAGCTGCGTCGTATCTGTCGGCGACAATTTCTATGAGCAAGGTGTCATCTCTAGCACGGATCCTCAGTGGCGATCGTCCTACGAATCGGTATATGACGCACCGTCGCTGCAGGTCCCCTGGTACGTCGCGCTCGGCAATCACGACTACCGCGGGTCGCCGCAGGCGCAAATCGACTACAGCGCGCTAAGTTCACGCTGGCGAATGCCGGCCCGGTATTTCACGGTTGAGGGTACGACGCTGAATGCGCCGTATCTGGATCTTTTCTTTATCGATACATCACCGCTTGTGCACAAGTACCGCGACGAGGTTGAGGATGCGATTGCCGCGAACGTGCGCAGTCAAGACATCCACGCGCAGCTTGGGTGGTTCGATAAAGAATTGGGGAAATCAACGGCCCGGTGAAAGCTGGTGGTCGGCCATCACACGCTGCGATCCGGCGGTAGCGGACACGGTGAAACCGCGGAGGTAGTTGAATTGATTGAACCAATCCTGCTCAAGCACGGGGTCACAGCGTACGTCAATGGACATGACCACGACCTACAACATATCCGCCGCGGCGGCTTTGACTGCATCGGATCCGGGGCCGGTTCAGAAGTTCGACCGGTCGCAGCGGTGCCGGGCACCCTGTTTTGCGCTGCCACGTCTGGATTTGCGTCTATCACTTGCAGCGCCGAGTACTTAGGATTGGAGTTTATAGATTTTACCGGCGCGAGCCTCTATCGCGCCGCTATTGCATAGATCCGGAGCGGCCCGGTGACCTGCGTAGCCGATAGGGCTCACGACCGGCATTGCATATGAGAGAGCCTGTCAGCAGTTACCCCAGAAATTTCGCCAGCGGGTCCCAGTAATGCTCTTGCCAGCCGGACGCCAGTTCCTTGCCCGCAGCCTTGGGAAATCCTGTGTGGTCGAACACGAGTTTCGTGTTCGTACCCTCATCCTTGAGTTCGAAGCGGGCTATCGAATAGATGCCCCTGCCCCAATCGCCTGCCCGCCAAGCCTGGACGATCAGCTTGTCCGAATCCAGCGCGACCTGCCGGCCGGTTATCAATCCGCCGAAAATGGCGAATCCTCCCCCAACCCGCGGATCGATCTGCGTCGGCCTTTGCATTTTTGCCATCGGCGGCGTCGACATGACGCCCGACAGCTGGATGATCTTGTCGAACTGCGCGGTAACGGTCAGCGCTTGGAATATACGCGCACGACTCGCCTTGAACACCCGCTCTTGATGGATGGCTTCCGCGTCGTGGGAAACTTCCCCGTCATGGTTCGGTGCAGCCGCTGACGCGCGCATCGCCACACTTGCCATGGCGAGTGCGGCGCCGGTGATGATCGATCTTCTTGTTGTAACCAATCCATGCATGATCGTCCCCTCCCTTGTGAATCGACTGTGACTGCGGCGGTCCCTAAGAGCCCTTCAGCTGACAAGATTCAGTAGCGCCGCATTGCCGCCGGTGGCCGTGGTATTGACGCTCAGCGACCGCTCATTCGCGAAGCGCAGCAGGTAATGCGGACCCCCTGCCTTCGGTCCGGTACCCGACAGTCCAGAGCCACCGAATGGCTGTACTCCAACGACTGCGCCGACCATATTGCGATTGATGTAGGTATTGCCGATATGGGTATTGGCAAAGATATCGCGCCAGAACGATTCGAGCCGCGTCTGCACGCCGAGCGTGAGCCCATAACCCGTCGAGCGGATCGCTTCGAGCACCTGCGCTATGTCAGTCGAGCGGTAGCGCACGACGTGGAGGATGGGACCAAACTCCTCACGCGTCAGCTGCGAAGAACTTTTAAGCCCGATCAGGTGCGGGGCGACGAAGCTGCCGTGCACGCATCGTTCATCCAGCTGACAGGCCTTGATGATGC